>CAXTME010000021.1:50503-51085 GCA_964245215.1 uncultured Lichenihabitans sp.
CATTGCGATCCGCATGTTCGACCCGACCCAGAATGCTCTGATCGCGCGTAAGCTCGGCGACGCTCCGATCGGCCTGTTCGGCGCCCACGCCTACTTCGCCCGCCGCGGCCGAATCGAAACGATCGAGAACCTACTGGAGCATGATGTCATCGGCTTCGATCGCAGCGACGCCATCATCAAGGCGTTTGCCGCGCACGGCCTTGCGGTGACGCGCGCGGACTTCCCCATCCGCTGCGACGACCAGATGGTCTACTGGAACCTCCTGCTGGCCGGAGCCGGTGTCGGCTTCGCACAGGTCCTGGTAGCAGGCCGCCATCCGGACCTCGAGCAGGTCGACATCGACATGCGTCTCCCGCCCCTGCCGGTCTGGTTGGTCATGCATGAAGAGGTTCGCAGCAATGCCCGAATCCGCCGCGTCGCCGATGGGCTGGCGAAGGCGATCGGCGACATTCTGCACGACGCCTGACGAGTTTCGGACCGGCCTTGCTGAGGGGAAACGAGCACCCGTCCCGGACTCTCAGTCCAACATCGGCTTGCTCGCCCGCGCCATCCCATGCGCCACCAGCCGATCGATGATCTGCG
>CAXTME010000022.1:0-44947 GCA_964245215.1 uncultured Lichenihabitans sp.
CTAGCCTTTATCGCGCAGGACGCGGGACTTCTCGCGATTCCAATCGCGCTCCTTCTCGGTCGCGCGCTTGTCGTGCAGCTTCTTGCCTCGCCCGATCGCCAGCGTGAGCTTGGCGCGCCCGCGATCGTTGAAATAAACCTTGAGTGGAATGAGCGTCATGCCTTCCCGGGCCACGCCCTGGGTCAATTTGGCGATCTCGCGCGCCTTCATCAGAAGTTTGCGGGGCCGCTTCGGCTCATGATTGAAGCGATTGCCGTGGCCATATTCCGGGATGGTCGCGTTGATCAGGAACAGTTCGCCTTTTTCAGCCGAGGCATAGCTTTCAGCGATTGTCGCCTTGCCGCTCCGCAAGGATTTGACCTCGGTTCCGGTTAGCACCAGGCCGGCCTCGAAGACATCACCGATCTCATAGTTGTAGCGTGCCCGCCGATTGTCGGCGACGACCTTGAAGTTAGTTTCGTCCTTGGCCAAAACGGGGACCTGTTCTTGGTTGTGGATGGCCAGCGGCCTTGCCGGTCAGGCGTCGATCAGCCCGGCATAGGCCATGGCTTGCCGGATCAGCGCCCGAGCCGGAGGTGTCGCGGAAACCATGGGCAAGCGGACCTCATCGCTCATCCGGCCCAGCAGCGACAATCCGCATTTGGAACCGGCCGGATTGGGCTCGACGAACAGGGCGCCGTGTAGGGGCACGAGCTTGTCCTGAAGCACCAGCGCTCGGCGGTAGTCGCCCTCGATAGCCGCGCGCTGCATGTCGGCGCAAAGCCGCGGGGCCACGTTGGACGTCACCGAAATGCAGCCGTGTCCCCCGGCCGCCATATAGGCCAGGGCCGTCATGTCCTCGCCCGAGAGTTGGATGAAATCCGGTCCCATGGCGTGCCGCTGGAGCGAAACACGCGCCAGATTGGCGGTCGCGTCCTTCACCCCGATGATATTGGTGAGTTCGTAGAGCCGCTGCATCGTCTCGACCGACATGTCGATCACCGAACGCGGGGGAATGTTGTAGATGATGATCGGGATGCCGATGGCGTCGTTCACCGCCTTGAAATGGCGGTAGAGGCCTTCCTGGCTGGGTTTGTTGTAATACGGTGTCACGACCAGGACCGCATCGGCCCCCGCCTGTTCGGCATGGCGGGCCAGAGCGACGGCTTCCGCCGTATTGTTGGAGCCCGCGCCCGCGATGACGGGCACGCGGCCTCGCGTCTCGCGAATGCACAGATCGACGACGTGCATGTGCTCGTCATGCGTCAGGGTAGGGCTCTCACCCGTGGTCCCGCAAGGGACGAGCCCGTGCGACCCTTCGCCGATCTGCCAGTCGACAAACGCCCGGAAAGCGTGTTCGTCCACGGCGCCGTCCTTGAAGGGGGTGACCAGCGCGGTCGCCGATCCCTTGAATTGTGCAGCCATGACGAGATCGCAGCCTCAGCGTTGAACGGAAACTCCCACCTTCAAGCCCAATGCAGGCCGCATTTGGATGGCTGGGTCGGCACCGACCGGTCTAGCGCGCAGAAGCAGGCGTGAAAAGAGAATTACGCCGGGGTCGCTGCGGACGGCTCGGCCGGCGAGCGTGGTTTAGAGTTCGTAAATGTCGCGCGTGCACCATCACTTCCGAATTGTAACAGATCTCGGCCGACGTGGTGGGCGCATGGCGAAGCAGCGTATTCGGGCGGGCTTGTTGGCCAGCACGGGGTTGGCGTGTGCGGCCGCCTTCGTGCCTGCGATCCGACATGTCGCTGAGAGCGCTCCGAGACACTGGTTCGTGCATCACAGCGCCCTGATCACCCAGGTTTCGATCGGGCCGCATCGCGTCGATGAGGCTTCCCGCCTGCCCAAAATCGCAACGCGCGCCGCGCCGCTCGTCAACTCCGATCCAGCGACAGAGCTGGCGATGGCAGACCCCCCCGCCTCCCTTCCGGAGGGAAACCCCGTATCGTCTGCGTCCGGTCCTTCGCTTCCCGGACCGACCCTCGAGACCTTGCCGCCCGCCACTGCAACGGAGAACGGGGCCCCCGGAGGCCCGTCGATCGCCGACAAGGATCCCGACGAGCCCCTGGTGCGGCAGGCCCTCGACGCCTATCGCCGCGACGACCTCGCTGCGGGCGATCGAGCAACGGCCAACATCAAGGGACCTTTGGCGCGGCTGACGGCTGAATGGTCAGCGGTCCGCCTCGATGCACATCTCGTCGGCCTTGCCCGCCTCGACGCCTTTGCGGCGGCCCATCCGGATTGGCCTGCCCTGTCCTGGCTCAACCGGCGGATCGAGGAAGTCATCGCGGCGGATCGGTCGAACACCGCCCAGATCCAAGCTCGTCTCGGCACGATGACCCTGAAGACCGTAGCCGGGAAGATCGCATTGGCGGAGGCCGAACGGGGCTTTGGCCATCCCGACGCCGCGGCCGCCATCATCCATTCGGTGTGGCGCGAGGAAGACCTGACGCCTTGGCAGGAGACATACCTCGCACAGACCTTCGCCGACGTGATCGGCCGCGACGATCACCGGATCCGCGCGGCGCATTTCCTCTACAAGGAAAAGGTACAGGCCGGGCTGAAGGAAGCGGCGCTGGCCGGTTCGGATGTTTTGGCTCTGGCGAAGGCCCGGGCCGCCGTGATCGGCAATGCGAGTCTCGCCGACGTCACGATCGCGGCGGTCCCGAAAGCTCTGCAGGCCGACCCCCTGCTGCTCTTCTCCCGGATCCAGCGGTTGAGGCGAGCCAACCGGGCCGTCGAAGCCGCCGACCTGCTGCTATCCGCACCCCATGAGGCGGCCGACATCATCGATGGCGACGAATGGTGGACCGAGCGGCGCATCGTGGCCCGAAAGCTTCTGGATCTCGGCGACGCCAGGAAAGCCTATGCGATCTGCGCCGGCCACGGCGCGGTGGGACCCACGTCGACGATCGAGGCAGAGTTCCATTCAGGATGGATCGCGCTGCGCTTCCTGAACGATCCGAAGATGGCGGCCAGCCATTTCGGCGCGATCGCGTCGCTCGCCGAGACACCGATTTCCAAAGCTCGCGCGGCCTATTGGCTGGGCCGGGCCGCGGAAGCGCTCGGGGCGAACGACGACGCGATGCATCACTATACGGAGGCCGCCCGCTACGACATCACCTTCTACGGGCAACTCGCGGCCGCGAGGCTAGGGCAGACCTCGCTGTCGCTGCGCACGACGGCCCCGGCCACGGGCGAGGCGCGCAACGAGGCTGTCCGGGTCACCGAATATCTCTACGGCATCGGGGCGCGCGACATCGCTCTGCCCCTCGCCATCGACATCGGCCGGTCGGAGCCCGCGGAAGCGCAGGTGGGGGCCCTCGGCGACGTTCTGGAGCGGAACCGGGATGCCTGGGCCACCCTGACGGTGGGCAAAGCCGCCACGCAGCGCGGCATGGCGCTCGACGACACAGCGTTTCCGACATTCGGTATTCCCAACTTCCGGCCTCTCCCCAATTCGGCCGACCTGTCGGTCGTCTATGCCATCGCTCGCCAGGAGAGCGAATTCGAGCAGCGCTCGCTTTCGACCGCAGGCGCCAAGGGCCTCATGCAGATGATCTCCTCGACGGCCAGAAGCACCGCCATGCGGGCCGGCGTGTCCTACGACGATGGCCGCCTCGCCAACGACCCTGCGTTCAACGCACAACTCGGCGCCGCCCACCTCGGAACCCTGCTCGACGAGCAGGGTGGCTCCTACATCTTGACCTTCGCGGCCTACAACGCCGGCGGCAAGGCGGTGAAGGACTGGATCGCAGCCTATGGCGACCCGCGCAAGCCCGGCATCGACGTGGTCGACTGGATCGAGCGCATCCCCTACTCTGAAACGCGAAACTACGTGCAGCGCGTGATGGAGAACCTGCAGATCTATCGCGCCAAGCTCGGGCGGCCCTCGGTCCTGGTGGTGGGTGTCGAACCGCCGCCGCCGACCTGAGCCGACCGGATCAGGAGACCCATGACGGTGAGCGGCGCCCAGGACCTTGCGACGAGCCGTTTCGCCACGGCACCCGATGGTTTACGTCTCCACTACCGCGACGTCGGGTCACCGACGTCTGCCGTGCTGCCCGTCGTCTGCCTGCCAGGATTGACCCGCACGGCGGAGGACTTCGATCCGCTCGCGTCCGCCCTCTCGACAGCCGCAACGCCGCGTCGCGTCCTCTCCCTCGATTACCGGGGCCGAGGTCTCTCGGCACATGACGTCGATCCCGAGAATTACACGGTCGCCGTCGAAGCCGCGGATGTACTGGCCGTTATGGCGGATGCCGGTGTCGGTGAAGCCATATTCGTCGGAACGTCGCGCGGCGGCCTGATCACCATGGCGATCGCATCGTTCCGGCCGCAATGTATCCGCGGCACCGTGCTGAACGATATCGGCCCGGTTTTGGAAGCAGCCGGTATCGAGCGTATCCGCGGCTACGTTGGAAAGCTGCCGGCGCCGCGCGACTGGGTCGAGGCCGTGGGCATCATCCAGGGTTACGCCGGCCAGCATTTTACCGGGTTGTCGGACGAGGACTGGGTGGCCTTCGCGCAGACCACCTTCTGGAACCGGGAAGGCGCCTTGACGATCCGCTACGATCGCGCCCTGATGAAAGCGCTCCAAAACCTCGACACGACAGCCCTGCCGACGCTCTGGCCTCAGTTCGAGGCGTTGGGACGGGCGCCGCTGCTGGTGATCCGAGGCGAGCATTCGGACCTGCTCTCGACGGAGACGGCCGATGCGATGGTGCGGCGGCATCCCGACAGCAGACTCGTCACGGTCAAGGGGCAAGGTCACGCACCGCTGTTGCGCGACTCTACCACGCTCGCCAGCATCGGTGCTTTCATGCTGCATTGCGACAAGTCGCAAGGAGCACTCGTAGAGTATCCTTTATGATCTGCAGGTTGTCGTCACTAGCGACACCAAGATGCCACCTGTTCAGCCTGCCGATGCCACTCTCGGAATGTATTTTCGGCAGCAAGTTTCTTTAATTCGACTATCTTTTCACGTGAAACCGTCAAATCTAAAATTGCCTGTTTTATACCATGCAGTCCGGCCGATAACGGCACAGAAACGATTCCCGGTAGATCTCGTATGCTTTGCATCTCAGGAATATCTGAAATCAGGCAAGGAACACCTAGACATAGAAACTCCAGCACTGAACCTGGAATACTTTCGGATTGAGAAAATAAATAACCGATATCTGATGCTGATAAGATCTCGACGTATCGTTCCAGTGCATCTTCCTTGCTGATGTAACCGTGGAGCCGCATCCATGGCTGGGCCTTGATATCACTTTCGGTGGGCCCGATGGCATTCAAGACTATTTTTCCGTCGAGCTGAGGAGAGGCTTCGATAGCCTCTATGAGGATCGGCAGCCCTTTTCGTTTATAATCATGTCCGACAAACCCGATCCGTAGCGGTGCGTCATTGCTCTCTTGACTCTCGGACCTTGAGGGCAGCTCAAGCGGCAGATTAACTCCACGCCCGATAACCTCGATTTTATTTCGTGGAATATTATAAAGTGTGACTAGCTGTTCGCGGGTGACGTCGGTGGCTGCGAATATCCTGTCGGCCCTTGCGTAAGATAGCTTCTCACTTTGAAAGATCTCCTCCGCGACTCGCTTTGGTACAGTCCCGAAATGCTCATATTTGAGATACTGATTAAGTGTCATGTCAATGATCAGAAGAACGTTGCAACTCGAGTTCAATATTTTATTTGGAATAATCGGCGAGAATGAGAGATATGAGTCGTTCCCTGTTATGCTTCGGCCAATCCTATCCCAATTGGCCTGCTGATATTCACGAGTCATATAAAAATATAATCTCGGGTCTACTCTAAACCTGACTGCCCACGCCATGAGCGAGGGACGCATCGTCTTATAGAGTTCCGCCGGAACGCAGACAATCCGTTCTCGTGGTATATAGTTCGAAATGGATCTGGTAAAATAATAGGAACAGCCTGAGAAACTACGCTGATCTGCGCCACCTGTTATATACAATATGCCACTTTGATCGAGATTTGCCACGAAATTACTCACGCTATTAACCGATAACTATTACATCTGGCCCGCCGCGCCTAAGTCTGCTGTGCATAGATCGGATAGTCAAGAAAATTCTATTTACAACAAAGAAAAATATTGGTGCAAGCGATGTTAAGTTTCCGACAAAAGCTCCCTTAGTGTGGAACCTAGTCGTATGCCGGCATGATAGGCAAGCACCTCAATCGGGTCTTCCGATGCTCCGTCCAAGGCGGGCGCGTCACCCTCGAACGCGTCGAAGACTGCCCTCCGACCCGAACAGATGATTCATCTGTTTGGGCCAGTCGCCCCACCAGCTTAGAGACGGTGCACCCATTGCGAGCGCTCTGGTCCAGATCGTGGCGCTTGCTGAGTCTGAAGCGGCAACCCGGTGCGTCATGCCTCCGACGGTTTGCCTCGGCGCCAAGCTGATGCCGTCCAGCGTTCACTCGCGGGCTTGACGCTCTCCGGCTGACCTGACGAGTCGTGATCCGCGAGGGCCATGGCAGGCCGGACAGAAAGCTCGAAGCGGCATGGCGCGGGGTGTCCAGCCCGGTGTCCGCTTGACGGTATGATCAATGAATTGCGCGAAATACCCGCTGTTTCACAGCTTACTAGGCTTCGAGATGTTTTCGAGCCGTCAAAGTCCTAAACCTGTGACAGCGTGTTCGCAGCGCCGTTGCTGGCGCTCGCAACCGATCGTGCAAAATCAACGCCGCAAGCAATAATGGTCTCTCTGTCAATGTCCAACTGTGACGTGTGGTATGAGTTGTTCAGCCAGACGATTTTTTTGACTTTCGAGCCCGCAAACAAGAGGATTTCCTCCGCACTCTCCTTGCAGACTTGATCGTCGAGCACGGATTGAAAGATGAGCAGGGGCGCCTCGACCAGAGGAAGGATCTCCCAGGACAATGCCGACATCGTGATCAGATCAATCCCGCTTTTCCGGCTTCGTTGCCCATAAGTGATCTCGTGTACCTGTTCTCCGACGCACGAGGGTCCTTCGGCGAGAGCTAACGTTCCGTCCAGCGTCCCTGAAAGGAGTTCCTTTGCGTAGGAGGGGCGGCCCAAAAACACCGGGGCGTTGACGGTGACGACAGCCGCCACCAAATCCGGCCGCAGACTTGCCAATTGTAGAGCAAGACAGCCGCCCATCGACACGCCCAGGATATACACACGTCCATATCGTCCGCTGAGCACGCCGAGTGCGTCTTGTGCCGAGGCGAGCCAGTCACGAGGCCCGGTCTTCATCATGTCGACGATGTCGGTCCCGTGCCCCGGATAGGTTGGAGAAAGGGCCGAATAGCCCGCCGCCGCGACACCAGCGGCAAGAAATCTAAGGCTCTCCGCTGAAGCACCCCAGCCGTGCAACAGTAAAAATGCCTCTTCGCCGCGCGATATGAATGTTGCTTCAGATCCCGCGATCGTCACTCTTTCCGAAGTAGCAGTCAATATCTCCGTTATACTTTGAGCTATCCTATGCTGTAGCATGACTGTTCCATAGTTTGAGGATGATCGTATCAGCGGTCAGCCGCAGCTCCGATCTCCTCAACATCAGCCGAAAGCGATCGAAGATCGGCTCCCCCCGCCATAAGCTCGATGATGTCACTTGCGGATTTTTCGCCCCGACCGAACGAGGCCAAAACTCTACCGTGGCTGAGGACAGCAAAGTGATCCCCGATCGTAATTGCGTGATGTGCGTTGTGGGTGATGAGTATGACGCCGACACCGCGCGACCTGACCTGTGCGATCAGCTCTAGGACGGTCGATGCTTCCCTCACGCCCAAGGCGGAGGTCGGTTCGTCCAAGATCAGAAGTCTCGCGCCAAAATACGTTGCTCTGCAGATCGCCACCGCCTGGCGTTGGCCGCCGGATAAGGTTCCGATCGGGCGCTCGGAATTCGTCACGCGGCGAACACCAAGTCCTTGAATCTGTTCCAGAGCAATCTGGTTCATCCGCTCGATGTCGAGTCGCCTGAGCAATCCTCTGCCCTTGGTCAGTTCGGCTCCGAGAAAAAAGTTTCGAGCAATGCTCATGAGAGGCACCGTCCCGCCCTGCTGATGGACGGTGGCGATACCCGTTGCCCGCGCATCGCGAGGCTCAGCGAACCGAAGGACTTTACCATCGATCAACATTTCACCGGCTGTCGGAGAATAGACGCCCGACAGGATCTTGATCAACGTAGATTTTCCGGCACCATTGTCGCCGAGTAGACACAGAACCTCGCCCGCTCCGACACTTATCGTTACATCGTCTAAAGCAGTAACCCCCGAAAACACTTTGCAAATACTCCGGGCTTCAATGATAGGTGCATTCTGGAACATTCTTCAAACGCCTTATCGGAGTGCCAACCGACGAAATAGGTTGTTGGATAATACGGCGGCAAGAAGTAGAAGGCCTAACAGAAGTTGCGCCCAATCCGAGCTCCAACCTGTATAGAATATTCCAACATTGACGATGCCGAAGGTGGCAGCGCCAAACATCACCCCGATCGGAGATCCGTATCCGCCCTGAAGCAGAACACCGCCAATGACGCTGGATATTATACTATTGAAGACGTAGGCTTGTCCGCGCGTTGCCTCACCTCCGCCAAGTGAGACAGTTTGGATCGTGCCTTCGAGAACCGCGGCCATCGCAGTCAGGACGAATAGCGTGATCTTCACCCGGTCGGTTCGGATCCCCGCCTCGCGTGCGGCCTGCATTTCACCACCGGTCGCGAGGACCCAGTTCCCGAATGGCGTGCGGAAGAGGACCCAACCCGCCAACAGAGAGATAGCCGCCCACCAAACGATAGAAACATTGGCAAAACCCAGGCGACCGGCAAAAATGATCCGCCAAAAACCATCAACGCGAACAGAAACGTTTGGAGTACCAACGAGGAAGCGGGTCGCACCGAGCGCCAATCCGGCCACCGCCAGCATGGAGACGAGCGTGACGATGAAGGACGGAAGACCAGTCCGTGTAACCACTATCCCGTTGAACCAACCAACAGCCATGCCGACCGCGAGGGCGAGACAGATCGAAAGCCAGATCGGCAGGCCGTAAAACCCACTGGACACCGCGATCAAGACAGAAGTGGCTCCGATGAGCGAGCCGACCGATAGATCCAGTTCGCCAGCTATCATCAGGAGGGCGACCGGGGTTGCCACGATTCCCAACTCGGCAGCGACATTCAGCCAACCTGCCGCGCCGCGTACCGTGAAAAATCCATGTCCAGCGGTAGCGAAAGCAAAGAACGCCAAGACGGCGGTCATACCCACGAAAGCACCAAATTCCGGTCGTCGGAGGATGCTGGCGCTGACGCTCCAAAATCCATCGCGTCTCACCGCGACCTGGTTATTCTCCGCCTTCGGCGTCAATGCCGGACCCCCGCTATGGCCTGTGGTGATTCATTCCGAAACGAGAGGCTTGCACCGATAGAGTCCCGCGCAGCACGTCTTGTAAGCTTTCGATGAATTCAGCAGGCGAGGGCTCCCTTCCGCCGACGTCGGAGAGCTCCAAAGTTGCTGGACTCTGTCTACATCGCGCCGCGGTACGGAACGACTTGTGGAGCCAGTACCTTGTTCACGTTTTCCTTGGTGATCACAAGCGGACCAGTTGCAACTTCGGTGACCGGTTTCAAGCCATACTTCAGATACTGAGCCGCAATCAGAACGGGGTAATAACCTTCAAGATAAGGCTGCTGATCGAGATCGAAGAGCAACTTTCCCTCTTGAACAGCTTGCAGTGTTCGCTTGGAGACGTCAGTCGTACCGACCTTGACTCTGTCCGAAAATCCGCCTTCCTCGACGGCCTGCATCGCGTTCTCGGCAAATCCCGACCCCAACGTGAATATCGCGTCGATGGTGCTGTCTGCTGTCAGGGTGCCCTGGATCGTCTGCAGGATCTGCTGTGGGCTTCCTTGACTGGAATACGGCAAATTGAGGATTGTGGCCCTCTCGCCTGCTGCCTTCATGTCGTCTGCGAAAGCCGCGCATCTGGCTTCGGTGCTGGGGTTGCCGGGCACGTGATTGATGCATAGGGCATGTTTAGATCCCGCCGAGAGCGTGAGTTGGGCAGCTTTTTCTCCGGCTAGTTTCGAATCGTTCCCGACAAAAGCCGTGGCACCAAGTTCCTGCCAGTTATGGATCCCATCGCCGGAAATGATCACGGGGATGCCAGCCTCGACGGCAGCCCGGATGGGTCCATTCTCGGCGTCCGGGATGTAGTTGCCGATCACCATTGCGTCGGGGTTCCGTGAGACGCCAGCTTCTATCAGACGGGCGAGATCCTGGGATAGGTTGTCGAAGCCATTCGGAGCCGTGTACTCGAAGTCGACGCCCGCGGCCTTCGCGGCGTCCACCGCACCTTTTTCGATCGTGCTGAAGATCGGATCTCCAAGCGGCCCAAGAACCGCGATGATCTTATATTTCTTGGCGCCATCGTCCGCATGCGCGATACTGACGAGATGCCCACTCCAGCACAGCGTCATAATGGCTCCAAGCCAGACAGCTTTGCAAGTGGTAGATGTTTTCACTAATAGCGAGATGTAGGTCGACATTCTGTAACTCATTTCCATTTCCTCCATTATAATTTTTAAATATTGTTTCAACACACTTCTACACTTGGTGGCCTCCTCAGGCCGCAAGTCGGCTATCTAGTGCTTCGACGTTGAGGGGAAAACCTTTCCTCCCTAGTGAGGTTATAGAAATGACCTTTTGGATGTCAACACGGCGTAACACGTCAAAGCTGTCAAATTTGACGTGAACCGCCGTGCGAGGGTATGACGCATCGGCAACCTAGAGATTTGAGAAATGAGTGATAGGCCGGCATCGTCTCTCAGCCGAGCATCGCGTCCAAGCATGAACGACATCGCCAAAGCTGCTGGAGTGTCTCTGTCGACTGTGGATCGCGTCCTAAACCAACGCGGCTCCGTTAAGAAGCGAACGCAAGAGCGTGTTCTGGCCATCGCGGCCCGCTTTGACGTTGCGGTGCAGCCCACCGCCGCTCTGAAAGAGGCGTTGACTTTCGACATCGTTCTGCCGGCCGGACCTGACCCGTTTCTGGACCAGCTGAGTGCCGAGTTGGAAACTGCGAGCGCCGAGATGGTGCAGCCCGCATCTTTGCGGATTCACCGAGTCGCTGGAGCCGACGGCGCAGCACTCGCGCATGCGCTGAACGCGGTAAAAACCACGGACGGCGTCGGCCTCGTGGCCTTTGATCACCCGTTGGTCCGCGACGCCATTCGTAAGATGGTGGAGCGGGGAATATCCTTTGCGACGATCGTTTCTGATTTAGGGGAATTTGGAAGTGCCGGTTACATCGGCATAGACAACCGGGCCGCGGGTCGCCTGGGAGGACAGCTGGCCGGAAAACTGATCGGGCCGCGTGAGGGCAAGGTCCTGATCATTCCGGGCCATAGAAATTACCGCTGCCATGAAGAACGTGAGATTGGATTTCGTCATATCTTGGAGGACCATTATCCAAAGCTCACAACGATCTCCCTTGGTAGTCGATGGAGTTTGAGTGGACTCGATGCGGAAGTAGCGGAACATCTGAAGGGCGATCACGGCATCCTCGCCATCTACAATATTGCGAGTGGCAACGATCAGATCGCTTCGGCGCTTCGTACTCACCAAGCCAAGAGGAAGATTGTCTTCATCACACACGAACTGACCGTCGAGACGCGTGATTTTCTCATGTCCGGTATCTTGGACGTCGCGATCGATCAGGATGTTCGCGCTCAAGCGCGTCGATTACTGCGGCTCCTCGCAAGTTCGGCCCGCTCCGCCGTCCGCATGAACATCTATCCGATCAGGATAACGCCCTTCTTCAAAGAAAACCTGCCGTGAGACATCGTCGCCCAATGGAGTGACTCGTGATGTCGCGCAAGGCCGATCCGAACTCCAATGACGGGATACGAGCGAAACACTGATTTAGCCAAGTGTCTTGTCGATGACGTGTGGGGAGTGTCGTTGGCGCTGTCGAGGATCCCTAGACTCTGTCACTTCGGCAGGGTGAGTTCCCTTGATCCACACCGCCGATATGCCGCTCGGCAGCGCCGGACAGAGAAAGACGCTGGTCCGGAACTTCAGGCTCAGCGTCTTGCTTCTGATGGCACTTACTGCCCATGAAGGCGCGCCGTCGCAACGCTTGCATTATTGGTCGGAGTGAGAGGATTCGAACCTCCGACCCCTAGTCCCCCAGACTAGTGCGCTAACCGGGCTGCGCTACACTCCGACGCCGCAAAGCGGTACCGCCGTATATGACCTATCGGCCTTTGCCGCAAGCTGCAATCGCAGGCTCGCGTCCGGACCCGCTCCGGTGCCGACCAGCAAAGAAATCACTACGACTCAATGTTCTGTCGGCAACAGCTCCCGCTCGCTATGAGCATAGGCGTGGTGATCATCGTCATCAGACAACGAGACGCAAGCTTCGATTGCGTCTTCTGCTTTCTCCATCAGCCTTACTACTTCGAGAATGCTAAGCCGCTCCGCTTCATCTCTAAGATAAGTGATCATGCGATGCAAGATCTTGACGTCATCTTCGTAGCTTTCGCTCTTTCCCATGCCCGCCTCCCTCGTTGTACGATCCTTCTGCGATAACGTCGCAGCGTCGCTCCGTTACTCTCAGCTATCGAACTCCAATCCAGCCCGAGCTACCATCGAGGCTGTCAGACCGTTTCGGCGTCGGAAACGTGATTGCTGACCACCCTCGCGTGAGTGATCCGCGATGCGGCAGCTTTTCGATTCGGCGTCGCATCGGCATCCTGCCCCCTTGTGGCTGTGAGACGTTTCCTGACAGGCGCCATGATGCTCATCCGTCTACACGTATGACGTACATGCGTCAGGTTTTACGTGTATTCTGATGATACACATCATTTTGCGTCATTATCGGCTACCAACAATTGCGTGACGAAGACGCGTCAAACTTCATTTGTAACGTCGGTGGGTTCGGTAGGTTTCCTGTAATCGATTATTTTTTCACGGGCAAATCATTCATTTGAATGCGCAAAGCTAAAACGGCTCTACCGCGCGGATCACGTCGTCTCCAGAATAATCTTCGTCGGTTATCGAAAGGTTCGAGAAAAATCGATGAAGTTATCGCTATCATTATCGAATTAGATCGATCCAGATCGGGGCGGGTAAAGTCTGCTACGGGATCTGCTGGAAGGTAGCAGCCTGCTCGATCAGTCGCTCGCAAGCGACGAGTTCGCAAAGCACCGCTTGGAGTCGACCGACGATATCGGTCGGGAGCTCCTGGCTCGGGCAAGAGGCAGGATCGGGCGTCGAGCCGACGCCGGCTATGTCCCTGTCGAGCTCGGACGCAGGACGTTCAGCCAAACCCGCGTGCCCGCCGGGCATCGCTGGGTCGAAAGAAAGCCCATCGCGAGAGTCGCCTCTCAAAGCTTGAGCATCGTCGGGTCCGCCTCGTGGAGCCGACCGGGGAGCCGCGGTGAACGCCGCAATCGCTTTTGGACCCTGGTCCCGCAGCATGCGCTGCACGCCTTTGATCGTGTACCCATCGTCGTAGAGCAACGCTTTCACGGCGCGTAGCAACTCGACGTCCTCGGGGCGATAGAATCGACGCCCTCCGGCTCTCTTCAGCGGTTTGACCTGGGGAAATCGCGTCTCCCAAAACCTCAGGACGTGCTGAGGCAGGCCGAGGTCTTCGGCCACCTCGCTGATGGTGCGGTAGGCGTCCGCACTCTTCGAGGATGCGGCACGCTCACTCATTTTGCGGCTGCGAACTCCCGTTGATCCGGCTTTTCAGGATATTCGACGGCTTGAACACCATGACACGCCGCGGCGTGATCGGCACTTCGACGCCCGTTTTGGGATTGCGCCCGATTCGCTCGCCTTTCGATCGCACGACGAACGATCCGAAGGACGACAGCTTGACCGTCTCACCCCGCTCGATGGCATGTGAGATCTCCTGCAGGACCATTTCGACCAAGGAGGCGGATTCGGTGCGGGAGAGGCCGAGACGTTGATAGACGGCCTCGGACAGGTCCGCCCGCGTGATGGTCTTGGCCTCTGATGCAGCGGGGATTTTCGTCATGAGCGCCCTCAAGGATCTCCCGTTCGAGGTTTCCGCAACGCTCGGAAGCGCGGCCGAGTCGAAGCCTAGAGCAGGTCAGGTCCTGACGGAAGCGCGTGCAGGCCGCAAAACCGGATGACCGGATCGCTCCGAGTGCCGGAAGACCGGGCACAGCTGTCGATTTGGTGTCGACGTACCGTCATGCCCTGGCGCGAGCCCGATCGATATCGCGGTTTTCCCGCCGGCGCCGTCTCGCTGATTCGCATCTAACGAGCCTTCACCAGCGGAGCAACGCGCTTCCCCAGGTGAAGCCGCCGCCCATGGCTTCGAGCATCACGAGTTGCCCGGGGCGAATGCGCCCGTCCGCGCAAGCCGTCGCGAGCGCGAGCGGGATGGAGGCGGCCGACGTATTCGCATGAAGCTGGACGGTCGTGACGACTTTTTCGGCCGCGATCCCGAGCTTGACGGCCGAAGCGTCGATGATGCGCCGGTTGGCCTGATGCGGAACGAACCAGTCGAGTTCCTCGGGCCCGATGCCCGCCGCCGCGAAGGCGTCCGTCACGACGCCGGCCACCATGCCGACGGCGTGACGAAACACCTCTCGACCTTCCATGCGCAGGTGGCCGGTCGTGCCGGTCGTCGAGGGACCTCCGTCGACGTAGAGCTTGCTCCGCCCCCGCCCATCCGAGCGAAGATGGGTCGTGATGACCCCTCCGTCACGCAGCGGCTCGTCTCCGGGCTGCGCCTCCAGCACCATTGCGCCGGCCCCATCGCCGAAAAGGACGCAGGTCGATCGGTCGGTCCAGTCGAGAAGGCGCGAAAAGGTCTCGGCTCCGATGATCAGGGCACGACGATGCGACCCCGAGCAGAGGAACTTGTCCGCCGTCGCCAAAGCGAAAACGAAACCGGAACACACCGCCTGCAAGTCGAACGCAACGCCCTCTGTGATGCCAAGGGCCGCCTGAACGAGAGTGGCGGTCGCAGGAAAGGTATAGTCGGGTGTCGCGGTCGCCACGATGATGAGGTCGATGTCGCGGGCGTCACAACCGGCAGCTTCGAGCGCCGATCGGGCCGCCGCAACGGCAAGGTGCGAGGTCGTTTCACCTTCGGCCGCGAAATAACGCTGCGTGATGCCGGTACGCTGGACGATCCACTCATCGGACGTATCGACGATGCGCGCCAGATCCGTGTTCGAAACGCACCGCTCCGGCAGATAGGCCCCGATGCCGCGAACGACGGACCGCAAACCCTTTGATCCCACTACACCGCCTCTTCGATCAGCGCCCGCAACGCGCGCAAGTCTTGTCGCAATGCGGCCAAGCCGGATCGGATCGGCAAGGGGCCCATCTTGCCCGGTCGGTCTGCGGCGCAGCTATGCGCCCAAACCGGCCGGGCGGCAATCTCGCACAGCCGAGCGTTGCCCGTTCGCAGCGTGTTTGGAACTCGGCCGACCTCAGCCCGCATACTCGAAACGCCACGGTCACCGCTCACGGGCCGAGGACGACGGGAGATCCTCGTTCAGATGCAGCCAGGGCGTCGTCCGAAGGCACGGTGCCGGACGCGGCAGCGGTTTGATGGTCCTGCGACAATGACAATTGGTCTCTGATCCGAGTCAGAAGATCGTTGCTGACCATCTCGCGCCCGACCGAAATCGCCCGCGCGAAGCCGAGCGCATCGGTGCCGCCGTGGCTCTTGATCACGACGCCGTCGAGCCCGAGAAAGACACCGCCATTGACCCGCCGCGGGTCCATCTTGTCGCGAAGCGCCTGGAACGCCTCTTTGGCAAACCAGTAGCCGATCTTCGATTTCCAGTTACGACCCATGACCTCACGAAGGTAGCGACCGATCTGGACCGCGGTTCCTTCCGCGCTTTTCAGGGCGATATTACCCGCGAATCCTTCCGTCACCACGACATCCACGGTGCCTTTGCCGAGGTCGTCGCCTTCGACGAAGCCGCGATAGTCGAGCGACGGCAGCGCAAGGTCTTTGAGTTGCCGGCCGGCGGCCTTGATTTCTTCGAGGCCCTTGATCTCTTCCACGCCGACGTTCAGCAGACCGACGGTCGGTCGCTCGATCCCGAGCACGATCCGCGCCATGGCGGCGCCCATGATCGCGAGATCGGTGAGATGCTGGGCATCGGCACCGATGCTGGCCCCGACGTCGAGCACGATCGAGACGCCTCTCATGGTGGGCCACATGGCCGCGATCGCAGGCCTGTCGACATGCGCCATCGTTCTCAGGCAGATCTTCGACATGGCCATGAGGGCCCCGGTGTTGCCGGCCGAGATCACCACGTCGGCCTCGCCGGTCTTGACGGCATCGATCGCCATCCACATCGAGGACGTTCGCCGTCCGGCGCGCAGGGCTTGGCTCGGCCTATCATCCATGCGGACCGCAACGGTCGTGTGGAGGATCCGCGTGGCGCGGGCGAGGTCCGGCTCCGCCTCGAGCAGGGGCTTCAGCAGAGCCTCGTCGCCCGCCATGACGAAAAGCGTGTCGGGCCGTTGTCGAAGCGCCAGCGCAGCCCCTGGCACGACGACGGAAGGCCCGTGATCGCCACCCATGGCGTCGATAGCGACCCGCACCTGCTTCGCCATGCTCACCCGACCCTTGCCTTCTGCAGATCCACGCTCCGTAGACTCTGCCTGGCCATCCAAAGCAGCTTCGCCTCGAAACCGGTCACGATGCCTTCGTGCCGCCGGAGCCCCTCCGACATCAACACCGCAATCTAGTGCATTGATGGTCGACCTCACGTCAACTCGAAGGCGCTGTCACGTCTTACGGGCAGCGCCCGAACTGGTCGGTTCACGATGACGCTGCATTGTGACCCTGTGCAGACAGCGGACAGGCGTTCATGAGGAGCCGTCGGCTTTGAGCTGTTTCAGGGCCGCGAACGGCGATACGACGTCGGCCGCTGCGGATGCTTCCGGTTCCGCGAAGACCACGCCGGGCTTGCGTGGATAAGGATCGAGCCCCAGCATCATGATCTCGGCCGCAAGCGCGCCGAGATCGATCCGTCCATCGACGATCGGATCGGGCAAGTCGTCGAGTGCCGCCTCCTCGTCGTGCTGCGGCTGAGCGGCTCTCTCGGCCGTCATGTGGGCGACGTCCGCTTCGGGCCGGAACACCACCTTTACCGGTTCCTCGAGGCGGCTCGAGAAGTCCTCGAGCGACACCACGCAGGTCTGCCGAACCTGCGCCCGCACGGCCCCGGTGACTTTGAAACCCCCCTGACCCTCTCGGGCGATATCGAATACTGCTGAAAAGGCCTCGATCTCCTGCAGCCCCGCATCTGCCGCGAGCGCCTGGCGTTCGGCGTCGGACGCCGTGACCGTGAAGGTCACCGCCGCATCCCGCACGGTCGCGACATCGAAGCGGCGTGAGAGGGGTCTGGACTCGGTTGGTTGACGGCGCACCATGAGGGTCTCTAACGGCTGATGGACAGCGGGTCGGGAAACGGCAGGCTCCGGCTCAGGAGAGCCGAAAGCGAGGCGGATTCTAGCGAGCGATTGGCCGTCGCAACATAAGCGGCCAACCGGTTTCCGTCGCTCCGCCCGCTAAAGACATTGCGCGCCACCGCGGCCGCAAGTGCATCCAGATCCTGCCGCAAAGCCTGATCGTAGGCCGAGGATCGTCCGAGAAAGGCCTCGGCGAGTTTCTTCATGCGCTTCGGTACCGTGATGTCGCCGACCCCGGCCTCCCGAAGATCCGAATCGAGGTGGCCGAAGATCGCGTCGACCAGGTCTTGAGCGACGGCGGGACCTGGCGGCTCCGCGCCGTTCAAACGGCGCAGGACGAGGCCCGCGTGAAGGGCCAGAAGCTCGAACCGGCCTTCGAACGTGTCGGAGACCCCGTAGTCCGTGTAAAGCGCGGGGGCGCGAACCGCTGCCACGATGTCGGTGTGCAGCCTGTCGAGCAGATCGCGGTTCGGGGCACGGCGTCGACGCCGAAAGGAAAACAACATCGGCTCGATTGCGGCGGTGACGGTCCGCTCCGTCCGGAGGGCCAACTTGCTTTTCACGAACGTGGCAGTTAGGCACTGCGCCAGTCCGATGCAAGGAGAAACGCGGCGAGACCGCGACCGAGCAGCGGTCGACCAGCGTCGGTCAGTCGAGGAGGTTGGAATGCGGAGCATGGGGAGCACCTCGACGCAGACGCAGCGGCCCGTGGTGGCACGCCTGCGCCTGGCCGGCCTCGCGGTTCTCGCCTTGAGCCTCGGCGGCTGCCTGGGTTACGACGGCGAAGTGACCCGAGGCTACGTCGTCGATAGCCACTCGCTCGAACAGGTGAAGACGGGCTCCTCGGCCGAACAGGTCCTCGTCGTCATGGGGACGCCGTCCACGACCTCCACGATCGGCGGTACGGCCTGGTATTACATCAGCCAGACGGTCGTCCGGACCTTCGCGTTCTCTCCGCCTTCCGTGACCGACCAACGCGTGCTCGCGGTCTATTTCAACAAGGACAAGAAGGTCGAGCGTGTCGCCAACTACGGCCTGCAGGACGGCAAGGTCTTCGACTTCGTCAGCCGCACGACCCCGACGGGAGGCGCCGAACAGGGCTTCGTGAAGAACCTCTTCCGCTCGCTCATGCGGTTCTCGTAATCGGTCGGTCGCTCAGCACGAAGAGTGCTGTGCCGCGACCGACTGTGAACCAAGTCGCGCGAGGCCGTGTACGGATACCTGAAGCTGCCGGCATGCCGATCGGTAAGCTGGCCGCGTGGTCGATGGTGACGACCCAATCGGTGCGTCGAAGCTGCAATCCGGTCGCTCCTCATGCTGGGAATGGCTCGGCTCCGGTCGAGGATGCGCACCGCAAGCACGCGGCGAATTTGGATCGCCTGGGCGCTCCCGGGACGCCGTCGCCTAGGAAGCAGGTCCCTCGCTGGCAGCTTCCTCCGGAAACGATGGCCCGTCGAACAGCGGGAACAACAGCAGTCCGGCACAGAAGCCCCCGATATGGGCTTGCCAAGCGATAGGGCCGCTCGACAGCCCGAAGCTCATGGACCCCAACCCGAACAGAAGGTTCGTCCCGAACCAGGCGATCAGGAAGGTCACGGCCCGCCGATCCGTCATGATGGCGCGGAGCGGCTGCACGGGTACCCTGTGTTCCGGTAGACCCGTCTCGAGCGCGACGTCGAAGAGGGCGACCGTCGGCACCCGTGGCTGGAACATGAACCGCAATGTCGCGCCCATGCAGCCCGACACGGCCGCCGACGCACCGATGACCGGGGCGAGATCCAGCGGATGCGCGAGGTACTGGACCGCAGCCCCAGCGAGGGCCGTGGTCGCGAGCAGGGCCAGAAAACGTCCGGACGAGGTTCGCCGTGCGACGGGGGTGCCGAAGGCCAGCAACCAGACGCCGTTCAAACCCACATGGGTCCAATCCGCATGAAGCAGCGCATAGGTCACCATGGTCCACAGTTGCGGAGATCCGTCGCCGAGGAAGAACCGGCCGGCTGAGGCCTGCCGATAGCCTTCCGAACCTTGCGCCGCGAGCGTCATCATGGCGCCGACCACCCGGTCCCGGTCGAACGCGAAGGTGAGACGCCCGGGCACGAAGGCGAGATGGCTGAACGCGGCATCGTCCCAAGCGTCGGGAATGAACTGACGCACGAGATGCACCAGGAGAAGAACCGCCAGGACCGCTACGATCGGCG
This sequence comes from uncultured Lichenihabitans sp., assembly GCA_964245215.1. GTDB lineage: Bacteria > Pseudomonadota > Alphaproteobacteria > Rhizobiales > Beijerinckiaceae > Lichenihabitans. The sequence continues at coordinate 19,655 of CAXTME010000022.1, forward strand.
CCGGGATGTTGAAGACCGGCTGTCGCGCTGGTGCTGCCGCTGCCGGTTCGGGTTCATTGAGACGGTCAAGCACATTGTGTCCTGGTGTACGGCCGCCGCCTCGCGACGGATGCAGCAGACAAGATGCTGTGCGGCTTCAAAGGTCCAGCATCGTCTCTCTTCCCCCGGTCGCCCGACCGGTTCACCACCTACCGGCCCGGCAGGCAGATCGATCCACCCTTCATCCCAGTCCATTGCTGGCACTAACCAATCAACCGAAACGTTTCACCATCTCCAGCTATTCTATTTTCAATATGCTTACTGAACTGTGGCACAGTCGCTGCTCACCTTCCCCCGTAGACGATCAAAACCGAGAGATGAGTGCCGGACGGCAGCATTCGCGTCTCAGAACGAGCCTTCGGGGACCAATATGAAACATGGGGTGAGCCGGGACCTGTACAATTACTGGAATGCTTTGAGGGGAGGTCGCACGGCCCCGGAGCGGGGTGACATAGACCCTGCGGCGATCCGGCATGTTCTAGCCTATACTTTCATTCTGGAGGTCTCGACGGGCCCACTGTCGCAGGCTCGCGAGGTCACGTTTCGGTTGTCCGGTACGCGTCTCAACGCACTTTTTCAGCGTGACCTGAAAGGCAGGCCATTCTCTGAAATCTGGCTCCCGGAGGGGGCAGAGCTCGCCGAAACCGTCTTGAGCGCTGTCCTCGACGATCGTGCCGCTACCGTTGCGGGCGCCCTGGGGTCACCCCACGGGTATGACGCCGTGGTTTTCGAAATGATGCTGCTCCCATTGCGGCACCACGGGAAGACTCACGCGCGTCTGCTCGGATCCATCGCGGCCTCCGTCGCGCCCACGTGGATCGGCCTCTATCCGATCGAGGGATTGGCGATCCACGCCTTCAAGCACGTCCTGCAAGTTCCGGCCCTCGAGACATCGGATCGTTTCGGCTTCGCCTCAGCCCGTTCAGGTTCTGGGCGTCTTCCGGCACCGAGAACGCCCGAACCTGTCGGCGTCACGCAGGTCGGTGCGTTCACGGTCTATGAGGGCGGACAACGCCGGCCGCAGCCGGCCGACGCGTGAGACCGCAGGTCCCGGCTTCGCATTCAGCCACCTTTAACGGGTTCGTCCTATAAGGGCGCAACAGTCCCATCCTGTCCTCCTGGAAGTGGAACCCCGGTGGTCTTGTCCCCGCTGACCCACGCCGATCCCCGCAGCAGCGAACGCCGTCGCAATCAGCGCGTGCGGGTCGCGGTGCTCGGCCGCTATATGTTGGAAAGCCGGCAGGAGTTTCCCTGCCAGACCGTCGACATGTCGCCCGGAGGTGTCGCCATGATCGCGCCCGTCAAAGGCGCCATCGGCGAGCGCGTGATTTGCTACATCGACCAGATCGGCCGGATCGAGGGGACGATTGCCCGACACTTCGATAACGGGTTCGCAATGGCCCTGAGCGTACCCCTGGCAAAGCGCGAGAAGCTCGCCGATCAATTGACCTGGCTCGGGAACCGGCATGCTCTCGGCCTGCCCGAAGACCGCCGTCACATCCGCGTTGCGCCCCGTAACCCGCGATCCACCCTCGTCATGCCGGACGGCCGGGAACACCCCGTCAAGCTCATCGACGTGTCGATTTCTGGAGCCGCCTTCACGTCGGACGCCCGTCTCGCGATCGGAACACCCGTCACTCTTGGGCGGACGGTCGCCCACGTGGTGCGTGTCTTCGGCAACGGGACGGCGGTCGAATTCGCTAGGCCGTTCTCGCTCGACAGCAATCCCAGCGACCTGCAGCTTTAGAAGCTGCAGGCATGCACAAGCTAAGGTGGTCCGGACCTCTCGAAGCGCTCGCCAATTGGGCCGCTGAACGCCCAGCAATAGCCGGCACGGACGCGATCAGACGTCCTCGAGATCGTAATCGAGGATCGCCATCTGCAGCGTGAACGATTTTGCGCGGGCATCGTCGGCCGAAACGACCCCGAGGAAATCGCCGCCGCTGTTGAGTTCGACCGAATCGGTCTTCTTGACCCGAGGAACGATCTTGAGCTTGTCGTTGTCGAACAGAAGGCGGAGATAAGACTCGAGCGTGGGGCGTTCCACCGGGATCTTCATCTCGAACGAGAACGAGCGATCACCGTCCTCGTCGTCGACCGCGATCGTGGCGATCTTGCGCTCCCCCATCGTGACATCGGCGCGATCGACGTCGCTGCCGTCAGGCACGACCCGGAGCGCCTTGTTGCCGAAGATGCGCTGCAGGTAGGCCTGCAAGCTGTGTAGTTCGCTCTTGTCCAAGCTTGGCTCCAAAAATGATGCCCGGGTGGGCCGAGGCATAGCGACCGTATCGCCCATCTACGCCGTTTTCGCGAGAACCTCGCCTCTCAGTCGAGCCGCGGGGTCGCTGGAACCCTTCAACGCCCGCTTCGTCACGCCTGTAGCCCGACGGGCACCGATGCGTGATTTCGGAGCACCGCGTCCGGGATCGCCTGTCGCCGATCCTTAGCCGATCGCGAGCGCCGGGTCGACAGCCCCGCTGTCGATCGTCTTTTGCGCGATGATCTGGTCCATGGTGCGGGCGGGTTCGGCACAACCGGCTTCGCCGACGATGCGCCCCGGTACGCCGGCCACCGTCTTCTTCGGGGGCACCGGCGCGAGCACGACCGAACCCGCCGCGATTCGCGAGCACTGGCCGATCTCGATATTGCCCAACACCTTGGCGCCCGCCCCGATGAGAACGCCGCGGCGAATTTTAGGGTGCCGGTCGCCGGTCTCTTTGCCGGTGCCACCAAGGGTGACGTCCTGAAGCAGCGAGACGTCGTCCTCGATCACGGCCGTCATGCCGACCACGAGCCCCGTGGCGTGGTCGAGGAAGATGCCCTTCCCGAATCGCGCGTTGGGGTGAATGTCGGTCTGAAACACGCCTGATGAACGGCTTTGCAGGTAAAGCGCCAGGTCGTGCCGCCCCATATGCCAGAGCGCGTGGGCAAAACGATGCGTCTGAATGGCGTGGAAACCCTTGAAATGCAGCAGCGGCTCGACGAGCCGAGTGCAGGCCGGATCGCGATCGAAGACCGCCAGAAGATCGGCCTTGAAAGCCTCCGCGATGCTGGGGTCGTGTCTCACGACTTCGGTGAAGGCCTGGCTGAGCAACAGGCCCGGAACGTCGCCATGGTCGAGACGCGCCGCGATCCGGTAGATGACGGCCGCTTCCAGGCTGTGATGGTTCAGGACCGTGGTGAGCATCAGCTTGGAGAGGATGGGCTCACGCCGCAGGATCTCGTCCGCCTCGCTCCGCATACGGGCGAACAGGGGATCGGCGTCCGATATGTCGATCACCTTGGCGGTCTGACTCTGTCCCATGATCCAGTCTCCAACCGACGCGGTCCGATCCGTGCCCCTCGTGGGGTGGCGGGGCCTGAGCTTACATCATGTCGCCGCTGGGCGACACGGCCTCACCTGCGACGACATCGCAGCCTCACAGATACGGCGCCCCCCCGTCGGCACAAGCCCGTATCGCCGAGACGTTTGCAGATCAAGGCGACCGAAACGTGAAGGCCGAACCCGACATCGAGCCGCTGCTGTCACGCCCGTGCAGCCAGAAAGGCGAGAACGCCCGATTTGAAGACCTTGTCGCCGACGGCCGGATTGTGGTCGCGGCCCGGAATGTCGAGCAACTCGCCGGCGGGCAACGACGCCACTAGCCGATTGGGATCCCCGGCCACGGCGTCCTTGGTGCCGACCGCGACCAAGGACGGCATCCCGATGCGACCCACTTCGTCGGCCGTGAGGCTTTGGCGCGATCCCCGGATGCAAGCCGCAAGAGCCGCGAGATCGTTGCCACCGGCTTCGGCGAAGCGTCTGAACATCCGCTGCATCGGATCGGTCAGGGTGTCGAGGGAAGGCGCCTCCATGGCGTCGGCGATGCCGGTCGGCAGCCCGACGCCCTCGACGAGATGGCTGCCGAGGCCGCCGATGACGACCGAGCGGACCCGTTGCGGCGCGGCCAGGGCCAGAAAGGCCGCCACGCGTGCGCCCATCGAATAGCCCATGACGTCGGCTCGCGCGATCTCGAGGTGGTCGAGCAGACGCAGTGCATCCTGGGCCATCGCTCCCGTGGCATAGAGGGCAGGGTCGTGAGGCTTGTCGCTGCTGCCATGCCCCCGGTGGTCGAACGCGATAGTCCGGCGACCGTCGTGGCGCAGCGTTTCGAACCAACCGGTGCCGACCCAGTTCACGTCGGCGGACGACGCAAAACCGTGAATCAGCAACACGGCCTCGTCTCGGTCGTGGCCGAGCGGCGCTTCGTCGCGATAGGCAAGTCGCAGGCCGTCCGAAACGAAATCCATTCCTCGTTCTCCTGGGAGTGCCTGCAACGCCCGTTATCGATGGCATGACGGCGCGATGGCGTCGTGGCAACCGTAAACCCGACGTCGTGCGCCCTACCCTTTCGGCGGAGCCGGCCTTATGCTGCGCCGCGACGCGATCCGCCGAGAGACCCTCATGGCCAGCCACTTCTCAACGCCGCACTTCCACAATCAACCCGGCGTGCCTACGGTCCGGATCGGGGTCAAGGAATTCATGTGTACCGGCGCGTTGCCGCCCTTCGACCATCCCCACACCTTCATCGACATGGGCGACAGCGACGACGCGATCTGCCCCTATTGCTCGACCCACTTCGCCTTTGCGGCGACGCTCGGTCATCACGCCGATCCGGCGGCCTGCGAGTATACGCCCGACACCGCGCCCTGAGATCCGAGCGACCGCCGCAACCATCATGCCCCACATCGCCATCGTGGGCGCCGGCATCGGCGGGCTCTCGGCCGCGCTGACGCTCGCCCGCGCGGGGCTCGTGGTCACGGTTTTCGAACGCGCCGACGCGGTCGCGGCCTTCGGGGCCGGGGTTCAGCTCTCGCCCAACGCAACGGCCGTTCTGGCCGAGCTCGGCCTCCTGGATGCTGTGCGCCGCCGGGCCGTCGCGCCCTCCGAGGTGCTGATCCGCCAGGGCCGCGATGGCGTCGCGCTGGCGCACATCCCGCTCGCCGACGGGCGCTTCGCCGCGCCGTTCCTGGTAGTCTTGCGGGCCGACCTCCAAGGCGTCCTGGCCGAAGCAGTCCGCCACGAGGACGCGGTCGTGCTTCGCTTGGGCCAGCGCGTCACCGCCCTTGCCGACGCCGCCGACGGCGTGCGAGTCGTCGTGGCCGGGCAACCACCATCCGGCGAGCGCTTCGATGGCGTGGTCGGGGCCGACGGCATTCGATCCGGCATCCGGCGTCAATTGGCCGGCAGAGCGCCGGACGATGCCGTCCCGGCCGGTCGATCCGCCTGGCGAAGCCTGATCGCGAGCGCCGCTGCGCCCGACGATGCCCGGCACCCCCGGTCGAACCTCTGGCTCGGCGACAAGGCGCATCTCGTGCACTACCCGGTCGACGGCGGCCGGGCGATCAATGTCGTGGCCATCGTCGACGAGATCGCGACGCCATCGGACGACGCGACGTTCTGGTCGACTCCGGCCGACGGAGCGCTTCTCGGCACACGGTTCTCGGGCTGGGCGGAGCCGGTTCGCCAGCTGATCGGTGCTGCGTCCGATTGGCGCAAATGGCCGCTGTTCGACAGGCCGCCTCTGGCCAGATGGTCACGCGGCAGCGTTACACTGCTCGGCGATGCTGCCCACCCCATGCTCCCCTTCCTGGCCCAGGGCGCCGCGCAGTCGATCGAGGATGCGGCTGTCCTGGGCCAATGCGCCGCAGCGCGTCCGACCGATCTCGCCCGCGCCTTCTCCGATTACGAGCGGCTTCGCAAGCCCCGGACAGCCCGCATTCAGCTGGAGTCGAGGAGGATGGGGCGCGTGTATCATTTGGCGCGACCGGCCTCCTACGCCAGAGATGCCGTACTGCGCTCACTTGGACCTCGGAGACTCGCGGCGCGTTATGACTGGCTCTACGCCGGACCGGCACCCTAACCAGCCTTGCGTGGCGAAAGCCACGATCGATTTGGCTTTTTCGAAGCAAAATCAATGCTGCTTCGAACCTTAAGTGTAAGCAGACTTGTGAGAGTCTGCTTAGGGCGTGACGCCAAGACTCCGGCACGGATTCCGGTGGCATCATGGTCGAACGCATTGAAAGCGATCACGTTCGCAGGCCGATGAACGTTGGCGTTTTCGAGAGCTGCCCGACGTGTTCCAAGGTGGTCGACCCGGCGTTTGCCGACGTCGTCGCCACTTTTTCTTATCGTGGTTCCGTTCGATCTCGTTCGACGCGAACCTCAGCTTGACCGGACGCCATGCCGACCGACTCCGAACGACCAGACTTGCGCTCGGCCCATGTGATCGTCGTGGCCAATGAGAAGGGCGGGACCGGTAAATCCACCGTTTCGATCCACACCGTCACGGGACTTCTCAAGGCCGGCCACAGCGTCGCGTCGATCGATCTCGATACGCGACAGCGGACGCTCACCCGCTTCTTCGAAAACCGCCAGTCTTGGTCCAACCAGGCCGGCATGGCGCTCGAGATGCCCTATCACTATGCGCTCGACCGCGGGATTTCGAAGAACGTCGCGGATAACGAGACGGAGGAGTTCTCCGCCTTTGCCGAGGCCATCCAAGAAGTCGAGCACGACTACGAATTCGTGGTCATCGATACGCCGGCGAGCGACAGCTATCTCATGCGCCTCGCCCATTCGCTGGCCGACACGTTGATCTCGCCGATCAACGACAGCTTCATCGACGTCGACGTGTTCTCACGGGTGCACCACGATCGCGCGACGCGCGGCGCCATCTCGCATTATGCAGACCTCGTGATCGAAGCGCGCCGACGTCGCCGGCAGGTCGATGCCGGGATGATCGACTGGATCGTGCTGAGGAACAGGATCGCCTCGATCCAGTCCAACAACGCACGACAGATCGCCGTCAGCGTGGGCAAGCTCTCACACGAGTTGCAGTTTCGAACGGCCGAGGGACTCCATGACCGTGTGATCTTCAGGGAGCTCTTCCCCATCGGGCTGACGGCTCTCGACCCGATCGAACAAAGTGCCAAAGGCGGCGTACTGACGAATTCACAGCTCGCAGCCCGCACCGAGATCCAGCAGATGATCGAGACACTGAAGCTACCGCTCCGCGTCGACGGTCTATCCCATATCGCGGCTCGCCACGAGTGGTTCGACCGCATGACACGCTTCTATCGAGATCAGGGCTCCGGGCCAGGCTCGGATTAGGCGGCCGGAAGAACGTCTTGGGCCAGCCCTCGTCACGACGAGCGCTGCTCGTCCGAGCCGGTGTGGCCTTGAGCGCCGCTCGACGCAGGTGGGTCGCCTAATCGGCCAGCGTGAGCTCAGCATCATTGTCCGGATCGAAAACCCGGTCGGTCGCGTTCTTGTCGTGCGATCGCGGGCTGGTAAGTGCCGGTCCCAGCCGGATACACTCCGGATCGACGTAACGAGCATTCTGCCACGCCCGGGATGCGCGATATCACTCCGGGCCTCGCGGCTCTAGCAGCCGACTTCCCGATGCCCACGAGAGCTGCCTGCTATGAAGTTGTTCGACTGCCAAGTTTGTTGTCAGACCCTCTACTTCGAAAATACCAGATGCGAGAATTGTGGGCATCGCCTCGGCTATGTGGCCGAAGACCAGGACATCTACGCGGTCGTGCGGGTCGGAACTCCCGACAGTCACGACTGGCAGATCTCCGGCGATACGGCGCGAACGTTCCGGTTCTGCAGCAACGCGCAATACGACGTATGCAACTGGCTGATCCCCTCCGATCAGGCCAGCAACTTCTGCATCGCCTGCCGCCACAACCATACGGTTCCCAACATCTCCAAGCCCGACAACCTGGAACTCTGGCGCCTGATGGAGATCGCCAAACATAGGCTGTTCTATACCCTGATCGAGCTCGACCTGCCTTTGATCCCGCGGAGCCAGGATCCGAAGGAGGGGCTCGTATTCGAATTTCTCGAAGATCCCGCCAACGGCAAGAAGGTGATGACGGGGCACGACGACGGCCGCATCACGATCGCGATCGCGGAGGCCGATGACGCGGAGCGCGAACGCCGCCGCAAGAACATGCATGAACCTTATCGCACGCTGCTCGGCCATTTTCGGCACGAGATCGGGCATTATTACTGGGATCGGTTGGTGCGCAATGCCCCGGCCCTGGGCCCTTGTCGCGCCACGTTCGGCAACGACGGCCAAGATTATAACGAAGCCCTCAAGCGCCATTACCAGAACGGCGCTCCGCAACAGTGGCGCGACCGCTTCGTCAGCGCCTATGCCACGGCGCATCCGTGGGAGGATTTTGCCGAGACCTTCGCGCATTATCTCCACATCCTCGACACGTTGGAGACGGCGGAAGCCTTCGGCGTCGCGACGCATCCGCGAGGCATCGCGCATGCCGACGCACTCTCGGCCGAGGTGGACTTCAGCCCGGAGAAGGCCATCAGCATCGCGCCGCTGATGAAGGCTTGGCTGCCGCTTACCTTCGCGCTCAACAGCCTCAATCGCTCGATGGGGCTCGGCGACCTTTACCCGTTCGTTCTCACGCCGGCGATCATCGAGAAGCTCGGCTTCATCCATGATCTGATCCACGGTTACGTCGGATCGGAGAAGCTCGATCAGCCTTCGATGGAGCCTTATGCACCGGTGCCGGAAAACGTCCCTCCCCCGGATAGCCCCGCCGTCGCAGGCGTGAGCTGATCGAGAGCCGCCGGCAGCCCGATCAGCGGCTCAGCAGCCTTGCGCGGCGAAAGCCACGATTGATTTGGCTTTTTCGAAGCAAAATCAATGCTGCTCCGATCCTCAAGTGTAAGCAGACCTGTGAGAGTCTGCTAGGCGTGCCTGGCCTCAGCAGCATGACCGACCAGTCTTTCGCCCGCGCCGTGGAGGTGGGCGAGCGGCGGGTCTCGATCACGCCTTATGAAACGTAGCGACGAGGCTTCGCGCATAGACCCGGTGCAAGGCATGCAGCTTGCAAGTCTCGCGGGCCCCATGCTTCATCGAGCCGCATCCCTCTGAGCGTGGCCGATCCTGCCGGTCGAGAGAACGAAAATGCACGCACCTGTTCAGCCCGCCGCAAGCCGGGATCCGGCCAAGGATCAACCGCTGATCGACGACATCCGCCTCCTGGGCTCGATGCTGGGCGACGTCATCCGCGAGCACGACGGTCAAAGCAGTTTCGCCCTGGTGGAAAACGTCCGCCGGCTTAGCGTCAGCTATCAACGCGACTCCGACGTCGCGGCCGGTCACTCGCTCGAATTGCTGCTCCGCGGCATGACGCCGGCCCAAGCCGTCTCGGTCATCCGAGCCTTTTCGTATTTTTCCCATCTTGCGAATATCGCGGAGGACCGTCATCGGGTACGCCGGCGCGCGCTCCACGCGCACGAGCCCGGTCCGGTCATACATCAGGAAGGCAGCCTGGCTCGAACCTTCGAGCGCTTCGCGGAAGCGGGTGTCTCGAAGCAGCAGGTCGCGGAGACGCTGAAGAAGGCCTGGGTCTCGCCCGTGCTGACGGCTCATCCGACGGAGGTCCAGCGCAAGAGCCTGCTCGATGCCGAACTCGCCATCGCCGAACTCCTGGCGCTGCGAGAGGGCCTGATCGAGGAGCGGGAACTGGAGCGGAACGCCACAATGCTGCGAACCCGGATCACGCAGCTTTGGCAGACGCGCCTGCTGCGCTACCGCAAGCTGACGGTGCGCGACGAGATCGAGAATGCCCTGAGCTACTACCGTACGACCTTCCTGCGCGAAATCCCCCGCCTCTACGCCGAAGTCGAACATCACCTCGGCGAGACGGCACCCTCGTTCTTCCGCATGGGCAATTGGATCGGCGGTGACCGGGACGGCAACCCCAATGTGGACGGGGAAACTCTCGACGTCGCGATGCGACGACAGTGCGAGACGGCGCTCGACTACTACTTCGGCGAATTGCATCATCTCGGTGCCGAGCTTTCGGTGTCCGAGATGCTGGTCGGCTGTTCGCCCGAACTCACCGCACTGGCCGAGTCCTCGAAGGACGACAGCCCGCATCGGCAGGACGAACCCTATCGTCGCGCCGTCCTGGCCGTGACGGCCCGGCTCGCGGCGACCCGCATGGCACTGACCGGCAGCGACGGGGGCCATCACCCCAAGGTGCCGCTCGCGGCTTACGGATCCTCCGCCGAGGTCGTCGCCGACCTCCGCATCATGGCCTCGTCGCTCGACGCCCATCATGGCGCGGCTCTCGTCGACTTCCGCCTGGGACCCTTGATCCGCGCCGTCGAGGTCTTCGGGTTTCATCTCGCGACCGTCGACCTGCGCCAGAGCTCGGACCGGCACGAAGAGACCTTGGCCGAGCTCATGGCCAAGGCCGGGGTCGAGGACGACTACGCGGCGCTCGACGAGAACGACAAACGCGCGCTCCTGCTTCGTCTTCTCGGCGAGGCTCGGCCCCTGCGCTTGCCTTTCGAGACCTATTCGGAACGCGCCACAAGCGAGTTCGGCGTCTTCGAGACGGCCCGCCGCCTGCGGGCCGCCTACGGGTCGGAAGCCATCAGGCACTACATCATCAGCCACACCGAAACCGTGAGCGATCTCCTCGAAGTCCTTCTGTTGCAGAAGGAATTCGGTTTGCTGCACGGCAACTTCGGCCAGCCCGGCACGACGGCCGAACTGATCGTCTCGCCGCTGTTCGAGACCATCGCGGATCTCCGCAATGCCGAACCCATCATGCGGGAGTTCTATGGTTTGCCCGGCGTCGAGGCACTGATCGAAGCGTCCGGGGCCGAGCAGGATATCATGCTGGGCTATTCCGACAGCAACAAGGACGGGGGCTTCTTCACCTCGAACTGGGAGCTCTACCGCTCGTCGACGCAGCTCGCGAAACTCTTCGAGGAACGGCCGCACATCACGCTGCGGCTCTTCCACGGACGGGGCGGCACGGTGGGGCGCGGCGGCGGCCCCAGCTATCAGGCGATCCTGGCGCAACCGCCCGGTACCGTGAAAGGGCAGATCCGCCTCACCGAACAGGGCGAGATCATCTCCAGCAAGTATTCCAATGCCGAAATCGGTCGCCGCAACCTGGAACTGCTCGTGGCGGCAAGCCTCGAGGCAACGCTGCTAACGCCGGACCAACCGGCGCCCGACGCGTTCCTCGGTGCCGCCGCGACCCTGTCTCAGCTCAGCATGACGGCCTATCGGGCCGTTGTTTACGACATGCCGGGCTTCACGGAATATTTCTTCGCCGCCACGCCGATCGCCGAGATCGCCGATCTCAACATCGGCTCGCGCCCGGCGTCGAGGAAGGCCAATCGCAAGATCGAGGATCTTCGCGCGATCCCCTGGAGCTTCTCCTGGGGGCAGGCCCGGATCAGCCTTCCGGGCTGGTTCGGCTTCGGCTCCGCCGTGCGCGACTTCCTCGCCGAAACCGGGCAGGACCAGGGCATGACCCTGCTTCGCCGCATGAACGCCGAATGGCCGTTCTTCCGGACCGTCCTCTCCAACCTCGACATGGTTCTGGCGAAGGCCGACCCCGCAATTGCGCGGCGCTACGCCGAACTCGTCCCGGACCGGGCTCTCGCGGACCGCATTTTCGCGGCGATCAAGGCCGAATGGAGCCTTACGATCGAGGGCCTGAACGCCATCACGGAAACCAGCGAGCGTTTGAGCGAAAACCCTTCGCTGGCGCGCTCCATCGAGCATCGTTTCCCCTACATCACACCGCTGAACCACTTGCAGGTGGATCTGATCCGTCGCTTCCGGGCCGGTCAGTCCGAGGAGAAGATCCAGCGCGGCATCCTGATCTCCATCAATGGGGTCGCGGCTGGGCTCAGGAACACGGGATAAAGGCGTGATCTGGTCAAAGACGGGTCAAGTTTAAGCTCGATCGCATACTTGACCTCGTCGGACCCTAAATATGTCAGCCCTCGCTTTGACGAAGATCATTAGCTTGCATCATCGCGAGCGCCGCGAAGCGACCCAGTTTAATCCTATGTCGCACACTGGGTTGCTTCGCCGCTACGATCCTCGCAAGAGCGAATGATAAACTTAGGCTTCAACGACCATCTGAACACTCCGGTTCTCAGTAGCGCTATCCGGCAACGTCGGACAAGATCCGTCAGGTGCCGTAACCGCCCGGATCGCCGCCACCTCCGCCATAGCTGCCGGGGTCGTTCGCATAGCCGCCCGGGTCGTTACCGCCCTGGTTGCCCGTGTCCTGCATATCGCCCTGCTGCTGGCCATCGTAGTAGTTGTTGTTGATGATGGTCTCACCGCCGGGGTTGCCGAACCCGCCCATCCCCTCGCCGCCGCCGCCAAACCCGGACGCGATGCCGTAAGGATTGTTGCCTCCGGAGAAGAGGTTGCGAATGCCGTCAGCCATGAGGACACCGCCCGCGACACCCGCGGCGGCACCGAGCGCTCCCTTCATGAAGCCGCCGCCACCGCCTCCGCCGAACAGGCCGCCTCCACCCGCCGGGGCACCCTGCCCCCAAGGTCCGCCGGGCTGCTGGCCGGAGCCAGGCTGCTGGCCAGAGCCAGGCTGCTGGCCAAACCCAGCCTGCTGCGCATAGCCTTGCGGCGCGGGAGCGGAAGCGTGGCTGCCGGTGCTCGGGACGGACCCTACGCCGCCGCCGAAGATGGAACGGCCAAGGCCGCCGAGGAAGCTCGTGTCGCCCTGCGCCGGGGAGGATCCCGATTGGGCCTTCCTGACATCTTCCTCGAGCTGCTGGATCTTGTCGTTGGCGGCGCGCAGCGCCTGATCCTGAACGATCACGGTCTGGGCCATGAGGTATGGCGCATAGGGCTGCGCCCGGACCTGATCGCCGATCAACATTTCCGCCTCGCGGTCCCGCTGCTGGCCCGCGATAGGCTTCATGCGATCGAACAGTCCGGTGATCAACTGGCGTTCGTCGGGGGTCATCGAATGTCTCCCAATGTCGCGGCTGACCGCCGCAGGTCAGAATATGGGAGGCCTCTCGGCCGATCCAAGGGTGTCGGTCCCCGCGGTGAACTCCAGCACGGCGGCCCGAAGAGACGCGACCGCGACCGGATCGCTCAATGTTCGCGCCACCGAGTCCGGATCGAGGCCCAGCAACGGCAGCGTGAACGCCGAGACGAGAACCGCCGACATGATGCGGAGCACCTCGGTCAAGGCTTGCCGCCCGTGCGACGATCGCGTCGAGGTATGGACCAGCGCCACCGGCTTGCCTGGAATTTCGCTGCCCGAGACCAGCCAGTCTAGGGCGTTCTTCAGCCCGCCCGGATGCCGTGCGCGTATTCGGGGCAGGCGATGACGAGCCCGTCGGCCTGCCGCACCTGCCGCACCTGCCGGCGGAGTTCCAGCACCACCGGCAGTCCGGGAGGCTGGTCGAGGTCGGGATCGAAGATCGGCAGCGAGCGGAGCCCATCGTAGAACAAAAAGTGTCAAGCCGGCGGGGGCAGCAGCCGCAGCGGCCCGAAGCAGGGCGCTGTTGGTGGACGCGGCCCGGACACTCCCCGACACGCCCAGGAGTCGCATCGGCTTTCCGAAGCTACGTCGGGTTTTCAAGGCTGAAGCCGCCGGCATCCTCGTCATAGGCGTAGATTTCGCCGTAGCGGCCCCAGTTGATCGCGGCCCGCAGCGTCTTCTCGGCATAATCCTCGGACATGTAGTCTTCGAGTTCTTCGCGGAAGCGGGCCGCAGGGGCGTGATGCGAGGGGCGCTCGTCGAGCACGCGCTTGATGCGGGCCGCCAGCGGCACATAGGCCATCAGGTGGTCGCCGAACTGCTTCTTGCGCGCGTCGACTTCCGCATCGGCGAAGCGACGCCCCGCATTGGTCAGGCGGATGTCGCCCTCTTCGAGTTCGGCGAAGCGCAGCAGTTGCAGCGTTTCGGCGATGGGGAACAGATCGTCGATCTCCATCGCCAGCGAGTCGGCGAGATGCGGCAGGTCGGCCTTGCCGTTGTAGGGCGGCGCCGCGACCTCCTCCATGAGACCCGCGAGAGAGTTGGTGGAGACGCGCGGCAGCACCATGCCGATGCCGCTGCCCGGGAAGAGCCCGTCCTTGCCGGGTTGGCGCGAGGTCGAGCGCCGGGTCATCAAGGCGTAGATATTGTCGACCATCTGCCGGAAGTCCGGGTCGAGCCGGTTGCGCGGATGCGGCATCGTCACCCGGATTTCCGAGGCGATCCGCCCCGGATGAGACGACAGGACCAGGATCCTGTCGCACATCAGCACCGCCTCCTCGATGTTGTGGGTCACCATGAGGATCGTCTTGATCGGCAGCCGACCCTCGGTCCACAGATCGATGAGGTCGGAGCGCAGCGTCTCGGCCGTGAGTACGTCGAGGGCCGAGAAGGGCTCGTCCATCAGCAGGATGTTGGGGTGGGTCACGACCGCGCGCGCGAAGCCGACGCGTTGGCGCATGCCGCCCGACAGCTCCTTGGGATAGGCAGATTCGTAGCCGTCGAGGCCGATGAGGTCGATGGCGGCCAGCGACCGGCGGCGGGCTTCGTCGGGCTTGACCTTCAGGGCCTTGAGACCGAGCTCGACGTTTTCCAGCACGGAAAGCCAGGGAAACAGGGCGAAGCTCTGGAACACCATGGCGATGCCGTCGGCCGGCCCTTTCACGAGCGCACCCTGGTAGAACACCTCGCCCGCGGATGGCCGGATCAGCCCCGAGACGATCCGCAGCAGGGTCGACTTCCCGCAGCCTGATCGCCCGAGCAGGCCCACGATCTCGCCGCGCGACAGCGTGGTCGAGACATTGTCGAGCACCGCCGGGGCATCGTCGTCCGAGCCGCCCTTGTAGCGCTGGCTGACGTGGCGGACTTCGAGCAGCGGGCCGCCGTTCACTTCATCGAGCATGGGGGCGTTCCTCAGGCGATCCGAAGGCGCCGCTCGGCGTAGCCGAAGAGCGGACGCCACAGCAGGCGGTTATAGATGATGACGAAGATCGACATGACCGCCACACCGAGAACGATCCTCGGGAAGTCGCCGGCCTCGGTCGCCTGGGCAATATAGGATCCGATCCCGTGCGCCGACACCTTGTCGTTCCCCCATCGGACGTATTCGGCCACGATGGCGGCGTTCCACGAGCCGCCCGATGCCGTCAGCGCCCCCGTGACGTAATAGGGGAAGATGCCCGGCAGAATGACATTGCGCCACCACGCCCAGCCCGTAATCTGGAAGTTCGCCGCCACTTCGCGCAGGTCGTTGGGGAACGCCGAGGCCCCTGCGATCACATTGAACACGATATACCATTGCGTCCCGAAGATGATCAGCGCCGATAGCCAGATATCGGGGTTCAGGTGGAATTCGAGAATGCCGATCACGGCGATCGGGAACACGACGTTGGCCGGAAAGGCCGCGAGAAACTGGGCCGCCGGCTGGACCCGTTCCGCTATCGCCGGGCGCAGCCCGACCCAGACCGCGACCGGCACCCAGACAAGGCTCGCCAATACCAGGAGCACGACGACCCGCAGCATGGTGATCAAGGTCAGGCCCATGGTGACGAGAAGATCGTGCCAATCCAGCGTCGTCGAGACGAAATGGAATGTGGCGTAAGCCGCGTAGAGCGCGATGACGCCGATGACCAGGACCCAGAGCAGGTCGACGACGCGCGAGGTGCGAGGCGATCGGCCGTCGCGCGAACCCCATCGCGGCAGGTCGATCCTGAGGCTCGTGAACCACTCGAATCCCGCGACGATCGGGCCGGCGGCGCGGCTGACCCAGAAGGTTCTCTGCAGGAGGCCGAGAACCCAAGACTTCGATTGGCTCTGCGAAGCCGAGAGTTCCACCCGGAACTTGTCGGCCCAGGTCACGATGGGCCGGAACACCAGCTGGTCGTAGAGCAGGATGACGATCAGAACCGTCACGACGGCCATCAGCACCGCGTCGACGCGCTTGGCGTCGATGGCGACCGCCAGGTAGGAGCCGATGCCCGGCAGTTTGATCGTCGTGTCGCCCACCGTGATGGCCTCGGCCGCCACGACGAAGAACCAGCCGCCCGACATCGACATCATCATGTTGTAGATCAGCGACGGTACCGCGAAGGGCGTCTCGAGCTGCCAGAACTTCTGCCAGGGCGACAACCGAAACCCTTCCGACACCTCGGCCAGATCCGACGGAACAGTGCGCAGCGATTGGTAGAACGAAAAGGCCATGTTCCAGGCCTGGCTCGTGAAGATCGCGAAGATGGCGGCCATCTCGGCACCGAGGACGCTGCCCGGGAACAGGTTCAGGAAGAACGTGACCGTGAAGCTCAGGAAGCCGAGGATCGGCACCGATTGCAGGACGTCGAGCAACGGGATCAGCACCACCTCGGCCCGGCGGCTCTTGGCGGCCAGAGTCGCGTAGGTCAGCGTGAAGAGAAGCGACGCGCCGAGCGCCAGGAACATGCGCAGCGTGGTGCGCAGGGCGTAATAGGGCAGGTAGGCGTAATCGAGCGTGATGGGAGCCGTATCGGGCGAGGGCAGCGGCAATACCATGCCGCGCGAGCCATGGACGACGAGGACGAAGAGGCCGAAAATCAACGCGAGAGCGATCAGGTCCCACTGGTTGGGGAGCGCGCGCCGACCGAGGGACGTGAAAGCCACGAACTTTGATGCCATGCGGAGGTCCGGCTAGGGGCGCGCCAGAATGGCGTCAGGGCTCCGTATCGCATGTTGGATGGCCGTGACAATCGCATGACGCGAGGGGGAAACCCCGCCGCTCCTGACGATGTCAGGCAGGCTTGTCGTTTTAGCCGGCCAGCCCCTCAGCACTCGATGAAGTTGACCGCGAGACCGCCCTGCGACGTCTCCTTGTATTTGGCGCTCATATCGGCGCCGGTGCGCCGCATCGTCGCCACCACGTGGTCGAGCGAGACCTTGTGGGTGCCGTCCCCATGCAGGGCCAACGAGGCGGCCGTGATAGCCTTGACGGCCCCGAAGGCATTGCGCTCGATGCAGGGAATCTGCACCAGGCCGCCGATCGGGTCGCAGGTCATCCCGAGGTGGTGCTCCATGCCGATCTCGGCCGCGTTCTCGATCTGCGCATTGGTGCCGCCGAGGGCCGCGCAGAGCCCGGCCGCCGCCATCGAACAGGCGACCCCCACCTCGCCCTGGCAGCCGACCTCGGCACCCGAGATCGACGCGTTCATCTTGAACAGGGCGCCGATCGCGGTGGCGGTCAGAACCAAGCAGCGGATGCCGTCCTGCGACGCGCCGGTGCAGCGGTCCCGGTAGTAGCGCAGCACCGCCGGTATGACGCCGGCCGCCCCGTTGGTCGGAGCCGTGACGACCCGGCCGCCCGCGGCATTCTCCTCGTTCACCGCCATGGCGAAGAGGCTCACGTGATCCATGATCTCGTGGCTGAAACGATCGTTGCGGCCTTCGACCGCCGCGAGCCTCTCATGGATGGCCTTGGCGCGGCGCTTCACGGCGAGCCCGCCCGGGAGTTCGCCCTCGGTCGCGAGGCCCCGGTCGATGCAGCTCATCATGACCTCGACGACCCGGTCGACATAGGCTTCGACCTCGGCGGCCGGACGGGTCGCGCATTCGTTGGCCATGACGATCTCGGCCACGGTCAGCCCGCTCGCCTGCCCCATGGCCAGGAGTTCGGCCCCGCTGCGGAACCCGTAGGGGACCGCCGGACCGTCGCCGAAGGCCGTATCGGGTTCGTCCTCGCGCAACACGAAGCCGCCACCGACCGAGCACCAGCTCTCGTCGAGCAGCACGGCACCGTCTGCCCCCCTGGCCGCGAAGCGCAGCGTGTTGGGGTGCCGCGGGGGAATCGCGATCATGTCGAAGACGATGTCGCGCGCCGGGTCGAATGCGATACCGGTCTCTCCGAGCAGCATCAGCCGATGATCCCGGTTCGCGGCCGCCAGAATGGTGTCGGCGTGGTCGAGGTCGATCGTGGCCGGAACTTCGCCGGCGAGCCCCAGGATCACGGCACGATCGGTGGCGTGTCCCTTGCCGGTCCAGGCGAGCGAACCGAGCAGCGTGACGGTGACGTTCGTCGTGGCGGCGAGGTGGCCGGCGGTCTTCAGGCTCCGTCCGAACGACAGGGCCGCCAGCATCGGCCCAACGGTATGGGACGACGACGGCCCAATGCCGATCTTGAAGAGTTCGAACACGCCGACCATGCTGATTCCTTAGCGGCTCCCGATTGCGCGGGTCTCTTCCTTCTCCCGTTCACGGGGAGAAGGTGACGGCGCGAAGCGACGACGGATGAGGGACAGGCGCCGCTGCGTCCCTCATCCGATCCTTCGGACCACCTTTTCCCGCGAGCGGGGAAAGGACAAACCCCTAGGCGGCGCCGCGTTCCGCCATGCGCAGATAGCCCGCCACGTAGTTGGCAAACGAACGATTGACCTCCAGCCGGAAGCGCTCCGGCGCCCGGCGCCAGAGCACGATATCGGATTTCGCCAGCACGGTCCGGGTCGACATGCCGACCGGAAAGGCCTTGAGCGACAGATCGAGCGGACAGCCGCTGTTGAGCACCACGGCGGCGGCCCCGCCGGCGATCTCGAAGCCGACCTGGCGGTGCGAAATGTCGACCAGCGCATGCGGCACGTCGCCGAGTGCCGTCTCGATCGCCTGGAACAGGGTCGCGGTCTCGGCCTCGGGCGAGACAAGCAGCCACTCGTCGGGACCGAGCCAGAGCGCCGCGCGCTCGCCCTGCTCCGTGGCGCGGCACACATCCTGAGGCAATGCGCAGCCGAACGCGGTGCCGCACGCCACTGCCGCTTCGGACGCACCACGGAACGTGAACCGCGAAGCCGGCGCCGCGAGGCCGACCGCGACGAGGGTGCCGGCCCCGATCGGCGCGGTGCGGGCGGCCGCTGTCGGCGTGGACAGCTCAACCATCGAGGCGCGCCCCCTTGGGATCGTAAAAGACAGGCGACACGACCCGGGCTGGAATCGAGCCGCCCGGCATCGGGACATGGAGGGTCCCCCCCATCAAGGCGCGACCGTTCTCGACGAGCGCCATGGCGATGGGCTTCTTCAACGTCGGGCTCCAATAGGCCGACGTCACGTGACCGATCGCATGCGTGCCCGTGGCGGGGTCGGCGGTCGGCGTGATCTGCGCCCCTTCCTCGAGTATGGTCGTCCCCTCGGTCTCGAGGCCGACGAGTTGCTTCCGGCCCGGCGCCACGAGATCGGGCCGGCCGAGCGACCGCTTGCCGACGTAGTCGGGCTTCGACTTGGCGATGGCCCAACTCATGCCGAGGTCGTCCGGCGTCGTCGTTCCGTCGGTCTCCTGGCCCACGATGACATAGCCCTTCTCGGCTCGCATCACATGCATGGCCTCGGTCCCGTAGGCGGTGCCGCCGAGAGCCTCGGTCCGCTCCCAGACGGCCTCCCAGACGGCCCGGCCGTAGTCCGACGGCACGTTGATCTCGAAGCCGAGTTCGCCCGTGAAGGACACGCGGAAGAGCCGTGTGGGCACGCCGCAGATCGTCCCCTCCCGGATCGTCATGTGCGGCATGGCGGCGGCCGAGAGGTCGATGCCGTCGACGAGCGGCGCGACGATGTCGCGCGCCCACGGTCCCTGCACCGCGATGACGGCCCATTGCTCGGTCACCGAGGTCAGCCAGACCTTGAGCTCGGGAAACTCCGTCTGGAGATAATCCTCCATGTGGTTCAGCACGCGCGGCGCGCCGCCCGTCGTGGTGGTCACGTGGAAGCGGTTGTCGGCGATCCGCCCCACGACGCCGTCGTCCATCACGAAGCCGGGCTCGTTCAGCATCAGCCCGTAGCGGCAGCGGCCGACCCCGAGCTTCGACCAGCTGTTCGTGTAGAGCCGGTTCAGGAACTCGGCCGCGTCGGGTCCCACGACCTCGATCTTGCCGAGGGTCGAGGCATCGAAGAGGCCCGCGAACTGGCGCGTGACCCGCACTTCGCGGTTCACGGCCGCATGCAGGTCCTCGCCGGCCTCCGGGAAGTACCAGGCGCGTTTCCATTGGCCCACATCCTCGAACCGTGCGCCCTTGGCGGCGGCCCAGGGATGGATCGGCGTCTCCCGGACGGGGTCGAAGAGCTCCTCGCGCGACAGTCCGGCGAAGGTCCCGAAGGTGACCGGCGTATAGGGCTGGCGGAAGGTCGTGAGGCCGACTTCGGGCAGCGTCTTGCCGAGGGCGCCGGCCGCGATGGCGAGCGCATTCATGTTCGACGTCTTGCCCTGGTCGGTCGCCATGCCGGTCGTGGTGTAGCGCTTGACGTGCTCGATCGAGCGGAAACCTTCGCGGACCGCGAGCTTGATGTCCTTGGCCGTGACGTCGTTCTGGAAGTCGACGAAGGCCTTCACGCGCGACGGATCGCGACCGTGCGGCAGGGCGCCGAGCACGCCGCCCGCATCGTCGGCGTGGTCGCCCGTCACCGTGTAGGAAACGTCCGCCGTCCCGCCTGCACCGGCCGCGGCGGCTCCGGCCTTTGCGCCTTCGTCGAGCGCGGCCGCGATCCCCCACGACCCCGCGCAAGCCCCGACCGAGCTTTGCACCTGCGCCGGGTCGCCCGGAAGGTAGCGCTGCGTCCCGGCGTCGAAGCGGAGCTTGCCGCGCGATTGCGAGAACAGGTGGACCGAGGGCGTGAAGCCGCCCGACATCAACAGAACGTCGCAGGGCACGGTCTCGTGGTCGGTCGCCCCCTGCCCGGCCGTCTGGGCCACGGTGACGGAGTCGATCCGCACCGATCCCTTGGTGCCGACCAGAGTGGCGTCGGTCATGACGGACAGGCCAGTGGCACGCACGGCCTCGATGCCGGGTCCTGTCGGGCGAGGCCGCACGTCGACGATGCGGGCGACGGTGACGCCGGCCGCCGCGAGGTCGAGCGCTGCTCGATAGGCGGCGTCGTGTCCCGTCACCACCACGACGCGACGGCCGGGCTTGACGCCATAGCGGTTGAGGAACGTGCGCCCGGCATCGGCCAGCATGATGCCCGGCCGATCGTTATCGGGAAACACGAGGGGTCGCTCGGCAGCGCCGGCCGCCAGGATGACGTGCCCGGCCCTGACCTGCCAGAGCCGCTCGCGCGCGGCATCCGGAAGGGGACGTTCGTCGTGATCGGTCAAGCGCTCGGTGAGGGCGACGAAATTGTGATTGTAGTAGCCGAAGGCCTGCGTTCGCGGCAGCAACGTCACGCCGAGCCGGCCGAGTTCGGCCAGCGTGGCCGCCACCCAGGCGGCGGCCGGCCGGCCATCGATCGCGACGTCGGGCTCCGCCAGGAGCGATCCGCCCATCTCGGGGTTCTCGTCGCAGAGCATCACCCGGCGCCCCGCCCGGCCGGCCGCGAGGGCCGCCGCGAGACCGGCCGGTCCCGCGCCCACGACGAGGACGTCGCAATGGGCGAAGCGGTTGGCGTAATGGTCCGGATCCGGCAGCTTCGGCGGCACGCCGAGCCCGGCCGCGCGACGGATCACGGGCTCGAAGAGCTTCGTCCACAAGGTCGCGCCCTTGATGAAGCGCGGCCCCATGAAGGTCTTGTAGTAGAACCCGGCCGCGAAGAGCGGCGACAGCAGGTTGTTGATCGCGCCGACGTCGAAGCCGCGGGCCGGCCAGCTGTTCTGGCTCGTGGCCACGAGCCCATCGTAGAGCTCGACCTGGGTGGCGCGCAGGTTCGGCGTCGTCCTGGCCTTGTCGCGCGATATCGTGACCAACGCATTGGGCTCGTCGGCTCCGGCCGCCAGGATGCCGCGCGGGCGGTGATACTTGAACGACCGCCCGAGGAGGTGCACGCCGTTGGCGAGCAGCGCCGAGGCGAGCGTATCGCCCTTGAAGCCCGCGTAAGGGTGTCCGTCGAAGGTGAAGCGGAGGGGTGTCGCGCGGTCGACCCGTCCGCTGCGGGGCGTGCGGAAGTCGACGCTCACGGCGCGACCTCGTCGCCGGCCCCGATGCGAGGCGCTTCTCCCTCCGGCACCGGGGGCGCCACATCCGGGCGCGGCTCACCCGACTTGTAGGTCGCGAGGATCGCGTCGCTGACCGTGTCGCGCAGGCAATTGAAGAAGCGGCCGCAGCCGGAGAAGTGCCGCCAGCGCTCGGCCATGATGCCCTTGGGATTGTCGCGGAAAAACAAGGTCTCGGCCCAGGCGCGCTCGTCCGCGGTCGCGGGTTCGCGCCGGATATGGGCATGGCCGGCGTTGCGGAACTCGAGTTCCGGCCGCGGGCCGCAGATGGGGCAAGGGATCAGCAACATCAGTGGGCCACCGCCGCCGCCGCGGCCTCGTCGATGAGCCGGCCGGTTCGGAACCGGTCGAGCGTGAAGGGTGCGTTGATCCGGTGCGGTTCGCCCTTAGCCACCATGTGGGCGAACACGTTGCCCGAGCCCGGCGTCGCCTTGAAGCCGCCGGTCCCCCAGCCGCAATTGACGAAGAGCCCGGGCACCGGCGTCTTGGCGATGATCGGCGAGCGATCGGGCGTGACGTCGACGATGCCGCCCCAATTGCGCAGCATGCGCAGGCGCCGCACCATGGGAAAGAGTTCGCAGATCGCGTCGAGCGTATGGGTCGCGATATGCAGCCCGCCGGTCTGGCTATAGGACACGTAGGCGTCGGTACCGGCCCCGATCACGAGTTCGCCCTTGTCGGACTGGGACATGTAGGCGTGGATCGTGTTCGACATCACGACGCAGGGCATGATGGGCTTTACGGGCTCCGAGACCAGCGCCTGCAGGGGATAGCTTTCGAGGGGCAACCGTACCTCCGCCATGCCGAGCACGACGCTGGTGTTGCCGGCCGCCACGACGCCGACGCGGCGGGTCTTGATCTCGCCGCGCGTGGTGTCGAGGCTCGAGACGGCGCCCGAGGCGTCGCGGCGGATGCCTTTCACCTCGCAGTTCTGGATGATGTCGACGCCGAGCGCCGAGGCGGCGCGGGCATAGCCCCAGGCGACGGCATCGTGCCGCGCCACCCCGCCCCGACGCTGCAGGGTCGCCCCCAGGATCGGGTAGCGGATATGGGGCGAGACGTTCAGGATCGGGCAGAACTCCTTCGCCTGTTCGGGCGACAGCCATTCGTTGTCGATGCCGGCCAGGCGGTTGGCGTGCACGTGACGCTTGAACACCTGCACGTCATGGATGTTGTGGGCCAGCATCATGCAGCCCCGCGGCGAATACATGACGTTGTAGTTCAACACCTGCGACAGGTCCTGCCACAGGTTGAGCGAATGGTTGTAGAGCGCCTCGCTCTCTTCCCACAGGTAGTTCGAACGGATGATGGTGGTGTTGCGCCCGGTATTGCCGCCGCCGATCCAGCCTTTCTCGACGACCGCGATATTCCGCATGCCGTGCTCGGCCGCCATGTAATAGGCGGTCGCAAGGCCATGTCCGCCGCCTCCGACGATCACGGCGTCGTAGGAGGGTTTCGGCTCGGCGTGGCGCCATTGCTCCGGCCAACCGGCGTGACCGGAGAAGCTCTGTCGGACGAGGTTCGCAAAGGAAAAACGCAAAGGGAGGGAGCTCCGGGGGCGTCGCGTGCGGCGGCACTTTCGTCCCCCCGGCGCCCCCGGTCTAGCACCGGAACGACGCAGGCATAAGCGTCATGCGACACGCCGCAAGTGTTCGCGGTGCGACGCCGCCCGGCGCGTCTGCGCAACCCGACAGGAAACTTCGGATGCGATCAGCAACCCTTGCAGATCGTCGTCTCCTTCTTGCTCTTGTCTTCCTCATGCTGTTCGAGCGGGGTGGGGGCGCCGATCTGGGGCTGCCCCGCGAGAGGCTGCGTGGTGCCGCCCGAAGGCGCCGTTCTGACGACATCGCTGCCGCCGGCTCCGGTCCCGGACGTCGGGCTGGAGTTCGCGGTCTGAGCTTTGGCGAACTGCGGTGCGGCAACCGACAGCGCGACGATGGAGACGAGGGCGATGATTCTCATGATGCGCTCCTTTGGCTCGGGAACGCGGACGACCGAAGGAGGTTTCCACCTGCGCACCGGGCCTCGCGGTCGCGCTGGGATCTCGACAAGGCGGCTGTCGTTACGACACAGTCGCGCGCAGCTTATCCCTGGTTCAGGCGACCCTCGACATGCGTAGCCGCGACGTGGACATTCTCATCATCCCGGGCCTCGGCGGCTCCGGTCCCGATCACTGGCAGAGCCGCTGGCAAGCGAAGCTTCCCAACGCGACCCGGGTCGAGCAAGCCGATTGGGACCACCCCGATGCTGCGGACTGGACGGCGCGGATCGTTGAGGCCGCGGCGCGTTGCGAGCGTCCGGTCGTGGCAGTGGCGCATAGTCTCGGGGTCGTCGCGCTCGCCCGAGCGGCGGAGCGGCTCGGCCAGCCGCTTGCGGCGGCGTTCCTCGTGGCACCTCCCAGCGAACGGACGGTGGCGGGCATTCCTGCCATCGACCCCGCGTTCCGGCCGTTTCCGACAGCTCCCCTGCCCTTCAAGAGTCTTCTCGTCGGCAGCCGCACCGACCCCTATGCGACGCCCGACGAGACCACGGCCCTGGCCGAGACCTGGGGTTCGACGTTCGTCGACGCCGGCGAGGCGGGCCACATCAACGGCGAATCGGGCCATGGCCCCTGGCCCGAAGGCCTGATGGCCTTCGGCGGGTTCCTCAATCGGCTCTAACGCCGGTAGCAGGTCTTGTGGGTGACGATCTTGCGCCAGCCGACCGCGGTCGTCGTCTCGCTCCGCTGGATCGTGCAGCCGACGTCGGGCCCGCGGCGATCCACGTCGACGGGCGGTACCACGGGAACTGCGATCTCCTCGACGGGGCCGACGCCGTAAGGCCGTTCCGGGAAGCCCGGTCCGTAGGGACCGTCGAACCGGGCTCCGTAACCGGGCCGGTCGTCGCCTCGACCCCACCGCCTGTCACCGTACCCTATAGGAGGCTGGTCGCCGTGGGCGCGCCCATCATACGGAGAAAATTCGTGGTCGCCGCCATCATAGGCGGCCGGGCCATGATGCGGAAAATCCTCAGGACCACGCGGGCCACCCTCAAAGGCGCGCCGATGATCGGCCCAACCTCGACCCGGGTCGATTTCCACATCGTCCTGCCTGTGAAACGCGTAGGGCCGCGGGCCGACGTCGTCGTAGACCTGGGCCTCGGCGGCCCGGGGAAGCGCCACGGCGCCCGCGAAACCCGATCCCACGATGGCTGCCGCGATGGCGAGCGCCGAATATCGGTACAACATTGTGCCAACCCTCTTCCCTGCCGTGTTCCTGATTCTGGCAGGCTAGGAGCGCGCGGTTGAACCGGCCGTGAGCGTGCCGTTCAGGTGTTCTTCAGATCGACTCCCATCTGAGGCAGGGTGGCGAGCCCCTGCGTGCTTCGACACGGCCCTTTGGGCCGGCTCAACATGAAGGACGCTTGAGAAAACACCAACGGTCCTCGTCCTGAGCCGACCGCGGCAAGCGGTCGTGTCGAAGGGCGCTCCAGGGCACCTC
>CAXTME010000022.1:45047-47032 GCA_964245215.1 uncultured Lichenihabitans sp.
CCTGAGCCGACCGCGGCAAGCGGTCGTGTCGAAGGGCGCTCCAGGGCACCTCCCCAAGGCGGTGTGGATGAGGCCGAAGCCCTGCATGCTTCGACACGGCCCTTTGGACCGGCTCAGCAAGAGGAGGAACGTAACACCAGATTGGCTCGTCCTCCGCGCCTACACCGAAGCACCCTTCTTGGCGTCGATGAGGTCGACGAAGCGCCGGAACAGCGCGTGGCTGTCGTGCGGACCGGGCGAGGCTTCGGGGTGGTATTGCACCGAGAAGGCGGGACGGTCGGACAGCGCGATGCCGCAATTCGTGCCGTCGAACAGCGACACATGCGTCTCGACGGCCTCGGGGGGCAGCGTCGCCGGGTCGACCGCGAAGCCGTGGTTCATCGACACGATCTCGACCTTGCCGGTGCCCTGGTCCTTCACCGGATGGTTGGCGCCGTGGTGGCCCTGGTGCATCTTCAGGGTCTTGGCGCCGAGCGAGAGCGCCAGCAATTGATGGCCGAGGCAGATCCCGAAGGTCGGCACCTGGCGGTCGACGATCTCGCGAATGACACGCCCCGCATAGAGCGCGGTTTCGGCGGGGTCTCCCGGCCCGTTCGACAGGAAGACGCCGTCGGGCTCGAGCGCCATGATGTCGTCGGCCGTGGCCGTAGCCGGCACTACGGTCACGGCGCAGCCGGCCTCGGCCAGCAATCGCAGGATGTTGCGCTTGATCCCGTAGTCGATCGCCACCACCCGCCGGACCGGCGCCGCCTGCCGGCCGTAGCCGGTCTCGAGCCTCCACACCGTCTCGTCCCAATCGGAACGTTGCGCCGAGGTGACGTCGGGCACGAGATCGGTGCCCTCGATCCCGGCCCAGCCCCGGGCCTGGTTCAGCAGGGCCGCACGATCGAAGACGCCGTCAGGGTGGTGGGCGATCACCGCATTGGGCATGCCCTTGTCGCGGATCAGGGCCGTCAGGGCGCGCGTGTCGACGCCGCCGATGCCGATGATGTCGCGCGAGCGGAGCCAATCGCCGAGCGGCGTCTGGGCGCGATGATTCGAGGGCGCGGTGATCGGAGCGTGCAGCACGACGCCACGGATGCCGGCGCCCGCGGCCGCGTTCAGTGTTTCGACGTCCTGCTCGTTGACCCCGACATTGCCGATGTGGGGAAACGTGAAGGTGATGATCTGCCCGCAATAGGACGAATCGGTCAGGATCTCCTCGTAGCCCGTCATGGCGGTGTTGAAACAGACTTCGCCGATCGCCGAACCCTCGGCTCCGAAGCCCGTGCCTTCGAGCATGGTGCCGTCGGCCAACACCAGCAGGGCCGTGGCCTTCGGTTCGACCCAGCCGTCTTGTCCATCGGTCATCGGCGCATTACACCCGGCCATCGCGGCGGACGGCGCCGGCGCGGCGGTGACCCGCCTACCAAAGCCCGTTCCGCTCCCGTTTCGAAGATGATCCTTCGTTAAAGGCCGCGTCCGCGAGGGTCAATCTCGCGCGGCCCGCCGACACGGATCGATGCCGCTGGAGAAAGTCATGCGCGAGCAACTGCCGGCCTTGATGAAGGAGGCCATGAAGAGCGGCGACAAGCGCCGGCTCGCGACCCTGCGCCTCGTCGCTGCCGCCATGAAGGATCGCGAGATCGAGGCCCGGGGCACCGGCAAGGCGATCGGCGAAGAGGACGAGCAGGCGGTGCTGCGCAAGATGGTGAAGCAGCGCCAGGACTCGATCGCGATCTACGACGGGGCCGGCCGGACCGAACTCGCCGACCAGGAGCGCGAGGAACTCGCCATCGTGTCGGCCTTCCTGCCCCAGCAGATGGATCCCGACGCGACCCGCTCGGCCATCGCCGAAGCCATCGCCGAGACGGGGGCCGCGGGGCCGCGGGATATGGGCAAGGTGATCGCGGCCATCAAGGCGAAACATGCCGGCCGCATCGACTTCGGCAAGGCGAGCGGCCTCGTCAAGGAGATGCTCTCGAAGCTCGGGTGACCCTCATCCG
>CAXTME010000022.1:47132-50667 GCA_964245215.1 uncultured Lichenihabitans sp.
ACCCTCATCCGGCGCTGCGCGCCACCTCCTTCCGGACACGGGAGAAGGACAAAGCCGCGCTTGACGCCACCCGGCCTCCGGCCGAAGGTCCCGCCATGCCGGTGCGCCGCCTCGACCCCATCCTGATCGACCGGATCGCGGCCGGCGAAGTCGTCGAGCGGCCGGCCTCCGCCATCAAGGAACTTGTCGAGAACGCGCTCGACGCCGGTGCGCGGCGGATCGAGATCCGCATCGAGGCGGCCGGGCGATCGTTGATCCGCGTCACCGACGACGGCGTCGGCATGGCGCCACAGGACCTCGCGCTCGCGATCGAGCGCCACGCGACGTCGAAACTGCCGGACGGCGACCTCGCCGCGATCGCGACCCTCGGGTTTCGTGGCGAGGCCCTGCCCTCGATCGGCGCCGTGGCCCTGCTCGACATCCTGTCGCGGGAGCGCGAGGCCTCCCAGGCGCATCGCATCGCAGTCGATGCGGGCGAGGTCTCGGCCGTGCGGCCGGCTTCCCGCCAACCCGGCACAACCGTCGAGGTGCGCGATCTTTTCGCCGCGACGCCGGCGCGGCTGAAGTTCCTGAAGAGCGACCGTGCCGAGGCGAGCGCCGTGGCCGATGCGGTCCGCCGCCTCGCCATGGCCAACCCCGCCGTCCACCTTTCGCTTGAAGGTACGCCCACGGTCGGCTTCGACTACCTGGCGTGCGGCGAGGACGACGAGGGCCGGCTGACCCGCATCGCCCAGATCGTCGGCGACGATTTCGTGGCCAACGCGCTGCCGCTGCGCGCCGCGCGGGCCGCGACCGGCGACCGGGACGGCGTCTCGCTCTCGGGCTTCATCGGCCTGCCGACCTTCCATCGCGGCACGCGCGACGGCCAGTATCTCTTCGTCAACGGCCGGCCGGTGCGCGACAAGCTCCTGACGTCTGCGCTCTACGCCGGCTACATGGACCATGTCCCGCGCGACCGTTTCCCGGTCGTGGCACTCTTCCTCGCCTGCGAGCCCCGAGCCGTCGACGTCAACGTCCATCCGGCCAAGGCCGAAGTCCGCTTCCGCGACGCGAACGGCGTCCGGAGCCTCGTGGTCACGGCCATCCGCGACGCGCTTTCGGGTGCCCTGCACCGGGCTTCGACGACCGGCGGCGCCCGTCTTTCCGAAGCCCTGTCGGCCCGCAGTTTCGGGCCGCGCGATCACGGCATCCAGGCCCGGGCACGCCCTTCGGGCGGCTGGGACTGGCGCGGCTCGCCGAGTGCCCCGCCGAGTGGCCCGGTCGCTCGACCCCACGGCTTCGGCGAGACCGCGCAGGCGAGTTTCACGTCCGAACCCTCGGCCGACGTCAGAGAGGCCGACCCTGTGATGGTGTCGGGGGATCCTCCCGAATCGGCGCCGCTCGGCGCGGCCCGCGCCCAGTTCCACGAGACTTATATCCTGTCACAGACGCAGGACGGGATCGTCATCGTGGACCAGCACGCGGCCCACGAGCGGCTCGTCTACGAGCGCATGAAGCGGTCGCGGGCCGAAGAAGGGATCGGGCGTCAGATGATGCTGATCCCGACCGTGGTCGAGATGCCGGCCGATGCCGTGGCGCTGCTTCTCGGTGAAGCCGGGAGCCTGTCGAGCCTGGGGCTCGGCGTCGAGGCTTTCGGTCCCGGTGCCGTGGCCGTGACGGAGGTCCCCTCGATCATCGGCCGGGGCGACATGGCGGCGCTCGTGCGCGACCTCGCCGACGTCATCAAGGCGGATGGCGGGACCGTGCCGCTCGACCGAAGGCTCGATCACTACCTTGCCACCATGGCGTGCCACCATTCGGTCCGGGCCGGCCGGCGGCTGCAGCCCGACGAGATGAACGCCCTGTTGCGCGAGATGGAGCGTACGCCGGGTTCCGGGCAATGCAACCACGGCCGCCCGACCTACGTGGAATTGAAGCTCGGCGACATCGAGCGGCTGTTCGGCCGACGCTGAGCCGCCGCCGCCGAGTGGAACCGCCCTCAGTGTCGGGCGATCATCTCGGTTTCGTCGTAGACGGTTTCGAGGGCCGCGAGGCGTACCGCGCGGCGAGCCACGATGCCCGGGCGGCGGCGGAGCTTCGAGCGGCGATCATGGCTTTCGGCGCCCTTCGGCGCGGTCCAGAGCTCCGGCCCATCGTTACGCTCGACCAGCGCCGGCAGGTCGAAATAGCCCGCGCAAGAGCGCCAATCGGCCCAGATCTCACGTTCTTCGCGCGCTGCGGCCAAGGTCACAGAAAGCTCGGGGTCCCGATGGTCGAGGCGAAGCTCGTAGACGAATCCGCCGTCTTCGGTCGCCTTGACCGCGACGCAAACCCCTCGATAGGCCGACATCGGCACCGACAGGCGCATGGCGATGCCGCGATAGTTCCGATCGATCGTCACTCTGTCGCGCGACAGCGTCACGTTGCGGCGGCACTGATCGGCGCGCGCGTCGCTGCTCGACAGTTCGGCGCGGGCTGCGCCGCTGGCCTCGACGGAACTGGCGATGCGATCGAAGATACTGCACATGGACGCCTCGATGGTCTCGGCCGCCTACACGGCCTATCTTGCCTCGACACCGTTATGACCAAGCAAAGCAAGGATCGTTACTGGTGTATTACCGGCTTATTCGAAAGTCTCTGCCCTTCGTTGCAGTCCATCTACGGCCTGAACGGCGCCTGAACCACTAACAGGCGTGCTTAAGCTTCGGTGAAGCGGGGTTTGTGAAGCGCCATCGCGTGCCATGGTGACTATTTCCACAACGGAATGCTTTCAAATACCGGGTTTTGGGGGTGCTAGGCCGAGACGGCTCCGCTCTTGCGGCGGGGCCGCTTAACGGGTTAGAGCGAAGGGGTGGGTCCCTACGGGACCCCCTCCCATGCCCAAGGATGCCGTGGTTCCGATCCTTCCCAGCGACAGGCAGGCCGTCCTCGACCTCTTCCTCGACGCCGCTGCCGTCGCGGGCGACATGGCGCTGAGCTATTTCCGCCTGGGAGCCCCGACGGCTGCGCGGGTCGACTACAAGGCCGGCGGATCGCCCGTGACCGAGGCGGATCTTTCGGTCGACCGCTACCTCCGCGATCGTCTCTGCGCCGCGGTCCCCGATGCCGCCTGGCTCTCGGAAGAGACGGCCGACGACCTCGCGAGGCTCGATCACGACCACGTGCTCGTGGTGGACCCGATCGACGGCACGCGGTCCTTCGCGGGCGGCGATCCGCACTGGGCCGTCTCCATCGCCCTGGTGAGCCATGGGCAGGCCGTCGTCGGGGTCGTCCTGGCGCCGGCCTTGTCCGACACTTATGGCGCGATGCTCGGCGGCGGCGCCCGGCGCAACGGCAAGACCATCATGGCAACGCAGCGCGCCGACATGGCGGGTGCCAGGCTGTCGGCGCCGTCGGGCTTCATCAAGCCTCTGGCGGCCGCCCAACCCATCACGCTGCTGCCCAAGATCTCGTCGCTCGCCTGCCGCTTCGCGGCCGTGGCGGCCGGCGACATCGACGCCGCGGTGGCGTCGCCCAATGCCCACGATTGGGACCTCGCCGGCGTCGACGTTCTGCT
>CAXTME010000023.1:0-49984 GCA_964245215.1 uncultured Lichenihabitans sp.
TGGCATTGAACGTCGCCGGCATCTCCTTCAGCGGCTTCTTCCAGAAGAACGGCACCAGACCCCACCGCATGCCAAGCAACTCGCGGTGACCGCCAGCGTCGAGCCTCACGACATCGATCATGGTGGTCGGCGCGATGTTGTAACGCGGTTGCAGGTTCCTTGCGGCGCCGAAGACATTGAGGAAGGTGTGGACCTCGGTCCAGGTGTAATGCTGGGTGAAGCGTCCGCACATGTTGGGCCTCGGTTGATCAATCCGGCAATTGTCGAGAAACTACGCGACGCCGCGGTCACCTGCCAGCCGTAAGCCTCGCTTGAACGTACCCTGCGGCCGCATCAGAGGATCGATGTTCGGTAGCGCCGCAGGCTCTATCGGGACGCATGTGGCCGCCGCTCAGCTTGGCCGCGCGTTCATCGACCGCTGTGGCACCCGATGACGACGCGGCCGTTCGACGGGGTTCACATGTGGATGGCGCGCTTGTCGACCGCCATGGCGGCTTCCTTCACGGCTTCGGACATGGTGGGGTGGGCGTGGCAGGTACGGGCCAGATCCTCGGCCGAACCGCCGAACTCCATCAGCACCGAAGCTTCCTGAATCAGTTCGCCGGCCACCGACGAGATGATATGGACGCCGAGAACCCGATCCGTCGTGGCATCGGCCAGGACCTTGACGAAACCTTCCGTGTGGCGCGTGGCGCGTGCCCGGCCATTGGCCGTGTAGGGGAACTTGCCGGCCCGATAGGCCGTACCGGCCGCCTGGAGTTCCTCTTCCGTCGCGCCGACCGACGCGACCTCCGGCATGGTGTAGACCACGGATGGAATGACGCCGTAGTTCACGTGCCCCGCCTGCCCGGCCAGGATCTCGGCCAGCGCGACACCTTCGTCTTCCGCCTTGTGGGCCAGCATCAAGCCGCGCACCACGTCGCCGATGGCATAGAGGCCAGGCACATTGGTCTCGAAATGATCGTCGATGACCACCCGGCCGCGCTCGAGCGCGACACCCACGGCTTCGAGCCCGAGCCCCTCCGTATAGGGGCGCCGTCCGGTCGCGACCAGCACGACATCGGCATCGAGTTGCTGTTCATCGCCGCCCGCGACCGGCGCGAACGTCACGGTGGCTCCACCATCTTTGGCCTCCACCTTCGACACTTTCTGGCCCAGGCGGAACCTGAAGCCCTGCTTCTCCAGCATGCGGTGGAAGGTCTTGGCCACCTCCCCGTCGAGACCGGGCAGGATACGGTCGAGGTATTCGACGACCTCGACCTCCGCCCCGAGGCGGCGCCAGACCGAGCCGAGTTCGAGCCCGATCACGCCGGCCCCGATCACCACGAGCTTCTTCGGCACGCCCGGGAGCACCAGGGCTCCCGTGGAGGACACGACCGTCTTCTCGTCGATCGTGACGCCCGGAAGCGTCGCCACATCGGAGCCCGTCGCGATGACGATCGCCTTCGACTCGATGGTTTGCGTCGAACCGTCCTCCCCGCGGACCTCGACCCGGCCCGGCCCCGTGATGACGCCGAGCCCGTGGAAAGCGTCGATCTTGTTCTTCTTGAACAGGTAGCTCACGCCGTTGACGTTGGACGCGACCGTATCGTCGCGATGTTTCCCCATCGTGGCCCAGTCGAGTTCAGGTTTGGCGGTCTTGATGCCCAGAGCCGCGAATTCGTGACTCGCCGCCTCGAACATCTCGGTCGCGTAGAGCAGCGCCTTCGACGGGATGCAGCCGACGTTGAGGCAGGTCCCGCCCTGCGTGGCGCGTTTCTCGATCACGGCGGTCTTGAGCCCGAGCTGGGCCGCCCGAATGGCGCAGACATAGCCGCCGGGGCCCGTACCGATCACGACGAGATCATACCGCATGAGTTCATTCAGCCCGATGTTGTTTCTCGGGTCTCCATCGCACCCCGGCAGGGTGGCATCAAGGTTGTTCGGGGACGCGCCGTCGAACCGCGCTGGGTTCCGGCCTGCAACGCGATCACGCGGCGCGCTTCGGGAGTGCGGCGTGTACCACCCTGCCGATTGCGGAATCGATCAGCCATTCGAACGTGCCAAGGATTCCCTCCACGGCGTGGATGGCCGGGCTTTTCCCGGCCATCCACGCCGGAGAGGCAAGCTCGGCGTCATCGTGCTGGAGTCCCGAGACGGGGGTTGGACATAGGCGACAGTTTCGCGGGCCGCAGCCCTCGGCGTGGGTGACCGTGACAAGCCCGGTCATGACGAACCAGGCAGACGTGTCGACAGGGCGCGTCAGATCCGGTCGGAACGGTCGCGGTAGGTGACCGGCCTCGCTCCTGTGGCAAACCCAGCACGCCGCCTCGATCAGGGACAGGCTCGAGCGTCGCCGATGGATTTCGAAGAGCGGCCTCATACGGCCACCCCTGCCATCAGTGGACCGGATCGAAATCGGCCGGGTCGAAGTCGCGGTGGGTGCCGCAGAACTCGCAGGTCACGCCGATCCGTCCTTCGGGGCCGATCATGTCGTGGCGCTCCTCGGGGGTGAACGAGCGCAGCATGCCCTCGATCCGCTCGCGCGAACACCGGCAGGCGTCGCGCAGCGCCTGAGGCTCGAAGACCGTCACGCCGCGCTCGTGGAACAGCCGGAACAGCAGCCGTTCGCTCGACAGGGTCGGGTCGACGAGTTCGTGGTCCTCCACCGTACTGGCCAGGGCCTTGCCTTCGGCCCAGCTGTCGTCCTCGGGCGTGTCGCGGACGAAGCCGGGCGGCGCGTCGCCGGGATCGAGATCGACCTGCCGGCGACGATCCTCGGATTCGGGAAGGAACTGTGCCATCAGCCCGCCGGCCCGCCAATGGCTGCCCTCGCCCGTCACGTTCTGGGCGACCGCCAGACGGATCAGGGTCGGGATCTGTTCGGATTGGATGAAGTACTGATGGGCCGCCGCCTCCAAGCCCTGGCCTTCGAGCGGCACGACGCCCTGGTAGCGCGACATCTCGGGGCCCTGGTCGATGGTCAGGGCCAGATGGCCCTGGCCCAGCAGTTCGGCCGGGCTCAACCGCCCCGCCGCCGCGTCGAGCCGTGCCGCGTCGAAGCGTGCGAAGGCCCTCAGCCGGTCGGGCGCGTCGAAATCCACCACCAGCATGTCGACGATGCCGTCGGTCTTGGTCTGGAGCTGAAATCGGCCCTCGATCTTGAGTGCCGACCCCAGGAGCGCCGTCAAGGCGGCGGCTTCGCCCACCAGGCGCGACACGGGATCCGGATAGCCGTGCTGCGTCAGGATATGGTCGACCGAGGGCCCGAGCCGGACGACCCGGCCGCGGATGTCGAGCGGCGCGACCGAGAAGGGCAGGACCAGGTCGTCGTGGCCGAGATCGGAGACCGGGCGCTCGAGACCGCCCGTCCTCATGCCAGGGCTCCGAGGCACCAGGCCAGGATGCCCTTCTGGGCATGCAGCCGATTTTCGGCCTCGTCGAAGACGACCGATTGTGGACCGTCGATCACCTCGTCGGTCACCTCTTCGCCGCGATGCGCCGGAAGGCAGTGCATGAACAGTGCTTTCGGATCGGCCTCGGCCATCAGCCGCGCATTGACCTGATAGGGAGCGAGAAGGTTGTGGCGGCTCGTGTTCTCATCGTCGCCCATCGAGACCCAGCAATCGGAGACGACCACATCGGCGCCCCGCGCGGCCTCGTGCGGGTTCCGCGTGACGAGCAGCTTCGTGCCGTGCCGGCGGGCCCAGTCGAGGAGATGCGGCGCCGGCGCGAGTTCGGCCGGGCTCGCGACCCGCATCTCGAAGCCGAAGCGCTGGGCCGCATGGACCCAGCTCGTCATGACGTTGTTGCTGTCGCCGCTCCAGGCGACGACGCGACCGGCGATCGGTCCGCGGTGCTCCTCGTAGGTCATGACATCGGCCATGACCTGGCAGGGATGAGACGCCTTGGTCAGGCCGTTGATCACTGGAATGGTCGCATGGTGGGCCAGTTCCTCGACGAGATCCCTTTCGAGCGTGCGGATCATGATCCCGTCGACATAGCGCGAGAGCACCTTGGCGGTGTCGGCGATGGTCTCACCGCGACCGAGCTGCATCTCGGCACCGGTCAGCATCACGCATTCGCCGCCGAGCTCGCGCATACCGACCTCGAACGAGACGCGCGTGCGGGTGGAGGGCTGGTCGAAGATCATGGCCAGCGTCCGGCCCGCCAAGGGCTTCGGTTGGGCGGCCTTGCCTTCGGCTCGCCGTCGGCCCTTGAGCGCGACGGCACCGTCGAGGATGCCGCGAAGCTCGTCGGCCGGAATGGCGTCGAGATCGAGGAAATGCCGCGGCTGAAGAGCGTGGACCGCCGTCATGATGCACCTGCCCGCACCGCCGAGGTGACGGCCGGTTTCGTGGCGCCGACGGGAGCGCCTTTCGCCTCGATGTCGGCGCAGGCCGCATCGAGCCGATCGAAGGCTTCGGCGATCTCCGCGTCGGTGACGACCAATGGCGGCAACAAGCGGACGACATTGTCGCCGGCCGCGATCACGAGGAGGTGGCGAGCCCGCGCGGCTGCCACGAAGTCACCGTTGGGCACGACGGTGCGCAGCCCCAGCATCAGGCCGTCGCCGCGGATCTCGGCGACAACGCCGGGATGCCGGTCCTGCAGTTCGGCGAGCCTCTGCTTCAGCAACAGGCCGGCCTGGCCGACGCGCTCGAAGAAGCCCGGCGCCAGAACGACGTCGAGAACGGCATTACCGACGCTCATGGCCAGCGGGTTGCCGCCGAACGTCGTCCCGTGACTGCCGGTCGTCATGCCTTTGGCGGCCTCGCGGGTCGCCAGGCAGGCCCCCATGGGGAAACCGCCGCCAATGCCCTTGGCGATCGACATGATGTCGGGCGTGACCCCGGCGCGCTCATGCGCGAAGAAGGTGCCGGTGCGGCCGACGCCCGTCTGCACCTCGTCGAAGATGAGCAACAGGCCCTTGTCGTCGCAAAGCGCACGCAGGGCCTTGAGTCTTTCCCGTGGCACGACCCGGACCCCACCTTCTCCCTGGATGGGTTCGATCATCACGGCGCCGGTCTCCGGGCCGATCGCGGCTTCGAGCGCCGCCCAGTCGTCGAAAGGCACCTGATCGAAACCATCGACCTTGGGGCCGAACCCTTCGATGTACTTCTGCTGTCCACCCGCCGCGATCGTGGCCAGGGTGCGGCCGTGGAACGCGCCCTCGAACGTCACGGTGCGGAAGCGTTCCGGGTGACCGCTCGCCGATTGGTACTTGCGGGCCATCTTGATGGCGGCCTCGTTAGCTTCGGCACCCGAATTGGTGAAGAAGACGAGCTCCGCGAAGGTGGCCTCGACGAGGCGATCGGCCAGTCGTTCGCCGCCCGGGATCTTGTAGAGGTTCGACGTATGCCAGAGCTTGCCGCCCTGCTCGCGCAACGCCTCGACGAGGTGCGGATGCGAATAGCCGAGCGACGCGACGGCAATACCACCGCCGAAATCGAGGAAACGATCGCCGTCCTCGGTGAAGAGCCACACACCCTCGCCGCGATCAAAGACAAGATCGGCGCGGGCGTAGGTCGGCAGGATATGAGACGACACGGGAAGCGACATGCTTCAACCTCTCGTATCCCGGACAGCGGATCGCGCGAAGCGGAAAAGGCGGCCTCATGGGCGTTCCGCCCCGCCGCTGCCGACCGGTTTTCCGGGGCTGCGGGCCGGCTACGCGCCTGGACGATGACGCCTTTCCGCCCCGATCGGTCGCTCCAGGGTCGGAAATCAAAATGTGCCGCCCCGGACGGGGCGGCACATCGTTGAAATTCTCTAAAGGCTCAACGGCGGCAGGTCAATTGCAGGCCCGTTGCAAGCTCGCAAACCGGGGTTTCGCGTCCCGTGAGCCTTTTTCGCAACACTTGGCTGGGGAAAATTCTCGAATGTGATCCCAGACTCTTGCGCCCGATTCTTCTGCTCGTGTAGATTCGTCGGGGTAGGCCGAAACAAACTACCGCGTTACTAAATAGAATTCGCGTTTAGCGTAAGCAAGCTGTCGCATGTTCAGACTTGCGCTTTGCAGTATCGTCTTTTGAATTTACAGAATTGAACAAGGAGAAACCATGTCTTGGACTGAAGAGCGGGTCGAGCGACTGAGCAGATTATGGCTCGAGGGACGCAGCGCCAGTCAAATCGCAGGAGAACTAGGTGAAGGCGTCACGCGCAATGCGGTAATCGGCAAAGTCCATAGGCTCGGTTTATCGGGACGAGATCCGGCTCCGGTCGAAGCCCCGCAGCTGCGGGCCAAAGCGACATTGCCGGTCGAGCCCATCGCCTTTACCCCGGTTCTGGAGGACGCCGTTTCGGAGATCGAGGTGTTGCCGCCCGCGCCGCAACCGATCTCGATCGACCTTCAGGTGCTTCGCGCGGCAAGCGACGTCGTGATCCCCTTGTCGGACCGGGTCACGATCCTCGAACTCGGCGCCACCATGTGCCGTTGGCCGCTCGGCGACCCGACGACGTCGGAATTCCGTTTCTGCGGGTGCCGCTCGCACAGCAGTCTCCCCTACTGCGCCGAACATGCCCGGATGGCGTTCCAGCCCGTCGCGGATCGTCGCCGCGTCGAACGCATGGCCCGGATCGCCTGAGAGCGGGCGAGGCACGCCGGTGCCTTGGATCACGATGCTTCAGCGCCACTCGAGCTGAGGGCAAGGACGTGGGCGGCTTCAATGACGGAGCATGGTGTCGCCCCAACCCCGTGTGGGCGTGCGGCAGGCCGCACCAGGGTTGACGCTGCCGTGTCATGACCCTATAGACCGGCCTCCAATCAGTGCCGAAGGCGGGCGAGGATGGCGTTCGGCCGCGCTTCGAGTGCCTCGCGTTAAGCTCCACAAGGAAGACACTTATGTCCCGCCGTTGCGAACTGACCGGCAAAGCCGTTCAGACCGGCCACCTCGTCAGCCACTCGAACCACAAGACCAAGACGCGTTTCTTGCCGAACCTCTGTGCCGTGAGCCTGATCTCGGACACGCTTGGCCGCAGCGTGCGCCTGCGCATCGCGGCCGCCTCGCTGCGGTCGGTCGAACACCGGGGTGGGCTCGACGCTTTCCTGTTGAAGGCGCATGACGACGACCTTTCGTTGAAGACGCGGGCTCTCAAGCGCGAGATCACGAAGAAAAAGGCTGAAGCCACGCCCGCCGCTTAAGCCGGCGGGGTATTTACGATAATGTCCGCCGCCGAGCCGTGTGGTGGTTGGGCGTCGATGGCAGTCTCGACGGCGAAGCGGACTGGGCCAAGTTTGAGCATCTGCCCAAGCGGCACGTCGTAAGAGATTGACGGGAGTTCGCGGGGTCGGATGTCAGTGTCCAACCGTGATCCAAGCAGACTTCGACCATCGCCATGCGGCACTCGCCATCGAGCCGCGCCAGGACGCTACCGGTCCGACATCGACGGTCTCCGAGCCGTCGCGGTCACCCTCGTGGTTCTCTATCACTATGGCGCGTCCCCTCTGCCGGGAGGCTATGTCGGTGTCGACGTCTTCTTCGTCATTTCGGGATTTCTGATCACCGCCATCACGCGGGACGAATTCGAACACCGACGCTTCTCTCTCCTCGCGTTCTACGAGCGTCGCATCCGTCGCATCGTTCCGGCTTTCGCAGTCGTCCTTCTGGCGTGCGGCTTGGCGAGCTTCTTCGTCTTCCTTCCCGAAGACATGCGGCTTCTCGCCAAAAGCAGCGCTGCGGCGATCGTCTTCGGTTCGAACATCCTCTTCGCCCGCATCGCAGTGGATTACTTCGACGCCGACAACCTGACCCTGCAGCCCCTCCTCCACACCTGGTCGCTGGCTGTCGAAGCGCAGTTCTACCTGTTCTACCCGTTGCTTCTCCTGCCGCTGCAACGGCGGCCATCCCTGATGGCCGCCATCGTGATGATCGTTGCGGGCGCCTCCTTCGCGTTTGGCGCCTGGGGGGTATTCCACCAACCCTCGGCCACCTTCTATCTGCTACCCGGACGAGCCTGGGAACTGCTCCTCGGCGGCCTGCTGGCGCTCGGTCTTGCGGAGTGGCCACGCGCTGCGCTTCGAAAGTGGCCGGTCCGCATCGCCGACCTCGGGGTCACGGCCGGGCTCGCGGCCATCATCGTCCCGGCGACGTGCTACGACGCCGCCACACCCTTCCCTGGCCTTGCGGCTCTGCCGCCCTGCCTCGGTGCATTGCTGGTCATCTGGGCCGGGAGCATCGAGGGAAGCGCCATGTCGGGATGGCTCGGTGCCGCGCCTTTGGCGGCCTTCGGCCGGCTCTCCTATTCGCTCTACCTTTGGCACTGGCCCGTGCTGGTCCTGGCCCGCTACGGACAAGGACCGGACGCCTCCGTCCCGACGCGCCTCGTGGCGCTCGGCCTCGCGCTGCTATTGTCGGTGCTGTCGTGGCGATACGTCGAGCGGCCGTTCATTGCGCGCAACCGTCTTCCGACCCGGCGCGGCCTGATGGCGGGAGCCGCCCTGGCGGTCGCGGCGGGGCTGTGTCTCGGCGAGGTTCTCGACCTGACCGGGCGGGGCGAACTGCCGCTGGCCCGCCTGCCGCCCGACGTGCTGGACCTCGCCAACGGCCATTTCGACCGTCTCGAGGGAGAATGCCCGGTCCCGAAGCAAGGCGCCGATCCCGTTTACCCATGCCGCTTCGGTGCCGACGGTGCGACGCCGAGCCTGGCCCTGTGGGGAAACTCCTACGCCCGGATGTGGGTGCCGGCCCTCGATGGCGCGGGCAGGCGAGACGATGCGGCGGGGATCGCGCTGATCTTCTCCAAATGTCCGCCTCTGCTCGGCCTCGATGTCCCGGCGTTGCCGGCTTGCGCGACCTTCAATCGCGAGGCTCTGGCCTACCTTGCGGCGCATCCCGCCGTGAAGACGGTGGTGCTCGGGGCCGACTGGTTCGTCTACGGCAACGACCTGCGGAAGCTCGACGCGACCCTTGCGGCTCTGCAATCCATCGGGGTCGGGATCAAGGTTCTGCTGGCACCGCCGCAGGCCGACTTCTCCGTGCCGCGCACGCTGGCCATCGCGGCCCTCCGTCACCAACCCCCGCCGCCGCCGCTCCTCGAACGCGATGCCGCCGCGGCCCAGAAAGACTCGACCGGCGTCATCGCCGGGCTGCGGGAGCGTTTCGGCTTCGGTGTCATCGATCCGGCGACGGTGCTCTGCGATGGCGTGCGTTGCCCCTTGGTCGAGGACCGCCATCCCTTGTTCTACGATGCCGGCCACGTGACGATCTTCGCGGCGAGCCGGAGCGCGAGCTTGTTCGACGGCGTCTTCGGGGTCAGGGCCGCCGCTCCGCCGGCATTCGGCGACCCGGCCCAGCCCTGACGCTAACCTGCCGTTGACAGTGATCGCAAGTCGAGCGGTTTCGGTAACGCACGACTCAGTGGCTCGCCCGCATGCTTCCTGCTCTCTCCTCAGGAGGGTGCGAGGTGGCATGATGTGGAGTGGCTCGAAGCCTTTGCCGTTTGGTCCCGATGGCGCGGAACGCCTCCTGCACCGCAGGGTGCAAGGCAGGGGTTTGCGCCTGATGGCCAGGGTCGGCGCGATGGCGCTGGCGGCGGCCGTGCTGAGCGCGGGAGCCCTGAACCTCGCCACGATACTGGCAGCACCGCAGCATGAGATTGTCCAGAGCTTCGCGACCGAGACGACGCCTCAGGCCTGGACCGAGATCAACCATCCGATCGCCCTCTACGACCTGTCGGGAACGGAGTTCGCAAAGCTCCCGCGCATCGCACGCGCGAGGCGGCATCAACCGGACGGGGCGCGCGAGGACATGCTCACGTTCGGCGCGCTGGGATTGCCGAAACCCTTCCTGCGCCTCTCGGTGCTGCGGACGACAGGGCACATCGGGGCCGCGCAGGACAATTCCGGCCCGGACAGTGCCGCCGAGCCTTTTATCGACGATCTGGCGCGCCTCGCGGGTGCCGACAACGAGAGTGTCACGGAGCTGCATGGCGAAGCCGCGATCTCGACCCGGCTCGGCGCCATGACGATAGCCGACATACGGCTCTGGGACGATGGCGTTCCTACGCCTTGCCTCGGATTTCGTGGGTTTCCCGGCGGCAGCGACGGCTTGAGGATCCTGGGCTTCGCGTGCGGAATTGCGGGCAAACCCATTGGACGCTCCGCCCTGGCCTGCACGATCGACAGGATCGACCTGCTCTCGGCCGGCGACGACGGTCGGCTCCGCTCGATCTTCGTCGCGGCCGAGCGGGAAGCCGCGTCGTCCTGTTCCGAAGGGCGCATCCGGTCTACGGGAGGACTGATGACGGCCTTGGGGGCGCGCCGCACGTG
This sequence comes from uncultured Lichenihabitans sp., assembly GCA_964245215.1. Lineage (GTDB taxonomy): Bacteria > Pseudomonadota > Alphaproteobacteria > Rhizobiales > Beijerinckiaceae > Lichenihabitans. The sequence continues at coordinate 10,250 of CAXTME010000023.1, forward strand.
GCTCGACCACGACGCTGACCTTCCGCCTTTGCGCGGCCTTTTCGAAGCCAGCAACAACAGGCATTGACGCCGCAGCAAGCGATAAGCGGATCGGTGACGGAAACTTAATCGCGTTCCTTCAGTTCTCTTGCAGAGATAAAGCTGAAGCCGAGGCGATGATGGCAAACCGCACGAACACCCTAGCTCTAGTCGCGTTCGCGGCAACATTCGCGACGGTTGGCATGGCCGAGGCCCAGACCGTCAAGAAGGTCCACGCCGCCCACGCTCCGCGGATCGTTCGGAACGCGTCGATCGCCGAACTGACCGCGCCGCCGTTAACCGTGATGAAGCGTAGCTTCCTCGATCCGGGCAATGTCGTTGGGGTCGGTTCCGAGACTCCCGAATATGTCGCGGCCAGCACCGGAGATCGCGTGCCGGTCTATTCGTCTTACGCGCCTGCCTTCTTCGGCGAGTCCGAGCTTCCCCGCCAGTATGAATTGCCGGACAATGATCGGTACTATCCCAAGCGGGACCTGGACTTCTCGCCGTTCTGATTGTTTCGAAAGCCGGGCATTCGGTGCGCCCGGTTTTTTATGCCTTGAGATCTTCCAGAGCCGCTATCACGGCATCTCCCATCTCGACGGTCGAAGTCGCGAGGTGGCCGGGTGGAGCGATATCGGCCGTGCGATAGCCGTTCGACAGTGCCAAACCGATGGCGCGCTCGAGCATTTCGGCTTCGGCGCCAAGGTCGAACGAGTAGCGCAGCGCCATCGCCAGAGAGCCGATCATGGCCAGCGGGTTGGCGAGGCCCCGGCCCGCGATGTCGGGCGCGGAACCGTGAACGGGTTCGTACAATGCCTTCCGTCGACCGGTCTGGGAGTCGGTCTCACCGAGTGAGGCCGAGGGCAACATGCCGAGTGACCCCGTCAGCATGGCCGCGACGTCGGATAGCATGTCGCCGAAGAGGTTGTCGGTGACGATCACATCGAATTGTTTCGGCGCGCGCACGAGTTGCATCCCGAGCGCATCGGCGAGTTGGTGGTTCAAGGTGACATCGGCATAGTCCCGGGCGTGAAGCGCCTTCACGGTCTCGAACCAAAGGACGCCGCTTTTCATCACGTTGCGCTTCTCGGACGACGTCACGACATTGCGGCGTTGACGCGCGAGTTCGAAGGCGACGCGGGCGATCCGCTCGATCTCGTAGGTGTCGTAAACCTGGGTGTCGATGCCGCGCCTCTGCCCGTTGCCGAGGTCGATGATCTGCTTCGGTTCGCCGAAATAGACGCCGCCCGTGAGTTCCCGGACGATCAGGAGGTCGAGCCCCTCGACGAGTTCCCGTTTGAGCGAGGACGCATCGGCTAGAGCCGCGTGGCAGATGGCGGGCCGCAGATTGGCGAAGAGCCCGAGATCCTTGCGCAGCCTGAGAAGCCCGGCTTCCGGCCTGACGTCATAGGGCACGCTGTCCCACTGCGGGCCACCCACGGCGCCGAACAGCACCGCATCGGCAGCCTTCGCCCGCTCCATGTCGGCGTCGCTGATCGAGGCACCATGGGCCTCGTAGGCGGCACCGCCGACGAGGCCGCGTTCGATCTCGAACTGCGCCACCCCGGTCCCGGTGAACCAACCGATGACGCGCTCGACCTCGGCCATGACCTCGGGTCCGATGCCGTCGCCCGGCAGGAGGAACAGCTTATGGGTCGGCATCGGTCCTCGCGAAGGTCAATGGGTGTTCGGCGGCGGCAGACCTAGCCCGCGAGGACGAGGGTTGGCAAGGCAACCGGGTGCGTGATGCCCCTGGACAAGGTCGCGAGCAGGTCGATAGTTGAGCGAACTCGGGAGGAACAGCACAGGAATGGCCGCTCAATCGCAGTGTCGCGTCCTCGTTACGGGAGCCGCCGGCAATCTGGGGCGCAAGCTCATCGCAGCGCTCCTTGCAACGCCCTGGTGCTCGGGCGTGATCGCGGTAGACGCGGCCTTCGCTTCGGGCTTGCTGTCGGACGACCCCCGGGTCGCTCGCGTCGAGGCGGATCTCCGGCGTCGATCGGCCACTCTGCGCGATGCGGTCGCGGGAGCCGATGCGCTCGTGCATCTCGCGGCGCAGAACCCCTATCCCGAGGCCTCCTGGGACGATGCCGTCGCGTCGTTCGACATGACGATGAACCTCGTCGCTCTCGCGGCGGAGAACGCGGCGGCAATAGCCAAGCGGCTCGTGTTCGCATCCTCGAACCACGTCATGGGTGGCTATAAGGAGAGCGACCCGGCGCTGGCCCCCGGCAGCCTCACGACGTCGCTGCCGCCTCGCCCCGGAACCCTGGTGACCAGCCACGGCGTCAGCGCGGCGCCACCCGCCTATGCGGTCGCCAAGCTGATGGGTGAGCGGGTCTGCGCCGGCATGGCTTCCGCCTCGGGGCTCACGACGGTCTCGCTGCGGATCGGCTGGTGCCAACCCGGCCGCAACCATCCCGGCACCATCTCGGCCTCGGGCATTCCGGGCGCTGCCGGTGACCCCGAAGCGGGGCGCGATCTCGCCTGGTTCAGGGGCATGTGGTTGTCGAACCGCGATTTCGTCGATGCCGTGACCTCCGCGATCCGCGCCGATGCCGCGGCTTGGCCGCAGCCCGCGATCGTGGTCAACGCGATGTCGGACAACACCGGCATGCCGTGGAACATCGCCACGACACGTGAGCTGATCGGCTATGCGCCGGTCGATGACGTCTGGCGCGAACTTGAAGTCGCGTCTCGCGCAGAGGAGCTGTAGTTCATTTATGGTCGGCGCCCTCACATCGGCAGCGATCCGTCGACCGGAACCCCTCTGAGTGTCGCCGCTGCTCTCAGCCTCGCACGCACGTCAGGGCTTGCCGGCGCAATCATATACCCGGCGTGCAGGTCGCCAATCATGATCGAGTCAGACCGTGGCTTAACGAGCCATTGGTAGCCGACGAGAGCACAAATCACGGCGTCGAGCTTGTCTTGATCGGGTTTGCGCGGGATTTTGGATGCCTTTTCCGTCTCAGCCCAGTAGGCAATGCTCGTAAGCGCTTCGCTGAAGGCAAACCGGGCGACTGCGGCTAGAACACCCTGCCAATGCTCGAGTTTGAATGTCCTCCTACGATCAGGGTTGTAGCGGGGCCCAAGCTTGCGGCCGAAGTAAGCAAGCTCAAGCGTCGGTAGTGCGATCGCTGGAAAAACCTCAATCAGATGCAAGCCTGTCGATACCAGGCGAGCACGCTCGGGGTCCTCTGTCGCGCCGAGCGCTTCCTTGAACCGCCAGATGGGCGCTGCGTCGTCGAACATGCCGAGCTTCGAGCGATTAGCGGGCTGTACACCGCCCCCAAGCCACGAGATGAGCGAACCGGCAACCCGATCGACGGGCCGGCTACTCGTCATGTTCGGCACGACCGTTGGCTGGTCGATCGCAACAAGGCACAGATCGCTTGCAAGATGCTCTTGCCTTGTGACCGTAAGCGCTTGGTTGAACGAAGCGAGTTCCGGTTCGCGAAATGACGCGAAAGCAGAGCTCTGGAGACGAATGCAACAGACTGCCCCGGGCGCACTCGGGTTGTCTGCCCAGGCAGAATCGAAGCCGATGATGGTCGTTCTTGCAGCAGACATGCTTTTAGTTCGACGCGAGGGAGCTGTTCGACAGCGAACCAATGACATGTCGGGTTGCGCCCAGGCAATTGTTTGGTTGATAGCTGAACCCTCTCTCCTCCTGCTGAGCCGGGCCTGAAAGGCCCGGGTCGAAGCACGCACGGGCCCCGGGCGCGATAGGCCGGGCATCCTTCGACTCGGGTCCTCCGGACCCGGCTCAGGATGAAGGCGGATGAGGATTTGCGATTGCCCCGAAACGCTCCTAACGCTCCGCCGTCAGGGTCAGGCCGTCCAGGGTCTTGTGCCAGACGGTTCCGTCCTGGGCTTCGCGCGCCCCGATGCCGAAGACCGTGTCCATGTAGCCGGACGCGAAGGGCGTCTGCGGCTTGTAGGGAACCGCACGGTCGATATAGGCGACGTTGAAGTCCATGCCGAGCCGCTGCGCCGCCTCGTAGCTCGCCGTCACGAGCCCGCTCGTCTGCGCCTTCATCATGGTGGCGATGGACCGGTAGGCGATCGGCAGCGTGCTCTGCGCCGTCATGGCGAATTCCGGCGGGAGCGTGTTGTTGACGACAGCCCAGATGTGGATCTTGTGACGCAGCGTCCGAGGCACTGAGAAACTCGATCCCGCCAGAATGTCGGGCTTGATGAAGATCTGATCCGTCGTGACGCCATCGACATGCATCTCCTCGATCGCATGGTCGCCGGCCCAGGCTTTGATCATCACGGGCGGGAACACCGCCGGAACGCTGGCCGACGCCATCAGCACATCGCGGAACAGGGCCAGCGCATCGGGCCGGCCACTGGCCGCGATGGCGCCCATGTCCCAGACCACGGGGCGCTGGGCGTCGAGGTTGGTGGTGACAACGAGGAGGCGCCGACCGGACCGATGCTCGGCCGCGATCCGGTCCAGGAGATCGGCGGTCGCATAGGTGTCGACCATGGCGCGCAGCGGCGCCGGATCCATCAAACCGTCGCCGGCGAGGATCTTGAACGGGTTCTGGGGCGCCCCGATGCCGGCCGCACCATCGCCCGTATAGAGTTTCGCCACGACGGCATCCTCGGACGACCCGAGGAACGCGAAGGGGGCGATCAGCGCACCCGTGCTCACGCCGCTCACCACGTCGAAGACCGGGCGGTTCCCGCTCCGGGTCCAGCCGTCGAGCAGGCCGGCCGAGAACGCTCCGCCGGCCCCGCCTCCGGAGAGCGCGAGGTAGTTCACGTCATGGGTGGCGGTGGGCCTGACCTTGCTGCCGATGACGGCGCGAGCGATGTCGCGCGACGGGGCGTCGCCCCAGATCCTGATGCCGTCGAAGCCCGGAACGACGGCGCCGACCTGATCGGTGACCGTGAAATCGTCGCGGCTGCCGAGCGCGCAACCTGTCAGTACCGCCGAGAGTAGAACCGCCCCGATCAGCCGGCTGCATGACGGCAACCCTCGTCGAACGACCGTCACCAGCAAGCGCCTCGACCCTCTCTACGATGTCCGAGCAAAACGAGGCCCCGACGATGGTATGACTTCCGCCCGGTTCTCGGGGATCTCCATGTCACCCCGTCATCGCGGGCTTGGGGCCAGCCACTCCGGTGACCGGAGGAGCAGCGATGTGAGGTGCGCCGTGCTCCGGTGTGGGCAGAGCGATTCGGCAGCATAGGCCGCGAGGCTTGCGGTTAGCTATCGTCAGTGTGCCACCATGATTCTGAACGATGGCCTGCACGATCGGCAGCCCGAGGCCGAAGCCCGTCGGTCTTTCGCCGGTCCTTTCGTCCGGGCCGCGCCGGAAGGGCTGCAGCATGTCCTCCACCATGGCGGCGGGGATCCCCGGTCCGTCGTCGTCGATCGTGATCTCGACACCGCCTCTCGCGACCGAGAGGCCGACGGTCGCCGCCGCCCCCACACTGACCGCATTCTCGACGAGGTTGCCGACGGCGCGGCGCAGTTCGTCCTCATGGCCGTCGATCACGACGTGATCGGGTCCGCGATAGACGGTCTGGCAGCCGAGATCGGAGAACTCATCGCAGATCGTGTGCAGCAGGCTCGCGAGATCGAGCCGGGCGGGCGCCCTGACCACGACCCGGTCACGAATGAACGACAGGGCGCTGTGCACGAGCCCATCCATCTGCTTGAGGTCGCGGAGGATCAGTGTTCGCAACTGTTCGTCGCCCACGAATTCGGCGCGGAGGCGGAGCCGCGTGATCGGGGTGCGCAGATCGTGGCTGACGGAGGCCAGCATCTGGGTTCGCTGGGCCATCATGCCGGCGATGCGCGCCTGCATGCGGTTAAAGGCGCGCGACGCCGTGACGATCTCGGTCGGACCGGTTTCAGCCAGGCTCTGTGCATTGCCGTCGAGCGCGAAGGCGTCGACGGCGTCGGCGAAGCGGCCGAGCGGCAACGTGATGCTGCGGATGGCCCAGAGGACGAAGATCGTCGTCGAAAGCGCGATGAAGAACAAGGTGGCGATCAGGAGGGTCGACGGGTTCGGATGCGGGAGCCACCACTTCGGCGTGGCGGCGACGAGCCACGATCCGTCCCTGAGCCGGATCCTGAGCCCGCTGCCGTCGAGCGCTCTGCCGACGTCGATGCCCGGCCTCACCCTGTCCCTGATCTGGGCAGCTTCCGCGCCCACCGGGGCTGGTGTGCGCTCCGGTTCCGTCGCCGGCGCGATGCCGAGGTCCGGGTCGGTCTGCTCGACCGCGTCCATCACCGCGGCCTGACCGACCGGACCCGCGGCATCGATGAGATTCAAGTCATGGATCAGCCGCGGCGTCGTATCGTGCGAGACCGGAGGACGCAGACCGCTTTCGCGCGCCAGCAGGAAGGCGGCGCTCATGCAGATGTGAAAGATCACGGCCGAGAGCGTCACCATCCAGATGATCTGGGCGGCGATGCGACGCGGCATCGCCCAGGTGATGCGGCTCACGCCTCGACCTCGACGGCTGCGGCGAAGAGGTAGCCGCTGGAGCGCACCGTCTGGATCAGCACGGGCTCTCGCGGGTCCTTTTCGATCTTCAGCCGCAGCCGGCTCACGACGATGTCGATGCTGCGTTCCTGCGACAGGCTGGACGGTCCCTGGGTGAGGTCGAGCAGGCGATCCCGCGACATCACCCGGCCGGGATGGTCGCAGAACGTCGTGAGGAGGTCGAATTCGGCGCTGGTCAACGCGACACGAGCCCCATCGGGGTTGGTCAGGCGGCGCGATGCCCGGTCGATCTGCCAGCCGCCGAACTGCATCACGCGGGCCGGGACCTCCGAGGCCATTCCATTGGCCTGCCGGCGCAGCACGGCGCGAATGCGGGCCAGCAGTTCGCGCGGGTTGAACGGCTTCGGCAGGTAATCGTCGGCTCCCATCTCGAGGCCGAGGATGCGGTCGATGTCCTCGCCTCTGGCCGTCACCATGATGATCCGGGGTCCGCCGGCGTTGCGCAGCTGGAGACAGAGCGACAGACCGTCCTCGCCGGGCAGAGCGATGTCGAGCACGACGAGGTCGGGCCGCCGCGTCGCCATGAAGCGGTGCATCGCGGCGCCGTCTCGTGCCACCGCGGTCGCAAAGCCGTTGTCGTCGAGGTAGCGGGCCATGAGGGCGCTGATGTCGGGGTCGTCTTCGACGATCAGAACGAGAGGGTCGGGCGTCGGTGTCATGTCCCAGGGTCCGTGGCTGGCGAGGGCCTCGCGTGCCGGTTCGGGCGTCGCCATGATAGTGGTTAGGCCGCGACTGTGGGGCCATGATGGAGAATGGGTTTCGATCCCGTGTCGATTGACGGGTTCTTGGCCTCACCCCACCTCCTGATCATCAGGAGAGCCGCCGCATGCCGATTCCCGACACGATGTCCGCCATTGCGATCTCGACCCCGGGTGGCCCCGAGGTGCTGAAACCGGAGCTTCGGCCCGTTCCAAGACCCGGACCGGGCGAGATCCTGATCAAGGTCGCGGCGGCGGGAGTCAATCGGCCGGACATCTTCCAGCGTTCCGGCGCCTACCCGCCGCCGCCCGGCGCTTCGGACCTGCCCGGTCTCGAAGTGGCGGGCGAGGTCGCCGCCCTGGGCGAAGGCGCGAAGCGGTTCGCCATCGGCGACAGGGTCTGTGCCTTGGTGCCGGGCGGCGGCTACGCGCCCTACGTGGCCACGCCCCAGCCTCAAGCCCTGCCGGTGCCGGCGGGCCTGTCGATGATCGAGGCGGCGGCCTTGCCGGAGAACTACTTCACGGTCTGGGTGAACGTTTTCGATCATGGCCGGCTCGAGGAGGGCGAGACCTTGCTGGTTCATGGCGGGACCTCCGGGATCGGGACGACCGCGATCCAGCTCGGCAAAGCCTTCGGGGCCCGCGTCTTGGCCACGGCCGGCAGCGCCTCGAAGTGCGACGCGATGCTGGCGCTCGGCGCCGACCGGGCGATCGATTACAGGACCGAGGATTTCGTGGCCGTGGCCAAGGCGGAAACGCAGGGCCGCGGCGTCGACGTGATCCTCGACATGGTGGGCGGGCCCTATATCCAGCGCAATTACGCGGCGGCGGCGGACCGCGGCCGTATCGTGCAGATCGCCTTTCTGGGCGGCTCCAAGGCCGAGGTGGACTTCACGCAGCTGATGGTCAAGCGCCTCGTCCACACCGGCTCGACGCTGCGGCCCCGCACGATCGAAGAAAAAGCCGCCATCGCCGTGGCGCTCGAAGAGAAGGTCTGGCCGCTGCTGGCCGCGGGCCGGGTGAGACCGCTCATCGACAAGACATTGCCGCTGGCCGAGGCCGCCGAAGCGCATCGCCTGATGGAGCGCGGCGGCCATGTGGGCAAGATCATGCTGGTCGTGGAGGATCGCTGATGGCCCGGGAGAACGACGACGAACAACGCCCGGCACCGAAGCCGAAACACACGGTCGGGGACCCGCTCGACACGCTTTCGGTCGATGAGCTTCGGCTGAGGATCGACGTGCTACGCGACGAGATCACCCGCTTGGAGGGTGAGATCGCGACGAAGCAGGCATCGCGCAACGCCGCCGACGCGTTCTTCAAGCGCTGAGACGAGACCTGTCGGATCGTGTCCGGCTGGCACCGTCTCAAGCCGCGAAGCGCCGATCGAAGAGGCGATCCAGGTCTTCGGCAGGCCGCGGCCGGCTGAACAGAAACCCTTGAAGCTCCTGGCAGCCCGTCTGCCTGAGAAGTTCGGCTTGGCGCTCTGTCTCGACGCCCTCGGCCGTAATGGTCATGTTGAGCCCGCGCGCGATGTCGCGGATGGCTTGAACGATGATCTGGCTGTCCCGCCGCGAGTCGATCTCCCAGACGAAGGAGCGATCGATCTTGATCTTGTCGAAAGGGAATCGCCACAGATAGTTCAGGGACGAGTAGCCGGTTCCGAAGTCGTCGAGGGCGATCCGAACCCCGAGGGCACGAATGCGGGTCAGGATGTCGAGCGCCGCCTCGGCGTCGACCACGAGAACGGTTTCCGTCACCTCCACCTCGAGCCGGTTCGGCGCGAGCCCGGTCTTCTGCAAGGCCGCCAGGATACAATCCGGGAGGTCGCGGTCGCGAAACTGAATGGGCGAGATGTTGAGGGAGATCCGTTGCCCGCCCGGCCAGCCAGCCGCTTGCCGACAAGCCTCCTCGATGACCCAGGCTCCGATCGGCACGATGAGACCGCTCTCCTCGGCGATGGGGATGAAGTCGGCCGGAGACACCATGCCGCGCAACGGGTGGTTCCACCGCAGGAGCGCTTCGCACCCTGTGATCGCTTGCGTGATCGCATCCACGTAGGGTTGGTAGTGCAGCACCAGTTCCCGGTTGGAGAGGGCGGATCGTAGGTCCTGAACGAGCTGCTGGCGTTCCTGCAGACCCTGATCCATGTCGGCCGCGAAAAACCGGAACGTCCCGCGTCCATCGCTCTTCGCGCGATAGAGCGCCGTATCGGCGTTCTTGATCAGCTCGTCGGTCGTCCTGCCGTCAGCCGGTGCGAAGGCTACGCCCATGCTGCCGCCGACCGTCGTCACGATGCTGCCGATCACCACAGGTTCGCTCAGGGCCCGCAGCAGGCGGCGGCACTGGGCTTCGACGGCGCCAGCATCCCTTTTCCGCAACAGCACCGTGAATTCGTCGCCTCCGAAGCGAGCCACGACACCACCGTCCTCGACACTCTCCCGCAGCCGCTCGGCGATGGCGACCAGGACGGCATCGCCGACCGGATGGCCATAGCGGTCGTTGATGGGTTTGAAGTAGTCGAGATCGATGCTGATCACCGCGAGATCGCCTTCCGGCACGGCCTGGAGTGCGCGACCCAGCCTTTCGCGGAAGCAAACCCGGTTGGGGAGGTCCGTCAGGGGATCATGCTCGGCGAGATGCAGCACCCGGGCTTCGGCGAGCTTGGCCGAGGTCATATCCGCCATGACGCCTCGAAATCCAATGAACTCTTCGGCCGCATCGTAGACCGGGCGACCGGAGACGCACCACCAGCGCGGCTCGCCGTCGGTCGCGATCGGCAGAACGAGATCGCGGAACGATCGGCGAGACGACATATTGCCCGCGATGGCGATCAGTGCCTCCGCATTGCCGGAGACCTGCGGGCACGCGAGAAGGCTCTGAAACGGTCGACCATCGATGGCCCGCGCCGGTGCGGAGAAGGCTTGGCAGAAACGCTGCGACGCGGCTTGGATCCCGGTGGTCGCGTCGGTCCGCCAGAGCCAATCGCTGGACTGGTCCTCGTGCTCCTTGAGCAGCAGGCCGATGACATCGGCCTGTCTTTGCAGGTCGATGCTTTTTTTCTCGAGCTCCGTCTGTTGAAGGACGCTCTGCGCGAACAATGCCGAATGCTGCCGGATGACGAGAAAGGCCGTGGCGGTCATGCAGGTGAATTCGAGGATGAGGGCCAGGCTCTCGCGGTTCACACCCGTGGTGGCGTAGCAGATCACAGCGATGACGCACTGGGTCAGCATGAAAGCGGCGGCGCTGCCGAAAACCGGGGCGTGGACGAAACAGCCGAAGACGAAGACCGCAATCACGGCCGACAACAAGTAAGCGAAAACGAAGCCGTCCGTGCGCGAGACGATCCAGAGCGGAATGGCCGACATGGAAAGCGCGGCCAGGACGCTGAGAACGGCAAATTTCCGCAAGGCTTGCCGGTTGACGGGTTGCGGCGGGCATCTCGCTATGCGGAACGCATAAGTGATTCTCGGCACGCAGAAGATTACGGACGTCGCAAGCCACAAGACCAGGATGGGGCCACACCTGCCGTACAGGAGGGCGGTGGCGAACACGACGGTGACGAGGTAGCCCACGAGGGCTTTGCCGACGTTCTGCTCCGCCGCATGGACCTGCCTGCCACGCAGATAGTCCTGGGTGCGACCGTCATCTACGGTATCGGATTGAGTCATCGGGATCTCGTCGGCGGAAGACGGCTCGCTCCTGCTCCACGCCTACAGAACAACAGAAAAACGTTAGCCGTTGCTTTCATTATTCAACGATGAAACGAAGTGTCGCGACTGGCGGCGCAGCTGGCCAGTTGCGTCGCTGCAACTCCCGGTGCTATGACGCGCCCGACCTTGAGATGGATGCGCAACCCCCACCCGGTCGAGCATCGACCGGAACGCGGCGCCATCGGCATCGCGGGCGTAAGGCGGACCGCGGCAAGATCGCCCCTCCTATGGGCCCGGGGACGTGCCGCTGGACAGGGTCCCCGGGCGTGAGCGGAGATCAGAACTCCTGCCATCCTTCGATCGCGGCCTGCGGCTGAGCGACCGGCTTCGGGACAGCTCCGCCGCGACCGACGGCCCTCAACGCTGGCACCGGTGCACGCGTTGCAGCTTTCGGCAGGCCTCGCGGTGCCGTTTTGACGGCACGAACGCCCTCGTGCCGGGGGCGCTGCGCGGTGTCGCCGGTCGCGAACCGGGAGATCAGGTCGGAAAGCTTCACGGTCTCGTTCGCCATCTCGTAACTTGCGGCCGTCGTCTGCTCTACCATGGCGGCGTTCTGCTGGGTGACCTGATCCATCTGGTTGATGGCCGTATTGACCTGATCGAGCCCTGTCGCCTGCTCCTGGGCCGAGACCGAAAACTCCACCACGATGCCGTGGATCTCGGCGACCTGCTGCATGATGCGATCGAGCGCCTTGCCGGTCTGTGCGACGCGATCGACACCCTGGGCCACCTGATTGGTCGATGCCAGAATCAGTGTCTTGATCTCCTTGGCGGCCTCCGCCGAGCGCTGGGCCAGGGCCCGAACTTCCGACGCCACGACCGCGAAGCCGCGCCCGGCATCTCCGGCGCGCGCCGCCTCCACACCCGCATTGAGGGCCAGAAGGTTTGTCTGGAACGCGATCTCGTCGATGACTCCGATGATCTGGCTGATCTGGCTCGCCGACTTTTCGATGCTGCCCATCGACTCGACGGCCTGGCGAACCACCTCACCCGTATGCTCGGCATCGGTCTTGGCCGAGGAGACCACGTCGCGCGCATGGGTGGCACCCTGGCTCGTCTTTCGCACGGTCGCCGTGATCTCGTCGAGCGCAGCCGCGGTTTCCTCGAGACTCGCGGCCTGCTGCTCGGTGCGCTTGGACAGGTCGTCCGTCGCCTTCGTGATCTCGTCCGATCCGGACTGGATCGCCGCCGCATTGGCGGCGACCGCCTTCATCGTGTCCCTCAAACGTTCGAGGGCCGCGTTGAAATCGTCCTTGAGCTTCTGCATCTTGGCAGGCGGCGAGATGGTGATGGCCGCGGTGAGATCGCCTGCCGCAAGAGCGTCCAATGCAGCCGTCAACGCGTCGATTGCGATCCGGTCTTCTTCGGCCGCTGCGGCCATCTGCACTTCGGCAGCTTTCTGAGCCTGGATATCGGTGAGGGATCCACAGGCGCGCACGGTCGTTCCATCGGCCGCATAGCGGCAGCCCCCCGTCGCCCTGAACCAGCGATAGCTCCCGTCACGCACCTTGAGCCGGTAGGTCACGTCGTAGCGCGAGCGTCCCGTTTTATCGGCCATGTGGGCGAGAAAGGCAGCGAACGTGGGAGCGATGTCGTCAGGATGCAGCCGGTCGGACCAGGACTGGACGACATTCGGGTATTCGGCTTCGGTCTCGTAGCCGATCAGGCGTCGGAACTCCGGCGACCACGTCCAGCGGCTGGACGCGTGCATGGCATCCCCATTGTGCAGCACGGCTTCCCAGAGCCCGACGCCGCAGTTGTTGTCCAGAAGGTCGGACCGTTCCTGGACTTCCCGCATCCGTTCCCGGAAGGTGTCCTCGTCCTTTCGCTGCTTTTGACCGAACCACATTGCAACGCCCTCTCGACGTCGCACCCCGGATTGGGCAGCTCCTTGACGTCTCGGCCAGGTTTGCACCTTCGAGGTTAATTTTGGCCCAACGTCGATTGAGAAAGCAGGGCTGGCGGACGGACTTGCAACTAAGGATTAATCCATTTCGAAGTCTTTGCCCAGCCATGGCTTCGATTTAACTACTTCCAAAGAGCCGTTCTTCGACGCACCTTCACTGAGCTGAGTTAAAATCTAGAGACGTCAAACGGTATCGCAGCATAATTAGGAATACAAAATCATATCGCAGCGTTAGTTTGCGGTCTTTAACTTACCATATCGATCAAGACGGACGATAAAACCTGGACAGCCAGCGCGAAATCAGCCGTATCCATGGCTTCGGCGGGGTTGTGGCTGCCGTTTCGGTTGCGGACGAAGATCATCGCGGTCGGCACCGCGACAGCGGCAAAGATCGCGGCGTCGTGGCCTGCGCCGCTCGCCATCGCATAGGGCCGGATCCCCGCGGCCCTGATGCCGAGCCCGATCGAACGCTGCAAGGTGGCGTTCATGATGGCCGGCGGCGAGTAGGTGGCTTCGCCGAGGTCGAACCTGACCCTGTACTCGGCTTCGATCGCGCTCGCGTGAGCCCGGGCTTTCGCTTCGACGACGTTCATCGTCGCGTCCGACACGGACCGGATGTCGAGGACGAACCGCGCTTCGCCCGCGACCTTGCTGGGGCCATGAAGCGCCGGGTCGGTCATGAATTCGCCGGTCGTGACCACGAGATCGGCGCCTTCGGCTTCGAGGGTCTGCCAATCCGTATCGAGGCGGCCGAGCAGGGCCACGCTGGCCGCGACGGCATCCTGCCGATGTGCCCGGGGCAGCGCGCCCGAATGACCGTAAGCTCCGGTGCAGACCACGTTGCGCAGCCTGCGGCAACCGCGGATGCCCGTCACTACCGCAACCGGCAGGCCGACATGCACCAGCACCGGAGCCTGCTCGATGTGCAGCTCGAAATAGGCCCGCAGCCGTGCAGGCTCCAGGAGGCGGCGACGTTCGCGAATGGCGCTCGCGTCGAAACCCTGGCCCACCAGGGTGTCTTCCAGCGAAAGACCGGTATCGGCCCGGCGGACCGCAAGGCATTGCGGGTCGAGCAAGCCGAACGCGCCCGCGCTGCCGAGGTACGGGATATCGAACCACGCCGATTCTTCGGCCCGGATGCCCATGACGGCAACGTCGAACGCCGGCACGAAGCCCGCCGTCTTCCACCCGGCCAGGATCGCGAGGCCCCCCACGACGCCCGCGGCCCCGTCGAAATTGCCGCCCTGCGGCACGCTGTCGAGATGCGAGCCCACGAGGATCATCGGGGCGGCACGGTCCCGGCCGGGCAGCACCATGAAGAGATTGCCGATGGCATCCACCGTCACGTCGAGAGCGAGGGCGCGCGCGGTCTCGATCATGAGGTCGTGCGCCGCCTGTTCGCCGGCGCCATAGCTGTCGCGCTCGATGCCGGGCCCGCGGCGGGTCCGATCCGACAGGGTGTTGAAGAGGCGGTCGGCGAGAGCCAGATCGGGTGTCGGAGTCAACGGGCAGTCCATCGGTTCTGAGACGGGGGTGAAGCCATGAAGGCCTTGGACGGCAGGATTGCCATCGTGACGGGTGCCGCGTCCGGCATCGGGCGCGCGATCGCGGCGGAGTTCGCGGCCGAGGGTGCGATCGTCGGCGTGGCGGACCTCAAGGAGGAGCCGCTCGAAGGAGGTGTCACGACGACGGAGTTGATCGCCGCAGCGGGCGGACGAGCCTTCTTCCGACGGACGGATGTGGCGCGCTGGGACGACATCGACGCGCTGGTCGGCGACGTTGTCGCCCGCCACGGCAGGCTCGACATCATGGTCAACAATGCGGCGACATTTTCCGGAACGACCCTGCTCGACACGACGGAAGAGCAGTGGGCTCACGTCATGGGCGTCAATATGACGGGGCTCTATCACGGCTGCAAGCGCGCGGTCTCCCAGATGATCGGGCAGGAGCCGCTGGGAGAGGTCCGAGGCCGCGTCATCAACCTTGGTTCGCAGCAGGGGATCGTGACGTCGCCGCGCGACTGTGCCTACGGGGTCAGCAAGGCCGGCGCCATCTACATCACGCGCCAGATCGCGGTCGATTATGCGAAAGACCTCATCGTGTGCAATTCGATCTCGCCCGGCAAGATCGTGACCGGAAAGCCCGGCCTGCCGATGGATCCCGCCCTGCTCGACAATGCCCGCCGCCGCACCCCCTGGCCGCGGCTCGGCCGCCCGCAGGACATCGCCAACGCGGCCGTGTTCCTCGCGAGCGACAAGGCGAGCTTCATCACCGGATCGAACCTCGTGGTCGACGGCGGATGGCTCGCCGGCTGACGCTCAACCCGGCGGCGTGCGGCGTTGCGCTTCGTTCGTCGGACGGCGTCGGAGATCTTCAGCCGAAGTCGCCGCTGTCCTGCTGCCTCCGGACGATGTCCCGAAACGAGCCGAGGGCTTCCTCGTCGCTCGGCGTGGCACGGACGTAAGTCCGAACGAACTCCTCGGCATCCGGCATGCCGCTCGCCATGATGCGCGAGCACGCGGCGTCGATATCGTACGACGTCCGCCGCAACACGATGTCCGGCCCGATCAATGCCCAGGACGCGCCACCATGGCCATAGGGCATGCCGACCGATCCCGTATTCACGACGCGGCGGCGGTCGAACAAGCGGTCGAACGGCATGTGGCTATGGCCGACCACCAGCGTCTCGCCGTCGACGGCCGAGAACGCCGCCCGGAAATGTGCGACGGGGGAGTCGACGAGTACCATCTCGTTGTCGCTGCGCGACGTCGCGTGGCAGAGGCCGACCCGCCCGAGGCCGACGACGTCGAGCGAACGGGTCAGCGGCAGCCTGGCCAGCCGATCGACATGCGCCGGCGTCAGCCGCGACGCGGCCCAGCCGATGAGCGCGTCGGTATCGGCGTCGGCATGCCGAAAGCGCCCCGCCCGAGCTTCGACGAGCCATCGGTCGCCGTTGCCGCGCAGCCAGACCGCCCGTTGGCCGAGCTTTTCCAGACGGTCCAGGGTCTCGGTCGGGAAAGGACCGTCGGCGAGATCGCCGTTGAGCACGATCAGGTCGGCCTCGGCGGTCTCGACGTCGGCCAGGACCGCTTCGAGGGCGGGCAGGTTGCCGTGGATGTCGGCCAGGACCGCAACTCGGTTCATGCTGGCCCCCGATCACCGAGACAACGGAAGCGGCAGGCCGCCTTGCGACGGGCTCTCATGCGAGGCCGACCCTGCGTCTGACCTCGATCGGTGTCACGCCGTCGCGGCGAAGGGTGCGCAGCGAGGGTGCGGCTCGGCTCTTGGAGAGTTTCTGCCCCTGCGGATCGAGGATCAATCGATGATGGTGATAGCGCGGGGACGGGAGGTCGAACAGGCTCTGGAGCAGCCGATGCAGCGCCGTCGCAAGGTAGAGGTCGCGGCCCCGAACCACATCCGTGACGCCCTGCAACGCGTCGTCGATCACGACCGAAACGTGATAGCTCGTCGTGACATCCTTGCGGCCCACGATCGCGTCCCCCCAGGCGGCCGGCTCGGCCGCGATGCGCTCGGCGAGAGTCCCCTCGCCATACTCGTCCCAGGCGAGATCCTTCGGGGCCTCGGCCAGGGCACGGTTCATGTCGATGCGCCGTGTCGCGGGCCAGCCCCTGGCGATCCGCCGTGCGCTCTCGTCGACCGGCAGCCGCCGACAGGTGCCCGGATAGAGCGGCGTTCCGTCGGGATCGACAGCACGAGGCAGAGCGGTCGGCGCGGCATGGGCTGCGGACAGGATCATGCCTCGCGTGCAGAAACACGGATAGACGAGTTGCCGCGCCTCAAGGCGCTCGAGCGCCTCGCGATAACTCTCGAGATGCTCGGACTGGCGTCGGGGCACGCCGGCCCAGGTCACACCGAGCCAGGTCAGATCATCCTCGATCGACACCGCATAGGCTTCCCGGCAGCGCTCGCGGTCGATATCCTCGAGCCGCAGCAGCAAGGTGCCGTCCGTGTTTCGGGCCAAGTCGCCGTTGAGGAGCGCCGAGTAAGCGTGGCCGAGATGCAGGTCGCCGTTGGGCGAAGGGGCGAAGCGGAACACGGGCATGTCGGTGGAGGCGTCGAGATCCTGAGCCAAGCGCGCTGCGGGGCCTTCCTTTCCGTCAAGATGGCACGACGGGCCGCACGGGTCATGGAGAAACGGCGGAGGCCGTGACGACGCGTCCCATTCACACGCTCGCGGATCTCGATGAGGCGATCACGCGGCTCGCGGCACTGGATCCGGACTTCGTGGATCATGTGCTGAGCGTCGGGGGTCGGCCGCCATTGCGTCGGCGCGAACCGGGCTTCGAGGGACTGGCCGCCATCGTCGTGTCGCAGCAGGTCTCGACGGCCAGCGCGGCCGCGATCTTCGCTCGCCTCAGGGCCGCGCTCGGTTCGGCGGACGGGGTGCCGTTCGAGGCCGGAGCGGTGGCGGCGGCAGGTGATGAGCTGCTGCGCCGCGTGGGCCTGTCGTCCTCGAAGATCCGGACCTTGCGCGCCATGGCGGCGGCCGTGCTCGACGGCGCGCTGGCCATCGACGCGCTTGCGGCGGTGCCGGCCGAAGAGGCAGCGGCACGGCTCGTCGCCGTGAAAGGGATCGGCCCCTGGACCGCCGAGGTCTTCCTGTTGTTCTGCCTCGGCCATGCCGATGCCTGGCCGGCCGGCGACATCGCGCTGCAGGAGGCGGCGCGCATCGCGTTCGGCCTCGAGACCCGGCCCGATGCCGCGGCCCTGACCCGTCTCGCCGAACGCTGGCGCCCCCACCGCGCCGTCGCGGCACGCCTGCTCTGGAGCTATTACCGGGTGATCAAGAGGCGTGATGGGATCGGCGTCGCACCGGGCGTCACCGGATGAGGGAAGCGCCGGGTTCGCTGCCGCGGCAGCAGGGGTGACCCGGCGGGGTCGTCCTCCCAAGGGTTGAACACTGCCGCGCCGGATCCTCTGACGTCGCGTGTGTTGCGCGTGGCGAGATAAAGGTCGTGCTCGATCGCGGTGGAGGCCAGAAGGGTGTCGATGATGGGTGGCGGATGGCCGACGGGAGCATGGGAGTGCTTTCGATGCGGAGGGAGAGTTGTCGAAACGACGAAAAGCCCGAGCCGCATCGACCTGCGAATGCGCGGCGCGATCAGGATACGGTTCTCGGGAGAGCCGCAGGCCTGGCGTAGGCATACTGGCCTTGGCGGTCCGAAGCGCAGTCCGGGAGCGTCGCGTCGGCCGACACTCCCGATCCTCATCTCCGGAATCCTAATCGGAGACGCTGGCCTGCCCTTCGTCGACATCGGGCTGATCGTCCGTGTCGACGCCGCGCTCCAGCCGGACCTCGTCGGCGGCGTAGGATTCCGCATCCTTGTCCGTGATGCCGAACCGGGAGGCAACGTTCGGCGCGAAGCGGAGGAGATCGGGGCGCAGGCGCAGAAGACTGAGGTCCTTGGATTTCCCCTCCATCATGACGTCGAACACCAGGCCCTCGGCCATCTGCATGAAGGTCGCGAACTCGAACGGGTTGGTGAAATCCGCGTGCCCGGTCCAGATCGGTGGCCGAAGCACGGTCTTGATGCGGGCCGTCGCCTTGACGGGAGCCTTGAGCAGTTCGCTGGACTTGCGTTTGGGCTTGCCGGCCTTTGCGGAGGCGCGCTGCTGCGGGCTGATCTTTATCTTGACTTCGCGCAGCTCGGTCCGGGGAGAGGAGAAGTGCACCTTCGGTCGCACGCCGGCCGGCCACGTCGACACGAACCGCTCCAAGGTGCCCCGCATGTCCAATCGCTCGGGGTTCAGACACCAGAAGTGCTGGTAGTCGAAGACGCATCGCACGCCCGTCCGTTCGTGGATCCAGAGCACGTCGGCGGCAGAGAAGCGGATGTCGTCGTTTTCGAGGACGAGCCTACGCTTCACGTGTTCGGGGCATTTGTCCCAACCCTCGATCCAGCGGGCGCGGCTCGCCTCATGGTCGTCGTAGACGCCGCCGACATGGGTGATCATGACGGCCTCGTCGTCCTGCTCCATCCGGTCGAGCATCTCGGCCTGGCTTGCGAGGTCCCAGATGCTCTTCCGCGTCAGCTCCGGATTGGGCGCGTTGAGGAGCACGTATTGCGAAGGGTGGAATGACAGGCGGATATCGTAGGCCCGCGCCTTGGCCCCGAAAGCTCGCAGTTCCGCGTCGCTTTCGGCGACCATGCCGTGGAACTGCGGCATGTCGGGATGGGTGGCGTAGGGTGCGATGTCCGACGACAGGCGATACATGTCGAGCCGCTCGGCCCTGAGGTAGTCCAGCACCTCGTGGAGAAGCTCGAGCGAGCACTTGAGGTGGGGGCCTTTCTGCCACCGGCGCGTGTCCTGCGACCGCAGTCCCGGCTTGCCCATGACCTTCACGGGGAAGCCGAGGCGCAAAGGTCGATCGGGCGAGGTCATGCTGACACTTGGGCTTGAGGAATGCCGAGCCCCGTGACGAAGCTGTTCCAGTCGGCGGCTTGCAGCGCACCGCCACTCGCTTGGGCATGGCCGTTGCCGTAGCGCCCATCGGCATGGGGTGGCCGGTGTTCGGCCAGGAACTCGATGAGGTTGCGACCGGAGGCGGAGCGGGCCGCGAAATGCACCCAGCCGGGCCGGTATCCCCGATTGGCCGCGATCACGATCTTGTCGCGCAGCCGCCCGCGCCATTGCTGCGCGATCAGGGGATGGATCTGACACGCCGAATCGAGCTGGATGACGGCGACGTCTCCGACCACGAGCGGCGGCACGCGCTTCGCCTCGTCCATGGCGGTGCGGACCTCCGCCTTCGCGGCGTGC
Organism: uncultured Lichenihabitans sp.; assembly: GCA_964245215.1. GTDB lineage: Bacteria > Pseudomonadota > Alphaproteobacteria > Rhizobiales > Beijerinckiaceae > Lichenihabitans. The sequence goes on from CAXTME010000023.1 coordinate 29,898, forward strand.
AGCGCCAGGGCGTCGGCGCCCTGCCCCTTGGTGATGTCCTTGGGGCCGTTCGCCTGCAGCAGCAGTCGCAAGGCCGGTCCGGCATCGGCCATCGCGGTGCGCCGCGGTGCGTTGATCAGCGAGACCGCGTCTCGCAATGCCGTCTTGCCCCAGCGTCGCTGGGCCTCCACCAGGTCCGGAACATCCACGCCATCCGCCATGTCGCCGATCAGACCGATCGCGGCGAGCCATAGCAGGTCGTCCTGATCGCCCAGGCTCCGGGCCGACCACCAGGCCAGCAGCGCCGTCGTCGGTTCGGGCGAGAGCCCGTTGCCACTGATGGTGATCGCGCCCTGCGGCTCGCCGGTGGGCACATGATGGTCGATCACGACCGTCGGGCAGCCCGGCAGGACCGGCTCTGGTCGCGTCCCCAGATCCGCCAGGATCATCCCTCCGGGATCGAGGGCGTCGATCCGCGCCGCCATCGCCGGATCCCAGGGCGTTTCGCCCTTGCCGACGACAAGCGGGATCGAGGGCCGTCCTGCGCGTTCCAGCGCGCGAACCAGGATAGCGGCGGCCGACAGGCCATCCGCATCGAAATGGCTGACGATGACGGCCGGCCGGCCGCGATCGAATCCTGTCAGCGCATCCGACAGAGCCTCGGCGGCGGCCGCGCGAGGGTCGGGAACAAGGGCGAGCCTGCCGATCATGGACGTACCGGCACCTGCCTCGCGACGACTCCCATCCCCCGCGCCGTCATTCGGCGTCTCGGTCGTGCAGACGGGCTGCGTGACGGTCGGCCCAGGCCTGGCCCTCGTCGCCTCCCCAAAGCAGCCAGGCGATGTACCCGGCCGAAGGGTCGTCGTGCGAGCCCCAAACGTGCGTCTTGGCTTCCTTGTCGACAGCATGCCTGGCAAAGTAGCTGTGCATGGACTTCACATCGTCCACCGTAAGCTCCACCTGATCGACGAGCTGTTCGGCGCGATGCACGCCGACCTCGGTCCCTCCCCGATTGAACTTGGCCCGAAGCTCAAGCCCCTTCCTGGCGTTGGACGCCATCTTGGCTGTCGGCTTGAAGCTGTCCGTCACGGCCCTTCCTTTCCTTGAAACGCCGACTCCGGTGCCGGCAATTGTTGAACACCCGTTGCCCCCTATGCCGCAGGCGGGTGCCTCAGCACCGTGGGGGAGGGCCCGACGCGAGGCCGATGCTACCCGATCGTTTGCTACGCCCGCTACTCGTGCGTCGGCACGGAGCCTGTGACGAAGCGTCTGTGCGGGTGGCTGTCACAGCGTTGCGGGGTGTCGGTTGAAGCATGGTTCGCGGATGGACATGTTCGACCTCTCAGGCAGCCCGCAGGCCATGCCACCCGCCGCAGTGCGGAACGTCAGCCTTCGCGATCGGCGCCTGTTGCTGATCGTACCGAGTCTGGCCTTCGCCCTCGCTCTCGTCGCGCTGACGGGGTCGACCCTGGCCAATGCCCCGCACGGCCTCGTCGACTGGATCCTCGCCCTGCCCTTCGTCGCCGTGATGGCGTGGGAATGTTTCGTGGTGTGGCAGCTCGTGCTCGGCTTCTACAGCTGGCTGGCGGGGCCGCAACTCCTGTCGGCGATCGAGCGGGACGCCGCCACGATCAGCGCGGTCTCCACGGGCCGAAGCCGCACCGCGCTGGTCGTCCCGATCTTCGAGGAGGATGTCGACGACGTGTTCGCCCGCATCGGGGTGATGTGGGCGTCTCTCGCGCGCCTCGGCGTGACCGAGGACATCGTCGTCCACGTGCTCAGCGACACGCGGACCCTTCACGTCGCAGCGGCCGAGGAACGATGTGCCGCCTCGCTGCGCGTCGGCGACATCCCGACACTGCAATACCGTCGCCGCGCGAGCAACGTGGGTCGCAAGGCCGGCAATGTGGGCGAATTCCTCGATCGGGCGGGGCGCGACTTCGATTTCGCGATCGTGCTCGACGCCGACAGCCTGATGAGCGGTACCGCAATGCGCCGCTTGATCCGCTTGATGGAGCGGCACGATCGCGTCGCGCTGATCCAGACCGTCAGCTACGCGACCGGACGGGAGACCCTGTTCGCCCGGATCCAGCAGTTCGCGGTCCGCCTCTACGCTCCTCTTGCGCTCCGCGGACTTGAGTTCTGGCAGGGAGGCGAGGGGTCCTATTGGGGTCACAATGCCATTCTCCGCGTCGCCCCCTTCCGGCAGCACTGCACGCTTCCGGTCCTGTCGGGCCGGCCGCCGTTTGGTGGCGAGATCCTCTGCCACGATACGGTGGAGGCCGCGCTGCTGGTGCGTGCGGGATGGGAGGTCCGCCTGCTGCCCGAGATGGACGGAACGTGGGAGGAGATGCCGACCAACGCCTTGGATCTGCTAGGCCGGGAAAGACGCTGGTGCCAGGGCAACCTGCAGCATGTGAGGTTGTTGGGTCTGCCGGGCCTGAGGTCGGGGAGCAGAGCCCACATCGTCCTCGGCATCGGCGGGTATCTCACGGCGCCTCTGTGGTGGACGTTCCTGCTGCTGGGTGCGGTGCGCGTGTTGTTCGGCGACAGCACGCAAGGTCTTGGCCTCCTGGCCTATGGGTCGACCGAGCCGGGCGCCGCAGCGGCGATCCTGACCGTGTCGGCCGCGCTGTTGATCCTGATGCCGCGGGTATTGAACCTCTGGCGCGCATTGGGAGACAAGCAGGCACGTCGGAGTTTTGGGGGGGCTGGCCGGCTTCTGGCCGGGGCTGCGGCGGAGCAGGTGTTCTGGCTGCTGCTGGGCCCGGTGCTGTCGCTGGTGAATGCCGGCTTCGTGTTGCGGACGCTGGCAGGTCAGGTCGTACCGTGGGACGCTCAAAATCGCGGGGACCGTCACATCAGCCCTGCCCAGGCTGCCGTCCTGCACTGGCCCCACCTGGTGGTCGCCGTCATCGTCGGCGCCGCCTGTGCCAAGGCGGGCGGCTGGTACGCGGCCTGGATGGCTCCCTCCGCTCTGGGCCTGCTGCTCAGCCCATGGCTGACGTGTCTGTCGAGCCGCGTCGACCTTGGCCGGAAGTCGCGACGGCGTGGCCTGTTCATGACCGAGGACGACCTTGCGCCCGCTCGGGAGTTGCAGGAGCTCCGCGCGGCCCACATCGATCTCAGGACAAAGGCGTGACCGCACGCGGCTCTGCATCGAGGGTGCAGCGCCCGCGAAAGCGTCCGCTTCGCCTCACCGACGAGGCGATCGAGGGAAAAAGACGGCCGGCGTCGTGGGTCCGGATGACCGTTGCCGGCGCATTGGCGGTCGACCGCGGCTTGGCGACCCTCGGCCTGTCTCGCCCCGTCCTACTCGTGAGCGGCTTCTGGCGGAGCGGAACGACGTGGGTCCAGGAGTGCTTCGCCGAGAGCCTCGGGGCGAAGACGGTGTTCGAGCCGGTGTCTCCCATGGAGCCGCGCCGGCGTCTCATGCTGGGCGACGCCCTCGCGACCGAGGACGCCTTGCAGGCGTTCGTGCCGGGTCCCGATCAGGATGCGGCGTTCTGGAGCTTCCTCGAGGCGGCGGCCACCGGGAGGACCGGAAGCCGCTTCTCGCTGAGCTGCCGGAGGAGCCTGTGGGAGTCGTTCCGAACCGGGATCGTGGTCAAGGATGTCCGCCTGCATCGTAACCTGCGCGCCGCCCACGAGCGCTTCCATGTTCCTGTCGTTCACGTTCGACGACACCCCTGCGCCGTCGTCGCCAGTCTTCGGGCGGCGGATTGGCATTGGAGCTTCGATCGCCTGTCATTGCTCGACGGGCCGTTGCCGCACGGCGATGGCGGATTTCTTCGCGACTGCGATGCCGACGCCCTGTCACGCTTGGCGGCATTCTGGGCGCTGCATGAACGAGAAGCGGCCTCCGCGCTGCAGGGTCAGCCCTGGGCGCACGAGATGACCTACGAGGCCATGGTACGCGAGCCCAGACGGCAGATCGAGACGGCGGGCGAGAAGTTCGGCTTGCGATTGGCTCGGGACGCGGCAATGGAACGGCCGTCGGCCTCCATCGATCCGGCGGCCTTCGCTTCCGTCGCAACGCGACGCAGCGATTTCTGGAAGGTCATCCTCACGGCACCCGAGATCACGCGCATCGAACACATCGCGTCGACGATCTACCCGGAATGGCAGAGCCATTGGGCGGCTTGATGCTCTGATCTTTCGCCAACACTCCGCACCGACCAGGTCGAACGTCTGCTCTTTCGCGGACTCCGGTTCCGACCTCTCGGTCCTGCGGCAACGCTCACCGACGTGACAGGTGCCCGAGCCTCTTGATGCTTTCGGTTGCGCCGGCTTCGCGGATGAACGCGACACCCAGGCCTTTGTCGTCCTGCAGTTCCTTTCTCATGTGCTCGATCAGCTTGGCGACGCGGGGCAAGCGTCCCCGGCTCGGCGCATAAGCGAGCGAGAACGTGATGGGCGGGGGCAGCCATGGATCACAAACCCTGACCAACACTCCCTGCGCGAGCTGCGCGTGCATGCACCACAGCGGCAGCACCGCATAGCCGGCGCCCTGCTGCACCGCGGTCCGAACGGCATAAAGGTTGTCGGTGATGAACACCGCCCGTTGCCGGAGCCGGAACGTCTCGCCGCTCCCGTTGGTCAGCTCGACCGTGCCCGGCACGAAGGTCGACAGCCGCACGGCAGGCCTCGCCTGCAGCTCGCGAGGGTGTGCGGCATCGGGTTGTCCCGGTGCCATGACGAGCGCGCGGTCGACCCGGTAGATGTGGCGCACCACCAGGTCGTCGCGGTGGAGTTCGCCCGCGCGGATCCAAAGGTCATAGCCGCCCGCGCTCACGTCCAACGCATCGTCGCGGAGGTGCCACTCGATCGCGATATCGGGGTGGGCTCGCAGGAAGTCGGCAGCGATGGCGGCCAGGAAACCCTGGCCGGCGGCAATCGGCGCGGCAACCCGGAGCGTGCCCGAGACCGCATCCTTGCCTGTCTTCACGGTGGCGACGGCCGCCTGCCAGTCCTCGACCAGGCGCTGCGCCGGGGCGACGAAGTCCCGGCCCGCCTGGGTGAGGCGCAATCCTTGCGGCGAACGGTCGAACAGCTGAACGCCCAGCAGCGTCTCGAGCCGCTTCAGAAAGCGGCTTGCCGTCGGCTGCGACAGGCCCAGCGCGCGGGCGGCCTCCGAGATCTGCTCCGTTTCGGCAACGCGGAGGAACAGCTTGAGAAGGTCGAGCCGGTCGGTCGAAAGCAGCGGCATGGGCTATCCAGAAACTGAATGATCGACATTCGATAGGGCTCGCAACCCGATCCTGTCCCCGCAGCGTTCTTCGGGCAACGTGGCGCTTGTCACCCGATCCGATGAGGGACTTCCATGGCCGACCGATCCGACTTCGGCACATTCGGGCGCTACACGGAGACGCCTGTCGCCGACATGCCGGCCGACATGAGAGAGGCCTACGACGCCACCATGGAGTTGCGAGGGGTGGTTCCCGGGCCGCACCGCATCTGGCTCGCCAATCCCACGCTGTCGAAGACGATCGTTCCCACGGGGGCCTACTACCAGAGCCTTTCGACGCTGACGAAACCCGAGATCGAGATCGTCACCAACCTCGTCAACGCGCGCTGGCTGTCGGCCTATGCGAGTTACGAACACGAGACGATCGGCGTGGCGCAGGGGCACCTCGATCCGGAGACCCTGCAGCGTCTGATCGCCGGGCTGCCGGTCTCCTTCGAGGACCCGCGCCAGGAGATCGTCTACGAGGTCGCCTCGGCGCTGGTGCAGCCGCGCCCGGTCTCGCTGGGGCTCTATCGCAGAGCGAAGGAGCAGATCGGCGATGCAGGTCTCGTGGACGTCGCCGTCCTGATCGGCTGGTTCACGATGGTGTGCATGACGCTCGCCGCCTTTGACGTGCCAGCGGACGCCGACGCGACCGGCCCCGATCACCAAGGCCAGGGAGACGACGATGACCGCTTCTGAAGGCTCAATGGGCGGTCGCCTGCCGCTCCTCGATGCCGCCTCACTGACGCCTGCGCAGAAAGCGGTGTGGGACAGGATGGACGCGACACTGGGGCACTGGGCCGACGAGGTCGGCTTCAGGAGCAAGACGCAGGACGGCCGCTTCATCGGACCGTTCAACCCGATGTTGCGCAGCCCCGATATAGGGCAGAGCTTCCTCCGGCTGCAGCTCGACGAAGCCAAGCACACCAGCCTCTCCGAACGCGTCCGCGAGGTCGTGATCCTCAGCGTCGGATCCGTCTGGAAGGCGTCCTACGAGCTTTACGCGCATGCCGCGGCCGGTCGGAAGGCGGGTTTTTCCGCCTCCGCCGTCGAGGCGCTCGCGACCGGCGCGGCCTGCGACGAGCTTGCCGTCGAAGAGGATCTTGCCCGGCGTCTCACGCTCGCGCTGACCGTCGATCACGCGGTCGGAGACGCGCTCTACGCCGAAGGCCTGCAGGGGTTCGGCGAGAAGGGGCTCGTCGACCTCGTGATCCTGGCCGGCTGCTATCACACGGTCTGCGGCATGCTCAACCTGTTCGCCGTGCCGGCCCCGGACGGCGCCCGCGGTTCCGAGGAGGGTTGATCCATGCCCAGCATGCCACAGGCCAAGCTCACGATCGTGGCCGAGTTTCCCCCGCACTACTTCCTGGAGAACCTGGCGGTCCGCCACGATGGCTCGATGCTGGTCACCGTGCAGAACCGCAAGGAACTCTGGTTCGTCCCGGTACCCGGCGACGTCCTTCCGGTGGAGCCGCTCCTTCTGCAGACCTTCGAGTTCAACACGCTGTTCGTCGTGGAATGGAAACCCGAGCGCTTCCTTCTCGGCGTCGCCGACGTCTATGACACGCGCGAGGCGAGACTTTACGAGGTCGACCTCGCCGGGTGGTCGCCCGGCACGCCGATCTCTCCCCGTCTGGTGCTCGCGTTCCCCGAGCCCTGGGCGGGTCTCAATGGCGCCTGCCTGGTCGCACCGGGCGTGCTGCTCGCGGCCGGGATGGCGGGGCTGATCTGGCGCGTCGACCTCGGCGACGGCTCCGGCGTGTCGGCCCGCATCTGGCTCCAGCACGACTCCATGAAGAACCGGCCGGGGGAGAAGAAGCCCGAGCAACCGGGGACCAACGGCGTCCAGTTCGACGCCAGGGCAGGCTATCTCTACTACACCAGCACTTCTCAGCAGCTGATGCTGCGCGTCAAGGTCGATCCCGCGACGCAGGAGCCTGTCGACCTGCCCGAATTCGTCGCTGGCGGCCGTGAATGGGACGACTTCCTGATCGACGCCGCGTCGAGCGTCGCCTACGTCACGACGCACCGCGAGAACACCATCGACCGCGTGCGCCTGGCGCATGATGGCAGTCGCGAGGGCCGGACCGTCGTCGCCGGCGATCCCTTCACGGAGACGCTCGTCGGTCCCTCGGCCTTGGCCTGGGGCCGCGCGCCGGGTGACGACGCTCGAACCGCCTATGTCATCAGCGACGGCGGCACCGCCCAGCCACCCGACGGCGTCTACCGCACGGCCAAAGTGCTCCGCTGTCAATTCCCGCCGATGACCTGATCCGCAACCTGCTGAGGAAGTCATGATGACGGAGCACTTGCGTCACCTCGAACCCGTGAGCTTGGGCGGAGCCGAGATCGTCACCTGCATCGATGGGAGCGGGCCGACGCTCGTCGTCCTGCCGTCTTACGGACGCGACGGCTTGGACGATTTCGACCGCTTCACCGATCGGATCGTGGCCCAGGGCTGGCGCGTGCTACGCCCGCAACCCCGTGGCATTGCGGGTTCGGCCGGGCCGATGCGGGGCATCGACCTCAAGGACCTCGCCGGCGACATCGCGGGCGTCATCCTGGCGCTTGCCGACCCACCCGCGGTGGTCCTCGGCCACGCGTTCGGCAACATGGTCGGACGAGTGCTCTCGGTCGAGCATGCCGATCTCGTCTGCGGCGTGATCCTCGCGGCCGCGTCGGCCATGAAGGTCGCGCCCGAGGTCGCCGAGACGCCTTTCGTCGCAGGCGACCTTACCCGGTCCGAAGAGGAGCGATTGGCCGCGCTGCGCCTCGCCTTCTTCGCTCCCGGTCACGATCCGCACCCATGGCTCGAGGGCTGGTATCCGGAGACACTGGCCATGCAGCGGGGCGCCGTCGCCGCGACCGACCTCGCTCCCTACTGGTCCGGCGGCCACTCGCCGCTGCTCGAGATCGATGCGCGCCACGACCCCTTCAAGCCGGACGCCTCTCGGTCCGAACTCCGCGACAAGGTGGGTGACCGGGTGACGACGGTGATGATCGAGGATGCCGCGCACGCGCTCTTTCCCGAGCAACCGGATCTCGTCGCCGAGGCCGTGCGGCAATGGCTGACGAAACTGGTGCGATCGCCGCCGCCCTGACGGTTCACGGTCACCAGCCGCGCATGATCATCACGAGGACGAAAGCGAGGCCGGCCAAGACGATGACGAGAATGACGGCCTCTCCGAGCATCGGGACCTCCGGGTCGGGGCCGCAGCCGCGGCGGCGGGGGCCCGCCATCACTCCGCCGCTATGGCCGGTCTCCCAGCGACCAGCGTTTCGATGAGCTTCTGATCGGCTGACGTCTCCGGATTGTAGACGATCAGGCTGAGATCCGGCCGGCCGTCGACAGCAAAGGCAGAGTATTCCAAGGCGAGTGGTCCCACGACCGGGTGGCGAAGATGCTTCACGCCGTCGCCGTGCGTCTGCACGTCGTTGTCGCGCCACATGGACGCGAACTCGGGGCTCGATCGACACAACTCCTCGACGAGCGGCGCGATCTCCGCGTCAGCGCCGGCGCGTGCGGCATCGATGCGAAAGGCCGCCACGACGAAGCGGGCCACGGCTTCCCACTCGGACTGCACGGCGCGGATCCGGCTGTCGCAGAAGATCATACGGAGAACGTTGCGCTGATCGGGCGGAAGGGCGCCGTAGTCCGTGAGCACGGCCGCAGCGGCCCGGTTCCAGGCGACGACGTCCCACGTCGCCGTCCTGACGATCGCAGGGCAGTAGACCAGCGTATCGAGCAGCCGTTGAAGCCGGGGCGTGATCGCGTCGCCGCCGCGGTAGCGGATTTCCGGCGGGCGCCCGAGTCCGATCAGGAACAGGTGCTCACGCTCGACATCCGTCAGCGTAAGGGCCCGCGCGATCCGGTCGAGCACGTCCGCCGAGGGGCTTCCACCGCGGCCCTGCTCCAACCAGGTGTACCAGGTCGCGCTGATATTGGCGCGCTGGGCCACCTCTTCGCGGCGCAGCCCCGAGGTTCGCCGGCGACCGACGGCAAAGCCGAACGAGGCGGGATCGAGCTTCGTGCGCCGGTTCCTGAGATAGTCGCCGAGCGGACTGCCTTCGGACAAGATGTACACCCTGTTGGTCGTTATACTAGGATAACGTCACACCTTTAACAGAAGCGGCAGGCGGACCACAATGGGGAACGACCAGGAGATCTTACCCATGCGCATATTCGTTACCGGCGCGACCGGCTTCATCGGTTCCGTCGTGGTTCCAGAACTCATCAGGGCTGGCCATCAGGTGCTTGGTCTGACGCGGTCGGACGCCGGAGCCCAGTCTCTCATCGCGGCCGGAGCCGAGGTGCATCGGGGCGATCTGGAGGACCCGGAGAGCCTTCGGCGGGGGGCGGCCGAGTCGGACGGTGTCATTCACGCCGCCTTCGATCACGATTTCTCGCGGTTCATCGCCAATTGCGAGAAGGATGGACGGGCCATCGAGGCTCTCGGCGGCGCCCTCGTCGGCTCCGACCGGCCTCTGGTCATCACGTCGGGGACCGGAATGGGGAACGCCGTGCCCGGTCGACCCGCTACCGAAGACGTCTTCAACACCGCTCACCCCAATCCCCGTGTCGCTTCGGAACTGGCGGGGGCGGCCATGTCGGCGGCCGGCGTCAACGTCTCGGTGGTACGCCTTCCCCAGGTGCACGACACGTTCAAACAGGGCCTCATATCCCCGGCCGTGGCCATAGCCCGCGAGAAGGGCGTCTCGGCCTATGTGGGCGAAGGCCTCAACCGTTGGCCGGCGGCGCATGTGCTCGATGTGGCCCGGCTCTACAGGCTGGCGCTGGAGAAGCGCGAAGCGGGTGCCCGGTATAATGCGGTCGCCGAGGAGGGAATCCCGGTGCGTGAGATCGCAGAGGTCATCGGCCGAGGCTTGAAGGTGCCGGTGGTCTCTTTGACTCCGGAGGAGGCGGCAGGGCATTTCGGATGGCTTGGCGCCTTTGCCGGGCTCGACCTTCCGGCTTCAGGTGCGCAAACGCAGAAAAGGCTCGGTTGGCGGCCGACAGGTCCCGATCTGCTGACCGACCTCAGGAATATGCGTTATGACACCGCTTAGGCGGGATGCGGTCCGGGCGTAGCAGGGTTCGGACGCGGCGAGGCTCGTGAGGATCGCGGAAAGTCGGTCACGCCGTTGCAATCTCGACGTCGTGGCCCCCGTTGGTTCTCGGCGGTGAGGTGTCGGCGCGTTGGCAGGCTGTCGAGGTTGCCTGACCGGTGTCGTCCGATCGCAGCGAAGCCTTGCCGGCGGGCTATGCCGGCAGATTGGCAATGTTTTAACCAAACTCCGATGTCTCACCGTCGGCTCAAAACCTCGGCTCAGTCGAGCCGTAGCTCTCCATGTCTTATGGGAGCCTTTCAGATGTTGCTTGTAGCTGACGCAGTCTCGTCGACCATGGTGGCCTGCATGCTCTGGGCCATTTTCGCGGGTTGAGCAGGCTCCGGACGAGGCCGCGCGCGACGGCCTCGTTTGCCGGAGCGATTGGCGTCGAAACGGCGTCCCGGTTCTAACGAGATGATCCCGCGTTGAATGCAGCCATTCCGAGATGCTATCGTCGATGTGAGCAAATGCGGCGAGGGAGAGGCTTGTCGACGGAGCCTGTTGAAGTCGAGTTGCCGAAGCTCCTACGGTGATGTATTTTGGCAGAACCAAGTATTTATAAGGAAGAGTAAATCTTTTGACTTGTGTTGTCGAAGACCCGCCGGATGCATCGCTCCCGACTGGTCGTCACCAAGGTGGCAAGACGTGGGTATTTCTGCTTCCCGGCGTTTACGGTGATGAGCCGCAATTAAATGATTTCCGCGTTCTTCTGGCAGGTCGCCTGGAGTTCCACACGATCGATCTACCTGACTTGAAAGCTCCCCTTTCAGTACTCTCCAGCATACCAGAAACAGCTCGGGTAGTGGTTGAAGACATTCTGCATGTCCAACGAGATGGTATAATCTACATCGTTGGATTTAGCTTCGGAGCAAGTCTTGCTGTCGAAGTTGTAGCGCAACTCGAGCACGCCGGTCGCGACATTGCCTATCTTGGCTTGATCGACGCGCCGCTCAAGGCCAAGAACATGCGACGTCGACTGTCTCTCAGTCCAACAGGCGTTTTCGCCATTTTGCGACGATTGCTTCAGAAATTGAACGAAAGGCGCCATCTCCGCAACGCAACACATAATTTGATGGCGCAGGCAGAGATGAGCGACCCACAACGCCGATCACTTCTGCTGGATTTGCGCTGCACGGCGCTCAATCAATGGAATCCACCAGGATGCGACACTGTCGGACTTCTATTCTTATCCGATCTGTTGTACAAACGAACGAACAATCAATGGGCGAAACTTTGTCCAAATTGTAAGCAGATCAGAATCTCCTGCGATCACGAACATATCATCCAGGGCGAGTCCTCATACCGGGTTGCCGCGGCGCTTGCCGACGACATCGCTCGACGGGTCGAAGCCCGCAAGGCTCGCCCGCCCGAGACGAGCGTCGGTCCCTCTGACCATATGATGCACCGATCCTAATCGGTGCGAACCAGAGAGTGCATCAGGCCGGACGGAACAGCTCGACCTCGCTTGGTCGCGCCGGCCGTCATCATCGCCGCGAACGCTTGCTGTGCCCTGCTTGAGGTGGGCCCGCTCGCAGCGTAGCATTCAGATCATGGAGCTCCACGCTAACGGAGCGGTTGCAAGGCATGGGCATGGATGCCATCGGAACATCATCGTGAACCCCCATGACGGCGAGGCGAGGATCGCGGTCGTCACCGGCGGGGCACGCGGGATCGGGGCCACGATCGCGACGCGGCTCGCCGAGACGGGGGTTCGGGTGGCGCTTCTCGACCGTGAGGCTGGCGACGCGATGCCGAACCACGACCACTTCTCGACTTGTGATGTCGCCGACGAAGCTTCGGTCGAAGCCGCGTTCGCGACGGTCGATCGCGTGCTCGGGTCGGTCGACATTCTGGTCAATGCCGCGGGCCTGACGATACGGGCCAAGGCGCTGGACATGCGAGCGGCGGACTTTGCGCACGTGGTCGCGGTCAACCTGACGGGGGCGTTCATCTGCTGCCGTGAAGCCGCCCGACGCATGGCGCCGCGCGGCAGCGGCACGATCGTCAACATTGCGTCCATCATGGGATTCTCCGGCGGCCTATTTCCCAATCCGGCCTATCAGTCCAGCAAGGGTGGGCTCGTCAATCTCACCCGGGCGCTGGCGGTCGAGTGGGCGCCGCTGGGCATCAGGGTCAATGCCGTGGCGCCGACCTATGTCGAAACGGCCTTGACCCGCGACCTCCTGGCCAATCCGGACGCGCTGGGCCGCGTGCTCGACGCGACGCCCCTGCGGAGACTCGCGACGGCGGACGAGGTCGCGTCGGCCGTTATGTTCTTGGCCGGACCAGCCTCGTCCATGACGACAGGTCACACCCTGCCGGTCGATGGCGGCTTCTTGGCCGTTTGAGGCGCGCACCCGCCGCAGCACCTCGCCTGCGCTCGACGCTCGCGAACCCGTCCGTGCTGGCCGCGCGGATCGCCGCGCGCGACGCCGTGGAGATGCAGCCGCTGAACCGTTTTGCCGCGAGCCTGCGGGAGCGGCACGGCGCGGTCCCGGATTTCGATCCGCTCGACGGCGGCACCACGGCGCGTCTCCTGCTCGTTCTCGAAACCCCGGGACCCGGCATGGCGCCGACACGCTTCGTGTCGCGGGACAATCCCACAGGCACGGCCGCCAATCTCAGACGCTTCTTCGACGCGGCCGGGATCGCGCGACGGGACAGCGTGATCTGGAACGCCGTCCCTTGGATCATTCACGCGCCTCGAGCCCGCAACCGCGCCCCGCGGCGCGCCGAAATAGCGCTCGGCCTCGTCGCGTTGCCGCTGCTCCTCGATCTGCTGCCGCGGCTAGCGGTCGTAGTCCTGGCGGGACGCGTCGCGGCCGAGGCCGAGGGGCAGATCGCCATGAACCGTCAGGGCCTACCGGTGCTGTTGATGCCGCATCCAAGTCCCACACTCGTGTGCACCAACGCGGCGATCCCGAAAAAAATCGAGGATGTCCTGGGCAAGGCTGCGGCCCTCGTTGCCGCCGCGTCGTACGATGTGTCGGATCCACGTTGAAGCTTAGCGCCACATCCGACACCGCGAGGCGTTTAGGCGACGGCGCAGACCGATGGGTGATCCAGTGAGGCGGGTTGCTTCGCTGCGGTCGCAGATCACGGTCGATGATCTTCATCGCATTCAAAGCTGGCTGACACTCCCTGACGCGCCGCAGATGCTTTCACCCGTGCTCATTCGATTAGGTTCTCGGGCCCGTGGCGAACGCCGACACCAGCGAGCGGCGCCAGCGAGCGCTTGTGCATGCGTCGACGCCACCCATGTAGAACGCAAAGGAAAAGGCGGCCACGAGGACCGCCTTCTTTCGAATACCTATTGCCTTGGCTCAGTACCGGCAGGCTTTTCTTTCCAGATGTGTATGCTTCTCGTAGGGTCCACAATTATACTGCCCCCGACGACCGTTGTAGGCAACGCGGTAGCCTTGTCCGCCGTAAGCTCCGTTGTCGTAGCCGTTTCCACCATTATAGCCGTCGCCAGCGCCATTGGCATACCCGCCGCCGTATCCAGCGTTTCCGTAGCCACCCTGGTATCCATAGCCCCCATAGGGATAGCCATAGCCGGCTGAAGCAACGCCATAGCCCAGCCCAAACCCGAGCGCCGGGCCGAAGCCGTAGCCGAATCCGCCGTAGCCGAACCGGCGATAGCCGTAACCACCGTAGCCGAAGCGGCGGTAACCGAAGCCGCCGTAGCCAAATCGGCCATAGCCGCCGCGGAAGCCATAACCCCCGCGAAATCCGCCGTAACCACCGCGGAAGCCACCGAAGCCACCACGGAAGCCGCCAAATCCATGACGATAGACGCCGCCGCCAAACCCGCCGCCCCCGAATCCACCCCGGAAGGCTTGCGCGGGCTCTGCCGATGCCATCAGAACCGCGCCCATGGATGCTGCGACCAGGCCTGCAACAGCCACCTTTTTCAAGCTCGCTTGAGCCGAACGAAAATCAACCATGATCGTATGTCGTCCTGAAATCTCACCCTCGGAACACAAATAGGTCGGGATGCAAGCCGGTTCCATATTCTCCATCGAATTATTGTGCAGTTTACTTTGTTCATCTGCTGTTCATTGGCACTACGAGGTATCGTTCGGCACCTCTGTTGTCGAAAGGCGGCGTCGACTCAGGCTAGGGCTGTGCTGGTCGGCGTGAATCTAAGCTGACGAGCCGGGCTGGCCAGAGCTACTGGCGAGATCGAGCCATTCGTCTTCGCTGATCACCTTGACCCCCAACTCCTCCGCCTTGGTGCGTTTGGAGCCGGCACCGGGTCCCGCGACGACGAGGTTCGTTTTCTTGGAGACCGAACCGGAGACCTTGGCGCCGAGAGACTCGGCGCGGGCCTTGGCCTCGTCGCGCGTCATTTTTTCGAGCGTTCCGGTGAAGACGATCGTCTGGCCCGAAACGGGGCTCGTCGCGGCCACGGTCTCCATGGGTTCGACCGTGACGACGGCGAGAAGCCGGTCGAGTTCCGCCTCGTTATGGGGTTCGGCGAAGAAGTCGGCGAGCGCCTCCGCCACGACGTCGCCCAGGCCATCGATGGCACAAAGCTCGGCGCGACCTTCGGATCCGGCTTCGACCCCGGCAAGGGCCGCCGCGCGCAAGGCCTCGATCGTGCCGAAATGGCGCGCCAACCGTCGCGCATTGGTCTCCCCGACGTGGCGGATTCCGAGCCCGTAGAGTAGCCGGTTGAGCGGCACGTTGCGCCGGTTCGCGATGGCGGCGAAGAGGTTACGGACCGAAGTGGCTCCGAACCCGTCACGGTTGGCGAGCTTCGTCAGGCTCGCCTTGTCGCGCTCCTCGAGGGCGAAGATGTCCGACGGCGTCCGGATCAACCCTTCGGCATAGAAGAGCTCGATCTGCCGGTCGCCGAGTCCCTCGACATCGAAGGCATTGCGGGAGGCGAAGTGCCTGAGGCGCTCCACGGCCTGGGCCGGACAGACGAGACCGCCGGTGCAGCGGCGTACGACGTCGGCCGTGCCGGTCTTCTCGTCGATCTCTCGGATCGCGGCCGAGCCACAGGCCGGGCATGTTTCGGGGAACCGGAAGGCTTCGGCACCCTTGGGCCGCAGATCGAGCAGGACCTCGACGATCTGCGGGATCACGTCCCCCGCCCGCTGCAGCCTCACCGTATCGCCGACCCTCACGTCCTTGCGGTGGATCTCGTCCTCGTTGTGCAGCGTCGCGTTCTCGACCACGACGCCCCCGACCGTGACGGGGGCGAGCTTCGCCACGGGGGTGAGCGAACCCGTCCGTCCAACCTGGATATCGATGGCAAGCAGCGTGGTGGTGGCCCGTTCGGCCGGGAACTTGTGTGCCACGGCCCAGCGGGGCGCACGCGACACGAAGCCGAGCCGTGACTGGTAGGCGAGGTCGTCGACCTTGTAGACGACACCGTCGATGTCGTAGGGCAGCGTGGAACGCAGGGCCTCGATCTCGCGGTAGCGCACGATCAGCGCGTCGGCCGTTTCGCAGACTTGGCTCAATGGATTGGTGGGAAGTCCGAAACGCGCAAAGGCCGCGATCATGCCCGATTGGGTCGCGGCCGGGAGGCTGCTCGCCTCGCCCCAGGCATAGGCGAAGAACTGCAACGGCCGGGCCGCCGTGATGGCTGGGTCGAGTTGGCGCAACGATCCCGCGGCCGAGTTGCGCGGATTGGCGAAGGCCGGGCGCCCGGCTTCGCGCTGGCGCGCGTTCAGCGCCGCAAAATCGTTCTTCGTCATGAAGATCTCGCCGCGCACATCGAGCACGTCGGGGACATCGGGGCCGACGAGGGTCTGAGGAATGGCCGCGACGGTGCGAACGTTGGCCGTCACATCCTCACCCGCGTAGCCGTCGCCCCGGGTGGCAGCGCCGACGAGCTGGCCCGCCGCGTAGCGTAGCGAGCAGGAAAGCCCGTCGATCTTAGGCTCCGCGGTCACGGCCAGCGGGGCCTCGGCCCCGAGCCCGAGAAAGCGCCGGACCCTTGCGATGAATTCGGTGACCTCCTCGTCGGCGAAAACGTTGCCGAGCGACAGCATCGGCACGCGATGCCGCACCGTCACGAACTTCTCGGATGGCTTCGCGCCGACCGACGCGCTCGGGCTTGCGGTGGTGTCGAGGACCGGAAAAGCCGCTTCGATCGCCGTGAGACGCCGCCGCAAGGCGTCGTAGTCGGCGTCCGACACCGTCGGGGCATCGTCGCGGTGGTAGGCGACGTCGTGAGCCGCGATGACACCCGCAAGCCGCGCATGTTCGGCGCGGGCCTGCCTGAGGGTCGCGGGAAGAGGCTCGGAATCGGTCATGGGATCAGCCAACGCGCGAGGAAGGGTCTGGGGACGATCTTAGCCGCATGCAGCCACGGAGCGGTTAACACCCCGGCGTAAGTCGTACGCCGTCCACCCGCACCCCGATGCAGCGCGCTAGTCTCCTCCAAGGCCTCGCCCTCGTACCGTGCCCTTACGCGATAGTGCCTAAACTGAAGAACGTCAGCCGGCCTGACGACTAGCAATAACTCCGCATGAATCGGATCGATAAAGTTTTATCAAATCAAATCACTTTTGACCTTAACCAAAATCTGTCAATTTAACTATTAATTTCGAATGGCGATCATAACAACTCGATTCAACATTTCTCAGGTTGCCCTAACGGAAACTGTGGTGCACCCATTCACCACACCCGATAATTCATCGGAGCTGATCACTAACCGTCGACTCCATTGGTTGCCGAGGAGGCTTTAATGAAAATTCCCGCATTAGTAGTATGGCTGATATCAACCTGCTTTGTTATTCTACTTGCAGGACTTCCACTCGGAGTGGAAGCACAACTTGCTTTGTCGGCGTCAGCGATCGGCGCCATGGCTTTGATCAAACTGCTCAACCTTCGTGGCCCCTGGCGCGCGGTGTTCCTCGGGTTGGGAACGTTCGTGATCCTGCGTTACGTCTTCTGGCGGCTCTCCAGCACTGTCCCGTCGATCGACTCGCCGGGCGACTTCGTGGCGGGCCTCGTTCTGGTGATCGCGGAACTCTACTGCGTCACCATGCTGTTCCTGAGCCTGTTCACGGTGGCCGACCCGATCGACCGTCCGAAGGCGCCGCGGGTCGACGCCGCAGCGGCTCCGACGATCGACGTTTTCATCCCGTCCTACAACGAGAGCATCGAAATCGTGGCGCCGACGCTGGCCGCGGCCAAGCGAATGACCTACCCGGCCGGCAAGCTCAATGTTTTCCTGCTCGACGACGGCAGCACGGATGCCAAAGTCTCGTCGGAAGATCCCTATGAGACCTCGAAGGCCCTCACCCGCCGCGCCAGCATGCAGGCCCTCTGCGCCGAGCTCGGTGTCCGCTATCTCGCGAGAGCCGAAAACAATCATGCCAAGGCCGGCAACCTCAACAACGGCCTGGCGCACAGCGACGGCGACATCGTGGCGGTCTTCGATGCCGACCACGTCCCGGCCCAGGACTTCCTCACCGAAACGGTCGGCTTCTTCGGGACCGATGAAAAGCTGTTCCTGGTCCAGACCCCGCACTTCTTCCTGAACCCGGACCCGATCGAAAAGAACATCGCGGCCGCGGGTCTCCCGGCGGAGAACGAGATGTTCTACGGCCTCGTGCAGAAGGGCCTCGACAAGTGGAACGCCGCCTTTTTCTGCGGCTCCGCGGCGCTGCTGCGCCGGGCTGCACTCGAACAGGTCGGCGGTTTCCATGGCTCGTCGATCACCGAGGATGCCGAAAGCGCGCTCGAATTGCACGCTCGCGGCTGGAACAGCCTCTACGTCGACAAGCCGATGATCGCCGGCCTGCAGCCTGAAACCTTCGAAAGCTTCATCGGCCAACGCTCCCGCTGGTGCCGCGGCATGGTCCAGATCCTTCTGCTCAAGAATCCGCTCTTCCAGCGCGGGCTCACCCTGGCGCAGCGCCTCTGCTACCTGTCGAGCAGCATGTTCTGGCTCTTCCCGATCTCGCGCATGATCTTCATCTTCGCGCCTATGCTGTTCATCTTCTTCGGCATGAAGATCTACATCGCCAACGGTCAGGAATTCCTGTCCTACACGCTGACCTACATCATCTCGGCCCTGATGATCCAGAGCTACATCTTCGGTCGGTTCCGCTGGCCGTGGACGTCGGATCTCTACGAGTACATCCAGTCCGTGATGCTGTTCCGCGCCGTCATCAGCGTCTTCCTCGACCCGCATCGCCCGAAGTTCAACGTCACGGCCAAGGGGCAGACCCTCGACGACAACCGGCTGTCCTCCTTCGCCCTGCCCTACTTCGCGATCTTCGGTTTGGTCGCGGCCAGCATGGCGATGCTTGCCTACCGCTATGTCAATGAACCCAATGCCCGAGACCTGATCGTCGTCGTGGGCATCTGGAGCGCTCTCAACCTGCTCCTGACCGGGACTGCCCTCGGCGCCGTCTCGGAGCGCCGCGAGCGTCGCAGCATGCCGCGGGTCGACAGCAAGGTGAAGGCTACCCTCACGGTCGGGACGCAAGAGGTTCCCGTGATCATCGACGATATGTCGTTCGGTGGATTGCAGGTGCGTGCCTTGGAACCCGTGCTGCTTCCGCCCCGTACCACCGCGACGCTGCGCATCGCGACGGGAGACGCCGACGGCCACGTGCTGTCGACGCCGGTGATCAGCGCCGGACGCCGGACCTTGGAACGGGATCGCGGCTTCGGTTTGAAGTTCTACGGGACATCCGGCGACCGCTTCAGGATCATCGCGCGGGTCGTCTTCTCCGACATCGCCCCGATCCACAAGCGGCGGGTCTCCGGCTATCTCCGCCGGGGTGTCGTGTACGGGTCGGCGGTCTTCGCCGGCTGGTGGATCTCGCAGATGGGCCGCGGGCTCTTCTACGCCGCGTTCCGTCGTGGTTCGGCCGATCAGGCCGCCAGCGCATCCAACATCGAGAGCTCCGCCGTTTGAGGCGGAGCCACCAGACCCACACTCGTGAGCGAGGCTTAATCCCATGTCGATTTTATCAAAGCATCTCTTGAGTTCCTCGGCCGCCATCGCGTCCCTGATGATCCTGGCCGCAACGTGCAGCGCCGATGCGGCGACGCCATCATCCACTCTCTTCGACAAGACCGTTCAGCCTTCCGTTCTGAAACACCTGCCGGCCGGTCGCGACGAGATGGTGTTCAGAGGTGAGACGGCCCAGCGAAGCTGGTCGGTCTATCTGGGGCGCGCCGAAGTCGATCACACGAAGTCGTTCCAGCTGGCGCTCAAGAATACGGTCCTCCTGCTGCCGGAGCGCTCCTTCGTCAGGCTGAGCATCAACAACCATGTTCTGGCAACGATACCGGCCCGGGCGCCCAACATCACGTCGCTGATCCCTGTCACGATCCCGGCGGGCGTTCTGGTGCCGGGCTTCAACAAAGTCGACGTCAGCGTATCGATGACACATCGCGTCGATTGTTCCGCGGGGGCGACCTACGAGCTGTGGACCTCCCTCGACCCCGCCCAGACGGGGTTCATGGTGCCGTCGTTGTCCGCCGGGACGATCCGCGGGATCGACGAACTCGCCGGCGAACCTCTGGCAGAGGACGGAACAACCCGGATCTACCTGCGGACGGGCGAGACCGACGACGCAGCCTCGATCGGCAGGGCCGGGCGCTTCATCGACGCGCTCGTGAGCCGTGGCGGCTTGACCCGGCCGGTCGTCGAAACCGGCCCGGGCTCGGGTCAGGGTCCCGGCGTGGACGTCGTGCTGACGACGGGCCCGCGCGAAAACGTCACGAAGGGCTTGAACGTCCTCGGTGTCGAGGACGGCGTGACCTTCGCCCGGGACCCGGGCACCAG
>CAXTME010000024.1:0-49459 GCA_964245215.1 uncultured Lichenihabitans sp.
AAGCTGATCACCATGATGAGCGGCGTCATCACGTTGAGGAACATGTTGAGCCGGAAATCCATCCAGCCCAGGGTCCCGAGTGCCAGCAGGATGGCGATCAGCGGCGGACCGGCCGCCACGATCATGAACGACACGCGACGGAAGAACAGGATGGCGATCAGGCACCCTGCCCCGAAACCGACCGCGTTGTAGAGCAGCCGGTCACGCTCCACGGCATCGTGGACCTCGAGCTGCATCACGGGCACGCCCGACAACTCGCCCTGTAGACTCGTTCCGTCGAGGTCGTCGTGAACGGTCTTGCGGATTTCGGCGATCGTCTTCGACGAATTGGCGCTGGCCGCGACTTCGGGGTCGAGCGCCAGGACCACGAGGGCAAGGTCGCCATCGTCCGACAGGAGCTTACCCCGGATGATATCGTTGCTCCTGACCTTGTCGATCAGTTGATCGTAGGCGGCTCCTTCCGGCAGCGGCTCGGGGAACAGGGCCGGCGGAATGGTGTGGCCCGGCTCGGGCGCCTGCCGGGCCGAAAAGAGCGATATGATGCCCTTGGTCCCATCGATGAGCTGCAGGTCGGTCACGAGCCCGCGCAGATGTTCGAGCGAATCACGTTCGAGCAGCGTCTTGCCCGTGATCACGACCAGGACGTCGAACTCGTTGGACGGGAAGCGCCGCGTCACGTCCTCGAACTGATGGAACTCGGGCGTATCGGCCCGGAACAGCTGGCTCAATGAATCATCGACCTTGAGCCGGGTCACGCCGAACGCCGCGCCGACCGCGAGCGCCAGAAGGATGAGGGCCGCCACGACCGGCGCCTTGATGGCGACGAGGCCGATGCGTTCCAGACCGAACGCGATGTTGATCTTGCGTCGGGGCGATGGTGCCGCGGAGGGTGGAGTTCCCGGAGAAGGTCCGTTGCTCGATAGGTGGGTCAGACTCGATCTCCCGCGCGGGTCTCAGGTCACGGCCGGACCGGATCGGCAGATGACCGGGGCGCCGCCCCGGCGACCCTTGCAGCGCCTCCTGCCTGAGACACGAGGCTTTTTCGGGACCGTGCCCGAGAGGTTCGGGAACGGCTCCATTGCGTCCGGCGGGACGATAGCCGCAGACGCGGGGCGGCGAAAGTCAGGCGATACGCGCTTCGACCGCGTCACCGATCTTCAAGGGAGACCGCATGGCGGCGTCGAGCTTGGTGCGGTCGAGTTCGCCCTCCCAATTGCTGATCACCAGGGTGGCGACGCCGTTGCCGACGAGATTGGTGAGCGCCCGGCACTCGCTCATGAACTTGTCGATGCCGACCAGGATGGCGACCGCGGCGATCGGGATCTCGGGTACGACTTCGAGGGTGGCGGCCAGGGTGATGAAGCCCGCGCCGGTGACGCCCGAAGCCCCCTTCGAGGTCAGGGCCGCGATGGCCAGGATCTTCAACTCCTGCGCCAGGGACAGATCGGTGTTCGTGGCCTGGGCCAGGAACAGGACGCAAAGGGTCATGTAGATGTTGGTGCCGTCGAGGTTGAAGCTGTAGCCGGTCGGGATGACGAGGCCGACGACCGGCTTCGAGGCGCCGAGGGCCTGCATCTTGCGGATCATGTTGGGCAGGACCGTCTCGGAGGACGACGTGCCGAGCACGATCAGCAACTCGTCCTTGATGTAGACGATGAAGCGCAGGATGGAGAAACCCGACAGGCGCGCGATGGCGCCGAGCACCACCACCACGAACAGCACGCTCGTGAGATAGAAGGTGGCGACGAGTTCGCCCAGATTGACGAGGCTCTTCAGCCCGAAGGCGCCGATGGTGAACGCCATGGCGCCGAAGGCGCCGATCGGCGCGAAATAGACGATGATCCCGATGATGCGGAAGAACATCTTACCGGCCGCATCGATGGCCTCCGAAATGCGCTCGCCGGTCGCACCCAGGCGCGAGACCGCGATGCCGCTCAGGATGGCGACGAGCAGCACCTGCAACAGGTCGCCCTTGGCGAATGCATCGAAGAAGCTTGTCGGAATGATGCCCAGGAGATGCGCCGTCACGCTGTCGCCTTTGGCGGCCGTGACAAAGTTCGCCACCGATTTGGGATCGAGTTTCGAAGGATCGATATTGAAGCCGGCACCCGGATGCAGCAGCTCGGCCACGATCAGGCCGACCGCCAGAGCCAGGGTCGACACGACTTCGAAATAGACCAGAGCCTTGATGCCGACCCGGCCGACCCGGCCGAGGTCGCCCATGGTGGCGATGCCGTGAACCACGGTGCAGAAGATGACCGGGGCGATCATCATGCGGATCAGGTTCACGAAGGCATCGCCGAATGGCTTCATCGCGGCGCCGGTCTGCGGCGCGAAGGTGCCGAGCGCGACGCCGAGCGCGATGGCGATCAGCACCTGAACGTAGAGCAGCTTGTACCACGGGCGGCGCGGCGCTGCAGCAATCAGACGCGGATCTTCCGCATTCATGGTCGTCTCCCCCGGTTTGGCAAAAGGTAACCGGGGGCGTTGGTCGTGCAAAGGGTTTTCGATCCTTTCGGCGGCGCCGACAGGCGTTCACCCCCGGCTGCCGGCCTGCGACGCGGCCAGCGCCGTCATGTTGACGATACCGCGCGCCGTCACTTTCTGGACGAGAACATGGAGCGGCTTCGCCAGGCCGAGCAGCAACGGGCCGACCTGCAGGCCGCCGGCCGCAGCGCCGAGCAGTGTCAGCCCGATATTGGCGGCGTCGAGCGACGGCATGATCAGGAGGTTGGCCGCACCTTCGAGGGGGCTGTTCGAAACGAGGCGCTCGCGCAACGGCTCGCTCAGGGCCGCATCGGCGTGCATCTCTCCATCGACCTCGAGGTCGGGCGCCTGCGCCCGGATGAGGCCGAGCGCCCGTCGCATCTTCCTGGCGCTCGGCGACGCAGAAGCGCCGAAGCTCGAATGCGACAGGAGGGCGGCCTTGGGCACCACGCCGAACCGGCGGACCTCTTCGGCCGCCAGGAGGGTCATCTCAGCGATCTGCTCGGCGGTCGGATCGTGGTTGACATGCGTGTCGCAGATGAACAACGCCCCGCTCTGCAGGATCAGCCCCGACATCGCATAGGCGCGCCCGCCCTCGGCCTTCGACCTGACGATCGGCAGTACATAAGTGAGATGACGCGACCAGTCGCCGGTGCCGCCCACGAGGGCTGCGTCGGCATGTCCGGCCTGGAGCAGCATGGCGGCCGGGATGCTCCATCGGGTTCGCATGCGACGCGCCGCGGCTTCGGGCGGCACACCGCGGCGGTCGACCAGCTTCTGGTAGGCTTCCGTAAGCGAGGCGAAGATCGCGTGGTCGACCGCGGGATCGAGCACCGTCACGCCGGCGCCCGGTCGCAGCCGCAGCCCGAGTTCGGCAGCCTTGCCGGCGATGACGTCGGCACGGCCGATCAGGATCGGCTCGGCCAGTTTCTCGTCGATGACGGTCTGCACGGCCCGCAGCACCCGCTCGTCCTCGCCTTCCGCATAGACGACGCGTTGGCGTTTCAGACGCGCCGCTTCGAAAACGGGACGCATGAGCTGGCCCGACCGGAACACGAAGCGCTCGAGATCGCGGGCGTAGGCGTCGAAATCGGCGATGGGCCGGAGCGCGACGCCCGACTCCATCGCGGCCCTGGCCACGGCGGGGGCGACCTGCAGGATGAGGCGGGGATCGAAGGGTTTGGGGATGATGTAGTCGGGCCCGAACACGGGCGCCTGCCCACCATAGGCGCTGGCCACGACTTCGCTCACCTCGATCCGCGCGAGTTCCGCGATGGCCTCGACGGCCGCGATCTTCATCGCTTCGTTGATGTTGGTGGCGCCCACGTCGAGCGCGCCGCGGAAGATGAACGGGAAGCACAGGACGTTGTTGACCTGGTTCGGGTAATCCGATCGACCGGTGGCGATCAGCGCGTCGGGACGGGCTTGCCGCGCGAGTTCCGGCGTGATCTCCGGCTCGGGATTGGCGAGCGCCAGGATGATGGGCCGATCCGCCATGGTGGCGAGCCATTCGGGCTTGAGGACACGGGGCGCCGAGAGGCCGAGGAACACGTCGGTACCCGGCAGCGCATCGCCAAGCGTCCGCGCCGTCGTGTCCCGCGCATAACGCGCCATGTTGGGCGCCATCTCGTCGCCGCGCCCGGCATACACGACGCCCTTGATGTCCGTGAGAGTCACGTTTTCGATCTTCAGCCCCATCGAGACCAGAAGATCGACGCAGGCCAGGGCCGCGGCGCCGGCGCCGGACGTGACGAGGCGCACGTCCTTCAGCGACTTGCCCTGCAGCAGCAATCCATTCGTCACGGCGGCCGCGCAGACGATCGCGGTGCCGTGCTGGTCATCGTGGAACACCGGGATCTTCATCCGGTCGCGCAGGCGCCGCTCGATCTCGAAACATTCCGGAGCTTTGATGTCTTCGAGATTGATGGCCCCGAACGTCGGCTCCAATGCCGCCACCACATCGACGAAAAGATCCGGGTCGGCGGCGTCGACCTCGATGTCGAAGACGTCGATTCCGGCGAACTTCTTGAAGAGAACGGCTTTTCCCTCCATCACGGGCTTCCCCGCCAGAGCGCCGATATTGCCGAGGCCCAGCACGGCGGTGCCGTTCGAGATCACGGCCACGAGATTGCCGCGGGCCGTGAGGTCGCGGGCCGCTTCGGGGTCGGCCATGATGGCTTGGCAGGCGGCCGCGACCCCCGGCGAATAGGCGAGCGCCAGGTCGCGCTGTGTCGCCATACGTTTCGTGGGTTCGACCGACAGCTTACCCGGGGTCGGGTAGCGGTGATAGTCGAGCGCCGCCTTTACGAAGTCTTCGGCCAATCTGTTTCTCCCCGGCGCAGGGGTGCTTCGTCCGGCGCACCCTTGGTGCCGACCATGCCACGTAAGTCCATGAGGGTGAACCCGAGGATCCGGCTCAGGCGCCGCTCACTCCATGACCAGCGGACTCGGGACCTCCGCTTCGAGCGTTTGCTCGAGCGCGTCCCGGCGCCGGTCGCGCAGCGGCCGTTCCTCCATGATGATGAGGAAGAACCAGGCAAGGCAGAGGCCCAGGCAGGCGGCTGAAAAGACGTAGCGGAAGGTCCCGGCCAGCTGGACCGCGTCCGTTCCGCGGATGAGGGCCTCCATGTCGTGAACACCGCCGGCACTGGTGCCGCCGAGGACGATGGTTCCGAACGCCGCCACGATCAGAGCACCGCCGAGAGACCGGAAGAAGTTCATGCTGGCCGTGGCAATGCCGAGCTCGCGAAGCGGCACGGTATTCTGAATCGCGATGGTGGACAGCGGCAGAATCGTGCCGAGGCCCATGCTGAGCATCAGGAAGAGCACTTCGAGGCTCCAGAAGGGCAGGCTGCGCTCGAACACGGCCAGTGCTGCGCAGCAGGCGACGCTGATCCCCATCATGATGGTCGGAATGCGCTTGTAGCGCTTGAAGTACATCATGGAGCGTCCCGACAGCGTGGCGCCCGTGACGGTGCCGATCATCAGGGGAACCAGGGCAATGCCGGACTGGCTGGCGGTAAGCCGCTCCACGCCCTCGAAGAAGATCGGGACGTAGATGGCAAGCCCGATGAAGGTGCCCATGGCGAAACAGGCCGCCAGGGTCGCGGTATAGACGACCTGGTCGGACAGGACCGTCATTGGGATCAGAGGCTCTTCGGCGCGCAGCAGACGAAGAATAAAGAGAGCGCCGAGAACCACGGCGGCGATCAGGAGCCCGAGCACGGTCGTCGAGCCCCAAGGAAACCGCACGCCGCCCCAGCTCAGCGCCAGGAGGAGGCTCGTCGAGGACAGGATCAACAGGATGGCGCCCGGATAATCGAGCCGATGCTTCCGCTCGTGCCGGGGCAGAAGCTTCAGCTTGTCGTTGGTCAGCCAGAACGCCAGGAAACCGATCGGCAGATTGATCCAGAAGATCAGCGACCAGTGCAGATGCTGGGCAAAGAAGCCACCGAGCAGCGGACCGGCGATCGAGGAAGCCACGAAGACCGACGCGATATAGACTTGATAGCGCGCCCGTTCCTTGGGAGACATGATGTCGCCGATGATGGTTTGAGCCAAGGCGATGAGCCCGCCGCCACCGACACCCTGAAGGCCGCGGGCCAGTGCGAGCAGGAGCATGCTGGGCGCCAGCGCACAGAATAGCGACCCCACGCTGAATGTTGCGATGGCGATCAGCAGCATGATTCGCCGGCCGTGGATGTCGCTCAGCTTGCCGTAGAGCGGCGTCACGGCGGTCGAGACCAGAAGATAGGCCGTGACGATCCACGGGAGGTTCTGCGCATCGCCGAGTTCGAGCCCGATGGTCGGCATGGCGGTCGCCACGATCGTCTGATCGAGAGCGGCGAGCAGCATGGCGGTCATGAGGCCGATAACAATCGACCTGATCTGCACGTGGCTCAGTCCACCGGGCGGCGCCAGGGCAGGCTCGGGTGCGTTCATGGCTCGTCCTCGGTGGGGCCTCGGGCCCGACTTATGCTGGGTGACCCCGGTTCGAGCAAGGCGATCGCGTGCAAGGCTGCTACCCGGCCAGTCGGGCATTTTGTCCGCCGGTGGGCCATCCGATGCGTCCGATCGCCGGCAACTTGATGGCCGGGTGTCGAAGGTCGATGCCGATGACGCCGCCCAAAATGTTGAGCTCGACGCCCTCGATCCAACCAATCGTCACGCCGAGATAACCGCCGAACGACAGCCAGAAGCCGGTTCGCGACGGGGTGAGACCCGCAAACCCGCCGTCTAGCGGATAATCCTTGCCGATGGCGGTCGGCGGCAACACGGCCCCGCACTCCGGAACGGCAGCCAGGACGGCTTCGACGAAGGTGTTGGAGTTCGGTCCCGGCCAAGCCTTGTAGTCACCGCGGTTGCGATAGCGGTAGGTGCGGATGGCCTCCCGCATGCGGGGCAGCAGGCGCTCTGCGTCAAGACCGTCGGCCGCAAAGACGACATCGGGGACCTGGCCGAACCAGCGTCCGTCGGGATCAAAGCCATCGATGCGGATCGGATCGCCCCAAGCCGTGAGGTCGAACCGCTGGTAGGCGGACGCGCCGGCGTCCTTCAGGACGATCCAGCTGTGCACCGCCACGATGCCACGCCAACTCACGGTCCGTGCCGCGAAGATCCGCACCGCGGCTTCGGGGTGAAGGCTGGGTTGAGGCAGCAATCCGGCGCTCGAGCGATCGGCGCTCCACCACTCCACGGCAGGGCCGCGCCAATAGAGCATGGCTCGCCAGGTGATCGGTGCAAGGAACAAGGCCAGAGTAGAGAAGAGAACGAGACGCGTCATCGGTCGATCGTGACAAGGGTTGGGGCGTTCGGAAGACATGGGGGTCGGAGGCGTTTGTGGAAAGATGACGACCCGGGCCTGAACCTTTGTCGAAAGTGGGTTGTCCGGATTGACCTGCCGCGTATCGGTTACCACCTCAACGATGGCCTCGGGCAGAGGCCACCGGGAGCAAACCCATGACATGGTCTGCCGCAACTTCGCATTACGATTCAACGCTTTCGTCGGCTCGCCGTCTGTCGCGCCTTAAGAAGCTCGCCTGGGCGGTGGACGGTGCTTTCCGGATACCGGGAACGCGATTTCGCTTCGGCTTGAACAGTCTGATCGGCGCGACGCCCGCGGCAGGCGATGTCATCCTGGCTGGGATCTCGCTTTATATCGTCAACGAGGCTCGCCTGCTCGGCGTCCCCGGCGACAAGATCGCCCGGATGCTGGGGAATGTCGGGATTGAAGTCGCCGCGGGGGCCGTCCCGATCCTTGGCGACTTCTTCGACATGGGGTTCAAGGCCAACCTGCGGAACATTGCCATCATCGAGGAGCATATACGGGCGTCGGTGTCTCGCCTTTGACGCTAGCCTCGGTCCAACACGCGATTCCCGGCCTGATCGCGGTAGGTCGATCGGGGCACGTCGCAGACTTGGACGAGGCAGCGGCCGGTAGGGTCTTCCGCCGATCGAGATATTGCGCAAGAGTTACCAACGCACCAAGGCCGCCGCCAACCATGACCACGTCCGTGTAGAAGGTATGTCCCGCGTATTGGACCACCACTTGACCGCCGGCCGCCATCAGCGAAAGAGCGCAGAACATCCACAACCCATGTCTGCCGATTGCGCAAAGCGGCTCGAAGGCCCGCGATCCTCGCATCCACTCCGCCAGCCTCATCGCGTAGATCAGATAGGCGATGGCGAAGAAATGCACGAGCCGTCCCACGCCGAGCGTCGTCTTATCGAGATGCCCCCAGGTTCGGACCTGGTCCTCTAGTCCGGGCCATAATGAAAAACCATCCGTGACGCAGAAGGCGCTCGTGGCCACGATCACGGTGGCCAGCGCCATAAGCGGGATCGATCGTGGGATCGCCGTGGTCCGCAGGCCGAGCCCGACCGCTATCCCGATCGCGCCCATGAACTGCCACGCGAAAGGATCGAAAAACCATGATCCGCTCTCCGGCCAGTTCGGAAGGTTGCAGCCGCAGGTCGCCATGACGTAGAGCGCGAGCGATGCAGCCAGCATGGGCCACCGACCTGCCTGAGCCAGCAGGAGCAGAACCGGCGCGGTGGCCAGCATCATGATGTACATCGGAAGAATATTGAAATAGCCGAATTGATGACCGAGCGAGAACACCCCCACCAGCATCTCCAAGGGTGCCGTGACGGCAAGATCCCGCCCGTGGACCGACAGAAGGCTGTCGCCCTGGCCGAAAGCCGCGCCGAAAATAAAAATGGCCACGCCGGCCAACGACAGGAAGATGTGCAGCCCGTAGAGCAGCATCGCGCGACGGGTAAGAGATATCGTCACGCCGCTCCAGTCGCCACGTTCGAAGCGCCGGCCATAGGCCAAGGCCAACGCCAGACCGGAAATGAAGACGAAGCCCTCGGCGGAATCGGAGAAGCCGAAGTTTTTTTGCGTTAACGGCTCGAAAGCATTTCCCGGGATATGATTGATGAAGATCGTGCACAGGAGGTAACCGCGCCAAAAGTCGATGGCGTCAAACCTTCGACGTGCTCCGGTCAAGCGATCCGACATGAAGGCCCTGATTTCAGCTATTTGCCCTATCCGGCTCGAGCCGATCCGGGGATGACGGACGATCGACGAGAGACCGATTTCCACTTTGATTCGGTCTCAGCGCATGCAAAGAGATAGCCAGCGCCAACATCCCGCACGCTCGCCGAGAAATTCCCGATGTTCGAGATCGGCTCATCGTTAAGAACTCTAAAGCGTTACCTCAATGGTCTGGTTCCGCTCCCCGCATGTGGAATGACCTGTGGCCTTGTGATTGGGCTAGCGGCGGTTGCAGCGGTTCCGGCAGCGGCGGGTACGCTGAAGAGCTTCTCCTATGCATCGGCGGCCCTCGGGCGTGACGAGGTCGCGCAGGTCTATTCCCCCGACGGTCCGCCGCCCTTAGCCGGCTGGCCCGTGCTGTATCTGCTTCACGGACTGAACGGCACCCCAACAGACTGGCAAACGATCGGCAATATCCGGGGCACTCTCGATCGACTGATCGCCCAGCGATCAATCAAGCCGCTCGTCGTCGTCATGCCGGACGGCAGTAACTCCTGGTACGTCGATTCCGCCGATGTCAGCGGCCCCGGCAATTACGCGGCCGCCATCTCGCATGATCTGCCGAAGGCGATCGAGCGTGCCTATCCAGTTGGGCACGACCGCGCCCATCGGGCGATCGCGGGTCTGTCGATGGGCGGCTACGGTGCCTTCCGGCTCGCTCTGGCGGAGCCCGAGCGCTATGCCGCGGCGGCGGCCCTGTCACCCGCGTTCTGGCAAAACGTGCCGGCCGAAGCGATGGGGAAGTCGTCCAAGGATCTCGATCTCATCCGTTCGACGGGCTACTTCAAGGCTTCCGATCCGGCCACCGTGACGGTCGGCATCGACCTGCCGCCGGACGGCAAACATTTTGGGTCGGCGTTCGGCACGCCGTTCGATCCGCGCCGGTTCAACGCTGCCAACGTCTTCACGCTCCTGCAACGTGACATCGACACGAAGAAGGATTTGCCGGAGCTCTACATCACGGTCGGCGACGACGACAGCCACCGGCTTTGGCGCGGCGCTTTTGCATTTTTCGAGACGATGCAGATGAATGGTCGCGAGGTCGAGTTCCGGGTGACCGACGGCGACCATGATTGGCACTGCTGGAAATCGTCGATCGTGGACGCACTGGCTTTCGTCGACAAGAACCTCGCGGGCGACGTCACGCAATAGCCTCTTGGGACGGCGCTGCTTCAGCGGGCTCGGCAAAGAAGATCCGGCGCTGGACTGACCAGCTTCATCGCTTTTCCGGGCCGATACCCTCGCGAAGAATATTGGACCACCTTATCGCGGTCGCGTAGCGCAAGCCCCTAGCTACCGTTTGCAGCTTTTTGTTGACTAGGAAACAACAAAGGGGATTCTATCCGGGTCTGACGAGGAGACCCGTGGTGCCCGATGTTCCCGAGCTGACCAGCCATCTCGGCTATTGGCTCCGGCACGTTTCCAACTACGTGTCTTACGGCTTCGCCCGCAAGCTGGCCGCCAAGGATGTAACGGTGGCTGAGTGGGCGCTTCTGCGCATGCTGTATGCCGAGGAACCGACGCCGCCAAGCCGCTTGGCGGAACGCATGGGACTGACCCGTGGAGCTGTCACCAAGCTGGCTGATCGCCTCATCCTCAAGGGTCTGATTGCCCGACAGGCGAACGCTGCCGACGGTCGCGCGCAAACGCTCGCATTGACCGCTTTGGGAGCGGGCTTTGTCCCCGAACTCGCTGCCTTGGCCGACCAGAACGAAACCGAGTGCTTCGCGCATATGCCGGACCGCGACCGCAGCACATTGAAGCGCATTCTGAAAGAGGCCGTCGCACGGCTCGGCATTACCACTGTACCGATCGAATGATCACTGACCCGGAAACGCAGAGGACACGACGATGCTTGACCGCCAGCAGCATGTCGCAGAGCAGTGTCTTGGCGGAGCAGAGGATAATTCCATGGCGTTCCCGCACATCGTGGCTTTTGCAGCAAGATGATGGACGCCGGCTGCGCGGGATATTTCGTGTCCCTGATCGGACGCCGCGCCGTCTATTTCGGTCGTACCGCCGAGACACACGTCGAGCCATTCCCACGATGAGCCACGTCAAACGCGGTTCGACCTAGCTCACGATAGCTGTAGCTCCAAGCATCGCCGACCGCGGCTGGGCGTCAGCGCCTCCCGCGGCGGCGCAACTGGTCGAAATAGACGATGACGATGATCAATCCGCCGGTGATGATGCGTTGCCAGAACGGGTTGACGTTGAGCAGGTTGGCGCCGTTGTTGATGGTGGTCAGGATGAAGGAGCCGAGCAGCGGTCCCTGGACCGAACCGACGGCGCCGAAGAGGCTCGTCCCGCCGATCACCGAAGAGGCGATCGCCTGCAGTTCCCATCCCTCGCCCTGCGTGGCGTTGCCGATGCCGATCCGCGCGGCCAGCAGAATGCCCACAAAGGCCGACAGGGTCGCCGAGACGATGTAGGCGAAGTAGATCATCGCCTTCACGTTGACACCCGTCAGTCGTGCGGCTTCCGCGTTGGACCCTATGGCGAAGAGGTAACGCCCCCAACGGCTGTGCTGCAGCAGCACATAGGCCGGGACGGCCACCAGGACCACCATCCAGAACAGCCAGGGTACGCCCAGGAAGTTGTTGCGGGAGAAGTTGGTGAAGCTGTCCGGCAAACCCGAGATCGTGGCGCCATTGGTGATCAGCAGCCCGAAGCCCCGGAGCGCCGTCAGGCTCGCCAGCGTCATGATGAAGGGCGGCAAGCCGAGCTTGACGATGCCGAAGCCGTGAAAAGCGCCGATCGCCACGCCGATCAGCAGGGTCAGGGCCATGGCCGAGGCGATGCCGAACCCGTGCACC
This sequence comes from uncultured Lichenihabitans sp., assembly GCA_964245215.1. Classification (GTDB taxonomy): domain Bacteria; phylum Pseudomonadota; class Alphaproteobacteria; order Rhizobiales; family Beijerinckiaceae; genus Lichenihabitans. The sequence goes on from CAXTME010000024.1 coordinate 11,863, forward strand.
AGCAGCCAGGCGACCGCAACGCTGGCAAACCCCACGACGGCGCCCGTGGAAAGATCGATGCCGGCCGTGATGATGACGAAGGTCTGCCCTACCGCGATGATCGCCACCATGGCGCCCTGGCGCAGAAGGTTGACGATATTCTTCTCGGTCATGAACGTGTCGGTCGCGAAGGACAGCACCAGCCACATCAGGAGCAGCAGGCCGAGAAGCGTGAGGCTCAGCACCAGCCCGATCCGCGACGCGCGGGGCACCACCGCGGGCGTCGGCGGTGGTGCTGTCGGAATGGTGGTCTGGGCCGTCATGGTCTGATCCTCATCGCTATGGTCCTCGGTTCACGACCGGGCGCGAGGGCCGGAGGCCGCTTCACGCTCAAACACCGATGGCCTCGGTCAGAATGGTTTCCTGCTCGGCGGACTTGCCGAGGTGCGTTGCGACCAGATGGCCGCGGCGGAAGACGTGGAGCGTGTCGCTGAGGTCGTAGACCTCCGGCAGGTAGGACGAGATCAGGACGATGCCGGCACCCGCCTCGAGCAGACGAGCGAACACCTTGTAGATCTCCACCTTCGTGCCGACGTCGACCCCGACGGTGGGCTCGTCGAAGATGAAGAGCTTGGCACCGTGGTTGAGCCACTTGCCGACAACGATCTTCTGCTGGTTGCCGCCCGACAGGCTCGACGCATTGGCGTCGCGCGACGCCGTCTTGATCTGCATCTCGCGGATCTGCCGGTCGGCCCTGGCCTTTTCCGCGAGGGGCTTGATCGTGATGCCGTTGGTGAGTTGATCGAAGACCGGCAGGTTGAGGTTGAGGCCGACGCCGAGGTTGAGGCAGAGCCCCTGGTCGCGTCGACTCTCCGGCACCAGCGCCATGCCGCGCCGGATCGCGTCCCGCTCGTCGCGGACCGTGATGGGCTGCCCCATCCAGAACACCTGCCCGGCCGTCTTCGGAAAACGCCCGAACAGCGTCTGCACGAATTCGCTTCGCCCGGCCCCGATCAGGCCGTAGAGACCCACCACCTCGCCTTCCCGAACGGTCAGCGAGACGTCGTCGAATCCCACGCCGGACAGCTTCTCGACCCGCAGGATCTCGGCTCCGAACGGGATCGCCTCCTTGTAATGGATCTGGTCGACCGAGCGGTTGATCATGCCCCGGATCAGCGATTTCTCGTCGGTGTCGGCGACCCGCGAGGTCGACACGAGATTGCCGTCCCGCAGGATCGAAACGCGGTCGGCCAGCTCGAAAACCTCTTCGAGTCGATGGCTGATGTAGACGATCGTGATGCCCTCGGCTTTCAGCCGCCGGATCAGGGCGAAAAGCTGGGCCGCTTCCTGCCGGGTCAGATAACCGGTGGGCTCGTCGAAGATCAGGAACCGCGTCCCGCGGGTCGACGCCCTGGCCGTGGCGACGAGCTGCTGCTGGCCGATGGTCAGGCTCGACAGGATCACGGAGGCGTCGAGCTTGAACCCGATGTCGTCGATGATCTTCTGCGCGGCCCGCACCATGGCGCGATGGCGCAGCAGGCCGAAGCGGGTGGTCTCGTCGCCGAGGAAGAGATTGGCCGCAACGGTGAGATGGGGACACAGTACCACCTCCTGGTGCACCGCATTGATGCCGAGCGCGATGGCTTCGTGCGGCGTCTCCAGGGGTACGGGTTTGCCATGCCACAGGATTTCGCCGCTTGACCGGCGATGCACGCCCGTCAGGCATTTGATGAGGGTCGACTTCCCGGCTCCGTTCTCCCCCACGATGGCGTGAATTTCGCCCGGCATGAAATCGAGGTCGACGTGCTTGAGCGCATGGGTCGCGCCGAAACGCTTATCGAGACGCTGGAGTACCAGAAGCGGATCGGTCGACCCGGACCGAAGCGCGGCATCGTCCTGGGTCGCGGTTGCGGTCTGCATTCTCGCCTCGCGCGATTCGAACCGATCCCCGGAACTCGGCCGCAAGGCACGAGCTCCGGAGGTTGGGACACTCAGTTCAGCTTGGGGCTCAGCAGTTCCTGCGAGCGGGCCGACGTCATGTTGGCCTTGGTGATCACGTTGACGCCCGTGTCGACGTCCTTGGCAACGTTTTCGCCCTTGGAGACCGAGAGCGCGGTCTTCACGCCGTCATACCCCATGCGGAACGGATCCTGAACGATCAGCGCATAGATCGAGCCGTCCTGCAGCAGTTTCACGAGCTTGTCATCGGAATCGAAGCCGATGAGGGTCAGCTTGTCCCCGAGCTTGTTCTCGGCGACAGCCTGCCCGGCACCCTGCGCCATGATCAGGTTCGACGTGAAGACGCCCTTGAGGTTCGGGTCGGCCGTGATCAGGTCGGTCATGATGTTCAAGCCGGTCGTGGCCTGGCCATCGGCGACCTTGTCCTGGGTCAGTTTGAGACCCGGATATTTGGCGAGCTCTTCCTTGAAGCCTTGCGCCCGCTGGTCGAGGGAGCCGACACCCGGCAGCGACGTGATGAGCGCCACGTTTCCTTCGGCCTTGCCGGTCTTGGCCTTGATGCCGTCCGCAAGAGCATCGGCGGCCGCACGTCCGCCCTGCACGTTGTCGGTGGTCAGGAAGGATGTGAACGCCTTGGAGTCGGCGGCCGAGTCGATGCCGATGATCTTGACCGACTTCGCGGCTTCGTCGATCGGCTTGCCGAGGGCGGCAAATTGCGTTGGCGAGATCACGATGGCGGCCGGCTTTTCCGATACCGCGTTCTCGAGGATCGTGATCTGCCCGTTGATGTCGGACTCGGACTGGGCACCGAGTTCCGGAACCTTGACGCCGAGGTCCTTGCCTGCCTTGCGTGCACCCGCCAAAACGATCTGCCAGTAGTTCGACGTCGTGTCCTTGACGATGATCGGGATCGAAACCTCGGCGGCCCTGACCGGGCTGCCAGCAGCCGCCACCGCCAGCACGATCGCGCCAATAATGCTCTTCTTCATGTGTTGTTTCCTCTACTGTTCACGAGCGATCTTGAAGTCGCGTCCGCGGTCTTGTTCATTGATAGAGCGGTTCCCTCAATGGCCAGACCGGTCGGGCCGTGTCAAGCTCAGGCTTGATCGGTTGACGTGAGAAAATCCTGCCACCAAAAGGCGACCTCCCGCCGGTCGGCTCGACAGCGAAAGGAAGCTGTTCAGCTTGACGTTCATGCCGAGGCTCCAGCTGCCTAGATCCGTTGCAATACTGCTTCTGTCGCTCTGCGTCGCCTTGTTCGCTTTCCATCCGATGACGCCTGCCGTGCCGCAATGGGGGCTCGACGCGTCCTGGGTCACGGTCATGGGGGAGGCGGCCAGTCGGCATCTCAGATGGGGCGTGGACCTCGCCTTTCCTTATGGACCCGCAGCGTCGCTCCTGACCGGCTACGAGGATAGCCGCTACCTGACGCGCACCTTGCCCATCATGCTGGCGTTGAGCCTGGCGTTCGGCTGGGGGGCGGTCCTGGTCTTCGCGTCCGGGCAGCAGGATAGTCGGAGCGGTGTACCAGCAGCCGCGCTGGCAAGCTTCGCCATCACGATCGCGGGGACGCGAGACTTTCCCGACATTGCTCTGCTCATGCTGGCGTTCCTGCCTTTCCTGCTGACCGTTACGCCGTCGCGACCGGGCAGGGCTGGCGCGCTGGCTTCGGCGGTCCTGTGCTTCGCGGTCGGCGTGACCGGAATGGCCAAGATGAGCATCGCGGTCTTGGCCATTCCCTTGTTCGTCATGGGCGACATCACGCTCCTTGTCCGCCATCGCGTCCCGTGCCTCCTCCTGTGCTTCATCATCGGTTTCACGAGCGCCGGAGCGTTTTTCGGACAAACCTTCGCCGACCTTCCGATCGCCATCGCGCGGCAATGGGATGTCGTCGCTGGATACAGCGAGGCGATGGCTGCCGACGGTAGCCGTCTGGAACTGCTGGCCTTCGTGATCGCGGCCGCATTGCTGCTGGCGTTCGCCGCCTGGGCCGAGGCGAAAGCGGCGCGGTCGGGGGGAACGCCCTTCGGTTGGGGACTCCTCAGGGTCGTCGGGCTCGCCCTCATCGTCTTCATGCTGTTCAAGGCCGGCTTCGTCCGACAGGATCTGCACACGTTGATCGCCTGGAACGGCCTCGCCATGGCGACCGTCCTGACGGTCTGGTCACGGGTCCGCTACTGGGCTCGCGGCCTGGCTGTCGTCGCGCTGTCGGCAGCTCTGGCGGTCGTCCTGGTGCTTTGCCCGGCCATGATGACCGCAAGCGCGCCTTCTGAAGCGAGAGCGGCGGCTGCCATCAAGCTCTATGACGCCTGGCTGGTGACGGAGCCGACCGGACAGCTGAAAACCGCCGCAACGGCTCTCGTCGATCCGCAGGGCTTCGCGGGCCACCTCGACGATCTTAAACTTTCCGCCGTGGCGAAGATGACGGAATTTTACCCACTTCCCAAGCTCGACGGCGGGGTCGACACGATCCCTTCGATGCAGAGCCGCATCATCGCCAACGGCCTCGCCTATGCGCCGCGTCCGGGCTTCCAAGAGTACTCGACCTATACACGGGGCCTCGCGGAGGCCAATCGCCGATTCATCGAAGGGCCGCTGGCGCCGAAATGGATCCTCTTCGGTCCGGAGCCCGGAGGAGTCGATCTGACGATCGACGCGCGCTATTCGAACTTTGCCGAAGGCGCGCTCTGGCCCGATCTCCTGCGCCTCTACCGACCCGAACGCCGCATCGAGACTTGGCTGGCCTTGAAGCGGCGCGAACACCCCGCTGCGATCCGAACCGAGGACTGGCAACGGACGAGCATCGGATTCAACCAATCGGTCGAGACAGGCACCGAGCCTGCGACATTCATGAAGATCACGGTCCATCCGAACCTGCTTGGCCGCCTCGCAGGTTTACTGTTCAGGCCGGCACCTCTGACCATGGCCGTCAACTTCGCCGATGGACATCGCCATCTCTACCAGTTCATCACGGGAATCGGCGCGGCGGGTTTCGTGATGTCGCCTCTGGTTCAGGATGCCGACGGCTTCCTGGCGCTTGCGGCCGGTGAACCCGCCTCCCCCGACCACGTCGTCGTCGCGTTCAGCATCGAGGCCCTGCCCAAGCTGCAGCGATTCTTCGAACCCGAAATCGAGGTCGAGAGGACGGCTCTTCACATCGAGCCCGCTCAGATCGACGCTGCCGCGACGACGCCGTAATCAAGTCTCGCCAGCATCGGCTGGAGACCGGCACATTCGATCTTTCGAAAAGGTCACCGACCTCGCGGGCTCATCTCCGGGTTCGCTCGATCTGCGTGACGCATCGAGGAGGCTTGACGCATGCACTCCCACCCCTTCGCCGCCCCCGTCCGAGCGGGTGAATCCGCCCCGATCAGCGACGCCCAGACGATCGACTTCGCGGGTGGAGCCAGGCATGCGGTCGAGCGTCGCGTCGCCGCCGAAGTGCCTGTCCAGGTGCTGTTTTCGGACATTCCGTTCGGCGTCATGATGATGACCCCGGCCGACCTCGAGGATTTCGCGGCGGGGTTCAGCCTCACCGAAGGCGTGATCGACGCGGCGAGCCAGATCCGCTCCATCCGGACCGAGATGACGGCAGGCGCCTTCCGGCTCCACATCGACCTCGTGGCATCGCGTCTGCGAGACCACTTGGCCCGCAAGCGTGCCATGACGGGCCGGACGAGCTGCGGCCTGTGCGGGATCGAGGATCTCGCGGCCTTGCCCCGGGCCGTGGCCCCGAGCGGCCCGGCACCGCATGTTGCCCTACCGGCCATCGCGCGGGCCCTGGCGGCGCTCGATGCCGGCCAGATCCTCAACGCTGCCACGCGGGCCGTCCACGGCGCCGCCTGGGCGGGGCCCGACGGCACGTTGCTTGCCGTTCGCGAAGACGTCGGCCGCCACAATGCCCTCGACAAGCTGATCGGAGCCTGCCTCAGGGCCGAGACGGCGCCGGAGAACGGTTTCGTCGTGGTCACGAGCCGCGCTTCGTTCGAGATGGTCGAGAAAGCGGCGGCCTTCGGCGCAAGGACGTTGATCGCCATCTCGGCCCCGACCGCTCTCGGGATCGAACGTGCCCGCGCCCTCGATCTCACGCTGGTCGGCATCGCACGCCGCGACAGCATCACGGTATTCCATGGCGCCGACCGTATCGTCGACGCCGATCAGCCGCCGGTGGCGAAGCCGGGGTAGAGCGTCATGCCGCCATCGACGAAGAGCGTCGTGCCCGTCACGTAGTCGGCCGCGTCGGAGGCGAGCCAGACGGCCGCCCGGGCGATGTCGTCGGGTTCGCCGATGCGCTTGTAGGGAACCAGCGTCATCAAATCGGCATAGGCTTCGGGCGTGCTCCAGGCCGCCGTGTTGATCGGCGTACGGATGGCGCCGGGGCCGATCGAGTTGACGCGCACGAAATGGGGCGCCAACTCCTGCGCCATGCTCTGCATCATCATCAAGATGCCGCCCTTCGAGGAGGCATAGTTGACGTGGCCCGCCCAGGGAATCTGCTGGTGAACCGAGCTCATGCAGATCATCTTGCCGGCCGCGAGCGACACGTCCTTCACGACGCCGCGCTTCAGAAACTCGCGCGCCGCTGCCCGCTGGCACAGGAACTGGCCGGTAAGGTTCACTCCGATGACGGTGTTCCACTGCTGGAGCGTCATGGTGGTGAGCGGAGAATCCTGCTGGAGGCCGGCATTGGAAACGGAGATGTGCAGCGTGCCGAACTCGGCGATGGCCTTGGCGAACATGGCCTCGACCTCGTCCTCCTTGGAGACATCGGCCTTCACCACGATGGCCTTGCGGCCGAAGCCTTCGATCTTGTGGGCCACCTCCTCGGCCGTCTCGGGATGTGTCACGTAATTGACCGCGACATCGGCGCCGGCCCGGGCGAGGCCGAGCGCCACCGCCTCGCCGATCCCCGAGTTGGCGCCGGTCACGATGGCGGGCTGGCCGACCAGCACCTGATGGTAGTCGACTTGTGGTACGCGGCTCGGGTCGAACTGGGCCGGCTCGGCGGGTTTGTCCTGGGCGGTCTTGGCATCGGTCATGGCGATCGGCTTCTTGGCGAAAGCCGAAGATGGCCACGCTCGGGCCGCCAACGCCTCGCAGCGGATCCCGTTCCTGGCTGTCAAGCGTCGGAACAGATCGTGTATCTGGTTCGCGGCACCTCGACGACGTATGAAGCCATGCCGGCGGGAACGTCGAGGAGCGTGCCACGGGTCGCAGGATGATCCATGATGGGCTGGCGAACCGGTGCCGTCCGGTGCGGCAGACGACGAGGATGAACACGATGACGCAGAACGGCTCAAGCGCGCTCAATGCCCGCCTCGGCGAAGTCACGCAAAGGATCGTGAACCGCAGCCATGACGGCCGGCGCCGTTATCTCGACAGGATCGCCGCCGCCGGCGAAGCCGGCCCGCGGCGCGCGCGGCTCGGCTGCGCCAACCAGGCCCATGGTTTCGCGGCCTGCGGGGTGGGCGACAAGTCCATGCTGCGCGACGGCGCAGGCGCCAATCTCGCGATCGTCACGGCTTACAACGACATGCTGTCGGCCCACCAGCCCTACGAAACCTATCCCGAGATGATCCGCCGTGCGGCCCGCGAGGCCGGAGGCGTGGCTCAGGTGGCGGGCGGCGTGCCGGCGATGTGCGACGGCGTCACCCAAGGCGAGGCCGGCATGGAGCTGTCGCTATTCTCGCGCGAGGTCATCGCGCTCGCGACTGCCGTCTCGCTGTCGCACCAGACGTTCGACGCCGCCGTCTATCTCGGCATCTGCGACAAGATCGTGCCCGGCCTCGTCATCGGGGCTCTGGCCTTCGGGCACCTGCCGGCGGTCTTCATCCCGGCCGGGCCGATGACCTCCGGGCTCCCCAACGACCAGAAGGCCAAGATCCGGCAGCTCTTCGCGGAAGGCAAGGTCGACCGCGCCGCCCTGCTGGAAGCGGAGGCCGAGTCCTATCATGGACCCGGGACCTGTACGTTCTACGGGACCGCCAATACCAACCAGATGATGATGGAGATCATGGGGCTGCACCTGCCCGGCGCCTCCTTCGTCAATCCCAACACGCCCATGCGCGACGCCCTCACGACGGAAGCGGCGCGGCGCGCCATGGCGATCACGGCGCTCGGCAACGATTACACGCCGATGGGCCGCATGCTCGACGAGCGGGTGTTCGTCAACGGCATCGTGGGCCTTCATGCGACCGGCGGCTCGACCAACCACACGATGCATATCGTGGCCATGGCCGCGGCGGCCGGCATCGCGTTGACGTGGCAGGATTTCTCGGATCTCGCCGACTGCACGCCGCTGCTGACCCGGATCTATCCGAATGGAAAAGCCGATGTGAACCACTTCCACGCGGCCGGCGGCATGGCCTTCGTGATCCGCGAGCTTCTGGGCGACGGGCTGCTGCACCGCGACGTCACCACGGTGTTCGGCCAGGGACTCGACAGCTACACGACGGAGCCGGTGCTGGGCACCGAAGGCCAGCTGGCCTGGCGGGATGGCGCCGCGAAAAGTGGCGATGAAGCGGTCCTGCGCGGCGCCAAGACCCCGTTCCATGCGACCGGCGGCCTCAAGGTGCTCGACGGCGACATCGGCCGGGCCATCATCAAGACCTCGGCCATCGCCTCCGAACGACACGTCATCGAGGCCCCGGCCCGCGTGTTCCATTCGCAGGAGGAGCTGCAGCAGGCTTTCAGGGCCGGCGAGCTGAAGGGCGACATGGTGGCGGTGGTCCGCTTCCAGGGACCCAAGGCCAACGGCATGCCGGAGCTGCACAAGCTGATGCCGCCCCTGGGCGTGCTGCAGGACCGCGGCCACAAGGTCGCGCTGGTGACGGACGGGCGGCTGTCGGGCGCCTCCGGCAAGGTGCCGGCCGCGATCCATGTGACGCCGGAAGCGGCCGAAGGCGGCAGCATCGCCAAGATCCGTGACGGCGACACCGTGCGGATCGATGCGGTGACGGGCCGGCTCGACGTACTGGTGCCGGCGGCCGATTGGGCGGCCCGCCCCCTCGCGACCTGCGATCTCGAGCCCTCGCATTGGGGTGTCGGCCGCGAACTCTTTGCCACCTTCAGGGCCGCCGTCGGCCCGGCCGACGGGGGAGCGACGATCTTCGGTTGAGGCCGTCCGGCGCTGCTCATTTCACGCGAGCCGAGAAGGTGCCGAGGTGAGCGCAGCCGCGGATACGACGTCTCGCGATACGGTCCGCGCCACCGCGATCGGCGTCGGCGCCATCCTGCTCTGGGCCGCGCTCGCCCTGTTCACGGTCGCGGCCAGCGGCATCCCGTCCTTCGAGCTCCTGGCCCTGAGCTTCGCGGTCGCAGCCGTGTCGGGCCTTGCGGTTCTGGCCGCACGCGGCCGCGCGGCGCTGGCCCAGCTGCGGCAACCCCTTGCGCCCTGGCTCCTGGCGTTCTGCGGGCTGTTCTTCTACCACGCGCTCTACTTCTACGCCCTGTCGGCCGCTCCACCCGCGCAGGCGAGTGTCCTGGCCTATCTCTGGCCTCTTCTGATCGTGCTGCTGTCGGCGGCGCTGCCGGGAGAGGGGCTTCGGCTCCGCCATCTCGGCGGCGCCGTATTGGGTCTCGGAGGCACGGCTCTGATCATCCTGGGCCACGGATCGGGCGAGGCGGTCTCGGCCACGTCGGCGGCGGGTTTCGTGGCGGCGCTCGGCTGCGCCGTCGTCTGGTCGGGCTATTCGGTACTGAACCGACGCTTCGCCGATGTGCCGAGCGGCATGCTGGTCGGGGTCTGTGGTGCCGTGGCCTTGGCGGGCGGGCTCTGCCATGTCGTGGTCGAGACGACCGTCGTGCCGCGACCGGGCCAGTGGCTCGCTATTTTCCTGCTCGGCCTCGGCCCGACCGGTCTCGCCTTCCTGGCCTGGGATCACGCCACGAAGCATGGTCGCCTCCCGGCCCTCGGCGCCCTGTCTTACCTGGCGCCGCTGGTCTCGACGCTGTTGCTGATCCTCACCGGGCAGACGCCCGCGACGGCGTCGCTCCTGCTCGCGGCCGTCCTGATCATCGCCGGCGCCGTTCTCGCCACCGGGCTACCGGCGCGAAGGCGCGACGTACGGCCGGCTGATCGGGTCAGGCCTCGCTCTCGGCACTGAACTCGCCGGTCTTCTCGTCGAGATCGATGAGACGCATCGTGAGGTCGGGCCGGGCCTCGTAGAGGGAGCCTTCCAGCATGGCGTCTCCGGTCTCGTTGACCCGACCCACCACCACCCGAAACAGGCCGTCGCACCTGTCGCGCGCCAGGACGAGGTCACGGATGCGTTCGCGGTTGCCGCGTTTGGTGCGCCACGATTCGAGGTCGGGATCGTCGAAGATGTCGTACCGGATCCCACCCTCGACGGGACGTATCTTATCCTGCCACAGCGTCACGACGACCGTCGCCTCATCCGCACTATGACCCGACCAGGACCAACGTTCGTTCTTCAGTTCGGCGCCGAGTGACGCATAGGCTTCGATCTTGCCGACCATATCGCTTTCCATGTCTCGCAGGCTTCATGGCAGTGGCGACAGAAGCTGGCAACAACCGCCTTCACCCCATCACGGCCTCGATGAGGAACGGGCCCGGGCGATTGAGCGCGTAGTCGAGAACCGCGTGGAACCCCTCGGCGCTCTCGACCGACGCCCCTTCGACCCCCATCCCATTGGCGAGCGCCACCCAATCGAGCGCCGGGTCGTCGAGCTGCATCATGCGGCGGGCATTCACGCCGAAGTCCTCGACGCCGACATTGCGCATCTCCTGCTGCAGGATCGCGTAGGCCCGGTTCGCGTAGATCACCGTCACGACGTCGAGCTTCTCGCGCGCCTGGGTCCAGAGCCCCTGCGGCGTGTACATGCCGGAACCGTCGGCTTGCAGCGCCAGGACCTTCCGGCCCGGAGACGCGATGGCCGCTCCAGCCGCGACCCCGGGGCCGAAGCCGATCGCTCCACCGGTCAGCATCAGGTAATCGTGACGTGGCGCGCGCTGGAGCAGGTTGAAGATGTCGCGGCCGGACGTCAGCGCTTCGTCGATCACGATGGCGTCCTCGGGCAGCAGCATCGCGACCGCCCGCGAGATCGCAGCATCGGTGAGATCGCCGTCCGGCATGCCGTCGAGCATCGCACAGGACGAAGCCGCGGCGTGCGCCTCGGCGCCGAGCCGGTCCGCTACGGCGACCAGTGCATCGCCGAGCGCCTCGTGCGGTCCGCCGAGCAGCAGGGCGCGGCTGTCGGCCGGAAGTAGCCGGCTCGGCTTGTTCGGATAGGCGAAGAACGCGACGGGCTCGGGCGCCCCCACCAGTACGAGGACATCGATGTCGGCCAGTGTTCTGAGGGCGGCGTCGACCGGATAGGGGATCCGCTGAACCGGCACCCTGCCCTGCCCGCTCTCGATCCTGGCGATGAACACCTCGCCGAAGAGCTTGGCGCCAGTGGCGGCCGCGATCCGGCCGGCGCTCTCGAGCGCCCCTTCGCGCGTCGCCGAGGCGCCGAGGAGGAGACCGGCGCGCGGTCCGGCCCGGCGCAGGAGCTCCACGGCCTCGACGATCCGCTCCTCCGGCACGGCAGCGGCAGGAGGGATCGCGACCTTGGGGCGGCTGCCGAGGGTCGTTTCGCCCCAGGCCGCATCGGCCGGCAGGATCAGGGTCGCGACCCCCGGCGCCGTACGGGAGGCCAGAATGGCGGCTTCCGCGGCCGGGCCGATATCGTCCGGGCCCGTGGCGCGGCGCAACCAGGCCGAGACCGGCCGGGCGAAGGACTCGATGTCGATCGTCAGGGGCGCGTCGAACGGCAGGTGGTAGGCGGCATGGTCGCCCACGATGTTGACGATCGGGGTCCTGGCCCGACGGGCATTGTGGAGATTGGCGAGGCCATTGGCGAGGCCCAGCCCGGTGTGGAGAAGGGTCGCGGCGGGCTTGTCGGCCATGCGGCCGTAGCCGTCGGCCGCCGCCGTCACCACGCCCTCGAACAACCCAAGCACGCAACGCATCTCCGGCCGGCGGTCGAGCGCTGCCACGAAATGCATCTCCGACGTGCCGGGATTGGCGAAACAGAGGTCGACCCCGCTGCCGAGCAGCGTGTCGCAGAGGATGTCCGCTCCGTTCATGCGCCCGCTCCCGATACGGCCGCCCGTTGGCCACACGCCTCGATAACGCGAGAGGCCCCCTGTCGGCCACTCCCGTCGGAAACTTTCGCATCGCAACATCGCCATTGCGTTCCGCCGTTTGGACGCAGATGCTCCGCGGCCCTTCGCAGGAGCTTCGAGAGTGGTGATCCTCGGCCTGACCGGCTCGATCGGCATGGGAAAGTCGACGACGGCATCCATGTTCCGCGATGCCGGCATCCCGGTGTTCGACGCCGATGCTGCCGTGCACGCGCTCTACGCGGGGGCTGCGGTCCCGGCGATCGAGGAGGCGTTTCCCGGTACCACGAAGGACGGCGTGGTCGACCGGGAGCTCCTGCGCCAGCGCGTCTTCGACGACGCCGGCGTCTTGCGCAGGCTCGAATCCATCGTGCACCCGCTCGTGCAGGAGGTGCGGGCCGCCTTCCTGGCCGAGGCGGGCGTCGCCGGCTCGAGCGTGGTTGTGCTCGACATTCCCCTGCTCTACGAGACCGGCGCCGAACGCGCCGTCGACGTCGTGGCGGTGGTCTCGGCACCGGAAGCGGTGCAAAAGGCCCGCGTCATGGCCCGAGCCGGCATGACGGAGGAGCGGTTTTCGGCGATAATGGCCAGGCAGGTTTCCGATACCGAGAAACGGCGCCGGGCCGATTTCGTGATCGAGACCGGCGACGGTCTGGAGCGGGCACGGGCCCAGGTGAGCGAGATCATCGCGGCACTTGCGGTAGACCCTGCAGCGGAGAGCTAATGCGCGAGATCGTGCTCGATACGGAAACCACAGGCCTCGACCCGTTCAAGGGGGACCGGTTGGTCGAGATCGCCGGGATCGAGCTCGTCAACTTCATTCCGACCGGCAGGCGCTACCACGTCTACATCAACCCCGAACGGGACATGCCGTCAGACGCTTTCAAGGTCCACGGACTCTCGGCCGAGTTCCTGTTGGCCCATCCCGTCTTTGCGCTTCACGCGGACGAGTTCCTCGATTTCGTGTCCGACGCGAAGCTCGTGATCCACAATGCCGAATTCGACATGCGGTTCATCAACAACGAGCTTGGCCGATTGTCGAAGCCCGCGATCCCCATCGAGAGCGTGATCGACACGCTCGCCATGGCCCGACGTCGCCATCCGGGTGCACCGAATTCGCTCGACGCTCTCTGCGCGCGCTATCGCATCGACATGTCGAAGCGCGTGAAGCATGGGGCGATGATCGATGTCGAACTGCTGGCCGAGGTCTACGCCGAGCTTTTGGGGGGGCGGCAGACGTCGCTCGGCCTCGGCACCCGGGTCGTCAACCTGCGGCGGGGCGAGATCATGGCCCCGACCTTGCGGCGCCCTGCCCCGCTTCCGTCGGCCCTCAGCGCCGCCGAAGCCGCGGCTCACGCGAGTTTCGTGGCGACGCTGGGCCAGAAGGCGCTGTGGCTGAGCTACGACGCGCCTGCGCGGGAGAGTGCAGTTGGATAAGGCGGCGCGAAAGGACCGGTCGTCAGAGCGCGTGTCGATCACAGGCTGGGGGTCGGACCTCGCTGCCGACCGGCACCCTCCTCCGCGCTGCTGATTCGTCTGGCGATCTCAGCAACATTGGGGGCGTCAGGATTGGAGATCGTTCGGCTGCGCGCCTTCATGGCTTCGAGGCTCAAGACACCCGTGTTGATCCCCGCCTCAAGCCAAGACCTGTCCTTTTCGCGCCAGGCGCAGAGCTTCGACAACGCGATGTCGTTGACCTCAGGACAAAGGCAGACGACTCCAGCGAGACCCGGCGCGTCGAAGGTTATGGCTCGCTCCTCCCAATCGTCGGGCAAGCAGGCGGTCCGTTCTCCGACGCCATGGGCGTAATAGCCGAAGGTTTCATCGAAGGGCGAACCCTCCCCGAGGGTTCCATCGATCAGCGTCGCGATATCCTCCGCATCCGGCACGCCTCGCGGGTAGATGTCGATCTCGCGTGTCCGCATGAGATCGAGCGGAACGTGCTTCAGCTGAGCGATGACGGCGCCCGTGCCGATCATCACGAAGGACGACTGACCTGAAACTCCTGCCACCGCTCTGACAAGATGCGCGATGGCCTCCTTCTGCAGGAACTTCGTCTTGCCGGTCATGCGATGCGAGCTGCCGGCATGATCGACGGCAACGGTTCTCGCGCCTCGAGCAAAAGGCGAGCGCGCACCGGCCCGGGCAGGCCGCCGAACGAGGGCGCCGTTTCACGAGCGTAGTCTCCTCGTTCACCGCGCTCGGTCAGACGTGCCGCGATGATGTCGGGATCGGCGTCGAGCAGCGCCGACCAAAACGCATACCCCTCGCGTTGCGCCGGATCGTCACGCGAGAAACGGTCGAGATGACGTCGGGCGGCAAAGAGGCGGTGCGGGTCCTCGGCGAGGCGTCGCGCATTCTCGCAGGCCACGAGATAGCTGTAGCGGTGGTTGCGATCTCGGAAGCCGTCTGGGTCCATGGCAAGTCGCTCCGTCGGACCCCACGTCCGACGCGTGCCGCATCCTAAGCCGAAGGCGAGATCCGAACAAACCGGCGCCGGCTAGTCTCGTCGATCTCAAATAGTGGTAGCGACACGGAAAGCCTGGCACATGCGGTCACGCTGCTTGACTGGACGATCCAGGTCGGTTCTGTTTGAACTGCAGCGTTGCCGGAAGCGGATGTTCGTCACGGTAAAGAACCGGCGAAATGGCGCCGGGGTCGCCGATCTGATAGGTGGTCGTTACTGCTCCGAACAGATCCTCGCTGAGGATCATTGCGCGGCAATTCCTTGAACGCGGCCTTGATAGGCTGCCTGTGGACCTGCACCTGATATTCGGACCCATGCTGCGGAGCCGGGTTGCAGCGTAAAGCTCCGGGAATGGTGAGCATCGCGCCGATGGAGGTTTGGATCATGAACGGCCTCGAGAAGGGCATCACGACCGAGGGGACAGGCTTAGGCGGCAAAAGCTGGAACATTTTGGGCCAAGTCTATTTTCCCAAAGCGTTGAGCGAGGGGACCTTCGCCTTCGAGACCAACAGCGAGCCTGGACAGTTCGTCCCGGTGCACATCCACCCGACGCAGGACGAGTTCATTCTGGTCCAGGACGGTGTGCTCGACCTGAAGCTCGACGGCGTCTGGGTACGGGCCAAGGCCGGCGACCTCGCACGCTTGCCGCGCGGTGTCCCGCACGGCTATTTCAACAAGTCCGACAGGCCGGCCCGGGCAATGTTCTGGGTTTCACCGGGCGGGATGCTGGCGTCCCTCTTCGACCAACTCGACACCCTGACCGATCCGGCCGAGGTAGTGGCGATCTCGGCGCGTCACGGTGTGGACTTCCTACCGCCCGAAGCCAACGATTAGCCGGCGGACCGGGCCAGACCCCGTTCAAAGGCGGTCGTGTAGCGCTGCGACCCGCGACCCGTCGTTCGGTCAGATCGGGAAGGCAGGCTAGTCCTGCTGCACCGCGAGCCGTTTGAGCTTGGTCAGTCATCAGATCCATGGAGAAGCGGCCGCCCTCCCCTCGGCAGGATCGACCGTTTAACGCTCATAGGCTTGCTCCGTCGCCCGCGCGGCCTGTCAGAGGAGGTCGAGCGTAGCGCGGAACAGCGTGGCCCCGGCCGTTGTAAAGCCCCGCAGCAGGCTGAAATGGTCTGCTTCCGCCTCGACCACGACGTGGGCGACGTTGCCGGCCGACCGCCAAGCCGCGGCCATGCGCGCGGTCTGGTCGGCGAAGGCCGCGGTTTCCGCCCCGCCGACCGCAAGCAGGGCAGGCGGCAAGCCGCGGGTGACGCGGTCGAGGGGCGAAGCCGCCGCAGCGCTTGCCGGGTCGAGGCGCAGTCTTTCGTTGAGCGGCGTTGCGAGGAGAGGCTGCAGATCGTAGACGCCGCTCAGTCCGACAATGCCCGCGATCGGGGCCGCGTCGCCGCCGCGTGCGGCCCAGTCGGTCATTGCAAGTTCAACCGCCAGATGTGCACCCGCCGAGTGCCCGGCAACGACCACGCTCGGCGCGTCCGCTGCCGCAAGGAGGGCCGGCACGGCCTCGCGCACGGCCTCTGTCAGCTCCGCTAAAGTCACGTCGGGGCAGAGCGGATAATTGATCACCGCGACGCTGAGGCCAGCCGCCACGAAGGGCGCTGCCACGAAGCGGAATTGCGCCTTGTCGCGCGACTGCCAGTAGCCCGCGTGAAGGTAGGCGAGGAGGCCCCGGCTCGACGTCGCTCGAAAGAGGTCGAAGCGTTGCCGCGGATGCGGGCCATAGGGGAGGTCGAGGTCGGGACGCAGGGCAGCGACGGCCTCGACCCCCTCACGCTCGTAGGCGATCAGCAGTGGCGGCTGGCTCGGACTGAGCTGGCCGGTCATGTACTGGAACACGGGGTCGAGCGTCGGAACCGTCATTCCGGGGTCTTTGCCAAAGCCGGCACCGCGAAGCCCGCGAGACCGGCGTAGCCCTTGACGATGCCCGCGAGTTCGTCGTGCGAGGCGACGTCCGCCAGCCGCTCGAAGCCATCCGGTGCGCGTTGGGCGACCAGGTCGATGACCCGTTCGGGTCCTCCGATCCGGTTGGACCGGACAAGGTCGGCGGTTACCGGCCGTCTCGCGTCGTCATAAGCGTGCAGGGCGTCTTCCACCGGGCGCGCCGCCAGCAGGTCGGACAGGCATCGCGCATCGAGGATCGCCTGCGAGGCGCCGTTGGAGCCGACCGGGTACATCGGATGGGCGGCGTCGCCGAGCAAGGTCACGCAGCCGCGAGTCCAATGCGGGAGGGGATCGCGATCGCACATCGGATAGCGGAAGATCTGACCGGTCGCTCCCACGAGAACGGCGAGGTCGACGTCGGGGAGCCTGAAGCGCGCTGTCAGGGGAGCGAACTCGGTGGCGGCGGCCGGCTCCGACCAGCTTTCCCGTGTCGGCGGCGGCGTGGCGGGATCGCCGACCCGAGCGTAGATGACCCAGTTCGTCAGCCGCCTCCCCGGATCGGATCCCGGCCCGATCGGGTAGAGCACCAGCTTGGCCACGGCGTCGCCGGCCACGATCATTTCATCACCGCTGCCCCGCACCGGCCAGTCGACGGCGCCGCGCCACATCTGAATGCCGTTCCAGCGGATGCCGGGATCGTCCGGGAACAGGATGGCCCGCAGAGCGGAGTGGATGCCATCGGCACCGATCAACGCATCGCCCGTCACCCTGTCCGTCCGGCCATCGGCGGACGCCACGCAAACAGCGACGCCGGCATCCGTCGGCGCAACGGCCGTGACGCGGGCATCGGTGCAAAGGGCGGCCGGCCCGAGCCGCTGCGCGACGGCACGCCACAGCAGCGTCTGCAGGTGACCCCGGTGAATGGAGAACTGCGGGGTCTCATGGCCAGCGTAAAGCCCGCGCGGCTCGGACCAGATCTCCTGCCCGAGATGCGTGGCGTAGGTCAGCCGGCGGGTGCGGACGCCGGCCGCGTCGAGATCCGGCAGCAACCCGAGCTCGGCGAGTTCGCGAATGGCGTGTGGAAGCCCGTTGATCCCGACGCCGAGCGGCCTGACGTCCGCGGCCGCCTCGAGGACGACGGCTTCGATCCCGCGCTGGTGCAGCATCAGCGCAAGCGTCAGGCCGCCGACGCCCCCGCCCGCAATGATGACCCGCATAGCGGCGCCTCCGGACGCCCTGGCGCCTGACGGGTGGCCGGCAGACGCGCCGGCCGCTGGCTGTGATTTTGCCGGGATCGCCCCATCGATGCAACCTTGTCGAGGCACAATCTTGCTGGCGCGGCCGCCAGCGAGCGGTGGTCGGCTTGGGTTCGATCCGACGCGACGGCCTTGCGTCCTGAGGGGGCGATCAGCGAACCTCGATGCTGAGGTCCGGTCCGTGCTTGTCCACGGCGGCCGGAGCCGCTACGGGTCGAAGCGACAACACCGGAGCACTGCCATGTCCGACGTCTTTGCCCAGGCGACAGCCTATGGCATCCTGCCCGTGATCGCGATCGAGGACGCCACCCATGCGGTGGCACTCGCCGACGCGCTTGCCGAGGGTGGACTGCCGGTCGCCGAGGTGACGTTCCGAACCAAGGCCGCAGCCGACGTCATGGCCCGCATGACCCAGGAGCGGCCGGACTTCCTCGTCGGTGCCGGCACGGTGCTCGATCTCGATTCGCTGGCGGCGGCCCGGCACAGCGGCGCAAAGTTCGGCCTGGCGCCGGGCTTCGACCCGGCCATCGTCGACGAGGCCCTCGCATCCGGCTGGGCCTTCGCGCCGGGCATCATGACCCCGAGCGAGGTGAGCGCCGCCATGCGGCGCGGCGTCAAGCTGATGAAGTTCTTTCCCGCCGGCACGATCGGTGGTCCGGCAGCGCTCGACGGCATCTCGGCGCCTTTTGCCCACCTCGGCCTACGGTTCATCCCGACCGGCGGCGTCACCGAAGGGAACCTCGGCGAGTGGCTCAAGCTGAAGAGCGTGGTCGCGGTCGGCGGCACCTGGATAGCCCGCACGGACGATATCCGCGAGGGCCGCTGGGCCGACATCACCCGCAAGGCCAAGGCCGCCGTCGCGGCCGTGAAGCAGGCGAGACCTTAGCCGGACCGGCAACGCAGCCTTGCGGGCGAAAGCCACGATTGTTTTGGCTTTCGAAAGCAGAATCGATGCTGCTTCGATACATGAGTGTAAGCAGACTTGTGAAAGTCTGCTCAGCGCAGCCCGTCCTCGCCCTTGATATCGGCCGCCGCGAGCCCGCCCGCGCGGTTGTGGATTCGGGCTCCGGTCGTCATCACCAGGGCCAGCACGATCTCGCTGCGCCGTGGCGCATCCGCGATCCCGACCTCCACGGCATCGAAATGGCTGCGCACGTAGGATGCATCGATATGCGTGACCGGCACGTCGAGCCGCGTGCCGAGGCCGCCGACCTTCTTGGCCGACGGAACGATAGCCTTGGCGTCGCCGAGCAACTCGCGCATCGCGTAGCCGCCCGGCGCATGCCATAACGCGCCGTGCTCGAGTTCGCCGGCCTCGCCCACGATGGCGCCCTTGCCATAGCCTTCGACCACGCCGGCATCGCCGCCGAGCGCCGCGATCAGCCGACGCGCCATCTCGAGGCCGAGTGGCTTCAACGTCTCCATGAACGGCACGATGTCGTCGACGTAACGGCCCGCGAAGGGATTGTCGATCACCGCCAGGATGGCGCCTCGCCGCAGCGGGACGGCGGGCACGGGGCCTCCTTCATGCAGGATCTCCTCGATCTGGACGACGAACTTGCGAACCGCGATGTCGTTCATGGGAAGCTCCACGGATCCGCACCCGCCAGGCGTCGTGCCTTTCCGGGGCGGCGTGTTATCGTTTGCATACCAACAAGTCTCGACGAGCCTCTGTCAACCCTCCGGGTCCGATCCCGCCGAACGCGCCGCTTGCGGAGGCGGCCGATCCTTCGCATGACTGCGAGCCCATACGCCTCGTGAGCCGCTTCATGCCGCAAGATCGCCTCACCGCTCCCTCGTCCTATTTCGATGGTCGGGGCCGGTTCCAGTTTCGCGCGGTCGATTTTGCGCGGCTGGGCATAGACCGCGTGCTCGACCTCGGCCACCACGAGGCCGCGAAGATCTTCACGCGCTTCGATGCCGACCGGGTCTTCGCGGCGGCCCGCGCGGCGGATCGGCGCCGGGCCGCGGGCGAGACGATGCCGCTGCATGGCGTGCGCGTCTCGATCAAGGACCTCTTCGACGAGGCCGGGCAAGTGACGAGCGCGGGTTCGGCCGTGCTGCGCGATGCTTCCCCCGCCACTTCCGATGCTACCGTCGTGGCGCGGCTCGTCGCGGCCGGGGCCGTGCCCTTCGGACGGACCACGATGAGCGAGTTCGCCTACTCGGGCGTCGGTCTGAACCCGCATACGGGGACGCCCGGAAACGTGCGGGACGGCTCGCGGATTCCCGGCGGCTCGACGTCCGGGGGCGGCGTGTCGGTCGGACTCGGGCTCTGCGACGCAGCCCTCGGGTCGGACACGGGCGGCTCGATCCGCATCCCGGCGGCGTTCAACGGCCTCGCGGGGTTCAAGCCGAGCCAGGGCACGGTGCCGCTCGCGGGCGGATTTCCCCTGGCTTCGAGCTACGACAGCTTCGGCCCCATCGCACCGGGTATCGGGCTCTGCGCGGCCATCCATGCCGTACTGTCCGGAGACCTTCCGCCCGAAGGCCGGCATTGCTCGGTGGCGGGGCTGAAGATCGGCGTCGTCCGTACCCTGCTGGCCGACGACCTCGACGATCGGGTCGGCGCCGACTACGGCCAAGCGCTCGCGGCGTTGTCGCGCGCCGGCGCCGACCTCCGCGATGTCGCGGTACCCTGTTTCGAGGATGCCGGGCCGGCCAACCGGCTTATCGTGGCGTCCGAAGCCCACGCGGTCCATGCCCACCGCCTCGCTCGGCTGGAGATCGAGGGCGATCCGAGGGTGTTGCGCCGCATCCGTTCGGGCGGCGCGGTCACGGCCGAGGACCGCCGCGACGCCTTGGCGATGCGGGCCGCAGCGCGCGTCGCCTTCGCCGGGATAGCCCGAAATTTCGACGTGCTGATCGCGCCGACCCTGCCCGTCGTGGCGCCGACCATCGCCGCGGTCGAGAAGGATTTCGATCGGCTCAATGCGCTGGTGCTGCGCAACCCGTCCGTGGTCAATTACGTCGACGGCTGTGCCGCCACCCTGCCCATGAGCGGGCCCGACGGCCTTGCGACCGGCCTGATGCTCATGGGTCCGAACGGCACGGATGGCAAAATTCTGGCGATCGCGGCAGCCATCGAGAGTTTGGTCGCACGCTAGAGTGTGTCAGCCAGCTATGAAGCAAAGAGAATCATCGACCGTCATCGAGAGCGGAGCGTGGTGGACCCGGTTCAATCTGGGTCACAATGGATTGCTTCGTTGCTTCGCGCCTCGCAATGACGGACGGTATGACAATCTGGCTTGCCCCAGCAGCGCTATTGCGGGGCCAGGTAGCCGGCTGCCTCGGCCTCCTCGGCCCAGCGCAGCGTCGTAGCGAAACTTCCCTGGTCCACGGGTTCGAAGCCCGTCAGGCAGAGTGCTTCCGCGAGGGGCGGGAACCACGAGCGCGCCGCGGCACCAGCAAAACTGTCCTTCAGAGCTGTCACGAGGACGGCGGGTGCTGCGGGGGACGCCACGAAGGCCGGCAAGGGTGCAAGGTCGGTCGAGGCGAGGACCCGGATGTGCGCCACGAGGTCGGGCCGATGGCGTCGGATGAGGCTATGCCAGTAGCCGTCGAGCGGACCGACATCGATGCGGCCGTCGATCACCGCATCGAGAACGCCTCGCGCCGTGATCAGGGACCCGACGCTTCGCCCGTAGAGATCGACCCCGCCGGCCGGGCGACGACCCAGCAGGTGGTGGCGCAGGGCGTTGAACCCGGAGTGTGAATGCTCGACCGTCCAGCCGAGCGTGCCGCCGAACGTGTCCTCCAGCGTCCGAAAGGCGCTGTCGGCCCGCACGATCAGATCGGATCGGTAGAGGGCCCGGCCTCCGGCCCAGGCGGCATCGGGGATCGGCGAGGCGATCGGCTGGACATCGGCCAGCTTCAAGGCAATCGGGTAGCCGCACATGAAGACGCAGCCGAGATCGGTCCTTCGCCAGAGCACCTCCAGCGGCTGCGGCGCCGCATAGGATTCGTAGGTGAGCGACGACACGCCCGCGTCCTGCGCCACATGCTGGATGAGCTGCTGCCAAGCGTCTTCCACGCCGGGCGTCACGGCGTACATGCGGGCATTGCTGATCAACGGCGTCATGCTGGGCTGCTCTCCTGGGTTTACAGGTCCGGCCGGCCGATGCGGTATCGGTGCCGAACATGGACTTACCCGCGTTACGTCGGAGCCTGAGGGTTCAGCCAGTACTATTCGACGTCGGCACGGGTTGGGTCAGCGTTTCGTCCGCGCTAAGAGCTTTCGCGCTCTCCGCCGTAAAGGTCCACATTCCCCATGCGAAGTTCCGCCCGGTTTCCGATCGCTATCGCGCTGCTGGCTGTAAACTGGTCACCGACCTCAGCGCAGACCAAGCCGAGCACCCCGCCCCCCGTCAGTGCCGACCCGAGCGTCACGACGGCGGCGTTCGGCGATTGGACATTGCGATGCGAGAAGCCTGCGTCCGACAAGCCTCAGCGCATCTGCGAAGCCGTGCAGACGGTGCAATTACAGAACCAGCCCGCCCCGATCGCGCAGATCGCGTTCGGACGATCGTCGAGCTCGGACCCGGTGCGGCTGGTCGTGGTGCTGCCGGTCAACGTCCTTTTCCCGAGTTCGGTGAAGATCGGGGTCGGCGACAAGGACCCGGAGAGCCTGGACCTCCTCTGGCGGCGCTGTCTCCCGCTAGGCTGCATTGCGGAGAACGCCACCCCCGACGCGGCGATCAGGCGGTGGCGGGGCGAAACCGCCCAGGGGCGAATCAGCTACAAGGACGCGGCCGGCCGCGACATTGTCCTGCCCATGTCGTTTCGCGGCATGGCTCAGGCCCTGGATGCCCTGGCCCGCCAGTAAGCCGGATCAGGCGAGAGCCGCCAGAAAGAGCGCCGCGCCGGCCCCGAGGCTGAGGATCAGGCGCAGACGCCCGAACCAGGCTGGTGCCCGACCGCGAGCCACGAGGTTCCGGTCGAGCGGCCCGAGCCCGAGCACGACCACGCCCAGCAGGAAGAAGCGCCAGGGGTCGGGAACCGCGAGCCCTGCCCAGCCGATCAGCTGCGGAACGACCGCGACAGCGTAGTCGAACCCGGCGTTTCCCGGATCAGGACTGCGCATGGCCAGGCCCCAGCGGATTCCACCCAGGAAGGCCAGGATCGTGGCGGCGTAGGTCGCGAGGGCGAGCGAGACTGCGGCCGGCGGAACTCCTAGCCCGACCCCCGTGACCCGGCTGAAAGCCAAGGCCCAGAACGGAATGAGGCCCCCGAGGCCGAGAAGGAGGGGAACCACGGGGATGGCGGATCTTGACGGTCGCGTTCCCGAAACGGCCGAGAGCGATTCGCTCATCGACGTTTCGGACCGAGCATCGACAACGCCGCGTCGAACAAGGCTCCCCCGATGGCATTGGCCGCCGCGATGGGCGAGGCCGGATCGAGCATCGCACGGGTATAATAGCTCGTCCGCCCCCGATCCTGGTCGTTATGGATCGCGCGATGGCCGGTCGACGCGTGAAGATTGTCGTCGCCCGCCTCATGCACGTCGCCCAGCTGAGCCTCTTCGCCGAAGCGCGCGCTGACCTTGTCGGCGAGCTGCGGCACCGCGTTGGCGAACAGCGACATGAGGCGTCCCGTGCCACCGACGTAGATGTCTCTTTGCGGGTGAACGGCCGCGTGTAGAATCGCGTGGGCCACCTCCTCCGGGGCGTAGTGAGGCTTCGGGAGCTTGGCTTCCCGCCCTGTCGTATTGCCGAGATGATCGACGATCGGGGTGGCGACGGCAGCGGGCTTGATGAGCGTGACCGACACGGGAGCGTTCTGGGCTTCGAGCTCGACCCGCAACGTATCCGTGAAGGCCTTTGCCGCATGTTTGCTGGCGCAATACATACCCTGGAGCGGGATGGCAAAATCCGACGCGATGCTGCCGACGTTGATCAACGCCCCACCGGTCGCCTTCAGGGTCTTCAAGGCGGTCAGCGAGCCATGGACCAGTCCCCAGAAGTTGGTGTCGAACAGCCGGCGCGCGTCGACCTCTGGCGTCTCCTCCAGGCGCGAGAACAGCGCCACGCCAGCATTGTTGACCCAGGTGTCGAAGCCCCCGAAGGCCTCTTGGGCCAGGGCCGCGACAGCCTCGACCTCGTCGCCCTGTGCGACGTCGGCCGCAAGAGTCCGGACAGCGCCGCCATGCCGGGTGATCTCCTCGGCGACCTGATGGAGAGCGGCGGCATCGCGTGCCGTGAGAACCAGCTTCGCGCCACGGCGTGCCGCCGCGAGAGCCGTGACCCGCCCGATCCCGCTCGATGCGCCGGTGATCACGATCGTCTGACGCGACAATGGCTTCAATGAAATCGTCATGGTTCCTCCTGCCCGTGGCAACGCCCGGGCAGGGTCATTGTTCTCGGCCCGGAGCGCGACCGAAGGACGTCGGCGGACCCCGAAGGCCCTACTGCACGTCGGGTGCCTCGCCGCCGCCGCTCTTTCCGCCCTGCCGTGCCTTGCCGCCGCCAGCACCGCCCGACCTGTTCCACATGTCGGCCGCGATCTTCCAATCACTGCCCGCCTTGGTCCAGATGATCAGGTATTTGCCAGTGACGGCGGCAGCGCCTTGCTTCTTCCCCTCGAAGCTGAAGCTCCCGACCTCACGCGCCGTGGCGTCGCCGATCGGCTTCAGATCTTCCGACGTATACTTCAGGTCCTTGACCGAGCGGCTCATGTTGCCGAGGAAACGCTGGATCTCCGACTTGCCGTTGATCGCATCACGGCCCGGGGGCAGCGCCACGGCATCGTCTGCAAAAAGGGACGCCGCGGTCGTCGAGTCACCGCCGCTCATGGCTGCCGTGAAACGCTGGCTGGCCTGTTGGGCGCCGCTGATGTCCTGCGCCATGGCCGGTAAGGCTGCGGCGAAGATGAAGAGTGCCGTGAGGGATATTCGCATCGTTCTGGTCCTGTTCTGGAAGGTTTGAGGTCCGCTCTGCTCCCCCAAGCGTCGAGCGGGCCGGTTCGCACTGCGATTGCCCCGGCTCAGTCGTCGAGGTTCGAATAGAGACCCGGGCTTTGATCGTAGAGGCTACGCGCATCCCGACGCCCGTCCTGTCCGGGGCCGCCACCCTGGTTTTGCCGCCCGCCCCCTACACCCGCTCCGCCGCCTATCCGGCCGCCTCCGGGGCGACGGCCCTGCCCCGGATATCCCCCACCTTGGCCACCGCCCATTCGGCCACCCCCTTGGCGCCCCGGACCGCCTTGGCCCCCGCCGCCTTGGCCTCCGCCACCCTGTCGAGCACCGCCGCCTTGGCCCCCGCCCGAACCAGGAGCGCCCGCTTGGCGACGGCCCCCGTCCTGAGCCCGCACGCCCTGGCCGCCCGCCAGGGCCGCGCCGCGGCCGCCACCGCTGTCGGCGTTTCGGTTCCAGATGCCGCTCTCGATCTGCCACTCGCCCTCGACGAGCGTCCAGACGAACAGATATTTGCCCTCGGGCGACGCAGCCTCGACGTCGTTGGGAAGCATCACGTAGGTGCCGGTCTCGCGGCGGACGATCTCGCCCAGGCTCTGCAGATCGCTCGTCGTGAAGGTGACGGCCGCGAAGCGGTTGCGGACCCCGAGCCAGAAGGCCCCGATGCCGGCGCGGCCCACGGTCAAGGAGCCGCGGGGTGGGATGAGCGTTGCACCTTCGGTGTAGAATGGAACGAGGCCATCGCAATTGCCGGTCTCGAAGGCTCCCGCCAGGGCCTCGTTCAACTCCGCCGTCGTGTCGTGCTGCTGCTCGGCTGTCATGTCGGGGATCCCACTCTCACGAAGTAACGGCTTCGGGGTCGCTCGCTAACGCCGGTCCGGGCAACGGGTTCGGTGCGGTCCTGAGATACCGCTCGGCCCGTGCCCTCACTTGCGGGCCTGAGCGCCGCCGCATAAGCCAGCAAGGCGACGGCAATGCCGCGATCCAGGTCCAATACGGTGGCGAACCATGAACTTCATTCGCTTGACACAGGCCAATACAGGCGTGTCGGTCTACGTCAACATGACGCAAGTCGTGGTGATCGCGCCCAACAAGACGGGCGGCAGCGTGTTGCTCACGACGGCGCTCGAGAAGGAATCGGCACGCGTCGTTCCGGTCAAGGAAGCCCCGCATGAGATCGCCACCATGATGGGGCTGCCGACCACCGGCAAGGCCGAATGACCCGGACGAGGTCAGCCGTGGTCGCGTCCGGCACGAAGCTCAACGCATCGCCGCCAGAACGGAAGCCCGATCTCCGAGGGAGGCATTCCCGGCCCGGCCGAAAAGCTGGCCGAGGTAGGCGTAATAGTCCGGCTGCTGATTGCGGATCGTCGCTCTGTCGTAGGGCGGTCGCGCAACGGTTCCGTTGAGGTAGCAACTCGCCGTCATGGCAAAGAATTCCGCGGGATTCGTCAGCATGTAGGACCCGGCGGGGTAGAGATTGCGCGCCATGGCCTCTTCGTAGAAATGCCGGATCGTCGGGTTCTGGAAGCCGCCCGGGAACCGCTTGTAGTGCATGACATGCATGTATTCGTGCAGCAGCACGGGGCGGTCGTCGTTGGCCGCGAGCGAGCCCATGACGACCTCCTGGCCGCCCTTGTAGTGGCCGCCGTTACCGGTGAATGTCACCGAGATGCGGATCGGTACGCTCCTGAAGGTCTGAAGGAGCGAGGCGCTGAGCCCCGAGCGGTCGACGATGTCGATCTGGTGGTCGAGTGCAGTCAGCGCGCTCGGCACGTCGACGCGGCCCTCCGCTTCTCCCACATCGATCTTGAAGCCGTGATAAACGACGAACCGGCCGGTTGGAAAAGCGTCCCGACCTTGCTGACCGGAGCCACCGCGAAACCCTTGTCCTCGGCCGGGACCATTCATCCCGTCCGCATAGGGGCCGCCGTAAGGATCGCCAAAGCCGGGATCGGCATACTGGATGCTGATGAGCCCGGCGTCCGGAGCAACCGCCGTGGCCACGGTTCCGCCCAGAGCCCAGGCGGCCGAGGAGGTCAGAAGAACCGTCGCACCAACGGCCAGACATGTTCGATTCAAGCGTCGCATCTTGATGCTTCCAGAAATCCGACGCGCCCTCTCGCTGTCTAGCACCATGAGTTGCGGCTGGCGATGGTAAAGAGGGCACCGGTTCTCGCCGAAGACCGCTCAGGCTCCGGCCGGCGGCCTCATCCGCCCGCCCGCCGAACCCATTCGCATGCCCTGATTGAGACCGGGTGCAGGGTTGGGCCGACGCACGCCATCCCGTGGTGCCAACGGCAGCACGACCTCGACGCCACGCGGATTGCCCCCTGGCCGACGCCAGAAGTTTCGGCCGCTGAAACGCTCGTAGAGTTCCGGAGGCAGAATGGTAGGTCGTTCCGAAAAGCGCACCTTCCGACCGACCGTATGCAGCCCCGGAACGCCGAGATTCGCGTCGAACTCTTCGCCCTCGCCGTAGACGACGTTCTCGAAATCATGCTCGAAGGCCGGCAGGCCGAGCTTGGCGTAGATCGCCTCCATGGCGCGCTGCGGCTCACGGGTCAGCGCTTCGTAGTCGACCACGATGAGCTTCTCGCAGAATTCTCCGTAGAAGGCTTCCTGGGTCGCGTTCCAGGCGAACCCCACGGTGCCGCCCGGCGAAGCCAGGGAACTCACCCGGGTGTGAGCCGTCAGGGCATCCTTTGGCTGGAACATCTTGGATTGGCCGAGCGCGTTCTTGCGCAGCACACGCTCGAAGCTGTCCATGATCCAGACGAGGTCACGCACGCAGACGATCACCTTGGCGTCCGGAAACAGGGCCGCCACCAGAGGGAGCTTGCTGCACCAGACGCGATTCGTGTCGACGATGACCTTTTCGCGCTGCGTTTCCTTGTAGTAGCCCTCGAAAATCGATGTCAGGATGTTGCGGCGCTGCGTCTCGGTGACCATCGTCGAGAACTCGCTGCGCGGTCCCATGCCGCCCTGGACCCGGCCGATGAGCGCCCCGACGGGGCTCGACATGCCGGCGTGAATCTTCGGGTTCTGCTTCAGCAACGCTCCCAGCAGGGTCGATCCCGATCGTGGGAGACCGGAGATGAAGTGGATGCCGTTGTCCATGAGATGGTCTTTACTGAGCGTTTGGGGGGAAAGTCGGCATCCTTTGCCTACGGGAACGGGAAAGTCGAGCCCAGGCGGTCGTGCGGCTATCACCGTGCCTTGACGTCGAACGGCCGCGGGCCGACACCGCCGTCGGCCGTCAGCCCCGATCCGAGATCATGGATTATGGCGGCGTGCGCTCGATGCATACCGTCCTTTCACCGGGCGGAGCCAGTGGGCCAGCCTTTTTCTGCCGCAAAAATCCGGGATCGTCCGATGAGCCACTTGTTCCAGCCGTTGCGCCTCGGGTCGCTCGCCATACCCAACCGCATCATCATCGCGCCCATGTGCCAATATTCGGCACACGAGGGGCGCGCCACCGATTGGCACGTCATCCATCTCGGCAGCTTGGCCCTCTCGGGGGCAGGACTGCTGATCACCGAGGCGACCGCGGTGTCGCCCGAAGGACGCATCACCCCGGGTGACCTCGGCCTCTATTCCGACGGCACCGAAGCCGCCTTTGCTCGCGTGCTGACCGCCATACGCGCCTACTCGCCGATGCCCGTGGCGATGCAACTGGCCCATGCCGGGCGCAAGGCGTCGAGCCGGGTGCCCTGGGAGGGTGGATCGCAGATCGCGGCGTCGGATCCCGAGGGCTGGGTGACCCTGGCGCCATCGGCCCTGCCGCATGGACCCGGCGAGGAGGCACCACGGGCCTTGGACCGCGCCGGCCTCGACCGGATCACTGCCGACTTCTCGGAGACGGCCCGCCGTGCCGCCCGTCTGGGGATCGATGGGCTCGAGATTCATGGCGCTCACGGCTATCTGCTCCATGAATTCCTGTCGCCGCTCGCGAACCGGCGCACGGACGAGTACGGCGGTTCGCTCGAGAACCGCATGCGTTTCCCGCTGGAGGTGTTCGAGGCCGTGCGGGCCGCGTTTCCGGCCGGGAAGCCGGTTTGGATCCGGCTCTCCGCGACCGACTGGGTCGCTGGTGGGTGGGACATCGAGGGAACGGTCGCGCTCTCGAAAGCTCTGGAACGCCGCGGCTGCGCCGCCATCCACGTCTCGTCGGGGGGTGTGTCGCCAGAGCAGAAGATCCCGCTCGGCCCGAGCTACCAGGTGAGCTTCGCCAGCCGCGTCAAGCGGGAGGTCGGGATCCCGGTCATCGCCGTCGGCCTGATCACCGAGCCCGAGCAGGCCGAGGCCATCGTGGCGAGCCACGAAGCCGATGCTGTGTCCCTGGCCCGCGCCATGCTGTACGACCCTCGCTGGCCTTGGCACGCTGCGGCCGCGCTCGGTGCCCAAGTCACGGCGCCACCCCAATATTGGCGGTCGCAGCCTCGCGAATTCAAAGACCTCTTCGCCGGAGCGACTCTCGGACAGCGGTAGAAGATCCGCGCGGCTGCTGCGGCCGGGCCGGAGCGGCGCTGCCTAACGCTGCGCCGTCTCCCAGTGCTCGGCTCGGAAGAACGGCGTATTCGAGGGCGGCAGCATCGTCCGGCCACGGATGTGGTCGGCGGCCTTTTCGGCCAGCATGATGGTGGGGGCGTTGAGGTTGCCGGTCGTGATCGTCGGCATGATGGAACTGTCGGCCACCCGCAGGCCCTCGACCCCGATGACCCGGGTGTCGGGACCCACCACCGCATCCGGATCGTCGACCGCCCCCATGCGGCAGGTCGAGCAGGGGTGGTAGGCGCTCTCGACGTGCTGCTTGATGAAGGCGTCGATCGCGGCGTCGCTGGTGACCTCTTCGCCGGGTTGGATCTCAGCGCCGCGATATCGGTCAAAGGCCGGCTGGGCGAAGATCTCGCGGGTCAGCCGCACCGCGG
This sequence comes from uncultured Lichenihabitans sp., assembly GCA_964245215.1. GTDB lineage: Bacteria > Pseudomonadota > Alphaproteobacteria > Rhizobiales > Beijerinckiaceae > Lichenihabitans. Next base: position 41,381 of record CAXTME010000024.1, read on the forward strand.
CCCGCATCTCGGTCCAGTCGTCCGGATGGCTCATGTAGTTGAACAGGATCGCCGGACGGTCCTGCGGGTCGGCGGAGTTCAGCGTGATGCGGCCGCGACTTTTCGAGCGCATCGGCCCAACATGGGCCTGGAACCCATGCTGGTCGGCCAGATCCTTCCCGTTGTACGAGATAGCGGCGGGTAGGAAGTGGTACTGCAGGTCGGGCCAGGCCACGCCGGGGCGTGAGCGGATGAAGCCGCAGCTCTCGAAGTGGTTGGTGGCGCCGAGACCCGTCTTCCTGAGGATCCACTCCGCGCCGATCAGCGCCTTCGGCACGGGCCCGAGCGAACCGAACAGCGTGATCGGCTCCTTCGATGCGACCTGGAAGTAGAATTCGAGATGGTCGGTGAGGTTGCCGCCGACCCCGGGCCGGTCGGCCACGAGCGGGATGCCATGCGCCCTGAGGTCGCCCGCCGGTCCGATGCCGGACAGCATGAGGAGCTGGGGCGAGTTGATGGCGCCGCTCGCCACGATCACCTCGCGTCGTGCCCGGACGGATACCGCCTGCCCATGCAGCCGGCACGCCACGCCTACGGCCCTTTTGCCCTCGAACAACACGCGTTCGGCAAGACATTGCGTCCAGATCGTCAGGTTGGTGCGCCCGCGCGCCGGGTCGAGGTAGGCGCGCGCCGCACTCCAGCGGATCCCCTTGTGGATGGTGCGGTCCATCCGGCCGAAGCCCTCCTGCTGGTAACCGTTGACGTCCTCGGTCACCGGGTAGCCGGCCTGCCGCCCCGCTTCGACGAAGGCGGCATAGAGCGGGTTTTCCATCGGGCCATAGCTCGTGTGCAAAGGCCCGTCGCTGCCACGGTAGCTGTCGCCACCTTCCTCCCGCGTCTCCGCACGCTTGAAATAGGGCAGCACGTCGGCGTAACCCCAGCCTCGCGCACCCGACAGGTTCCAGCTCTCGAAATCCTGAGCATTGCCCCGGATGTAGACCATTCCGTTGATCGACGACGAGCCGCCGAGCACCTTGCCCCGCGGACAGGTGACGCGACGCCCGCCGAGGTTCGGTTCGGGCTCGCTGAGATAGTTCCAGTTCGTCCGCTCGATGCCCATCGCAATGGCGAGTGCACTCGGCATGCGGATGAAGGGTGACCAGTCGTTCCCGCCGGTCTCGAGCAGCAGAACGGAGGACGTGCCGTCCTCCGAGAGGCGATTGGCCAGCACGCAGCCGGCCGAGCCGGCTCCCACGATCACGTAGTCGTATTCGGTCGACAATGAAGCGCTTTCAGCGGTTCGTGCGCCGCTCCTGCGAGGGCGTACGGGAGAAGTGCTCGGAATAGCACTTCGAGAAATGCGAGGCGGAGACGAATCCGCAGGCAAGCCCGATCGACAGGATCGGCATGCTGGTCTGGAGGAGGAGCTGGCGGGCCCGCGTGAGCCGGAGGCCGAGATAATAGCGGGTCGGCACCTGGCCGATGTACTTTCGGAACAAGCGCTCGAGCTGCCGGGTCGACAGGCCGGCGCCTTCGGCGAGATCGACGCAGGAGAGCGGCTGTTCGATGCAGCGTTCCATCTCGCCGACCACGCTGATGAGCTTGGGATGCGCCACGCCGAGCCGCGACCGCAACTCCATCCTCTGCCGCTCGTCGCCGTCGCGCATGCGGTGATGGATCAGCTGGTCGGTTACGCCCGACGCGACCTCCTGGCCCTGCTGGCGGGCGATGAGCGCCAGCATCATGTCGATTGCCGCCGTTCCGCCGGCGCAGGTGAAGCGCGTCCGATCGATTTCGAACAGTTCCTCCGTCACGTCGATCTGGGGAAACTGCTCGCGCAGGCTGTCCTGGTTCTCCCAATGAATGGTGCAGCGATAGCCGTCGAGCAGCCCAGCCCTGGCCAGCACGTAGGTCCCGGTGCAGACGGCACCGACCGGGGTGCCGCGCGACGCGAGCCCCCGGAGGCGGCCCGTCAGGTCCCGATGATCGAAGGTCTGCACATCGACGCCCGAACACACCACCGCCGCCGTCGCACCCTGCATGTCGGCGAACGTGCCGTCGACCCCGAGCTTCAACCCGTTCGAGGCCGTCACCGGGGAACCGTCCACCGACAGCACCCGCCAGCTGAAGGTCTCCTGTCCGTGCACCCGGTTGGCGAGCCTCAGGGGTTCGATGGCGGAGGAAAACGCGATCATCGAGAACTGCGGCACCAGCAGGAACACGACCGATGTGACGTCGGCGAGGCTACGGGATGCCCCGCCTCGGCCGGGCGCTTCCTCGACGCTGCGCCGCGAAGACGGCAGCACCGTCGCCTGCAATGGCGCCTTGGGCCTCCGCCGCATGGCAAGGTCATCGGGATCGGTCTTGATAAAGGACATGACGTTCACCGAACATGCAGCCACGGCGCCATGACGGCGGACTTCCCCTTATCCGCTTGCCCGATCACGACATCGAATGGCGAGAATGAGCGAAGACACCGGTTTCGTCAAACCCGCAATGGGCTTGCAACCATCGAAGGGTGAGTTGGCGATATGATTTCTCGGACATCACTCACACGCCGGTCTCACACGGGCCAGCGTTCCAAGCGATAGGCCGAGTCCCAGAACATCCATTCGAGTTGCATCGCACGGGTGAAGGCCGCATGCATCGCCTCCGCTTGGCTCGCACTCACTGAGCCGGCCACGGCGTCGGCCGCGGCGATGATGGCATCGACGGCGGCCGCGAACTCGTCGCCCGCATAGGTGTCGATCCAGGCCCGATAGAGGTTTTCCGACGCCGAAATCCGATGAATGTGGTGCCCCACCTCGCGATATACCCAGAAACACGGGAGCAGCGCCGCGACATGAACCGCCAGGGGTTCCCTGAACCCGGTGGCCAGAAGGAACGACGTGTAGTGGTGGCACGCCGGTGACATCGGGGTACTGGCAACGGTGGCTTCATCGATGCCGAAGCGACGAAAGTAGTCCGCGTGCAGGGCGCGCTCGACCACGACGGCCTCCTGTGCGCCGGCTGCGAAAAGGACGATCTGATCGGGATCGTCGGCCCGCGCCGAAGCGACCGCCAGGGCCTGCGCGAAGGCGATCAGATATTTCGCATCCTGGACGATGTAGTGGCGGAAGGCATCGAGTCCGAGCCGCCCCTCGGCGAGCTCGACATTGAACGGCAGGGTAACGATCCGATCGTAGAGGGATGCGTTGCGAGCCCATGCGTCGGCGGAAAAGCTCTGCGCTTCAAAGGTCATAGCGGCGCATCCTGCACTGGATTGTGATCTCTCGGTGTTGGCGGGACGACGCATGGCAGCCCGCTTTGAGCGGGAGAGACGCGTCGAAGCTCACGCAAATCGCTTGGCGGCCTGGCGCTGGTCGGCGATCAGCTTGGCGAGGTCGACGCCTAAAGGTTGTCCCTCCTCGACACGCCAGCGCCCACCCACCATGACGCGGTCGGCTCGATGGGCGTTGCACAGAATCAGGGCCGCCAGAGGGTCGTGTGCACCGGCGAACCGCGTTTCGTCGAGCGTGAAGAGCGCAAGGTCGGCCTGGTACCCCGGCGCGATCCGTCCGATGTCGCCGCGGCCGATGCAGCGGGCCGACCCCTCGGTGCCCCACCGGAGGACGTCGCGATGCGTGATCGCGTCGGCGCCGTAGCGAAGCCGCCCGATCATCAAGGCTTGGCGTAGCGCTTCCATCATGTTCGACGCATCGTTCGAAGCCGAGCCGTCGACCCCGAGCCCCACCTTGGCGCCGGCCGCTTCGAGTTCGACCGTGCGGCAGATCCCGGACGCCAGCACCATGTTCGACGCCGCGCAATGGCAGATCCCGAGCCCATGGCGGCCGAGGGTCGCGATCTCGCGTTCGTCGAAGTGGATCCCATGGGCGAGCCAGGTCCGCGGCCCGAGCCAGCCCGTACGCTCGAGGAACTCGACGGGGCGGCAGCCATACCGGTCCACACAGAAGCGTGTCTCGTCGTCGGTCTCGGCCAAGTGGGTGTGGAGCGGGCAATCGAAGCGCTCGGCCAGCGCCGCCGTCTCGCGCATCAGCCGTTCGGTGACCGTGAAAGGTGAGCAGGGCGCGAGACCGATCTGGATATCGGCTCCAGGCGAGCGGTCGTGGAATAGCGACAGCACCCGCTCGCTGTCGCGCAGGATCGTGTCCTCGTCTTGAACCACCGTGTCGGGCGGCAGGCCACCGTCCTTTTGGGATAGGTTCATGGATCCGCGCGTCACCGTCATGCGGATTCCGATCTCGCGCGCGGCCTCGACCTCGAGGTCGACCGCTTGTTCGAGCCCCTCCGGGTAGAGGTAATGGTGGTCGGCCGCGGTCGTGCAGCCCGACATCAGGAGTTCGATCAAGGCGATCCGCACGGCAGGACGCAGCGTATCGGGCGTCAGTCGCGCCCAGATAGGGTAGAGAGCCTGCAACCAGGGAAACAGCCGCTTGTTGATGGCAGCCGGGTGGGCGCGGGTCAACGTCTGGTAGAAATGATGATGCGTATTGACGAGACCCGGCAAGACGACATGTCGGCTCGCGTCGAACACTGCGCAGGGCTCCATCGGCTCGCCGCCCGTTGGCACCAGTTCGACGATGACCCGTCCTTCGACGACGAGGCCCCGTTCAGCCCCCTCGGCGAAGATAGCGAGCGGATCCTTGATCCAGAGGCGCTGTTGCGTCACGGGCGACCTCAGTAGCTGATCTTGTCGGTCTTCTCGGCCCAGGCGTGAAAGGTCGCTTCCGCCTCGGGAGACGGCAGGTGACGGGTCGGCATCCGACGATCGAGCGGTGCCTTCGGCACCTCGTCGTAGAGAAAGGCATCGTCGAAGCCGATCGCTGCCGCCTGGTCCCGGGTATTGGCGTAGACGAGCCGATCGAGTCGGGCCCAATAGATGGCCGACAGGCACATCGGGCACGGCTCGCAACTCGAGTAGATCGTGGCTCCGGCGAGCGAGAAACTCTGGACCGCCGCGCACGCCCTTCTGATCGCCACGACCTCGGCGTGGGCGGTCGGGTCGTTCGACGACGTGACCTCGTTCGATCCCTCGGCGATCACCTGTCCGTCGCGAACGATGACAGCCCCGAAAGGGCCGCCCCGACCACCTTCCATGGTGGCACGGGACAGGTCGGCCGCAAGGCGCATGAAAACTTTGTCATCGATCGCCTCGGCCATGCGGCTCGCCTCCTTGTCGACATCGCTGCGAGCACGTCCCAGAGCTGTCGAACCGGAGCTTAGCCTGACCGCATCGAACCACAAGCCTGCTCACCACCCCTCGAGCCGCCGTGCACGAGCGCCGCCTGTCCCGGCTCTCATCTCCCTCGAATTTGGTTCACCACTCGCCGGTGTTCTTCATCGAAACCCAGGGTTCGGCCGGCGCTTTGGCGCCGCCCTTCTGCAGCAGTTCGAGCGAAATGTTGTCGGGCGTGCGCACGAAAGCCATGTGGCCGTCTCGAGGCGGACGGTTGATGACGACGCCCGACTCCATCAGCTTGTGGCAAAGCGCGTAGATGTCATCGACCTCGTAGGCCAGGTGGCCGAAGTTGCGGCCGCCCTTGTAGTCCTCCGGATCCCAGTTGTAGGTCAGTTCGACCAGGGGTGCCTGCTCGGCCTTGCCGCGGGCCACATCGTCCGAGGCCGCCAGAAATACCAGGGTGAAACGCCCCTTCTCGTTGTCGATACGGCGGGTCTCGGTCATGCCGAGCATGGACTCGAAGAATTGCAGGGTTTTTTCGAGATCCGTGACTCGGATCATCGTGTGCAGGTAGCGCATGATAGGACCTTCTCGGAGGACGGCCGAGATGCCCTCACCCTGTTCGGCGAAGCACCGGGACCGCATTGCGGGACGGTCGCCAAACGCCTGTCGACCGCGAAAGATGCCCCCGGCATCCCCGGGGCGCGGACCGTGAACCGGCGATGAAGCGCAGCCTCAGGGTCGGTTCAGACGCGTGGACCTAGAACAACGGCACGCACCGCGGCGACCGACCGCCGCGGACCGGACCTTCGAAAGGCATCCTCCATGTCGTCTCTCGTCACCACGACCCACGCCACTTTCAAATCTGCCATCACGGCCGGCGCGGTTGCGCTCACGCTCGCGGGCGCTGCCGTATCATCCGCGGCACCCGCCGAGGCCTCCGAATATCACCATGGCGGGTTCCACCACTTCGGCGGTTTTCACCATTTTGCTGGCTTCCATCGCTACGGCGGCTTTCACCGGTACGGCGGCTTCCACCCTTACGCCGGCTTCCATCGCTATGGCGGGTTCGGCCATCGTTTCGCCTACGGTTTCGGTCGTCCCTATGGTGCCTACGGCTTCCATCGTTTCCATCGGCCTTGGGGCTATGGGGTCCACCGCATCGGCTATTACGGGCCCGTCTTCGTCGGTCGCCCCGTTCTGCATCGTGCCTTCGTGCCCTACGGCGTCTACGCCCGCCGCGCCTGCTGACGCAACGTTCCCCTCGCGGCGACCCCCGGCTCGTCTACAGCGTCAAGGGGCCCTCGCCTCGGTGAACCGCCGCGGCTTCGGGCGTGAAGCTTCCGTCGGCCTCGTGCAGAACGAAGGCCGGCGCGATCCGAAGCGGGGCGCGGCTTCCCTTGGTGCCCGCGAGCAGGATCCGCACGGCATCGCCGTCGCGGCGCGCCAGGACGGGTCTTACCACCATGGCGCCAAGCCGCCCGGCGCATCCCTCCAGCAAAGCCGGCAAAGCTTCCGGGCGGTGGATCACGACGAAGCGTCCTTTCGGCGCCAGCAGTGCCAGCATGGCCCGTGCCCACTCGCCGTGGCTTCGCGAGGCGAGGATATGGGCCGAGGCCCGTCCCGGATCGGGCGAAGCCCGGACCTTACCGGGCAGGTAGAAGGGTGGATTGCTGACCACCAGCGACGCGCTGTCGAACCGGAGGTCGGCGGAGCGCAGGAGCGGCTTATCGAACAGGTCCGCCTCCACGACCCTGATCCTGGCGTCGAGTCCGTTGCCGGCGCAGTTTTCGCGCGCCAGCCTTGCCGCCGCCGCATCGGCTTCGAGCAGGACCCCCGTGGCACCCGCGCAGCGGAGCCCCAAGGCCAGCCCGGCCGTGCCGACGCCTGCGCCGACGTCGACGAAACGATCGCCATCGCGGATCGGGGCCGCGGCAGCCAGCAGAACCGCATCGGTGCCGGCCCGATGACCCGTGGGTCTCTGAACCAGCGACAAGCGACCGCCGAGGAGACTGTCAGCTGTCTCCGACGCCGCGTCAGCCACGCCGCAATTCCTCCCCGAACCCTGCATCGACCAGCACGCGACGCGCCCGCGACTCAGCGTCCCGTTCGACCAGGATGCGCCGGGCCAGGAACCCCGACGAACCTTCCAGAACGCTCATATGCTCGTCGGCGACGAAATAGACGATGTGGCTCTCGTCCAGCAGCGACGAGATGACCGAGATCAGGATGAGGTCGTTGGTCCTGAGAATTTCGATCATGATCCCCACATCTGGAGCGCAGCACGGGTGGTAGAGCGCCGACGAGCCCGGTTGCGGCACGGTCCCTCGGGCCTTATGGTCCGGCCGCGCAGCAGTGACAAGGAAGTGTGCCTTTGGGCGTGGTCATCCCTCTCGATGAAGTGGCAGCCGAGGCCGGCATCGCCAGGCTCTGGTCGCTCGTCCGAACCGACATGGACCGTGTCAACCAGACCATCCTGTCGCGCACGGGCTCGAAGGTCACGATGATCCCGGAAGTCGCCAACCATCTGATTCAGTCGGGTGGGAAGCGGCTTCGTCCCATGATGACGCTCGCGACCGCCGGCCTGTGCCGGTATGTGGGCGACGGCCACGTCAAGCTCGCGGCGGCCGTCGAGTTCATGCATACCGCAACGTTGCTGCACGACGATGTCGTCGACGAGAGCGACATGCGCCGCGGCAAGCTCGCGGCCCGCATGCTGTGGGGCAACGAAGCCAGCGTGCTGGTGGGCGATTTCCTGCTCGGCCAGGCGTTCCGCATGATGGTCGAAGTCGGCTCGCTGCCCTGTCTCTCCGTCTTGGCCGACGCCGCCGCGGTGATCGCCGAAGGCGAAGTCATGCAGATCTCAGCCGCCAAGGACACGGCCACGACGGAAGACGATTACGTCGCCGTGATCAGGGCCA
>CAXTME010000025.1:0-48718 GCA_964245215.1 uncultured Lichenihabitans sp.
TTCGACGACATGTTGGACCTCGGCTGCGGCACGGGCCTCGCGGTGCAGCATCTCGCGAGCTTCGGCGGCGGCGTGACGGGTGTCGACCTTTCGGCCGGGATGCTGGACGAAGCCGCCAAGCGCGGGCTCTATCGCCAGATCATCAAGGCGGAGGCGCTTGACTACCTGAACGAGCAGCCATCGCGCCACGACCTCGTCTTCGCGGCAGATGTCCTAACCTATACCGGCGATCTCGAACCCTTGTTCGACGCGGTTGCGCGAACCCTGACGGCGGATGGCATCTTTGCGGCCAATTTCGAAACCGCGGAGGACCAGGATTTCGTTCTTTTGTCATCGGGCCGTTTCGCCCACAAACCCGCGTCGGTCCTCAAGCTTGCCGAGCGGGACTTCATCGTCCTGGCCGATCAAGCGGACGTCATGAGGCAGGAAGGCACGCAACCCGTCCACGGCAGGCTCTTGGTGCTGCAGCGACGGTGAACCGCGTCGGGAGCATCGTCCGTCGACCGTCTTCAGTCACCCGTCGACGAGAATGTCGTCGTTGTTGACAGTTCGGCCGATTGAAGGCGGTAAGAGGGTCGCCGCGACAGCCCTGCGCGCCGCGCTCCAGGATTTGGAATGACCGACGTTTCAGCGACGAAGCCTTCAAGTCCGAGTCTGGCAAGGACGTTCTTGGGGCCGTTCGCGTCCCGGCCCAGGTTGACGAGCGGCATTGGCCTCGGGCTCCTGGCCTTCGCGGTGTCCGGTATCCTGCCGATCGGCCTCGGGGCGAGTACGCGAGCCATCATCTGCTGGGATCTGACGTGCTTCTGGTTCATCGGGCTGACGCTCTCTCATATGCGCCGCCAGAGCCAGGAAGACCTCAAGGCCAATGTCGCGGCCCAGGACGAAGGACAGGGCATAATCGTGACGGTCGTCATGATCGCGGCGGCCGCCAGTCTGTATGCGGTCGCTCTCGAACTCTCGCTAGCGAAGGATGCACATGGCGTCGCCAAGGATCTTCGGGTCGCGCTGACGATCGGCACCGTCGCACTCTCGTGGTTCACGACGCAGTTGATCTTCGCGCTGCATTACGCCCACGAATATTACGCTCCGGACAAGACGACACCCGAGGAGGACGATGTCATCGGAGGATTGAACTTCCCCGGCGGGCAGGAGCCCGACAATTGGGATTTCGTTCATTTCGCGACCGTGATCGGGGTCGCCTCGCAGACGGCCGATATCGCCTTCACCAAGAAACGCCTGAGGCGGATCGGGACGGTTCACGGCATCATCTCCTTCTCGTTCAATACGGCCGTCCTGGCCCTGACGATCAACCTCCTCGCCGGATTGTTCTGACAATCGTGTTCACGAGTGCTCGGCACGTCCTTCCGCAAGGCCAAGACATGAGTGGGCCGACCCCAACAGATGATTCATCCATTTGGACCAGTCGGCCGACCAGCTTAGAGACGGTGCATCGGTTCATCTCGAATGGGAAGTGTACCTTCCGTCGAGTCGAGGCACTAGCGCGTGCCCACATCCTCCATACAGACCCAGCTCTGACCGGCATTCTGCAGGCTGTAGCCCGCATGGCACGACATCTGATTTCGACTGAGAAAGACCGTCAAGGCCGTTACGAGAATGGCGATCGCCGCCAAGGCGACGAGATGCTGCCGCCAAGACAAGCGACCGAGACGTTCTTCGCTCATGGCCTTCCCCTGCCCCACATCTCTTGAGTCGTGAGGCAGAACGAGCACGAATTCAAGCGTCGACGACACTCTGGACATGTTCGGCTCGCATCCTGCGCAGCGTTGATCGGCGTTGTTGGACGGGTTGGTCGAGGACGTCGCCGGGCTCGCGAGAGTTTCGTTAACGATCCGTTAGGCACTGTGACGAGGCCGACACGAAGATGCCCTACCCCCGCCCGCATGCCAGCGTGATCTGTGGCTTCGTAGTCGTCGACGAGGTGATGCATGATCGAATGGTCTGTGAAGGGCATAGGTGCCGAAGTCACGGTCGTCAGCCCCGATGGTGACGTCTTCCCGTTCGTCATCACGTCGACCGAAGACCTGCATCTGACATTGAGGCCGCCCGTGTGGCGCGACAGCCAGGCAGCGGCGGAGCACGGCCGCAAGCTCGATATCGCGGTCGACACGGCCTCGCGTTGGACGCAGCAGACCTTCGGCGCACTTCCCTCGCAATAGGGATCAAAGCTGATGATGTCTCGTACGGAAGAGCCTCTGCGCTGCAAGGTCGTCGGCATCGACCCTGACCACCTCGAAGTCACGAACCCGGAGGGGCGCCGTTTCACGTTCCCGATCGCCGAGCTCCAGGCGACGCGAAGACCACCCCGCCTCGAAAACAGAGCTCGGGATCTGCTCGTGAACAGCCCGCTGCAGCTGATCGAAGAGGCGCGACATGCCGCCGAAGAACACGCGATCCTGAACGATCTGATCTGAAACAGCCCACAGCCTGTGCGCCGGCACGAGCCGGCTCGCCCGTCGCTTAGGCGTGTCCGCGACGTAGGACACGCCTAAGCGATCGCGCCACCGCAGCCGGCGAGATCGGCTCGGGCCGATGATGATGCTCGCTTTTTCGTGCCGGACTGTGTCTAGCAACAACTGAAGCACCGCGCGGTGCAGGTCGGCTATGTTGCACGACATAAAAATATGTTTATATCAGCATGTCGGCATTGGCAGGGGTGAGCATGGGCCAGGATATCGAAACGCTGTTCGGCGAGACGCGGCCGACGCGCGATGGCGAAGAGATCGCCGCGGCTCTGCAGGCTGCGGCCCGCGAGCGTATCCTGATCCTCGACGGCGCCATGGGCACGCAGATCCAGGGGCTCGGCTTCGACGAAACTCATTTTCGGGGGCAGCGCTTCATCGGTTGCGAGTGTCACCTGCAGGGCAACAACGACCTCCTGACGCTCACCCAGCCCGATGCCATCGAGGCCATCCACCTGGCCTATGCGCTGGCCGGCGCCGACATCATCGAGACCAACACGTTCTCCTCGACCACGATCGCCCAGGCCGATTACGGCATGCAGGACGCGGTCTACGACCTCAACCGGGACGGCGCGCGTCTCGCCAAGCGCGCCTGCCTCAAGGCCGAACAGCAGGACGGGCGCCGTCGTTTCGTCGCCGGCGCCTTGGGACCGACCAACCGCACCGCCTCGATTTCGCCCGACGTCAACAATCCCGGGTTTCGCGCCGTCTCGTTCGACGACCTCCGCGCGGCCTATGCGGAGCAGCTTCGCGGGCTGATCGACGGCGGGGCCGACATCATCCTGATCGAGACGATCTTCGATACGCTCAATGCCAAGGCGGCTGTCTTCGCCACCGAGCAGGTGTTCGAGGAGAAGGCCATCCGGTTGCCCGTGATGATCTCGGGCACGATCACGGACCTCTCGGGCCGTACCCTTTCGGGCCAGACCCCCACGGCCTTCTGGTATTCGCTGCGCCACGCCCGTCCCTTCACGATCGGGCTCAATTGCGCGCTCGGCGCGGCCGCCATGCGGGCGCATCTGGCCGAACTCTCGGGCGCCGCCGACACCTTCGTGTGCGCCTATCCCAATGCCGGCCTGCCCAACGAGTTCGGCCAGTACGACGAGAGCCCCGACGACATGGCGGCCCAGATCGCCGGCTTCGCCGACGAGGGGCTCGTCAACATCGTGGGCGGCTGCTGCGGCTCGACGCCGGAGCACATCCGGGCGATCGCGGCGGCGGTGGCCGGCAAGCGCCCCCGCGCCATCCCCGAGATCGCCCCGCAGATGCGTCTTTCGGGTCTCGAGCCCTTCGTGCTGACGCCCGATATCCCGTTCGTGAACGTCGGCGAGCGGACGAACGTCACGGGCTCGGCGCGCTTCCGCAAGCTGATCACCAACGCGGATTTCGCGGCCGCGCTCGATGTGGCGCGCGATCAGGTGGCCAACGGCGCCCAGATCATCGACATCAACATGGACGAAGGCCTGATCGATTCCGAAAAGGCCATGGTCGAGTTCCTCAACCTCGTCGCGGCCGAGCCCGACATCGCCCGCGTGCCGGTGATGATCGATTCGTCGAAGTTCTCGATCATCGAGGCGGGCCTGAAATGCGTTCAGGGCAAGCCGCTCGTGAACTCCATCTCGATGAAGGAAGGTGAGGAAGCCTTTCTCAAAGCCGCGAAGCTCGTGCGCGCCTACGGCGCGGCCGTGGTCGTGATGGCGTTCGACGAAGAAGGCCAAGCGGACAGCTTGGCCCGCAAGGTCGCGATCTGCACCCGCGCCTACCGGCTGCTGGTCGACAAGGCCGGCTTCCCGCCCGAGGACATCGTGTTCGATCCGAACGTCTTCGCGGTCGCGACCGGGATCGAGGAGCATGACGGCTACGGCGTCGCCTTCATCGAGGCGACCCGGCAGATCCGCACGACCCTGCCGCATGCCCATATCTCGGGCGGCGTGTCGAACCTCTCCTTCTCGTTCCGCGGCAACGAACCGGTGCGCGAGGCCATGCACGCCGTGTTCCTCTACCATGCCATCCAGGCCGGGATGGACATGGGGATCGTCAACGCGGGCCAGCTCGCGATCTACGAGACGATCGACGCCGAGCTGCGCGACGCCTGCGAGGACGTCGTTCTCAACCGCCGGTCCGACGGCACGGAGCGGCTGCTGGCCCTGGCCGAGCGCTATCGCGGCAAGGGCGGCGTCGAGGCCAAGGCGCAGGATCTCTCCTGGCGCGAGCAGCCGGTCGACAAGCGGCTCGCGCATGCGCTCGTCAACGGCATCACGGACTACATCGACGTCGATGTCGAGGAAGCCCGGCTCGCGGCCGAGCGCCCGCTGCACGTCATCGAAGGGCCGCTGATGGCCGGCATGAACATCGTCGGCGACCTTTTCGGCGCCGGCAAGATGTTCCTGCCCCAGGTCGTGAAATCGGCCCGCGTCATGAAGCAGGCGGTCGCGATCCTGCTGCCCTTCATGGACGCCGAGAAGCTCGCCAATGGCGGCGACGGCGAACGTCAGGCGGCCGGGCGCATCCTGATGGCAACCGTCAAGGGCGACGTCCATGACATCGGCAAGAACATCGTCGGCGTGGTGCTGGCCTGCAACAACTACGAGGTGATCGACCTCGGTGTGATGGTGCCGGCCGCCAAGATCCTGCAGGTCGCCAAGGAGAGGAAGGTCGACATCATCGGGCTTTCTGGCCTGATCACGCCTTCCCTCGACGAGATGGTCCATGTCGCGGCCGAGATGGAGCGCGAGGGGTTCGACGTGCCGCTGCTCATCGGCGGCGCCACGACGAGCCGCGTCCATACGGCCGTCAAGGTCCATCCGAAATACGCCCGGGGCCAAGCCGTCTATGTGACGGATGCGAGCCGGGCCGTCGGCGTGGTGTCGAACCTGCTGTCGCCGGAGAACCGGGCGGAGTTCGTGGCCAGGACCAGGGCGGAGTACCGCAAGGTCGCGGATGCCCATGCGAGGAGCGAGGCCGACAAGCAGCGCTTCCCCTTGGCCAAGGCGCGCGCCAACCGGCACAAGGTCGACTGGGCCGCCTATGCACCGCCGATCCCGAGCTTTCTCGGCACGCGTGTGATCGAAGACCATGATCTCGCGAGCCTCGCCCGCTACATCGATTGGACACCCTTCTTCCAGACCTGGGAGCTGAAGGGCCGCTACCCTGCGATCCTCGACCACGAGACGCAGGGACCCGCGGCCCGGCAGCTGTTCGAGGACGCCCAGGCCATGCTGGCCAAGATCATCGCCGAAGGCTGGTTCAAGCCGAAGGCGATCGTCGGCTTCTGGCCCGCGTCCGCGGTCGGCGACGACATCCGGCTCTTCACCGACGAGGCGCGGACGGACGAGCTCGCGACGTTCTTCACGCTCCGCCAGCAGCTGAGCAAAGGCGGCGGCCGGGCCAGCCTGGCGCTGGGTGACTTCGTGGCTCCGGCCGAGACGAGCCTCGGCGACTACGTCGGCGGCTTCGTGGTGACGGCCGGTGCCGAAGAGGAAGTGATCTCCGAACGCTTCGCCCGCGCCAACGACGATTACGCGTCCATCATGGTCAAGGCGCTGGCGGATCGCTTCGCCGAGGCCTTTGCCGAAGCCCTGCACCAGCGCGTGCGCAAGGAGCTTTGGGGCTACGCGCCCGACGAGACCTTCGGGCCCGACGAGCTGATCGGGGAACCCTACCGCGGCATCCGTCCGGCTCCCGGCTACCCGTCGCAGCCCGATCATACGGAAAAGGAGACGCTGTTCCGCCTGCTCGACGCCGAGGCACGGATCGGCGTCAGGCTGACGGAAAGCTTCGCCATGTGGCCCGGCTCGTCCGTATCGGGCCTCTACCTCGCGCATCCCGAGGCGCATTACTTCGGGGTCGCCAAGGTGGAGCGCGACCAGGTCGAGGATTATGCGATCCGCAAGGGCATGCCGGTCGACGAGGTCGAGCGCTGGCTCGGTCCGATCCTCAACTACGTGCCGGGCGTCCCCGCGATGGCGGTGGCGGCGGAGTAGGCGGCGAAGCCTCCTCTCTGTTGGGCGGAGGAACGGTGCCGCCTGGAAGGTGGTTGAGATGGCCGGGCGAGGAGGCATCCCTACTTTTCCGTTCACCACGGGACGCTTATTCTGATTCATCGGAGGCGCACCTCTGTAAGCGCGACCTTGACACGAGACCAGACCCTACAACGGTTCGTAGAAGAGACCGACGCTTCGGCTGACCTCGGCAGAGCGCCGGACGCAGCCGAACGGATGGCCACCATTCACACTGCGCATGATGCCGCGCTCGCCCGCCTGCAGCCGCGAGCGCTGTGCGGGTCAGGAAGCTTCGCAAGGGTGAGGTCAAGACCGTTCGGATTTGATGCAGGTCCCAGGTAACCTCACTCGCTCGCGTTCGACGACTACGAAAAAGTGCTAACCGAGAGCATCACTTCAAGTGATTGAAGTATCGCCCAAGGCTGCGCAACGTCTTGCTCCAGCATCTCGTTGTAATAGAAACCGGAATAGCATCAGATCGTAACCGTACCGATGTGCCATTGAAGTCGGAAACACCATCGATCAAGGTCGGCCGGACGCCCTCACCTGTCCTCATGCTGAGCCGGCCCGCAGGGCCGTGTCGAAGCACGCAGGGCCGACAGCGAAGACACCGGAGCATCCTTCGACACGACCGCGTTCCGCGGCCGGCTCAGGACGAGGCACCTGTTGAATACGAGTCGTTCATATTGTCTGGTCTCCTAACGTCCTGCCTATTCTCAATCGGCGTCACCGTCATCCCTCACGATGGAAGGTAGATTCTACGGGGCCGGGTTCTGGTGGACCTGGTGGATCGCGTCGAGACGATCTTCGAGTTCGGGCGAGATCGTGATCTCGCCCGAGGCGAGGACGGACTCCAACTGTGCGATGCTGGTTGCCCCGATGATGTTCGCGGTCACGAACTTGCGCGAGGTCACGAAGGCCAGCGCCAGATGCACCGGGTCAATCCCGACATCGCGCGCCAGCGCCAGATAGGCGTCGATGGCCTCTTCCGTGCCCGGCTTCTCGTAGCGTTGGCCGCGGTTGAACAGGGTCGTACGCGCCCCAGCCGGCCGCGCGCCCTTCTGGTACTTGCCCGTAAGGTAGCCCTGGCCCAGCGGCGAGTAGGCCAGGAGGCCGACATCCTCGCGGAGCGCGAACTCGGCGAGACCGATCTCGAAGATGCGGTTCACGAGGCTGTAGGCGTTCTGGATCGAGGCCACGCGGGGGCCTCGCCCGTTGTCCGATGCGTGCAGGAAGCGCGACACGCCCCAGGCGGTCTCGTTGGAAAGCCCGACGTGACGGATCTTGCCGGCTTCGACGAGACGTCCCAACACGCCGAGCGTATCTTCAATCGGCACGGCGTCGTCCGGCTTTGGGATGTCCCGGAACACGTTGCCGCCCGCCCCGAAGAGGCTGACCTGCCGATCGGGCCAATGCAGCTGGTAAAGGTCGATGTAGTCGGTCTGCAGCCGCTTCAGTGATTGCTCGACCGCGTAGTATATATTGGCTTCGTCGAGCCGTGCGCCCTTGCCGTCGGGCCTGAGCCAGGCGGCGGACGATCGTCCGCTCACCTTCGAGGCGATCACGAGCTTGTCGCGGCCGCCGCGAGCCTTCAGCCACGTGCCGATGATCCGCTCGGTCGAGCCTTGCGTCTCGGCCCTGGGCGGGATCGAATACATTTCGGCGGTGTCGATGAAGTTGATGCCGCGTTCCGTCGCGAGATCGAGCTGGGCGTGGCCCTCGGCCTCGGTGTTCTGCTGCCCCCAGGTCATCGTACCGAGGCACAGGGACGTGACCTCGAGGCCGGTGCGGCCGAGCTTGCGCATGTCGAACATAATGGGATTTTCTCCGCCGGGCGAGGCCGGTCTGTTGCGCCCTCTTAGCCGCAGCGGCGGGCCTGTGTCGAGGCCGGCTCGTCAGCCCTCAGGGCCATCGCTTTCGACACGAAGAGGCGGGAACTGGTGCTGTCGTCCTTCCCGATTCCGGGGAACCGGGTCCCATCCCGGCTTGCCGGAATGGGCCCGGGTGGCGTCGCGAAGCCCCGGATCAGCCCTGCCCGATCTTCCGTCACCGTCGTGAAGACCTCGTTTCTCTCTGGCCTCCCGCAAAGGGGTCCTCTATAAAGGCGTATGTCCACTATAGTAGACAAAACTCGGAACCGCATCGCTCGTCACCTGCGGTTCGAACGCGAAGGGCGGGACTGGTCGCTCGCCGAATTGGCGGCCCGGTCGGGTGTCTCCAAGGCCATGATCAGCAAGGTCGAGCGCGAGGAGGCGAGTCCCACGGCCGTGACCCTGGTCCGATTGGCCGGAGCGTTCGATCTGACCCTGGCGGGACTTCTCCTGCGCGCCGAGGGGCATCCAGGCGGCCAACCGGTATGGCGGTCCGTCGATCGCCCGGTCTGGCGGGACCCGGAGACGGGCTATCTGCGACGGCAGGTCTTCGCCCGGCCCGACCATCCGGTGGAGATCGTCGAGGTCGACCTTCCAGCCGGGCAAAAGGTGGTTCTGCCGGCCTCCTCCTACGCGCGGATCCGTCAGGCCATGTGGGTCAGGGCCGGCGAACTCGTCATCCTCGAAGGCGGGCAGCGCCACGTCCTAGGCCCTGGCGATTGTCTGGGCTTCGGCCTGCCGTCCGATGTGACCCTGGCCAACGAGACCGACGCGCCCTGTTTCTACGTCGTGGTTCTGGCCAGGAGTTAGCCACTTGTCCGAGATCGACATCAGACCCTTGAAGGCCGCGCCGGACATCCGGCAACAGCTGCGAGAGATCCTCGTCGAGGTCGTGGCGAACGGCGGTTCGGTGAGCTTCATGCACCCGCTCGAACCCGAAGCCGCCGACGCGTTCTGGGACGCGGCACTCGCGGCGGTCGAGCGCGGCGAGCGGGTCGTGCTGGGAGCCTGGGACGGCGACATCCTGGCCGCGACCGTGACACTGCTGCTCGATTGTCCGCCGAACCAGCCGCACCGGGCCGAGATCGCCAAGCTGATGACGCGCTTGCGCCATCGCGGCCGCGGCCTCGCGGCGGCGCTGATGCGGGCCGCGGAGGACGAGGCCATGCGACGCCACCGCAGCCTTCTCGTCCTCGACACGGCGACGGATGGCGGCGCGGCGGGCCTCTACGAAGGCCTGGGCTACACGCGTGCCGGAGAGATCCCGGATTACGCGCTGAAACCGCACGGCGGATTGACCGGCACGCTGCTCTACTGGAAGCGGATCGGCCGGTCATGACCGGGTCCGACGTAAAGCTTCATCCCCACAATGTCCGGGCCGCGGATTTCGAGGGCACGAGCTTCAGGCGGGCCAGCCGGTTCAGGACGGCCTCGGCGGGCTTGCCGGTGGCGGCGCAGATCTCGTCGAGGTTCTGCGCCACGGCGAAGCTCGCCTGCAGCTTGGCATCGTCCCGCGCCGTCCATTGCGCGGCCGCGGCCTCCGGATCGGGCGAGTAGGGCAGCGCTTCCGAAGCGCGATCCCGCATCGTCGACCGCCGATCCGGCTTCCGCTTCGGGCCGCCACCATCGCGGGCGACCGTCCGAGCCGGGGCCGCGAGAACGAGAGGTCCGAAGGGTGGTCCGAGCGGCAGGGCGTCGTCGGCACCGGGAGTAGCCACTGGCGCGGCCGCGATGGCGTCGCCGGCGAACTCCGCGATGAAGCGCGACGGCAGCGCCGTTCGGCCCCCGCGCTCGGCCGCAAAGGTGAGGCCGAGGATCCGCTTGGCCCGCGTCACTCCCACGTAAGCGACACGGCGCTCTTCCTCGATCTCGGTTCCGGCCGACGGCATCAGGCCCTCTTCGAGGCCGACCACGAAGACGGCCTCCCATTCGAGCCCCTTGGCCGAGTGTATGGTCGAGAGCACGACGGCATTTTCGGCCGGCCGGCGCAGGGCCCGCGACTGGTCGGCGATCCGGCCCAGGAGGTCGTCGAGCGAGGTGCAGCCGGCCGCCAGCGCCCCGATGGCGTCGCAGAGCCCGGCCCAGTCGCGCTGCTCCCGCTCGGCCGCGGTCTTGGGCAGGATGTTGGACACAACGCGACGGACATGCCGGCAGGCGATCGAGAAGTCGCGGCGCGCCGCCTCGGGGAGCCGATCGAGCTTTCGCCGCGCGGTCTCGCCGCGCTTGCCCGAGCCCATCCGTTCGATGGCCCGGTGATCGTCCTCATCGAGGAGGTAGAAGAGCGAGCCCAGAAACAGTTTGGCGGCGGCGCTCTGCCAGAGGTCCGCGCCGCCCCGCACGTCGAACGGGATACCGAGCGCTTCGAGCGCGCCCTGGAAGCCGAGCCCGGTACTGCCGGCCCGGTAGAGCACCGCGATGCGATCGGCCGAGAGCCCGTCGCGGATCAGCCTCGCTATGGCGCGCACGACCTGCCTGACCTCGATATCGGCCGTGGAATAGGCGCGGATCGCCAGCGTTCCCGCGGCCTCATGGGCCGGTGCATAGTTCTTGGCGAAGCGCGCGGTGTTGCGGGCGATCAACCGCTTGGCCCCCGCAACGATCTCGGGCGAGGAGCGGTAATTACGGTCGAGGATGTGGAGCACGGCGTCGCGGTTTCGCTGCTTGAAGTCGAGCGTGTAACGCACGTCCGCAGCCCGGAAGGTGAACAGCGTCTGGTCGTCGTCGCCGACGGCCCAGAGATGCACGCCTCCGCTGCGGAAGTGCTCGATCAACCGGTGCTGCCCGAGGTTGATGTCCTGAAACTCGTCGACCAGGAGGTGCCTGACATTGGCCGCCATGGAGCGGCCGTAATCCGGATGGTTCTCCATGGCGCGGAGCAGGAGCGGCACCATGTCGGCAAAATCGATGGCACCGGCTTGCTGCAGCGCGGCTTCGTACACCTTGAAGAAATCGGCGGCGCGGCGGCCAACCTCGTCGTCGCTGGCGAGGCCTTTCGCGAAGCGCGCCGCATCGAGCAACTGCTCCTTGGCGCCCGCGATGATGTCGAGGATATCGCCTTCGTCGTTCCAGAACATGCGGCGGCTCGAGAAGACCGCGCGCTGCTGCTGGCTGCTCCACACCTCGATCCGTTCCGGCAGCCCCGCCAGGTGCGGGTTCCGCTGCAGGCAGCGCAGCGCCAGGCCGTGGAACGTGTAGACCCTGAGGTCGTGGCCTGACTCGAGGTCGAGCGCGCGGGCGATCCGGCCGCGCATCTCCTCGGCGGCCTTCTTGGTGAAGGTCACGGCCATGATGTGGCGCGGCGCGGTGCCCGCGTCGACGAGATGGCGGAACCGTGCCACCAGGGTCGCGGTCTTGCCGGCGCCGGGGCCGGCCAGCACCAACTGCACCGGATGGTCGGCGCTCGCGGCGCGCATCTGCGAAGGGTCGAGGGCGGCCATGCCCTCCCATGCCACAGGCGGGCGTTGCTGGGAATGGATCGTCAGCTCCCGATCGCGCAAGCGCTGCTCCCGCTCGTGCGTTTGCCCCGACCGACGAATTCAATGCGCTCCGGCGGGGCGAAACGCGGGCGTCGACGGATGGTGCTGGGCGAAATGCTCGGCAAAGCCGTTCAGCGCCGCGATCGTTCCCAACCGATACAGCGTGGCACCGCTCCGTTCTGACCGCCGACAGAGCTCTCGGACCATGGGCATCCAGCCCTGATCGACCTCCCACATGGTCCTGAACAGGGCCTCGGTCGGCGGCAGGGTGTCGATCGCGCCCGGCGCGTGCCGGATTTCGCCCTTGGCCCAGGCGATCTGCCGTTCGGCCGCCAGCCAGTAGTGGGTCCAGAGCGGCATGTCGACCAGCACGATGGCGGTGGCACGGGCGAAGCGCGGTGCGATCGACTCCTGCCGGCCCAACCCGTCGATCACCCAGGCATCGCCCGCAATCGCCTTGGCGTGGTCGGCGTCGTAGCTGAGCTTGGGGGTCGGCTGCCAGCCGGGCCGCCACAGCCAGCGATCCACCTCGTGATGCGCCAGGTGCCGGGCCGTCGCGATGGCGCGGGACAGGGTCGACTTGCCGCCACCTGCATTGCCGATGACCACGATCCGCGCCACGCTCGAACCTTTCGACGCCTGCCAAAGCGACAGAAGCCATGCCTTCGGCCGTCTCACCCGAGCCGCCCGTCAGACAGAGGGTCCCTCACTTTGCAATCGCAGGCAAGCGACGTGAGCTGCGCGGAGCACGGGTGACATCCGTCATGGGCTGTGCTCCATCCGTGTCGACCAAGCGCGTGGCGCGGATCGGTGGAGCAAGCGATGCCGACGGAACGCGAGAAGGTGATGGACCGCATCGCGGCCTTGCGGGCCAAGACCATCCTCAACGGCTGCACCGAAGAGGAGGCGCTGTCGGCCGCCACGAAGGTGGCGGAACTGCTCGACCGCCATGCGCTGTCGATGAGCGACGTCGAGATGCGGGCCTCCCCGTGCGAGCGGCTCGTTTTCGAGACGCGCCGCAACAAGCGCATCCCACTGGATGCCTGCGTGGCCGCGATCGCGCATTTCTGCGACTGCATGGTCTGGCGCGAGAAAGACCTCGCGGGAGCGATCAGCTTCGTGTTCTACGGCATGCCGGAGGATATCGCGGCGGCGCGGGACTTGGCGGAGGTCATCGACACGGCCGTCCGCTCCGAACTCGGGCGCTACAAGACGAGCCGCGAGTACCTCCGCTTTCATCACAAGGAACGACACCTCGTGAACAGCTCCTTCGCGTTCGGCATGGTGACCTCCATCGCCGACAAGCTCCAGGCCATGAAGGAGGCCCGCGACGCACGACACCGCAGCACCGGGCGCGACCTGGCGGTGATGAAGACTTCCGTGGTGGACGAGGCCTTCGCCAAGCTCGGCCTCGGCTTGCGGCAGGCGCGGGCGTCGCGGCGCATGGTGGCGCCGGGCGCCTTCGAGGCCGGCAGTGCGGCCGGCGCCTCGCTCGACCTCGGTGAGGAGCGGCGCTGAGGCTGACGGCTCGGCGCTCGTCCGGAACGAAACCGTAACCTAAGCGCAAGCCGTCATCCCGGGAAATTCCCTCACGGCGCCTTCCACGGGAAGGTCCAGGTCTCGGTCAGGGCGCGGTTGCCGGATTTCAGAAAGGCGCGCAGATCGGTCGTCTGACCGGGCGGCAGCGCCACGTCGATCGCGGCCCGAAAGCCGTTGATGTGCGGGTTCGGGACCAGGAACGACCGGGTGATCTTGCCATTGGTCGAGGTGGGAACGACTTCGACGAGCGAAGGGTCCGACGCATAATAGGCGAGGTCGCCGCCCGAGAAATCGATGATGAAGCGGCGAGACCCCGGCTGCGCCACCTCTTTCGACCCGAGAGCACGGGCCTGGGTCTGGTAGGTCTTGAGCACGCGGCCGCCGGGCGACAGGCGCGACGGCATCAGGCTTGCCGTGATGGTGTAGGCCAGGGGAATGGATTTCCCGGCCTCGACCGGCTCGTTGGGCACCCAGGACGCCACGATGTTGTCGTTGGTCTCGTCCTGTGTCGGCAGCTCGACGAGTTCCACCCGGCCTTCGCCCCAATTGCCTTTGGGCTCGATCCAGTAGCTCGGGCGCAATTCATAGGCGAGGTCGAGGTCCTGGTAATCCTCGAACACCCGGTCGCGCTGCATCAGGCCGAAGCCCTGGATCCCCTTGTCGAGAAAGGCCGAGACTTCCGGCTCCAGCGGGTTGCGCAGCGGGCGCCAGATCCACTCGCCGGTCGCCGAATGGATCAGCAGGCCATCCGAGTCATGCAGTTCCGGCCGGAAATCGTCGGAGAAGCGTCGGTCGTTCTGG
The DNA here is from genome assembly GCA_964245215.1 of uncultured Lichenihabitans sp. Taxonomy (GTDB): domain Bacteria; phylum Pseudomonadota; class Alphaproteobacteria; order Rhizobiales; family Beijerinckiaceae; genus Lichenihabitans. The sequence goes on from CAXTME010000025.1 coordinate 14,172, forward strand.
CTCGTGAAGAACATGGAGGTCAGCGGCGCGAGCCCGAGCTTGAAGCCGGGATGGCGCGGGAACAGCGTCGCCGAGACTTCCATGACGCTTTCGGCCGCAGGGTAGAGATCGATCCGGTAGGCGCCCGTGACGGACGCGCCATCGAGCAGGCCGTAGATCGTCACCCGCTCGGCCGCGGGACCCGGCGTCTCGATCCAGAACTCCCGAAAGAATGGAAACTCCTCGCCCGGCGTCCCGGCTCCCACCGCGAGGCCGCGGGCCGAGATGCCGTAGCGCTGCTTGCGGCCGAGAAAGCGGAAATAGCTGGCTCCGAGGAAAGCCGCGACCTCGTCGAGCATATCGGGTCGATTCAAGGGATAGAGAAGCCGGAACCCCGCGAAGCCGAGGTTCAGCGGCAGCGGCTTTTCGATGACGTTGCGGCCGTAGTCGAACAGGCTCGCCGCATAGGGCACCGGTGTCGCGATGCCCTCGCGGATGATGTTGACCGTAACCGGCTGGGGATAGAGATGGCCGAGATGGAACATCTCGAGGCGGAACGGGCCGCCTTCCGTTCCGAGCAGCGCCTTTTCGCGGCGGAACCGGATGTCGCGCCAGGCATCGAAATCGAGTTTGGCCAAGGGTTCCGGCAGCGGCGGTGGGTTGGCCTCGAAGGGCGCCGTCCCGAGTTCGCGGGCCCGCTTCAACACATCCTCGAAGCCGAAGTGATTCACGGGCGGTTCTCCGGCGGTCTGCGCGAGGAGCGGTGTGGCGAGCGCCTCGGCCAACCCGGCCGCGATGCCGGCCACGATGGCACGTCGGTTCATGGGGACCATGCCGTACTCCGGCTGACGCATGCCGGGGATGGAACCGCATGCAGGATGAGACCGACGGCGGCCAAGGTTTTGGGCTTCAAAGCGCTAGCGCTGCCGTGATGCCCGGATCGAGGTAGCGATGTTCTGAAGTCCCGGCAAGCCGCGCGGTGCTTGACGACAGCCTCGGCGAGGACCTCGCGCGTCGGGCTGCGATCTTCCCGCCGGCGCCTTCCGGGGTTAGATAGGCGCCATGACGCGCGCCCGATATCGACCCGACCACGACGCATCGGACCGGCACGTCGCACCCGACGAGGAGCCGCTGGACCACGACGATGTCGACGAAGCCGATTCCGGCATCGAGCTCGGACTCGGCGACGACAGCGCGGCTCCTGCTTCGGTGCGTCAGGGCGCGGCGGCCATCCGCCGTCATTGGGCGACGCTGCCGCTGGGTCCCGGCGTCTACCGCATGCTGGCCGAGGACGGGGAGGTTCTCTACGTCGGCAAGGCCAAGAGCCTGAAGCGTCGCGTCGCGAGCTACATTCGGGCCACAGGCCATTCGCGCCGCATCGCCCAGATGATCTCGCTCACGCATTCCATGGTTTTCGTGTCGACCGCGACCGAAACCGAGGCGCTGCTGCTCGAAGCCAATTACATCAAGCAGATGCGACCGCGCTTCAACGTCGTGATGCGGGACGACAAGTCGTTTCCCTACATCCTCGTGACGGCCGACCCCAAGGCGCCGCAGATCACCAAGCACCGTGGGGCCCGCAACCGCAAAGGCGATTATTACGGCCCTTTCGCCAGCGTCTGGGCCGTGAACCGGACGCTCAACGCCTTGCAGCGCGCCTTCCTGCTCAGGTCCTGTTCGGACAGCTACTACGACAACCGCACGCGGCCCTGCCTGCTCTACCAGATCAAGCGTTGTTCGGGTCCCTGCACGGGTGAGGTGAGCCGGGAGGCCTACGGAGAGCTGGTCGGCGAAGCGCGGGATTTTCTCGCCGGCAAGAGCCGCGCCGTCCGCGACAGGCTGGCGGGCGAGATGATGCAGGCCGCCGAGGTCATGGAGTTCGAACGCGCCGCGCGACTGCGCGACCGCATCGCGGCGCTCTCGGCCGTCCAAGGCGAGCAGGGCATCAACCCGAAAAGCGTCGAGGAGGCGGATGTGTTCGCGGTGGTGCAGGAGGCCGGGCAATTCGCGATCGAGGTGTTCTTCTTCCGCACCTTCCAGAACTGGGGCAACCGCACCTACTATCCGCGCGCCGACCGCAGCCTGTCGGCCAACGAGGTTCTGGACAGTTTCCTCGTGCAATTCTACGTCGACAAGCCACCGCCCCGGCTGGTGCTCCTGTCGCACGAGGTCGAGAACCGCGCCATCCTGTCGCAAGCCTTGGCAGAGCGGTCCGGCCATGCCGTCGAATTGGCGGTGCCGCAACGGGGCGAGAAGCGGGATCTCGTCGAGGGGGCGGCGGCCAATGGCAAACAGGCTTTGGCCCGCAAGCTCGCCGAAACCGCGAGCCAGGAAAAATTGCTGGCCGGCCTGGCGGCGGCGTTCGGCCTCGACCGCGCGCTGCGCCGGGTTGAGGTCTACGACAATTCCCACATCATGGGGACCAACGCGGTCGGAGCCATGATCGTGGCGGGTCCGTCGGGCTTCCTGAAGACCCAGTACCGCACCTTCAACATGAAGGACGTCACGCCGGGCGACGACTACGGCATGATGCGCCAGATGCTGCGCCGACGCTTCGCGCGGCTTTTGCGCGAGTCGCGCGGCTCCGCGGTGGACGATGCCCTCGCGGCTGCGTCAGCAGACGACGCACTCCTGCTGGCTGCATCGGCAGACGACGAACCGAGGCTGGGTGCGGCACGGCATGACGGCGCGATGCTGGCCGCCGCTGCAGATGACGGTGCGGTGCAGGGCGAGGCGTTCGCGGGGGCCGACATGCCGCCCGAGGCGCTGGACCTCGCGATGCCGGACTCCGGTGCCGAAGACGCCGACGTGATCGATGACGTTTCCGGCGCGGCGGATTTCGACGATGGCTCCCCCTGGCCCGATCTCCTGCTGATCGACGGCGGCAAGGGCCAGCTCGATGCCGTTCGCGACATCATGGCGGAGCTCGGGGTCCCCATGGCATTCGGGCCGGGCGGGGTGCCCAATGGCGTAGCACTGGTGGGCATCGCCAAAGGACCGGAGCGCAACGCCGGCCGCGAAACCTTCTTTGCGGCGGGGCGCGAGCCCTTCAAGCTGCACGAACGCGACCCCGCCCTGTATTTCGTTCAAAGGCTCAGGGACGAAGCCCATCGCTTCGCGATCGGCACGCATCGGGCCCGGCGCAAGAAGGACATCACGCGCTCGCCGCTCGACGAAGTCTCGGGCATCGGCCCGGCACGCAAGCGCGCATTGCTGCACGCGTTCGGCACCGCCAAAGCGATCTCGCGCGCCACGCTCGGCGACCTCGAAAAAGTTCCGGGCGTCAATGCCGCGACGGCCAAGCGAATCTATGATCATTTCAATGAGAAGGGGAACTGACGCGTCTTTGTAGGTTTTGGAACTGCATAACGGCTTGATCGGGCAGCGCCGAACACGAGGCCGGGCGTCTCGTCAGGGCCGACGGCCCGGACCTTCGGCCGACCGGCGCGAGGCTCGCGCGTCTCTATCTGCCTCACGCGACCGCGCCTCCCTTGACGCCGAACCCCCGCTCATGCTCCCTCTCGGGCATGGCCCTGTCGACCATCGAACGCGAACGGCAATGGCAGTTGCCGAACCTTCTGACTTACGGCCGCATGGTGGCGGTGCCGTTCGTCGCGGCGTGCCTGTTCGCGCCGGACGAGTTCGCGATGCGGTGGCTCGCCCTGGCGGTCTTCGTCATCGCCGGGATCACGGACTTCTTCGACGGCTACCTGGCCCGGGTGTGGCAGCAGCAGTCGTCGCTCGGCCGTATGCTCGACCCGATCGCCGACAAGCTACTCGTCGCGGCGTCGCTCCTGATGCTGGTGGCGGATCGATCGATCACCGGATATTCGATCTGGGCCGCGATCGTGATCCTGTGCCGCGAAATCCTGGTCTCGGGCCTGCGCGAGTTCCTGGCCGAACTGCGGGTCTCGGTGCCGGTCAGTACGGTGGCCAAATGGAAGACCACCCTCCAGCTCGTCGCCATCGGCTTCCTGATCGCAGGCCCGGCCGGCGAGACGCTCATTCCCGGCACCGTCGACATCGGCTTGGTGCTCCTCTGGGTCGCGGCCGTCCTGACGCTCTACACCGGGTGGGACTATATGAAGGCCGGGTTTCGACCGATCGCGGAGTGAGTCTTGAAAGCGCTTTATTTCGCCTGGGTGCGCGAACGGATCGGCACCGCCGAAGAAGACCTCTCCCCGCCGCCCGAGGTGCGGACCCTCGGCCAGCTCATGGGCTGGCTGGCCGGCCGTGGTGAAGGCTATGCCTACGCGTTCGAGAATCCGACCGTGATCCGCACGGCGATCGATCGCGTCCATGCCAAGCACGACACGGAGTTTTCGGGAGCCGGCGAGGTCGCGTTCTTTCCTCCCATGACGGGCGGCTGAGGTGGCCCGCATCTCGGTCCAGGCGAACGATTTCGACGCGGCAGCCGAAATCGCAGCTCTGGTCCAGGGTCGCAGGGATATCGGTGCCGTCGTGACCTTCTCGGGTCGTTGCCGCGACGACGGCGGGACCCTCGAGGCCCTCGAGATCGAACACTATCCCGGCATGGCCGAGGCGGAGATCGGACGGGTCGCCACGGAGGCGGAGGGTCGCTGGCCTCTGCAGGGCTGCCGGGTGATCCACCGCTACGGCCTGATCGAACCCGGGCAGAACATCGTCTTCGTGGCGACGGCCTCGATGCATCGCGCCGCCGCTTTCGCGGCCGCCGATTTCCTCATGGATTACCTGAAGACGCACGCGCCGTTCTGGAAGCGGAACCACCATCGGGCTTCGGAGCAGCATGGGGGTTGGGTCGCCGCGAAGGCGTCCGACGACGCGGCAGCGGACCGCTGGCGCTGAGCGCTAACGCTGTCGTTGAGTGCAATGCAACAACACGGGCCCGCTCTATGCTGCATTGCGTTTTTGCTCGATCGGAACTGGACTGATAGAACCTCTCCGGCCACGAACAGATTGGAAGTCGACAAAGACTTCGCGACGGGGAGGATCGGATGGCACGGATTGCATTGGTCACGGGTGGCACGCGCGGCATCGGGGGGGCGATCTCGAGGGCGCTTCGCGAGGCTGGAGTCACGGTCGCGGCCAATTACGCCGGCAACGACGAAGCGGCCGCGAAATTCAGGAGCGAGACCGGCGTTCCGACCTTCAAATGGGATGTGGGCGACTTCGAAGCCTGCACGGAAGGCGTGAAACAGGTCGAGGCGGACATCGGGCCCATCGACATCCTGGTCAACAATGCCGGCATCACGCGCGACGGCTTCTTCCACAAGATGACCCAGCAGCAATGGCGCGCGGTGCTGACCACGAACCTCGATTCGTTGTTCAACATGACCCGGCCGGTGATCGACGGCATGCGGGCGCGCTCCTGGGGCCGCGTCATCGTGATCTCGTCGATCAATGGACAGAAGGGTCAGATGGGCCAGGTCAACTATTCCGCCGCCAAGGCGGGCGACATCGGCTTCGTCAAGGCTCTGGCCCAGGAGAGCGCCAACAAGGGCATCACGGTCAATGCCATCTGCCCCGGCTATATCGGGACCGAGATGGTGCAGGCGATCGCGCCGGAGGTGCTCAAGGCCAAGATCCTGCCGCAGATCCCGGTCGGCCGGCTCGGGCTTCCCGAAGAGATCGGCAAGGCCGTCGCCTATCTGGCGTCGGACGATGCCTCCTTCGTGACCGGCTCGACCCTCTCGATCAACGGCGGCCAGCACATGTAGGGCGCCGCCCCGTACTGCCTTTCGGGCAATCGACACGAGGCTCGACAGCGATCGAGCAGCGCCCTTAAAGCTGCCGCCTCGTCCCGAACTTTCGGCCGACACCTTCGATCGTGAGCACCGCGCAACAACCCACCAGAGTTCCTACGGCCTTGACGTCGAAATCGATGATGCGGCCATGGCGTCCGGCAACGAGGTGTTGCCCTGCCTCGAGCAGAGCCGCGGCCACGATGAGCGCCCAGAACCAGCGAAGGCGGCGCTCGGGATAGGCCACCATCGCGAGAGCCCCAACCGTGGCGAACGCGACGAGACGTTCGACATGCGCCGGCAACTCCGTTTCGGGCCGAAGTTCGATCGGGGACAGGGTCACGAACGCGATGAAGAGCAGCACGAGCCAGAACAGCACGCGGGCCGCGGTCCTCACGCCGCGGATACGGCCCGACCGGGTCTCGACCGCGACCATCAATGTTTGAAGTGCCGTGTACCGGTGAACACCATGGCGACGCCCGCCGCATCGGCCGCAGCGACGACCTCGGCGTCGCGGAGCGAACCGCCGGGCTGGATCACCGCCGTGACGCCGGCCGCGACGGCGGCTTCCAGCCCGTCGGCGAAGGGGAAGAAGGCGTCGGACGCCAGGACCGACCCGTGCGCCAGGGATCCTGGTTGCCCGGCCGCCTTCGCGGCCTCCTCGGCCTTCCACACGGCCGTGCGAACGGAGTCCACGCGGCTCATCTGCCCGGCTCCGATACCGACGGTCGCGCCGGCCTTGGCCAACACGATGGCATTCGACCGCACGTGCTTGACGACCCTGAAGCCGAACCGAAGATCGTCGAGTTCCTCACGCGTGGGGGCGCGCTTCGTCACGACCTTGAGGTCGACGTCGTCCACCGTCGCGGCATCCCGATCCTGCACCAGAAAGCCGCCGGCGACGCTGCGCCAGAGGGTACCGGGCGCCCGACGGTCGGGCAATCGGCCCGTCAAGAGAAGACGCAGGTTCTTCTTTACGGCCAGGATCTCGAGGGCTGCGTCGTCCGCCTCGGGAGCGATGATGGCTTCGGTGAAGATCTTAGCGAGTTCCGTCGCGAGGTCACGGTCGATGCGCCCGTTGCAGGCGACGACGCCACCGAAGGCCGAGACGGGATCGCACCGCAAGGCCCGACGGTAGGCCTCGGCCAGATTTCTACCGGTGCCGACCCCGCAGGGATTGGCGTGTTTGATGATCGCTACGGCCGCCGACCCGCCCGGATCGAACTCGGCCACGAGTTCGAAAGCCGCGTCGGCGTCCCCGATATTGTTGAAGGACAGGGCCTTGCCTTGCATCAGGCGGGCCGTTCCGACTCCGGGCCGAGGATCGAGGCTTCGATAGAAGGCTGCGGATTGGTGAGGGTTCTCGCCATAGCGCAGCGGCTCGGCCAGGGTTCCGCCGAGGGCGCGATACCGGGGCGGCCCGTCGAAGGCCACGTCGGCGAGGTGGTTCGCGATGAGGGCATCGTAAGCGGCCGTACGGGCATAGGCCTTCTGGGCCAGCGCGCGCCGAAACACGATACCGGTCCGCCCATCGTGATGTTCCATTTCGGTCCGGAGGGCGTCGTAGTCGCCGACGTCCACCACTACGGCCACATCGCCGTGGTTCTTGGCGGCGCCCCGGATCATGGCGGGTCCGCCGACGTCGATATTCTCGATACAGTCCTCCGGAGACCCGCCGCGCGCCACCGTGGCCTCGAACGGATAGAGGTTCACCACCAGGAGATCGATCGGCACGATATTGTGGGCCAGCATGGCGGCCTCGTGGCTCGGATTTTCGCGGATCGCGAGCAGCCCGCCATGGACCAACGGGTGAAGCGTCTTCAGCCGGCCGTCCATCAGTTCGGGAAAGCCGGTCAGGTCGGCGACTTCCGTTACGGGCAGGCCGGCCGCCGCCAAGGCGTCGCGCGTTCCACCCGTCGAGATCAGCGCAACGCCCCGACCGTGCAGGTATCGCGCGAATTCGACCAGCCCGGTCTTGTCCGAAACCGAGAGAAGCGCGCGTTCGATGCGGCGCAGGTCGCTTGCCATGCTGGTCAGAGTCCCGAGAATCGAAGGTCCGGGCGCGATTAGCACGCCTCGACGGTGCTGCGATAGCCGCACCCACCGCAGGCGGGTGCCTGGCCGTGGCTGGAGACACGGGCGCGTCATGTCTCCTGCCCGGCCGGATCCTCCCTGGAAATCGACCACGTCACCGCCGAGACGTCCGGCACGTGGCCATGAATGACGATCTGATCGATGCGGCGCGGACCTTCGGCGTTGGCGAAAAAAATGCTTTCCTCGATCGAAACCGGCATCCCGTGAGCTTCGAAGAGCCAGGTTTCGCCGCTCGGAAAAGCGATCCGCACCGCGGTTCCGTCTGCCGCGGCTGCCGCCCGCAGGGCGTGGTGAAGATGGAAGCGGATCGCGAAAGGCAGGCGCTGCCGCTTCTTGCGACCTGCGTTCACCGGAACCAGGCGGTCTTCCCCCGCCACGTGATGGCCCGCGATGGCGAGACCCAGGCGACGATGGTGGACATAGCCGAACCGTCGTGCGTAGCCATCGTGCGACAGGTCGAGGAGAAGGTGGTCGGGAAGGTCGTTCCGGCTGACCGTCACACTGCGCGGCCCGGCATAGAGCATCCCCCCGAGCCGGCCGCCGGCCACGAAGCGCCCGGACGACGCGTCGGCGAGGACCAGGGTCGAATGCGCGGCCGTGGCTCGGGACGCCGCGAGCGCCGCCGGCTGGCCCGGGGGTGCCGCCCCGCAGTTCAGGACCATCCTCTGCGAACCGATCGAAAGTTCGAACGCCAACGTTCCTGCATGAGCGGTCCGGGCGAAGGCGGGCGGCGGCGGCCCGCCCGCGTCGACCACGAGGACGACCCCGCCGGATTCGAGGCGCTGGTAACCCGAATAGGGCGCGTTCTCGACAGGCAGCCCACGGGCGTCGTCGTGGGCCAGAACGGTTGCGAGCATGTCGGGCCGCGTCACCCCCATGCCGTTGAAAGCGGCCAACGAGCCGTCGCCGAGCCGGAAGGTTCTCACCATCGGCATCATGCGATCGATGGCGTTGAGCAGAGCAGGCGGGACCGCCACTCCCCGGGCCGCATAGGATTGGCGAAGTGGCAGGAGGTCCAGCAGCAGTTCCAGGATGAGGCCCGGATTCCGGCCGACATGGCCCCCGTCGGCCAGGATCTGGCGTCCGAGTTCGTCGGCGAGCAAACGCGACGCCCGACGCAGCAACCGGGGCAGGCCTTCGGCGCAAAGCGCCACCTCGGCGAGCGCCACGATGGCGACGAGTCTCGCGCTGCCGTCCAGATCGCGATGCAGGCAAGCCTTCAGATAATCGGTCTGACGCGCGAGGCTGCGCATGAACCTGCGGTAGAACGCGGCATCCGCACCGTCGAGGATCAACGGCGATTGGCTGAGCCACGCGAGGAGCCGGCGAGCCACGACCTCGGGACGCCAGGCCGGCACGGCCTTCGGCCGGCCCGCGACCGCGATCCAGTCGTTGACCAGAGCGCGCCCGTTGACCCGGGCCAGGGAGGTATCGGCGGCGCGCAGGTGCCGGAGCCAGCCGAAGCCAGCCAGCGCCGCCGCCCAGGCCTCGCTGGGCGGCATGATCTCGAAGGGCGAGGCGCCGCGGGTGTTCATGGCCTTGCCGTCGAAGACGAAGTAGCCGGAGTAGATATCGGCCGCCACGGTGGGGTCTGCGGTGCGAATGTCCTGCGGCGCGATCAACAGACGTGCGGGGATTCGGCTCCGTCGCGTCGCGATCCGGCGCACCGGGCCGCGTGCGGCTTCGTTCAGCCTGCGCCAACCATGCGCCAGCACGAGCCCCGCGAGCCGCGCACGGTCGACGGAGGTCTGGTCCTTCACCCCCGCCATGACCCCGCCGATCGACAATCCACCACCGGGCCCGACGCCGTCACCTGTCGGCACCTCCGCGCTTCACCGCGGCATGGCGGCTACGACACCCACGTTCTATGGGCATGGTTAATTTGGTCTTACGATGCCCTTCTTGAGAATGACGTTGCCATAGAGCCGCCGCTCCCCGGTCACCACGATCGCGAAAGCATCGGCGGCTTTGGCATAGAAGGCGAAGCGTTCGAGCTTGGTCAGGGCGACATGCTGCTCTCCGTTGCGGATGAGCGCCTGGCGGAAATCGCCGTAGATCGGCGCGTCGGCATCGGGTTCCCCGACGACCGCCATGCACCACGCGGCCTCCGACACGAAGTCGTCGAGCGGCATCACCGACAGAATCGCGTCGAGCGCGGTATCGGCCGGCACCCCGTCGAGACGAATGACCGGCGGGCCTGCGGAATGGGCCGGGTAATTGCCATCCGCGACGACGATCTCGTCGCCATGGCCCATCGCCCGTAGGGTCGAGAGAAGCTCGGGCGTGAGGAGCGGATCGAGTCCCTTCAACATCGGCCTATCCTTCCGGTCGCGCTGTGGTTCCGCCGCGTTGCGGACGAAGCGCTACGCCGTGTATCAATTTCAGGTTGACCCATTCGTTCCGACCTTCGGTCCCGGACACACCCTGCGGCCGCGTCCGGTGCCTTGCGGAACCCGTCAGGGCTTTTTCGCGACGGCTTCCTTCTGTAAGGTGACGAGGCGGTCGATGCCGCTCCGCGCGAGAGCCAGCATGTCGATGAGCTGATCCTGGCTGAAGGGTGCGTTCTCGGCCGTGGCCTGAACCTCGACGAGGCCACCCGCGCCCGTCATCACGAAGTTCGCGTCGGTCTCGGCCGTCGAATCTTCCGCGTAATCGAGATCGAGCACCGCCTCTCCCTTCACAATACCGCAGGACACGGCCGCGACATGATCGCGGATCGGCAGGTCCTTGATCATCGAGCGATGCCGCATCCAGGCAAGGCAGTCGTGCAACGCCACCCAGGCGCCGGTGATGGCGGCCGTGCGGGTCCCGCCATCGGCCTGAATCACGTCGCAATCGACCATGACCTGTCGTTCGCCCATGGCCTGCAGGTCGACCACGGCGCGAAGGCTCCGACCGATCAGGCGCTGGATCTCCTGGGTACGACCGGAGGGCCGGCCCGCCGTCGACTCCCGCTTCGTGCGGGTCGCGGTGGCGCGGGGCAGCATCGCATATTCGGCCGTCACCCAACCCCGGCCCTGTCCCCGCAGCCACGGCGGGGGCTTGTCTTCGAGCGAAGCCGCACAAAGCACATGCGTATTGCCGAATTTGACCAGGCAGGACCCCTCGGCATACCGGGCGACGCCGCGCTCGATCGTGACGGGTCTCAGCGCGTCGGCGGTGCGGTTGGAGGCACGCATGAAGTTCTCCGGCTGGAACGGCGCCCTTCTGGCGTGCTCCGAAATTGATCGAAGCGGGTGAAATCGAGGAGACCCGCGGGAGCCGCGCTTCTAGGCCGATCGGCCCGGGGTCGCAACTTGGCGGCCGCTCGGAACCTCGCATTTGACATACGCGAAATACGCCTTTAACGCTGCCGAATAAGCCCTATCCTGCCATAGGCTCGTCATGCCGCGCCCTCAGCTTTTCCCCGTCAAGAAGGTGATCGGATTCGACGAGACGATGCTGAAGGCTGTCGATGATTGGCGGCGTCAGCGGACGCCCATTCCGACGATGTCGGACGCGATCCGCCAGATCCTCGGCAAGCACCTGCGACAGAAAGGCTACCTGCCGAAACGCAACGCGGCGGAGTGAGCCTGCCGCGGTCGAAACCCTGGTCTTCGATCGGCTTTTGACTTATCAGGCGAGGGGCCTTGCAGGCCGGCCGAGCAAGAACGGAACATGACGACAGCCAGCGATGTCGCTTCGGGCAAGACGCATGCGGACGAGAACTTTCCGGTAGCGTCCCGTCTCATCGCGGCGCGGCACAGGCCGGCCGTCATGGCGTTCTACAACTTCGTCCGGGCTGCGGATGATGTGGCCGACCACGCGACACTGACCCGCGACGAAAAACTCGACCACCTCGACCGGCTGGAAGAAGGTTTGCTCGGCCGGAGCGACCGTGAGCCCGTGGCGGCTCCCCTTCGGGACGTGCTGGCGGAGCGCAGGATGTCGCCGCGGCATCCGCTCGATCTGCTGGCGGCGTTCCGGCTCGACGTCACGAAGAACCGTACCGCCGATTGGGCGGACCTGATCCATTATTGCAGCCTGTCGGCCATGCCGGTCGGACGCTACGTGCTCGACCTGCACGGCGAAAGCGAGGCCACCTGGCAGGCCTCCGATGCGGTGTGTGCGGCCTTGCAGATCATCAATCACCTGCAGGATTGCGGCAAGGACTTCCGCGATCTCGACCGGGTCTACGTGCCGGCCGATGCGCTCGACCGCGCCGGCCTCACGGTCGAGGCGCTCGGTGCCGACCGGGCTGCACCTGCGCTGCGGCAGGTGTTCCGCGAACTCGCGCTCCGCACCGCGACGCTGCTCGACGACGGCAAGGTGCTGCCACGCCTCGTGACGGACGTCCGATTGAGCCTCGAGACCGCGGTGATCGTCGCTCTGGCGCGTCACTTGACGGCGACGCTGACCGACCACGACCCCCTGAGCGAGCGCGTCCACCACAGCAAGTTCGAGTATCTCCGGATCGCCGGAGCCGGTGCGGCCGGGGCCGCCCTGAGCCGGCTCGTTCGACGGCGGTCCGTCGCGGCTTCGGCCGGAACCGCTCCGACGGCTGCCGGAACCTCTCCGGCATCGGTCCGGAAGGCGTGAGCGCCGTGACCGAGACCGGTGGCCTGCCATCGCCGGCCGATAGCCCGGCGCCGGCCGAGACCCAGGCGGCAGGCAGCTCCTTCTACGCCGGGATGCGGATTCTTCCGCGTCCGCAGCGCCAGGCCATGTATGCGGTCTACGCCTTCTGTCGCGCCGTGGACGATGTGGCGGACGAGGGTGGAACCCGGGCCGAGCGCTCCGCCGGGCTGGCGCGATGGAGGGCCGGGATCGAGGGCCTCTATGCGGGCCGGCCGACGGCCGAGACCCGGCCGCTGCTGCCTCACGTCCAGCGCTATGGGCTCGCGCGCGAGGACTTCATCGCCATCATAGACGGCATGGCGATGGACGCCGCCGAAGACATCCGCGCCCCGGACGCGGCCAAGCTCGATCTCTACTGCGATCGAGTGGCGAGCGCGGTCGGACGCCTCTCGGTCAGGATCTTCGGCCTGTCGGACCGTCACGGGAAGGACTTGGCGCACCACCTCGGCCGCGCCTTGCAGAAGACCAACATCCTGCGCGACATCGACGAGGATGCCGCAATGGGCCGGCTCTACCTGCCGCGCGAAAATCTCGCGGCGGCCGGCATCACGGCCACCGACCCGATGACGGTGGCGGCTCACCCGGCGCTGGGACGCGCCTGCGGACCCCTTCTGGCGGAGGCCAAAGCACATTTCGCGGAAGCCTGGACCATCATGGGGTGCGAGCCGCGCAGGGTGACGCGGGCCCCCCGCCTGATGGCCGCGGTCTATGGCGCCGTGCTCGACACCATGGAACAGCGGGGATTTGCGCCGCCGCGAAAGCGGGTCCGGAAACCCAAGCTCAGGCTTCTCCTCGCGCTGCTGCGGCACGGCCTGTTCTGATGGGAGGTACCGTCCATGTGATCGGCGCCGGCCTCGCGGGGCTCGCGGCGGCTCTGAAGCTCGACCATCGGCATCGGCGCATCGTCCTGCACGAGGCGGCGCGGCATGCCGGAGGCCGATGCCGCTCCTACTACGATGCCACGCTCGGCCAGACGATCGACAACGGAAACCACCTCGTCCTGTCGGGCAATGTCGCGGTACGGGATTACATCGACACCATCGGGGCCGCGGACAAGCTGACCGGGCCCCGGGACGGCGCATTCGACTTCGCCGATCTCAAGACGGGCGTGCGTTGGCAGGTCATCCCGAATGCGGGCGCCCTGCCCTGGTGGATCTTCTCGGGCCAGCGGCGCGTGCCGGGGACCCGCTGGTACGATTACCTCGCGCTTGGCAAACTGCTCCGTGCCGACCGCAGGCAGTGCATCGCGGACGTCATGACCTGCGAGGGCACGCTCTACGACCGGCTCTGGCATCCCTTGCTGGTCGCGGCGCTGAACACGGATCCCAAAGTGTCCTCGGCCGCGCTCGCGGCCGGTGTGATCCGGGAGAGCCTCGCCAAAGGGGGCGCGGCCTGCCGGCCCCTGATCGCGGTCGAGGGTCTCGCGGAAGCCTTCGTCGAGCCGGCGCTGGCCACCTTGGAGGCGCGGGGCGTCGAGGTTCGTTTCGACCATCGCCTGCGGGCGTTGGAGATGGACAAGATGCGGGTGGCGTGCCTCGATTTCGCCGATGACGCGCCGGTGCGTTTGGAGGCCGGCGATGGCGTGATCCTGGCCGTCACGGCACCGGTGGCCGCAACCCTCGTGCCCGGCCTGACGGTCCCGACCGCCTTCCGTTCCATCGTCAACGCCCACTTCCGGACCAACCCGCCACCCGGCCTTCCCGTGATGCTCGGGATGATCAACAGCGATGCCGAATGGCTCTTCAGCTTTCCCGAGCGCCTGTCGGTCACGATCAGCGACGCCGACCGATTCCTCGAAACACCGAAGGACGAACTCGCGGCACACCTCTGGCGGGAAGTCGCGAGCGTGACCTGCGGCGACCCCGAAGCGCTGCCGCCGTACCGCATCATCCGCGAGAAACGCGCCACCTTCGCGGCCCTGCCCGAGCAGGACGCGCTTCGCCCGGGACCCGAAACCGCTTGGCGGAACCTGGTACTGGCCGGGGATTGGACCCAGACGGGCCTCCCATCCACGATCGAAGGCGCCTTGCGGTCGGGCTACCGCGCCGCCGCACTGGCTATGCAATAGCCGATCGCCGAAACAGGCGATGGCCACTCACCTCATAACCGGATCCGGAGCATTCCATGGTGGCCATCCTCGACAGCACATGCGTTCACGACGGGTGGATGAAGCTGCACGTGGCGACCCTGTCGGGCGACGACGGGGTCTCGTTCAAGCGGGAGGTCGAAGATCACGGCGACGCCGTTGCGGTGCTTCCCTACGACCCGGACCGGCGTGTCGCATTGCTGGTGAAGCTGCCGCGCGCGCCCGTGCTGTTCAAGGGCGAATCGTCGGATTTCATCGAGGCCCCGGCGGGCCTCATCGACGCTGGCGAACAAGCGATCGACGCTGCCCGGCGCGAGGCTCACGAGGAGGTCGGAGTGAAGCTCGACACCCTGGAACCTGCGGGCCACACCTGGAGCATGTGTGGGGTCTCGACGGAACGGATGGACCTCTACCTGGCCCCCTATGCGGCCGCGGACCGCACCGGTGCGGGCGGCGGCCTCGTCGAAGAACACGAAAACATCACGGTGGTCGAAGTCTCGCTCGACGCCTTGCGGCAGCTCGCCGATGCCAACGCGCTCGTCGACCTGAAGACCCTGGCCCTGGTCCAGACCCTGCGGCTTCGACACCCGCAACTCTTCGTCTGACCGGCAACCGACATCTCAGGGCGAGCGCGGCCGGCGCTGCATCAGAGCAAGGAGGCTGGCCAGGAGGACGGCCCCGCCGAACAACGCGGCAACGAAGCCCGCCACGGCCGGCCAGCCGCCCGCGATCCAGAACCAGCCTCCGGCGGTGCCGAGGAGACTCGATCCGGCATAGTAGCTGAGGAGATAGAGCGAAGCCGCCTGGGCTTTGTTCGGCCCCGCGAAGAGCCCGACCGTACCGCTCGCGACGCCATGGCCGGCGAAGAAGCCGAGGGTCACGAGGGCGATGCCGAGAACGACTGCCGAAAGTGCGCCGAACAGGGACGAGGCGACGCCGAGCAGCGCCAGGACGAGGCTGAGCACCATCACGGGGGCCCGGCCGAGACGGTCCGCCAGCGTGCCGGCCAGGGCGGAACTCACGGTGCCGAGAAGGTATAGCGTGAAGATCAGCCCTTCCTGCGCCTGGTCGAGGCGGTAGGGCGGGGCCTCCAGGCGGAAGCCGGCGTAGTTGTAGACCGCCACGAAGCCGCCCATCACCAGGAACGCGAAGCCATAGATGAGGATGAGCCGCGGATCCGCCACGGCGTCCCTGAAGGCCTTCAGCTGATTCCGGAGATCCGTGGCACGCGGCCGGAAATGGCGCGAGGCCGGCAGCAGCATCAGGAAAGCGACGGCACCGGCGAGCCCCACGACCCCGATGGTCGCGACCGCGACGCGCCACGAAAAGGCGGCGGCGACGAGGCCCGTGATGACGCGCCCGCCCATCCCACCGACCGCCGTGGCCCCGACATAGATGCCCATGGCGAGCCCCAGGCTGCCGGGATCGGTCTCTTCGGCGAGATACGTCATGGCGACGGCGGGAACGCCGCCGAGCGCCACGCCTTCGAGCGCGCGCAAGAGCAGGAACAGGGGCCAGCTCGGCGCCAATGCCGCCACGATGTTGAGCACCGAAGCCCCGAGCAGCGAGACCATCATGACGGATTTTCGGCCGAGGCGATCCGAGAGGCTCGCCGCAGCGACGATGGACAGCGCCAGGGCCGCGGTACTGAACGAAATGCTGAGCGAACTCGCGGCGGCGTCGACCCGGAAGGCGCGGGCCAGGGTCGGCAGCAGCGGTTGCGGGCAGTAAAGGAGAGAGAAGGTCGAGAAGCCCGCGAGGAACAGGGCGAGGCTGGCGCGCAGGAAGCGGCCGCTCCCGACCCGGTTATAACCGGGCGCGGCAGGCGCGAAGGGCTCCGGCGCAGGCGCCTGCCCGACGGCCGCGCCGTCGGCAAGGGCCGCGGCATCGGGCAAGGACCCGGTCTCGAGCGCCGTCGTCTCGGCGGTCTCGGCAGCGGGTTCGGCGTGGTCTCGGCGCAACAAGGGGGTGCTCCCGGTTCGGCGATCGGCGTCCCTGCCCTACCTTGGTCTCATGGGCCGGCGAACCAGCGAGAAGATCGTGCAACACTCTATGACATTCGATCGACGGGAGGTCGCCCCTCTCGTCATGACGGCCCTGCTCGACGCTCAATCCACGCGGACCCTTGAGGCGCTACGGCAGCGCTACTTTCCGGCGGAGCTCAACCGGGTGCCGGCCCACCTGACACTGTTCCATCATCTTCCCGGAGAGGACCTCCGCGCGGTTTCGGAACGCGTAGCGGCGCTCTGCAGCGGGTACCGCGCCTTGCCGTTCGACATCGCTGGGACGCGCTTTCTCGGCCGCGGCGTCGCCTTCGAGGTCACCTGCCCACCGCTCGTCGCCTTGCGTGAAGCCTTGGCTGCAGACTGGCGCGATCGCCTCACGGCGCAGGACCGGCAGGGCTACCGGCCGCATGTCACGATCCAGAACAAGGTGACGCCCGCCGAGGCCCGGACCACGCAGGAGCGGCTCTTGGACGTGCTGCCCATCGCGGGCGAACTCCAGGGCCTGCGGCTCTGGCACTATCGTGGCGGGCCCTGGGAAGAGGCCGGCCGGTT
The DNA here is from genome assembly GCA_964245215.1 of uncultured Lichenihabitans sp. Classification (GTDB taxonomy): domain Bacteria; phylum Pseudomonadota; class Alphaproteobacteria; order Rhizobiales; family Beijerinckiaceae; genus Lichenihabitans. The sequence goes on from CAXTME010000025.1 coordinate 31,229, forward strand.
CGGCTTCGCGGCATGAGGACCCGACTGCGTCGGATGAGGGAGCCTCCACGGCTGGAGTGACCCTCATCCGTCTGCACTGCGCGCCTTCCTTCTCCCGCGTGCGGGAGAAGGAAGGCGCGCGCTTCGACGATCGTCGAAGATTTCGTTCTTAACGTCCCTGCTGGTTCGACGGGGTCATCCGATATAGACTGAGCTTTGATAACATCGGAATTCCGTCATGACCCAGGACCACCGCATTACTGTCGATCCGGACCAGTGCGGCGGACGGCCCTGCATCCGCGGGCTGCGCATTCGGGTCAAAGACGTGCTGGACCTCCTGGCAGCAGGTGCTACGCGCGAGGAGATCGTTGAGGACCATCCCATTCTTGAGCCGGACGACATCACGGCTGCACTCGAATATGCCGCGCGGGAAAGCGATCACTTCGTCCTCCGCGTTGCTTAGTGCGCTTTCTCGTCGACGCGCAATTGCCGCCGGCGCTCGCCCGCCAGCTATTAAAGGAAGGGCACGACGCCGAGCATGTCGGTGACTGCGGCTTGGCTGCGGCTTCGGACGATATCATCTGGCACCACGCCAAAGCGACCGGAGCAACAATCATCACCAAGGACGAAGATTTCGCGCGTCGTAGAATCGTCCGCGGCGACGGCCCAGCCATCGTGTGGATCCGTATACCGAATACGAGGCGTGGCGAACTTCTTTCATGGTTCGCACGGGTTCAACCGGATCTCCTCCGCGCCCTAGAACAAGGAGAGACCCTCGTCGAGGTCGTGCGAGGATCCACGACGTGAACGATTCCCACGCTTAGTCTAGGTCGGAACCGGCGGGCGGACGCCACGTCCTCCTCCCGCGTGCGGGAGCAAGGTGGCCCGACGCAGTCCGGTCGGATGAAGGGAGCCTCGGCGACTGAGTCTCCCCTCATCCGTCGTCACCGCGTGCCGACACCTCCTCCCGCGTGCGGGGGAAGGGAGCGCTCGGGTTCAGTCGTCCGCCGCGAAGACCTCGGCGCGCGCCTCGACGATCTCATGCAATAAACCGTCTGTCGCGAACGGCTCGAGTGCGGCGCCGATCGAGGCACGCAGGGCACCGACATCCGCACCGATCCTGTCGGGCGACGAGGTCGACATCGACAGCACACGGTCGACCAGGGCCGTCGGCGCGATATCCTGTTCGAACTCGACCGAGACCGTCTCGCGGAAACGGAAACGCGTGCCGGCGAAGAACGCGGAACGGTCGAGGGCGTGCCGCGCGCGAGACCCCGGTTCGCCCCATCGCCCGCGGGCGTCGTCGTAGGCTTCGAGCCAGGCGTTTCGACCATCGGAGACGGCCGAGGATCTGCAGATCAGCACAAACCCGCGCGGCGCCACGAGACGGTCGAGCACCTCGCGCGTGGGGGCCGGATCCATCCAGTGAAGCGCCCGCCCGACCGTCACGACGTCGAACGGACCCAGATCGTCCGGCAGGTCTTCCGCCCGACCCTCGATCAGGCGGAGAACCGCCCCGGCGCGGGCTGCCGCACCGCGCGCGGCCGCCAGCATGGCGGGCTCGGGATCGACCCCGACCAGTTCGGCGACCCAGGGCGCGAAACCCAGTGCCAGAACCCCGGGCCCGGTGCCGAGGTCGAGCAGCCGCTCGGTCCCGCTCAAACCCAGCCGCCGCGCCACCGCTTCGAAGAAGAGCGGCCCGTAAGGTGGCCTCGACCGCTCGTAATAGACCACCGTGGACGCGAAACGTCCCATCGCGGAGCTCCAATCCCGGCCGGTGCGCACGACCCATCCTCGCAGAAACTGCTAGAGCATGACAGGTGGCCGGACGTGCTCTCGTTCCGGGCCGTACACGCCTCGCGGAGGAGCGAAACACCCATGATCGCCATCGACCAGGACACCGACGTGCTGGGCATCATCGACGTCCAGCCGACCTTCATGCCGGGCGGCGAACTCGCGGTCCCGGACGGCGACGCGGTCGTGGCGCCGATCAACCGGCTGCTGACCAGGACCTTCGCCCATGCCTTCGCGACCCAGGATTGGCATCCGCCGGGCCATGTCTCCTTCGCGTCGACGCATGGCGCGGTGCCGTTCGGCACGATAACGCTCCCCTACGGCGAGCAGACGCTCTGGCCGGACCACGGCACGATCGGCAGCCCCAATGCGGCCCTGCACCCGAGCCTCGATCTGTCCCGCGTCGAGGCGATCTTCCGAAAAGGCTTCCGGCCGGGGGTCGACAGCTATTCGGCGTTCCGCGAAAACGACCGCACGACCGGCACGGGTCTCGATGGCTGGCTCAAGGAGCGCGGCTTCCGGAGGCTGTTCCTCTGCGGACTCGCGACCGATTTCTGCGTCTTCTGGTCGGCCCAGGACGGGCGTTCGCTCGGCTATGAAGTGTTCGTCATCGATGATGCGAGCCGAGGGATCGGGGCCCCGACGGAAAGCGGTACCACGCTCGAGGCCGCGCGTCGCGCGATGCTCGACGCGGGCGTTCAGCTCGTCGACAGCGCCGACCTCGGCCGAGCCTGGGCCAGCCCGCCCAGCACGGCGTCGGCGGCCACGAGACCCGTCTCATAGGCGCCATGGGCCGTCGTGAAGCGCTCGGGCGAGCAGGCTTCCCCGGCGAAGAACAGGCGCCCGTCGACCGGCTCCGCCAGTCTCGCCCGCATCGCGGCGGCGCCCGGCTTGGCATAGGAATAGGAACCGCGGATATGGCGGTCCTGTCCCCAGGCCGTCATGCGCAGCGGACGGATCGCGGACGCGACCTCGCTGCCGAGCTGGCCCACGAGTTCGGACGTGGCAAAGGCCAATGCCGCGGCTTCGCCCTCGCGTTCGAGGTCGCGCGCCAGTTCGCCGCCGTAAAAGCACTCGATCACGGGCCGACTGAACGGCCGCATGTGATAGGCCGCGGTGCGGCCCGTGGCGGCGGAACCCAGGCAGTAGCCCTCGACGGGGAAAAGCTCCGGCCGGTCGATCGCGAGATAGAGCTTGTCGGCCAACCCGAGAGGCAGGAGGCTCGCGGCCTCCACCGTCCCGGGCAGTGCGGGTCGAAATCGGATCGCTTCGGCCGCGATCACGTCTGTCGATACCGTCACGATGACGTTGCGGGCCAGGATGGTGCCCCGGTCGGTCTCGATCCTGATGGCGTCGGGACCGGAGTGGTCGATGACCGACACGGCCGTCTTCAGCACCGCGGGCACGTCGCGTCCGTGATGGGCGACGAGGCGGCCGTAGCCCTCGAAGACGCGCCAGTCGTCGCCTTCGCCCGGCTGGTAGCGGTCGGCGTCGATAAGCGAGACATGCTCGAGTTCCGCGCCGCTCACATAGGTGCTGACGGCGTCGAGGAGACCGCGCCACCGGCTGTTCGGCGGCACGAGATCCGACAGCGGAGCATCGCGACCGCGTGCGGCTGCCGCAGGGATGCGGCTGTAGAAGTCGTTCAGCGCCTCCTCGTAGGCGTTTTGATCGATCGCCGAGAGGCCGAGATCACGGCCCTCGTCCCAAGGCGCGGGGCGACGGTCGACCGTGAAGCCACTGTCCTCGGCGATCCCGGTCCAGACATTGGTGAGCGCGCTATGCAGCCAGGCACAGCCGAGATCCATGGGGGCGCCCGAGCCGACGGCCTCGACCGTGTGGGCGCGTCCGCCGATGCGGTCGGCGGCTTCGATGACGAGGACGGAGACATTGCGATGCGGCATGAGCCGGCGGGCCGCCGCGATGCCGGCCGCCCCGGCCCCGACGATGGCGACGTCGACGCGATCCTTCATGCTACCCCGCCCCACGAGCCCCACGTCTCTGCGATCGTGCCGGAGACCCAGACGCTATCTGGATCGCAGGCTCCGGGACCGCAAGAGCTACAAAGCAAGGCGCGATGCGTTCACATGCCGGAGTGAACGATGCGCGGCACCGCCTGCACGGCGGGTCCCTTCTGGTGCTGCATCGGAGGCGTCTGGGGTGCCGCATAGACGTCTGCCACGGCGGAGTTCTCGAACAGGGTCGAGACGGAGGACTCCTGGGCGATCCGGCCGATGGCTTCCCCGATCAAAGGCGCGATCGACATGATCCGGATGTTCCCGGCGACGCGGACGGCTTCCGTGGCGCGGATCGTATCGGTCAACACGACTTCCTTGAGTTGCGACCCAGCGATGCGGGCCACGGCTCCGCCCGACAACACGCCATGCGTACAATAGGCGTAGACTTCGAGCGCACCCTCCTTGAGCAGGGCGTCCGCCGCATTGCACAGAGTGCCGCCCGAATCGACGATGTCGTCGAGCACGATGCAGATCTTGCCCCTGACGTCGCCGATGATGTTCATGACCTCGGACTCGCCGGCCCGTTCGCGGCGCTTGTCGACGATGGCGAGATGCGCGTCGATGCGCTTGGCCAGTGCCCGTGCCCGGACGACGCCGCCAACATCGGGCGACACCACCATCACGTTCGAACAGTCGAACCGCTCGGTGATGTCATGCACCATCACGGGCGCGGCGAAGAGGTTGTCGGTCGGGATGTCGAAGAAACCCTGGATCTGGTCGGCGTGCAGGTCGACCGTGAGGACGCGATCGGCGCCCGCGTTGGTGATGAGGTTGGCGACGAGTTTCGCCGAAATGGGGGTGCGAGGGCCGGCCTTCCGGTCCTGGCGCGCATAGCCGAAATAGGGCAGTACCGCCGTGATCCGTCTCGCCGAGGCGCGCCTCAGCGCGTCGGTCATGATCAACAGCTCCATCAGATGATCGTTGGTCGGATAGGAGGTCGACTGGATGATGAACGTGTCCTCGCCGCGCACGTTCTCCAGGATCTCGACGAAAATCTCCATGTCGGCGAAGCGCTTGACCACGCATTTGGTGAGCGGCACACGCAGATAGGCGGCGATCGCCTCCGCCAGTGGCCAGTTCGAGTTCCCGGGAAGGATTTTGATCGTTCCAGCCATGCGTCTTCCTCGCTGAATGGCAAAACCGGCGCAAGCCGGCCTGTGGATCGAGATCCCAGTTCCCATCGAAGAACTGAACGTCCGTGGATCGTCTTTATCGACCCCCGACGGGCCGCGTCATATCAGTGTTACGTCCATCGAACAACGCAGTGAGTCGCAGATCCGCCTCTCGTCCACACGACGCGCGAACCCTGCAGCCACGGCCCGGCAAGGACCCGGTCAGGCGACCACGAGGGCGAGGTCCGCCGCATTGACCGGAAACGCTCCACCCGGCCCGACGAGCGACGTCCGGCCGAGACACATCGCGGTCTCGCTCGCCGAATCCATCAGGATCATGTGGCAGAAAAACACCTGGTCCGACGCGATCACGAAGGGGTTGTCCTCGTAGAACATCGGCGCATCCATCCAGGAGGGCGCGAAGCTGGCGCCGAGCGCGTAGCCGCAGGCGTTGAGCCGGTGCTGCGAAAGGCCGAGCCCGTCGAGCACCCGCGCATGAGCCGCGAAGACGTCGCCGGCCGTCCGGCCGGGCCGCAACTCCGCCTCGCAGGCGAGGAGCGCCTCGCGGGCCGCCTCATGATAGCCACGGTGCAGCGGACGGGGTCGACCCACCACATGGGTCCGCATCACGGCCGCATGGTAGTGGCGGTATACGCCGGCGAATTCGAGCGTGATCTGATCGTCGGCGTCGAGCCGCCGTCGCCCTGCCTTGGAGCGGCACAGCAGGGCATCGGCGCCGGAGCCGATGATGAAGGGATTGCCGGGTTCGTCGCCACCACCGCCGAAGACGGCGTCGTGCTGGGCCGCGAGGATCCGGCCCTCGTCGACACCGGGTGCGAGCAACGCGACGGCGGCCCGGTCGGCCGCGTCGGACAGTGCCGCGGCTTGCCGGACGCAGGCGATCTCGGGCTGCGATTTGGTGACCCGCAACGCCGGGACCAGGGACGAGGCATCCACCGTCTCGACCAAGCCGGCCAGTGCCGCGGCGAGCCTCAGACCATCGCCGTAGGTGAGCCCGTGCGAATCGCTTTCCATCCCGAGCCTGCGGCCCCGCAGCCCGAGATCCTCCAGCAGGGCGGCAAGGTCCCGCGCCGGCGCGGCCTCGGCCGAGTCCTTCCAGATCCGGATGTCCGCGATGTTCGACGTGTGCCGCGCCTGGCGAAGATCGGCCGAACGGGTCAGCAACGCGGTGCGGCCGTCGACGCCGACGTAAAGGCATTGGAAGAAACAGAAGCCGAACGTGTCGTAGCCGGTCAGCCAGTACATGCTGCTTTGCGAAAACAGCAGGATGCCGTCGAGGTGGCGAGCGGCAAGCTCGCGCGTCAGCCGCGCCATTCGGCGCTCCATCTCGCTCGGCTCGAAATGCAGGGGCATGGTGGCTCCGGAACGGATGTCGCGACTGTCTATCGCCTCCACGGCCCTCGTGTCACCCCGCCGCCATCCCGGGTCTGCGCTGCCGGATCGACGCGTCAACGGCAGGAACGCGGGCTGGCTGGTTCAGCGCTGCCAGCGAAGACCGAGCAGGAAGACGTCCTGCGCGTAGCTCGACCCGGCCGAGGTGCTGTCGAGCTTTTCGTGGTTGAAGGTCGCCGTCGCGACCAGGGAGCGCGACAGGTGGTATTCCGCCTTCAGTGTCTCGGACAGGGTATTTTCCGTGATCGGCACCCCGATATACTCGGTGTTGAGGTAGGACAGCGCGCCGGTGATCGTAAGATTGCGCAGCAGGGCATGCGAGATCTCGAGCGTCGCCGATCGGGATTCGGCGCCCGAGGCCCCCGCCACGGTCGTTTCGTCGAAACTCGTCGCGGCGCGGAAACTGATCGTCGTGAGCGGCGTCACCGCGTAGGCGAGGCTGCCGTTGAACACCGGCCCGGTGACGTCCTTCAGCGTCTTGTCCTGGTAGGTCCGATCGCCATAGCCGAGCGAGAGTTCCCCGGTGAAGAGCCGGTTCAGTTCGAAACTCGAACCCACCTGGCCAATGACGCCGTCGCTGTCGCGCCGGAAGCCCGAGAGATCGACCTCGCGATCGTGGATACGGCGATCGACCAGGACGTCGACGAAGGGACTGAGAACCGGGGTCACTTCATAGGTCGCCCGCAGATGGACGCCGTAATCGTCGAAATTCTCGCTCGCGAGGTCGTCGAGGACGCCGTTGCTGTCCTTGGCATTGTCATAGGCGGTGCGGTCGATCGATCCATGCAGCGCCAGCGTGAGCCTGCCCAGTGTGTCGGCACCGCCCACAAAGCCGCCGAACGTCGAGATCAGCGGCCTGTCGGTCGCGGTGTTAGAGACTTCCGGGGACCCGATCCGCTGCGAGTCGATGGCGAAGCGCGCTTCGGTGTCGAGCGTCGCGGTGTGGCTGACGTCGTAGCGGTAATCAACCGTTCCGGCCGCATCGGGGCGGTTCGCCTGCGGATCGCTGAAGTAGTCGTTGTAGCCGCCGTGCAGGTCGGCCTTGAGTTCGTTGCTCGACCACGTCGACAGCACGCCGAGGCTGCCGTCCGTTCGGCTGTAGGCCGAGGGCTTGAGCCTCGTCTGAACCTGATCGGGGTTGCTGTCATAGCCGAAGCTCTGCGTCACGAACGGCGTCAAACGCAGTGAGCCGACCTCGACGCCGACGGCGTCGTAAGGCTTGTCTTCGATCCTGGTTCGGAGCCTGGCCGCCGCGTAGGGCAACACCGCCACGGTCGGTGCCGGACCGGTCGGTGGGCTGATGGCGTCGACGGTCCCGATCGTGTCCACGGCTGCGCCGCTGCCGCGCAGCCGCGCAGACGTCGGGTAGGGCTGAAGCTGCGGCAGGACGGGCGGGCCCTTTCGCGGGATGCGCGTGCGGTCGACCGTCTTGGCGGTGCCCTTCGGAAACGCGAAACGATTGCGGACCGTCTTTGCCGAACCGTCCGTCGTCACACTCGCCGGAGGTGCCCCGGCGGCCGCGGAACCCGCCGGCGTGGCCCCGGCTGCGCCTTGATCGGCCGGCGCGGCCGCGGGATCGGCGTCGGGCTGGTCCGAACCGGCGACCGATCCCCTGAGGGTCGGGATCGTGGTGGAGATCGGGCCTCCCGCCTCCTGCGCGAGCGCCGGAACCGTCCCGAGCAACAGGGCCGCAACGCCAGCGGCGCGCAATAGCGCGGGCGGTGGGGCCGGAGGGCGGTTCGATGACGACACGTCGCTTTCCGCCCCTTCCATCCGCTCGGACACGCATCGAACTTTATGGCGGCATGGTTAATGGGCCGTTAGAATTGTCTGACGGACCGTTCCAGGATGGGATTTTCGACTGGCCGGCCGGTCCGGCGACCTGTCCGCAAGGGCAAGTCAGGAACGCCGAGCGGGCGATCGAATCGTGCAAATGCCTTGCCTTGGTGCTAAGCGACACCCATGCCGCAACACGCCACCATCGACTCGTTGGAAAGCGAGAGTGCCGAGGGCGCCCTCGGCTCGGCACTTCGGACGCTGCGCTTGGAGCGGGCCGGCATCGCGGCCCTGGAGCAGGCGCTGACCGGATCCGCGACGCGGCTCGGCAAAGAGTTCGCGGCCGCCGTGGCCCTTCTGCTGGGGCTCTCCGGACGCGTGATCGTGACCGGCATGGGCAAGTCCGGCCATATCGGGCGCAAGCTCGCCGCCACCCTGGCATCGACCGGGACTCCTGCGTCCTTTGTCCATGCGGCGGAAGCCAGTCACGGTGACCTCGGCATGATACAATCGACCGATGCCGTTTTGGCTTTGTCATGGTCGGGCGAAACGGCCGAACTCGCGGCCATCATCACGCATGCACGCCGCTTCGCGATCCCGCTCGTCGCCGTCACGAGCAATGCCGAAAGTGCGCTGGGCCGCGAGGCCAATCTCTGCCTTACGCTGCCGCGTGCCGAAGAGGCCTGCCCGAACGGGCTCGCACCCACGACCTCCACCACGATGCAGCTCGCGATCGGCGACGCGCTCGCGGTGGCGCTTCTCGAGGCGCGGGGCTTCTCGGCTCATGACTTCCAGACGCTGCATCCCGGCGGCAAGCTCGGCTCCCGTCTCCGCTTCGTCCGCGACGTGATGCATGGCGGTGATCGTCTCCCACAGGTGCAGGATGGCGCCCGCATGGCCGAGGCCATCGTCGAGATGACCGGCAAGCGGTTCGGCTGCGTCTGCGTGATCGATCCCGAGGGGCGCCTCGCCGGCCTGGTGACGGATGGCGATCTGCGGCGCCACATGGGACCTGACCTGATGGCCATGCCGGTGCGGAGCGTAATGACGGCGCGACCCCTCACGATTGGTCCCGATGCCTTGGCGGTCCAGGCCCTCGTGATCCTCAACGACAACCGGCGATCGGTCCTGCCCGTCGTCGACCGCAGCGGCGTTCCGGTCGGTATTCTGCACCTCCACGACCTCACGGCGATCGGGTTGGCATGAAGGCATCGGAGACATCGATCGAGCGGCCCGGACCTCCATCATGCCGTGTGAGCTCGGAACCCGATGACCCATGACATCCGCAGAGCCGTCGGTGCCGACCGGCCCGCCGTCGAGGCGATCGTCGCGGCCGCCTACTCACCCTACATCCCCCGCATGGGTCGGAAACCGGGTCCCATGCTCGACGACTACGACGCTCTGATCGGCGAAGGCTGCGTTCATGTCATCGTCGCCGACGGTCTGGTTCAGGGGATCGTCGTCCTGCGTCCGGAGCAAGCCGCTATGCTTCTCGAAAACGTGGCCGTCGCCCCGGCTGCACAAGGACGGGGCTATGGTCGGATCTTGCTGGACTTCGCCGGACGGACCGCAGCCGCGGCCGGGCTACGCTCCGTCAGGCTCTACACCAACGAGGCGATGACGGAGAATGTCGCGCTCTATGCCCGCCTGGGCTACGTCGAGACACACCGAGGCTTGGCGAACGGCTTTCGGCGCGTGTACATGACGAAGACGCTCGTCTGACTTCCGGAAAGCCGGTGGCGGCCTCCTGTCTGCGGTTCGGTCGAGATCAGGCCGCGGGTCTTTCGACCTTGGGCCGGCCGATGCTGGGCTGAAGGCTGCAGATGCGGAACCACGGCGTCCGATCCTGCGGGACCAGCGAGAACGGGTCACCGTACGGGCTCCCGGGCGACCGGACCAACATGAATGATGAGTTCGATTCGTCCGATCAGCTTTGTCGGCCCGCATTGCTAAGCTGGCGAGAGGCCCGGTTTGGCTCGGAATCCCGAGTTGTCGATCTAAGTACCGAGTCGCCATCGTCTTGTTGCTTTGAAACACTTGTTAGCCACAGCTAAGCAGTAACTTTAATAGTATTGTGGCTTCACACCTGCGTGATGCAGACCAAAAATCCCAAAATATGCTCGCCATCACGGTTTACAGAGGTCCGCAATCATTCCATTGTCACCTCGATATCGGCATTGCGATATCATCGACTGTTTTTACTAAACCTGTTTGAAATATGAGGCTTATTATGGCGACGATCCAATATCTAGATCCTCCTGTCGGCATCGAGGAGCGGGCCATTCAGGGAGATGTGCTCATTGGCCTGCAGAAAACCGCTGAAGTTTTCTCCTTCTTCGAAATCATCGACGTCGAGCAATTCCGATCCGATTTAGACGACATGATCGATGAAGTTGCCGATTTACGGACGACAAGGATTTACGAAAAAAACGTCCAGACCAACGGCAATCCAGGAGAGATGGACCTGGACAAGATGAACTTGGCTTTCACCTTCAACGGATTAAAGACGCTTGGCCTGTTTTCGGAAAGCGACAAGGCCGATCCCAAGCTCGACTCATCTTTCACGCATGGTCAAAGATCCGTCGCCGCCAGTCTGGGCGACGACCTCGGCAGATGGCTTCCCGCCTATGCCAACGATGCCGTCATTCACGGCGTGATCCTCATGGCGTCATGGCGACCCAAACCGGTCGATGCTCTCATTGCTGCTACGACCGAGTCGAACCGCTTCATCCAGGTTCTCGCGAGCTCCGTACGGCTGATTCATCAGGAGCCGGGCAAGATCCGCAGCGGGGTCGGACCGAACGGCATCGACCAGCAGGGGCATGAGCATTTCGGCTTCGCCGACGGTGTCTCCCAGCCGGGTGTCAAGGGCCTGACGACGCCGAACAACCCCCTGAACCCTGACCAGGGGTCGCCCGGACAGGATCTGGTCGCACCCGGCGAGTTCGTATTCGGCCCTTACGCCAAGGAGGTTCCAGCCGGGAGTCCGTCGGTCGACGCAACGCCGCCGCGGCCATGGATGGCGAACGGGTCTTACATGGTGTTTCGCCGGCTTCGTCAGGACGTAGGTGCCTTCCAGGCCTATGTCGAAGACAGCTGGCACAATCTTGCGCACAGCCCGCAACAGTTCGCCGCGCGCATGATCGGCCGGTGGCCAGACGGCAGTCCTCTGGTCCGAAACCCACAGCAGAGCAATCCGCTCGAGAGCGAAAAATTTTCCGCGATCGACAATGACTTCGACTTCGGGCCGGAAAACGATCCCGGGCCGCCTCCCACGATCTTCGCCGACAAGGACCAGAAGCTCTGCCCTTTCGCGTCGCATATCCGCCGCATGTATATGAGGTCGGACGCCGATGACGATGCGTCCGAGCGGCATCGGATCCTCAGGGCCGGGATCGCCTTCGGCAACGATATGGACAACGACAAAGGCCTGCTGTTCGTCTGCTACCAGACTTCGATCAAGGACAAGTTCGAGTTCATCCAGAAACTCGCAAGCAACGCCACGCCGAACGATCCAGCGACGGGCGGACTCGCATTCGCCCCTGGAATGATCCCGCCAGCCACGCCGGCAAAGATCGGCTTCGATCTCGTTCTCGGGCATCCGGGAGGGGCCCGGAAATCGACATGGGCCACCGGAACGACACCGATTGCACCGTCCTTCGTCACCTCAACCGGTGGAGCCTATTTCTTCACGCCTTCCATCCCGGCGTTGCGGATGATGGCTGCCGGAGAGACGCATTAGACATCGCAACCTTCTCGCTCGAGCTTGCTGAAGAGGTTCTCGGTCAGGGTGCCGCCATCCCAATATCGGCGTCGATGGCGAAAGGCTTGGTGCGGCGCGGAGGCCGGGGAGATGACAATCTCGGCACCGCGTCCATCGAGACCGGCGAGGATGGCGCTGCCGTCGAAGGCTCTGCCGGCTGTCAGTGCGCCAAAGCTCCAATCGGTGCTCCAGCCGCCGTAACGGTCGAAAGACCACGCCCGTGCTCCCGGTCCGCACGACTGAAGATGCGAGCCCGGCACGACCGAGTTCAGACCTTCTTCGCGCTCGCGTCGAAGTCCCGACGGGACTCCTCGATGCGGTTCAGATTCTGCTCGGCCCAGATCCAGACGCCGCAGAACGCCGCGCCCAGGCTCAGTCCCAGATCGGTCAGCTTGTACTCGACACGCGGCGGGATGACCGGGTGAATGGTTCTCGTGAGGAGCCCATCCCGTTCCATCTGGCGAACCGTCTGGGTCAGCATCTTCTGGCTGATGCCGCGTGCGAGATGACCGAGACGGGTGAAGCGAAGTTCGCCGTGTTCCGCCAAAACTTCGAGGATGATCATGGTCCACTTGTCGGCGACACGGCCGATCAGTTCGTTGACCAGCAGTTCCACCCGCGGATCCACATCGTCCGGACAGGCCGTTACCCTCTGCAGCATCGGCAACGTCGCTGGCGTCGGACCCGGCTTCGAGGCAATCGGCATCCGTCGCTCTCCCTAAGGTAAGTACCGCACGATCTAGTGCCTACTTTCGAACGGTAAGCAGACCCGGTATAGCGGGATCAGGCGTCGACATCACGCTTTTTCGCGAGAGGCACATATCATGATCACGACGGGCAACACGATCCTGATCACGGGCGGCGGTTCGGGCATCGGGCGCGGCCTGGCCGAAGCCTTCCACGTCGCAGGCAACCAGGTCATCATCGCGGGCCGGCGCCGAGAGCCCCTGGACGAGACGGCCGCGGCTCATCCGGGCATGGCGGTCGAGGTGCTCGACGTCGGACACGCCGACGCCATCCTGGCTTTGGCGGCGCGGATCACCGCGAGCTATCCGGCGCTCAATGTCCTCGTCAACAATGCGGGCATCATGCGGGCCGAGAACCTGTTGGGCGATCCCTTCGATCTCGCCGATGCCGAAGCCACGATCGCCACGAACCTGCTCGGACCCATCCGGCTGACGGCGGCTCTCCTGCCGCATCTGCGCCGGCAGTCCGCCGCGACCGTCATCAATGTCACGTCCGGCCTCGCCTTCGTCCCGCTCGTGGCGACGCCGACCTACTGCGCCACGAAGGCCGCAATGCATTCCTACAGCCAGTCGCTGCGCTTGCAATTGCGCGAGACGGCCGTGGACGTCATCGAACTGGCGCCGCCGGCGGTCGCCACGGACCTGATGCCGGGCCATGCCGCGAACCCGCGTTCCATGCCGCTCGACGCCTATATCGCCGAGAGCATGGCCTTGCTGAAGGCCCACCCGTCCGCCCCGGAGGTCTGCGTCGAGCAGGTCAAGCTCCTGCGCAACGCGGAAGCGAGCGGCCGCTACGACACGGTGTTCGGCATGCTCAACGAGGCGCATTAGAACACGCCGGGAGAACGAGCCGGTGGCGACCCTCAAACCATCGCGCCGCCGGTTCCCGTCACGAAGCGAAGATATCGAGCGGCAGGAACGCCGAGACGATGAGGTTCGGGACATCGACGACCTGGCTCACCTTGAGGTCGACGGCCACGCTCGTCAGGCAATAGGCCTGCTGGCGCGTAAGCCCCCGTGTATCCATCAGGTAGTCGATCATGTTCAGAAGCGCATTGCGGGCCGCCATGCTCAAGTCTTCGGACTCGTTGCGTAGTCCGTCGCGGCTGACCGGAATACCGGTTGTGGCGTAGAACCGACGGGGCACCGCCATCGACGGATGAGCGAAGTAGTCGCTGTGCTCGAAGGAGGGATCGTTCTGCCGCCGGCGCGTCGCTTCTCCCTTCAGCACGTCGAACTTGGCCACGAAGATCGCGCTGGTTTCGACCGCGGTGCCGCAGGATTCGCCGTCTCCCTGCGCAAAATGCGCGTCGCCGACCGAGAAGAGACCACCCGGCTGATAGACCGGAAGGTAGAGCGTCGCACCGACGGTCAATTGCTTGATGTCGATGTTGCCCCCGGTTTCGTGCGGCGCGATGGTCCGGAAGGCGTTGGCGGCGATCGAAGGCGTCGCCGGAACCGCGGCATTGGCGTCCGGCGGCAGGACCGCACCACCCCGGCCGAGAAGTTCCGCCTCCCGCCGATTGATCCGGGCCAGAAGGTCGTGCGAAGGCGCGACGCCCATCACGCCCATGAACGGAGCACCCGGGATCTTGACCCCGGGCAGGTCCTCGGATTGGGCGAAGCCGTTCGCCATTTCCCAATGGACCACGAACGGGTCGGGGAAATACTCACGCAGAAAGCCGAAACCCGGCATGATGAAGGTGAAGCCCCGGTCGGCCGTGTTCACGGCCTCGACCTTGACGGCCAGAAGATCGCCAGGTTCGGCTCCCTCGACATGGACGGGTCCGGTCAGCGGATGGATTCGGCCCATGTTGACGCTCAGAAGGTCGGAGGCCGTCGTCTTCGCGGTGATCTGTCCGTCGAGTCCGTCGATCGTCTCCATCTCCACGGTCGAACCGGACTGGATCCGGATGGCGGGAGCGATGTCCGGATGCCAGCGGTTGTGCCCCGTACCGTGCGGCTGCTCGGCCAACGCCTTGCCCGGCTGCAAATGGATGTGATCGTGCGCCATGGGTCGTCCAATGAGCTGGGGACATCGGATTTGTTGCGGCGGTCGACGCAAGGTTCGCGCCAGCCAGCCGAGACCACGACACCTGCGGACCCGGCATGGACTTATCCTCGAGCGGAAGACCCGGCGTCCATCGCTTGAACCCGCGCAGCCGATGGATCGTTGATGCCCGTCGATCGAAGCCCGGGAGCACCGCCATGGACATTCTGCCGCCCAAACACGAGACCGTGGAGCGTGAGGGCGCGCGCCTGCACGTGGCCCGGATGGAGTCGCTGGAGCGCCCGGAGCACAGCGGGCGCGGGTCGAAGCCGGGCCGCACCCTGCTGTTCCTGCACGGATGGCCGGAGTTCTGGTGGACGTGGTCGCCCGTCATGGAGAGGCTCTCGGCGCTCGGCTACGACTGCGTGGCGCCCGACCTGCGGGGCTTCGGCGACAGCGAGAAGCCATCCGGTGCCTCGGCCGACGCCGGAGCCGACGTGCATGCGGCCGACATCCGCGCGATCCTCGATGGTCTCGACCTCGATCGCGTCGGCATCGTATCGCATGATGTCGGGGCCAGTGTGGCCCAGAGCCTGGGACGCAGCGCGCCCGACCGTCTGGCCGGGCTGTTCTTCTTCAATTGCCCCCATCCCGGCATCGGGGCGCGCTGGGCCGAACCCGGTCGCCTGAGGGAGATCTGGTATCAGAGCTTCAACCAGACGCCCCTGGCGGTCAGCCTCGTCGGCGCGTCGCGCGAGACCTGCCGCGCCTATATCGGCTTCATTCTCCGACACTGGGCCGGCGGCAACCCGGCCGCCTTTGACGACGCCACGGTCGAGCATTTCGTCGACAACTTCATGAAACCCGGCAACCTGCAGGGCGGCTTCAACTGGTACATCAGCCAGAACGCCACCCGCATCGCGGCCATGCGGGGCGAAGCGCCGGTTCTGCCGACGATCGCGGTGCCGACCTGCGTGCGCTGGGGCGACAGCGATCCGCTGATGCCCTTCGCCTGGTCGGACCGGCTCGGCGAGACCTTCACCGACCTCGATCTCGCACCCTTCGCGGGCGCAGGCCATTTCCCGCACCGAGAGTACCCGGAGCGCGCCGCCCAGGAGATCGACCGCTTCTTCCGGACCCGCCTGCCCGCGTGATCCGCTTTCCGATTGACTCGAACGGGAAGCGGATCACGGAAGCCCGCGCGGCATCTGAGCGGAGCCCGTGTCCGCATCGCCCAGCGATCAAACGGAAGCGGTACGAGCGCGGAGGCGAGCTAGCAGGCGAGCTTGTCGCAGGCCTTCATCGACGCGATGGCCCGCGCCATGGCGTCCGGCCCCGGATAGCCGAGAACGCCGATGTTGCCGAAAGAGAACGAGGGCGTCGCCTCGAACCCGAGCGCCTGGGCCAATTGGGCCTGGCGCTTGATGACCTCACCGACCTGCGGCAGGTCGGCCGCGGCCTCGATCGCCTTCGCGTCGAGACCCATGTCGGCAACGACCTCCAGGGCCAACGGCCCGTCGATCGCACCGCGCCTGGCATAGATCGCTTGGTGAAACGCGTAGGCCCTCGTGGGACCGGCCGACCGCAACACCGCCTGCTGCACCTTGGCGGCCTGCACCGATCCCAGGCTGAGGATCGGGTTGTTGACGAGGCCGAGCTTCAGGCCCGGATTGCGGGTCAGCAGCCGATCGAGGTCGCCCGCCGCCTTGCGGCAGAACGGGCAATTGTAGTCGAAATACTCCACCAGAATAACGTCGGGCGCGGCGGCCCCGGTCCAGACCACGCCCGGCAGACCTTCGGTCGAGAGTCCGGACGGCAGCCGGTAATTGTAGACCTGCTTGCCGTCGTCCGACGTGAACGGGAACAGGCTGCCGGCCTGAGCCAGGGCGGCGCGACGGAAACACGGAACGGTCAGGAGCGCGAGCGATCCGCGCAGAATGGTGCGGCGATGATGGGTCATGACCCGCTTTAGAGCACGCCGAGGCTTTCTCGAAGTGCTCACGTTGCGGCCCGAGGACCGCCGCGGGAGCCGGGATGGTAAACGCCTTGTAAAGCATCGTGGCCCTAACGTCCTGGGCAGCGCCGGTCGGGTGCGGGACGGAACACGACATGACACGGGCACCGGCACCATCGAGGCGGCTTGCGGAACGAAGGGCGCCCCGCATCGCGGCCATAGGCGCTTTGGTCATCGGAGCCTGGATCTCGGTATCACCGGTTTGTGCCGAGACGCTGCTTCGCCCTCCGACCTCGGCCGCGGTGGCGGCGCGGGCCGGCCATTTCGCAGACTTCGTGGCGTCGCTCTGGCCCGAAGCGCACGCCCGGGGCGTCTCGCGCAACACATTCGATGCGGCGTTCCTCGGTGTCACGCCCGACCCGACCGTGATCGAGAAGAGTCACAATCAGGCCGAGTTCCGCAAGACCATCGCCGAGTACCTCGAAACGGCGGTGTCCGAAAAGCGGATCGCGCTCGGACGCGAGAAGTATGCGCAGTACCAGACCTGGCTGGCGCGGGCCGAGGCGGAGTTCGGGGTCGACCGTTACATCATCATGGGGGTTTGGGGGCTCGAAACGAAGTACGGCACCTATACGGGCAACGACTACGTGATCCGGTCGCTCGCCACGCTGGCGGCCGCGCATTACCGCGGGTCCTACTTCCGGACCGAGTTGATCAAGGCGCTGCTGATCCTGCAGGAAGGCCACATCGATTCCTCCCATATGATGGGATCCTGGGCCGGCGCGATGGGGCAGACGCAGTTCATGCCGTCGAATTTCAGACCCTACGCGGTAGATTTCGATGGTGACGGCCGTCGCGACATCTGGACCAGCGTTCCCGACGCCGTCGGTTCGACCGCGAACTTCCTGAAGAAGCATGGCTGGATCAGGGGCGAGACCTGGGGCT
>CAXTME010000026.1:0-32895 GCA_964245215.1 uncultured Lichenihabitans sp.
CCCCGGCCCGGCGCAGCAGGGGGCCGGCCGGGTGAAACGCCACCACCGTCTTCCCATCCTCCCGCTCGCGCACCAGCACGCGCAACGGCAGGTCGAGCGCGACGGAGGGCGACGCCAGCATGAGCGGGGTACCGCCCTTCGGATGCCCGTAGATCAACACGGTCGTCGGTGGCATGGCCGAGCCGACCTCGCGGGCACCCGCGGCATGGTCGATCCGGGCGAACAGGATCAGGCCCGCCCTGCCGATCTCTTCGACCACGCGCCCGAGGGTGGCGTCGAAACCTTGCGGCCCAATGTGCTCGACGACGGCGTCGGCGTTCTCGTCCATGGCGTGTCTCTCCTCTTCCTCGCTGGGCGTCGTGGCGTCGGCACCGCGGCACGCGCGTTCGACGTCTCTGGCCGATACGATCGATCGCCAGCTATGATGTCGCCGGCGTCCCGCCACGGGGCGCTCGTCGATGGCGTCCCGAGACTACGGGACATCGCGATCGGCACCCTTATCCTGGCGGTGCACATGGCTAGCTCCGCGGATCAAAAGCGCAGGCCGGCGACCGGCGTCGGAGCGGGTCCGGAGGCGCCCGAAGCCGATGCCTTCGCGGGCCTGGCGTCTCTGTTGCGCGTGCAGCCGGAACTGCAGCAGGTCTGCCGGTTCGGCGCGCAATGGGCCTCCGAGCACGGGCCGGAAGAGAGCGGCTGGGCGCCGTTCCACATCGTGACCGCGGGCGCCTGCCTGCTCGACGTCGGCGACCAGGTGGACGTCCGGCTCGAAGCGGGGGACGTTGCGGTGCTGCCGCACGGCAGCCCGCATACGACACGCTCGCTACCGGATGCTGCGGGCCAGGCTCGGCCAGTCCAGGTTTCGCGCCGCGCCCACGACTCCATCCTGCTCAAGGGAAATGGCGTGGCGACCTCCAGCGCCGAACTCGTCTGCGGTCGGCTGCGCTTCGAGCAGGCACGAAACAACATGGTGCTGGCGGCCCTTCCAGCCGTCGTCATTCTGCCGGCGCAGGGTCGCGACGCGGCGCGGGCCAAGACCATGGTCGACCTCGTGCGCTCGGAACTCGACGACGACCGGCCGGGCGCGGCCCTTCTCGCCACGACCCTCGCGAGCGCCCTCATGACTCTCGTGCTGCGCGCCCACCTCGAAGGGCGGCAGGCGAGCCAGGGCCTGTTCGCACTCCTGAGCGGGCGGCAGACCGCCAGGGTCGTCGCGGCGCTGCTCGACGATGTCGGCCGGGACTGGACCCTCGACGAACTGGCCGAGCGCGCCATGACGTCGCGCGCCACGCTGGTGCGCCTGTTCCGCAAGGCCGTCGATGTCCCGCCTCTGGCCTTCCTGACGGATCTTCGCCTGAACCTCGCGCGCCATCGTCTACGCGCTACCTCTGCGCCACTCGCGCTCATCGCGGAGGAAGTCGGCTATTCGTCCGAGACGGCCTTCAGCCGTGCCTACCATCGCCGCTTCGGCCGACCGCCGGGATCGGAACGGCTCATGCCGGAGGCGGGGCCGGACCCCCGGCGACGAACGCCGGACGCAGCGGACCCCGTCTAAGACGCGTTGTCTGGTCAAACGACCGGCCGTCCGCAGTGTCATCGCCCCGCTGACGGCACTTCGGTCCTCTGCGCGACGGCCCGGCGCCGCCGCGTCGAGGAGGATGTCACGTTGCCGACCGATTGACGCTCGACGAGCGGACATTCGACCTTCAGGTGAACCGGCCTGACCGTCGCGGTCTTGGGCGTTTCGAGCAGGATGTCGACCGCCCTGACGCCCATCTCGAAGTGAGGCAGGATCATCGTGGTCAGGGGTGGGCGGGCATGTTGGGCGATCTCCCGGTCGTCGAAGCCCATCACCGAGACGTGATCAGGAACCTTGAGCCCGAGGTCGTGCAGAGCCGCGAGGCAGCCCAAGGCCATGAGATCGTTGGCGCAGAAGATGGCCGAAGGCGCCTTGGCCCGCATCAGGTCGAGTGTCGCGTCGTAGCCCGACGAGGGTTGCCAGTTGCCGATGCGGACAAGATCCGGGTCGAAAGGCAGATCGGCCGTGGCGAGCGCCTGCCGATAGCCTTTCAGGCGGTCGCGCGAGGCGTCCATCCAGGTCTCGCCGTTGATGAAGCCGATCCTCTTGTGCCCGGCCCGCAGCAGGCGGTCGGTGGCCGCATGGCCGGCGCCGACTTCGCCCGGAACCACGGCGGGTAGCGACCGATCGTTGGCGTAGCAGTTGAGCAGCACGGTCCGACCTCGCGGCAACTCCCCCGGCGGATCGATCGCAGTGGTATGGATCCGGCCGTAGATGAGGCCCTGAAGCGGCAGGGCGGCGAGTTGCGCCAGGACGGCCGCTTCCGAACCTCTGTCGCCGCCCGTCACCGCGGCCAGCACCGTGAAGCCGCGCTCGCTCGCCTGGCTCCGAATGCCGTCGAGCGCCAGCGCACACCAGGGATCCGTCGCCATCTGGTCGACCACGAAGCCGATGAGCCCGGCCTCGCCCGGCGGCGGGACGACAGGGCGGGGCACGAAAGCATAGCCGAGCGCCGTCGCGGCGCGGGCGACGCGGTCACGCGTCTCGGCCGCCAGGCGCGCCTTGGCGGCGCCGTTCAATACCAGCGACACCGTGGTCTGGGAGACGCCGGCGAATTCCGCGACATCGGTCATGGTGGGGCGGCGTCGGCCCGGCGTCGGCCCTCGCGGTGCGTCGTTCATGGTGGAATTTCCTGCCCCCTGGTCCGGCCGTCACGCGCCGACATGCTGGAAAACGCGCGCGGCATTTTTGCTGTTATTAGCAACCTTGACAAATATTAGCGGCGGCAGGACAGTCTCGGCAAGCTTGGGCCGGCTAACGGCCGAAGAACCAATCGAAGAGGGAGGAATCATCATGATCCTGACGCGACGCATGCTTCTCACCGCTGCGGCGACGGGCGCCGCGGCCGCCGGCACGTCTTTTCTGACGTCCGAACCTGGCTTCGCGGTCGGCGCGGGCTCGTTGGCGCCGCTGCCCAAGAAGGCGACCTACAAGGTCGGCTTCTCCCAGACCGAGAGCAACAATCCCTGGCGCATCGCCGAGACCAACTCGATGCAGGACGAGGCCAAGAAGCTCGGCTTCCAACTCGTCTACACCGATGCGGCGAGTTCGGCCGCAAAGCAGGTGTCGGACGTCAACAGTATGATCGCGCAGGGCGTCGACGTGATCTTCCTCGCACCCCGCGAAGAGAAGCCGCTCGTTCCCGCCATCATGAATGCCAAGAAAGCCGGCATCACGGTGATCCTGCTCGACCGCAACGTCGACCAGAGCCTCGCCAAGGCAGGGCGCGATTACCTCACCTTCATCGGCTCGGACTTCATCGAGGAGGGTCGCCGCTCGGCCGATTGGCTCATCAAGACGACGAACGGCAAGGCCAAGATCATCGAACTCGAGGGGACGACCGGGGCTTCCGCCGCGACCGACCGCAAGACGGGGTTCGACGACGCCATCGCCAAGCAATCCGGCATGCAGATCGTGGCCAGCCAGAACGGTGACTTCACCCGCGACAAGGGGCGCCAGGTTGCCGAGACGCTGCTGCAGGCGCATCCCGACGCCACCGCCATCTTCGCCCATAACGACGAGATGGCGCTCGGTGCCATCGCGGCCCTCAAGGCCGCCGGGAAGGTCCCGGGCAAGGACGTGCTGATCGTCTCCTGCGACGGCGAGAAGGAGGCCGTCGAGGCGATCGCGGCGGGCGAGATGGGCGCCACCTGCGAGTGCAACCCACGCTTCGGGCCGAAAGCCTTCGCCACTATGCAGGCCTATGCCAATGGTGAGACGATCCCGCCGAAGATCATCAACCAGGACCAGTTCTACGACGCATCGAATGCCAAGCAACTGATGGCCACGGCATTCTGATCGCAGTTATCGAACGAGCAGGCGATCGTCTCGATCGGTTAATCGCCTGCTCGCGTGATCTAGGATCGTAAGCCCGTCATGGTCTCGACCGCTACGCCATCGTCGCGTCTCAGCATGCGCGACATCGCCAAGCGCTTCGGCGCCGTGTCGGCCCTCGATAATGCTTCCCTCGACGTTGCGGCCGGCGAGGTCCACGCCTTGGTGGGGCAGAACGGGGCCGGCAAGTCGACCCTCATCAAGGTCCTGACCGGCTTCCACCGCCGCGACCGAGGCGAGGTGAGGTTCGACGGCCGTCCCTTCGAAGCCTCTTCGCCGGGCGACGCCCAGGCCAAGGGCATCGCCACCATCTATCAGGAGGTCAACCTCGTCGGTTTTCGCTCCGTCGCCGAGAACATCGGGCTCGGCCGTCGGTTCAGCCGCTTCGGCCTGCTCGACCGCGGCCGTATGGAGGCCGAGGCTCGCGCGCTGCTCGGACGGTTCAATCTCGAGATCGACGTTCGACGTTCCCTCGACTCCTATCCCATCGCCACCCAGCAGATGGTCGCCATCGCGCGCGCGATCGGCTTCGAGGCCAAGCTCGTCATCATGGACGAACCCACCTCGTCGCTCGACGACCGCGAGGTCGAGAGCCTGTTTGCCGTGATCCGGGGCCTGAAGCGCGACGGCGTCTCGACGGTCTTCGTCAGTCACAAGCTCGATGAGCTCTTCGCGATCTGCGACCGCGTCACCATCATGCGCGACGGCACCACCGTCAGGGTCGGCGCCATGGCCGAGATGTCGAAGCTCGACCTCGTGGCCGCCATGCTGGGGCGAGACCTCGCCACCGTGGCGCGCCGGGGTGCCACCGGGTTCGGGGCCAAGGCGGCCGACACGGCGGCCGAGCTTCGTCCCGTCGTCGAAGCGCGCAGCCTGCGCCGCGCGCCGCTCGTCGACGACGTAAGCTTCGCGGTCGGAGCGGGCGAGATCGTCGGTCTGTCGGGTCTGCTCGGTTCGGGCCGGACCGAGAGCGTCCGGCTTCTGTTCGGGGCCGACCGCCCCGACGCGGGCGACATCTCGTTCCAAGGCCGATCCTACGCCCCGAGCGAACCGCGCGCCGCCATCGCGGCGGGGCTGGGGTTCTGCACGGAGGACCGCAAACACGAAGGGATCGTGCCGGACCTCTCGGTGCGCGAGAACCTGACGCTCGCGCTGATGCCGCGGCTCACGGCGCTGGGCATCGTCGACGAGGCGCGTCAGCGGGTGATCGTGGATCGCTTCGTGAAGCGTCTCGGCATCAAATGCTCCAGTCCCGAGCAGCCGATCCGGGAACTGTCGGGCGGCAACCAGCAGAAGGTGCTGCTGGCCCGATGGCTTTGCACCGACCCCAAGCTCCTGATCCTCGATGAGCCCACGCGCGGCATCGATGTGGGCGCCAAGGCCGAGATCCAGGGGCTGATCCGCGAACTCGCCGGAACCGGCCTTGCGGTGCTCATGGTGTCGTCGGAAATCGAGGAGATCGTCGAGGGCTCCGACCGCGCCTATGTGCTGCGGGATGGCCGCACGGTCGCGATGCTCGAGCGCGATGCCCTGACGGAGGAGGCCGTCCTGCTCGCCATGGCGCACGGCGACGCGGCCGATCATCGTCGCCACGAGGGGATCGTCCCCCAATGACGGATCAGGCTCTGCCGGCGCCGCGCGCCGCCGGTCCGAAAACCGTGCTGCGCCGCAACGGCGCCCTTCTGGCGCTGGCGCTCCTGCTGGTGTTCAACGCCGCCGTGACGCCGAACTTCGTGTCGCTGCAGACCCTCAACGTCAACCTGACCCAGGTGGCACCCATCGTCATCGTCGCGGTCGGCATGACGCTGGTGATCGCGACGGGCGGCATCGACCTCTCGGTGGGCTCCCTCATGGCGATCGCGGGCCAGCTAGCGCCGCTGATCTTCACGAGCAGGGTCGCGACCATCTCGCCGGCGCTGGCGATCGTGCTCGGCATGATGCTGCCGGTCGCGGCCGTGACGGCGCTGGGCTGGCTCAACGGCCTCGTCATCACGCGCTACCGCATCCAACCCATCGTGGCGACGCTGGTGCTCTATATCGCGGGCCGCGGCATCGCCCAGGTGATGACCAACGGCAACCTCCAGGTTTTCCACGAGCCGGGCTTCCAGTTCATCGGCCTCGGCCGCGTCTTCGGGGTTCCGTTCCAGGCGATCCTCATGCTCGCGGCGGTCGCGGCCGGTGCCGCAGTGCTGCGCCGCTCGCTGATCGGTCGCCAGATCCTGGCGATCGGGGGCAACGAGCGCGCGGCGCGGCTGGCCGGCATCCCGGTCGTGCCCGTCAAACGCATCGTCTACGCGGTCAGCGGCTTTGCGGCCGGGGTCGCCGGGCTTGTCACCATCGCGATCAACTCGTCGTCGGACGCCAATCTCGTGGGGTCGGGCATGGAGCTCGACGCGATCGCGGCCGTCGCGGTCGGCGGCACGCTGCTGGCCGGCGGGCGGGCGACGGTCTTGGGCACGCTGATCGGCGCCTGCATCATCCAGCTGGTCCGCACCACGCTGATCGCCAACGGCGTGCCGGATGCCGCGGCCCTCGTGGTCAAGGCGCTGCTGATCATCCTGGCCGTCTGGGTGCAGGCCCAGGGGAGACGCGGATGATCCCGGCCCGCCGCGAGCGCTCGCTCGCCGTCGTCAGCCGCTACGGCGTCGTGATCGGTCTCGTGGCGCTGATCTCGTTCGGCGCCCTGCGCTACGACCATTTTCTCAGCCCCTTCAACATCACGTCCTTTCTCGCCTACAATTCGATGTTCGGTCTCGTGAGCCTCGGCATGGCCTTCGTCATCATGACGGGCGGGATCGACCTTTCGGTCGGCGCGGTGGCGGCTCTCGGCAGCGTCGCTGCGGCTCTCGCCTCACCCTACGGGGAGGTGGCGGGACTCGGGGCCGGTCTCGGCGTGGGCCTGCTCGTCGGCCTCGCCAACGGGCTCGCGGTCGTGCAACTCGGTCTCGCGCCCTTCATCGCGACGCTCGCCACCATGCTGGGAGCGCGCGGCTTGGCGCTTCTGCTCGCCGGCAACCAATCGGTCTCCGCCTCCTACGACAGCGGGTTCACCGACCTCGGCCAAGGGGACCTCTTCGGCTTCCCCATCCCGGCCTTGATGGCGCTCGCGGCTTTCGTCGGCGGGTGGGTGCTGTTGGAGCGGACGGCATTCGGCCGTACCGTTTTGGCCGTCGGGGGCAACGAGGAAGCCACCCGCCTCATGGGCCTGCCGACCGACCGTACGAAATGGATCGTCTATGCCGCGAGCGGTGCGCTCTCGGGCCTCGCGGGCGTCATCCTGGCGGCGCAGTTCGGGGCCGGCCAGCCGATCGAAGGTCAGGGGTGGGAGCTCTTCGCGATCTCGGCCGTGGTGGTGGGCGGCACGCCGCTCAGCGGCGGCAACGGCTCGGTCGTGACCACGTTCGCGGGAGTCGTCCTGCTCGGCCTCATCTTCAACATCCTGAACTTCGAGAACGGCCTCGGCGTCATCAGTCTTTCGGCCTATTGGCAGTCCGTGGTCCGCGGCCTGTTCCTGCTGGTCGTCGTCGTGGCGCAGGCCAAGCTCCTGATGCGCTCGACACGGCTCGAGGCGTGACACGGATCGTCGAGCGTTGAGTGAGACACAGGGCAGGCGGCAGATCATGGGGAGCACGATGGGTCCGCATTCATCCGAGATCGTGGAAGACGTGGCGACGCTCTACAACGACGGCGTCATCGGCCGGAAGGGCGCCTTCGCCCGGCAGTGGGCCGAGGACATGCGCGAGGACATCACGACCGCATTCTGGGAGGCGATCCAGCGAAGCGGCGGCGCAGTCGGCCGAGGACCGCGGCGCTGGTACGTGGAGATCCACCCCCAGAACCTCCGTGGTTTCGCGGAACTCGCGAGCCACCCGTGGGTCACGGCCATGTGCGAGGCCGTTCTCGGCCCCCGCTACGAGATCGTCGAGGTCGGCTTCGACACCCCTTTCCAGGGTGCCAAGAACCAGCCGTGGCATCGCGATTTTCCGTCGCCCGCCGAGAGCTGGGGAGACCGGCGCATCACCTCGCTGGCCTTCAACCTGACCGGCGTCGACGTCACCCCCGATATGGGGCCGTTCGAGGTCGCTCCGGGGACGCAATGGGACGACGGGCGCGAGTGGAAACACGAGATGTTCCCCTCGACGGACGTCTGGCCGAGGTTCCAGGAGCGCGCGGTCCGCAAGTACCCGCAGATGGGAGACATCTCCTGCAGGTCCGCCTTGACGGTCCATCGGGGGACGGCCCACGCGTCTCCGATCGCGAGGCCCGTGCTGGTTCTCGGCGTCGACGCGCCGGGAGCCGGGCACGCGGCGCTGCACGACATGATGGTGACGCAGGACTACTACGACGCATTGCTCCCGGTCGTCCGCGATCACCTCGTCTGCCGTGTCGTTCCCGCGTTGATCCCCATCACGCAAAAGCACGACATCGAAGGCCTGGTCATGGGGACCGAGTGATCGGTGGGGCCGAATGGATCTTTTATAAGTATAATCTAAATTCTGAATGCTGGAGCGGTTACCTGTACAGTTCGTCACTGCGAGGAGCGTAGCGACGAAGCAACCCAGCGCGTGATCCAGGATGTGTCGGGTTGCTTCGCTGCGCTCGCAATGACGGTGAAAGATGCTTGTGCTTTCCTTATCCTGTGTTTGGTAGGGCGAAGGGCTCAGACCTTCACCCTTCTCCCGCGCGCGGCTTTCTGCAAAACGCGTGAGAGCTCGTCGATGGAGTAGGGCTTCTGGAGGAGTTCGAAGCCTTCGGGGCCGTTCTGGGCCAACACGTCGCTGTAGCCCGACGTGAGCACCACGGGCAGATCGGGGTGGCGGCGGCGGATTTCCTGGGCGAGTTCGATGCCGGTCATGCCCGGCATGACGACGTCCGAGAACACGACGTCGAACCGGTCTGCGTCGTTCGCGAGCTCGGCCAACGCGACGCTGGCATCGGACGCCAGGACCGTCAGATACCCGAGTTCGTCGAGGGTCTGGGTCGCAAAGGAGCCGACGTCGACGTTGTCCTCGACCATGAGCACGCGGGTTCCGTGGCCGTCGACGAGCGCAGCGGACCTGTCGACCGGAGGGGGCACGCTGGTCTCGTCCGCGACACGCGGCAGGTAAAGCGTGAATGTCGTGCCTTGGCCCGGCTTGCTCTCGACCGTGATATCGCCGCCCGATTGCTGGGCGAAGCCAAACACCTGACTGAGGCCGAGGCCGGTTCCCTGTCCCACGCCCTTCGTCGTGAAGAACGGCTCAAAGATGCGGTCGAGATCCGCCGCCCCGATGCCCGACCCCGTATCGGCCATGACGAGGGCGACGAACTCGCCCTCCACGGTCGGGCGCGACCGTATTGCAGGAAGACGCGAGACCTTGGTGATGCGGATCGTCAGCACGCCGTCGCCGGCCATGGCGTCTCGCGCGTTGACGGCCATGTTGACCAGCGCGGTGTCGAATTGGCTCGCATCGGCGTTGACCGTACAGCCCTCGTCGAGGATTTCCATCGCGACATGGATGCGCGATCCGGTGATGGTGCCGAGCATGTCGCTCATGGCGCGCACCCTCTCGACGGTGTGGAAGATTTCCGGTTGCAAGGCCTGACGGCGCGCGAAGGCGAGGAGTTGTCCTGTCAGTTTCGCGGCTCGCATCGTCGTGTCCGCGATGGCGTCGATGTAGCGCCGGCGCCGGTCTTCGGTCAGGTTCGGCCGTTTCAACAGGTCGATGGACGAACTGATCACGGTGAGAAGGTTGTTGAAGTCGTGCGCAACGCCCCCCGTCAGCTGACCGACCGCTTCCATCTTCTGGGCTTGACGAAGCTGTTCCTCGGCCATTTCGCGCCGACCCATCTCGGCGTTCACCCGGGCCAGAGCATTGGCCTCGCGGTGGGCGCCCCGAACCGTCACCAGAGTTAAGAAGAATAGCGCTGCGGCGCCGGTCACGCCGACCGCTAGGTAGAGCAGCATGTCCCGTCGCCACTCCGCCGTGATCGCGTCCAAGGACCGCCCGGCCACGATGTAGATGGAATGGCCCGGCACCTTCCGAAACGCGAACAGTCTGCGCGGTGACCCGTGATCGACAAGCGACGTGTTCGAATAGTTCCCCCCGTCGGGCTGCGTCCTGACCGCGTCGAAGAAGGGGTTCGAGGCCGCCACTTTCGGAGGTGGCCCGGGGACCGCGGGATAGCGCACCAGGATCTGCCCGTCGTCGCGGATCATGGTCACCACGCGTCCGTCCGGCGTCTCACCGACCTCGCTGACCAGGGTCTCGTAAAAACGGCTGAAGAGATCGGGTGCCACAGCGATATCGATAACGCCACCGAAGCCGCCGGTCGGTCCCTGACGCGACCGGCCCCAACCGAAGAAGATCTTCCCCGTCACCCGGCTCGTCTGCAGGCGGCTTATGAAGGTCTCGACCCGCAGCGATCGCAGCGCCTGAAAGTAGTCCCGGTCCGAAAAGTCGATCGACCGATCGACAGGCGCGGCGTCCGTCGCGACTTCGAGATGCGCATCGCGGTCGAGGACGATCAGCGACTGGATCTGGGGCAGGTGCGCGATCATGCCCAGAAAGCGACGATGAAGAGCGTCCTCGTTGTGCGCGATGGTGCCAGCATCGAGGGTGCTCAGACTGTCCTGGACGCGGTCGGCTACGAGCGCGTAGCTGTCGAAAACCTTGGAGGCGTGCTCCAGCGCGACCTCGCTCGTCCAATTCAGCTCTTGCCGCGCGTCGCTGAAAGCCTGCCGATACGTCAGCCACCCCGACATTCCCAGAATGCACGCGGGACCGGCGACCGAGGCGAAGAGCAGCAGGCGAAGCAGACTCGTCGTCCGAATCCCGGCCTGCATTCGGAAATCCTTTCGCCCCTGCGTTGGTCGAAGCGAGTCGAGCGTCCGTTGCGCGATCTGTCAATCCGGCACTGTTGCACGCTGAAAGCGGCGCGGTCGGCCGATCCGATACTCCGGCAGTTCGGCGCCGCTCCAGGCGACTCGCTGCAAGGATCAGATGGACCTTGCCGCATGACGGAGCAGTCGAAAAGAAGCTCGGATTTGACAGTCCCTCTATCGGGGCTGGCGTTCGTAGACGTCCTATGCGTGCGCTGAGCAGGATGGGAGCACAGGTTCACTCCAACCCTGCGAGGGCTTGCTCGCGAGGTGGCCCGGAGCGGCGGCTCCAAAGCCGAGGCGGTAACGTCGGACGCCGATCAGAGCGCCAATTCGAATTCGGAGGCCGGCAATCCGGCATCCAGAGGTCCGCGGTCGCCGTAGACCACGTTCAGGGTCTCGATGCCGTCGATCTCGACCACGTCGACCACGATGCCGATCTGATCCGCCATGGCGCCGAGCGTTTCGCGATGCGGCGCATCGGCGCGGATCCGGACGGCGTCACCGATTTGCATGCTACCCTCCCCTTCGCGCGTCAGGCAGTCCGCCTGCTCTCTATCGGCAATTGGGGTCGAGTTGACTGGTCCGGAATGCGGGCCACTGCCGCATGGTGATGCTTTTCGCACCCGAGACGGCGGGCTCGCAAGGCACACGAGAAGCCAACCCCGGCAAGGCCGCCCGGACGTATCCGGCCATGCTGGCTCGACACGCCTAGCCAGTCGGCTTCTAGCCCTGCCACGCTTGCGCTCTACCCAGGGACATCGGGCCTACAAGGTCCGAAACCAGACAGAAACCCAGAGCTCGAGTTTCCGTAGCTGCGTTGCCGGTTAAATCAGCAGCTCTGTGGGTTCTGATCGGTGGCCGTTCGAAGGTGTCAGCTCTGGCTCGCCACGCAGAAGCGATGGCGTGCTCGGAGGCAAATCCTCTTTGACCGCCATTCGCAACATTGCTCAAGCTGCTTGGCGTAAAGGGACCTTTAGGTCTGTCCTACGTCATTTGACGTATGAAAGTCGGTTACAGCGCGTGCTAACGTAGCAGACGGGGTGTCAATGCTCGGTTTAGGTAACATCAATCACGACATTTGCATCTTCTCCGTCTTGGATGGCCGACCCGAGACTGTCTTCAGCGGCGCGACACTATGAGTAGTCTTGCCGTATCGGCCCTGATGGAGCTCGTGGATCGGAGGGGCAATTCCTCCAACGTTGAGTTGACGAAACGCGTCCAGGGTCGTCCCGCTCGCGGCGACAACGAGGTCGGCGTTCAGAAAATCGTCGACGGCATGCGGGCTGCATTACGTGCGCTGCAGAACACGAAAGTTTCGCGCAAGGATGTTGCCGATCATGCGGGCGTTACACCTGCTCTCGTCACGTATTATTTTCCGGAGCGGAACAACCTGATCGAGGCCGCGACCTTACCGGTCGTTTCCGCGCTGCTCGACAGGGTGAGAAGCTGCGTTGAGCAAGACGGACCGGCGCGACAGCGTCTGCGCCAAGCTATAGAGGTTTTGCTCGAATCCTACTCCAGCGACGCTCCCGTGATCGAGTTGTACAGCCATCACCGTGCGTCGACGCCGGATGCTTCGCTCCCGGATCTGTTGAGGGACCTCGATAGCGTGGTGGAATCGTTCTTCGAAGCGTGGTTGTTCGACCATCCGGGGAGCGTCTATGACGCCCGCTTCCTGCGGAAAGCCATGGTGGGTGCTTGCAGCACCCTGGCGCGGCGACGGATCGAAGCGGCGGTTCAGGACGCCTCCGACCATCATGGCGGCCGGAGCTACGCCGAGATGGTGTGCTCGATGTTGCTCGGGCCAGCATCCTCCAGAGCGACCGAGATTCGGCTCTCGTCGGTTTCGGAGGTTCCGTAATTTGATCGCTCGCCAGCACCGTGAGTGAAGCGGGTCGTCGGCCGTAATCTCGAGCGTAGCCCAGCGACCCGCTTTGCCCTGGGTCACTGGGATACTTCGTCGCTACAGTCTGTTCTGTGTCACGCCGAGGCAACGAGGCTGTCGATCCTCAGAGGCAGCGAGCGGATGCGTTGCCCCGTTGCGTGGAACACGGCATTGCTCAACGCCGCCGCCGTGCCCACGATGCCGATCTCGCCGATACCCTTTACCCCGATCGGATTGACCAGCTTGTCGTCCTCCGGGATCATAATGACGTCGACCTGCCCGATATCCGCATTCACCGGCACGAGATAGTCGGCGAGGTTGGCGTTGACGTAGCGCGCGGCGCGGCGATCGATCTCGGTCTCTTCGTGCAGGGCCGAGCCGATGCCCCAGATCATGCCGCCCATGAGCTGGCTGTGCGCCGTACGGGTATTGAGGATGCGGCCCGCCGCAAAGGCTCCGGTGATCCGCGGAACCCTGATCTCCTTGGTGCGGGCATGGATCCGGACTTCCACGAACTGCGCCCCGAAGGCGAACTGGATGCGATCCTCGAGCTTCGCGCCACCGGTCGGCATGGCGTGTCCGGCGTACAGGGCCTGCAACGCGCCCGGCTTGGCGCCGTGCGGGATCCACTCGGCATATTCCTCGACCGCGCCGGGCCCTTTCTTGCGCAGGAGTTCGACGAGGTCGCCCGTCTCGCCCTGGCTCGTCAGCCTGGCCCGAATGGCTTCGCAGGCCTGGGCGATGACGGAGCAGACGCTCGCGGTCGTGATCGAGCCTCCGGCCACCGGAGCCGGGGGCCATGTCGTGTCGCCCAGCATCACCGAAACCTTCTCGACCGGAACGCCGAGATGTTCGGCGGCGGTCTGGGCCGCAACCGTCGTGATGCCGTTGCCGATCTCATGCGTGGCGGTCTCGACCCGCACGGTTCCGTCGGGCAGGAGGCGGACCCGGGCGCTGGCCGGCCCCATCTGGGTCGGGTAACACGCCATGGCGCAACCGTAGCCGACGAGCCAATCCCCGTCCCGCATGGAGCCGGGCTTCGGGTTCCGCTTCGACCAGCCGAAACTCGCGGCCGCCTGATCGAAACAGGGCATCATGGCGCGACTCGTAAACGGAAGCCCCTTGATCGGCTCCTTTTGCGTATCGTTGACGCGGCGGAGCTCGATCGGGTCCATGTCGAGCGCTACTGCGAGCTCGTCCATGGCGCACTCGAGCGCGTAGATATAGGGCGTCTCGGCCGGCGCCCGCATGAAGCCCGGCGTTGCGCGATCGGCCCGCACGATCGTGACGCTGCTCTTGATATTGGCGCAGGCATACATGCGGGTCGACGCGTCGGTCCCCGCGACCGCATAGGTGTCGGGACGCGACGTGACCTCGGATCCATCGTGCGACAGCGCCTGT
The DNA here is from genome assembly GCA_964245215.1 of uncultured Lichenihabitans sp. Lineage (GTDB taxonomy): Bacteria > Pseudomonadota > Alphaproteobacteria > Rhizobiales > Beijerinckiaceae > Lichenihabitans. The sequence goes on from CAXTME010000026.1 coordinate 14,062, forward strand.
AACCGGCCGTCATGCGAAGCCGCGAGCCTGACGCGATGTTCCGTCTCGGCCCGGTAGGTCGTGATGGTGAAGCCCTGGGCTCGGGTGGGGACGAGCTTTACCGGCCGGTTCAATCGTCGTGCCGCCACAGCGATCAGCGCGGTGCGCTGGGTCAGTCCGCCCTTCGAGCCGAAGGCGCCGCCCACGAGGGGGCTCACGACTCTCACCTGAGAGGCATCGATACCGAGTTGCTGGGCGATCCCGTTCTTGATGCCGAAGACGTTTTGGCTCGGCTCGTAGACCGTCAGATCCGGGCCCGACCAGACGCAGGTGGTCGTGAAGAGTTCGATCGGATTGTGATGCTGGGTCGGCGTGGCATAGCGCGCGTCCACCTTTACGTCCGCGGCCTCGTAGGCCGCATCGAAGTGGCCGATCTCCGGATCCTCGTGCTTCTTGTTGACCTCCGCCAGGGCCTGCGAAGAAGCACCCACGGATCCGAAACTCGCGCTAGGCTCCGCCCTCTGGTACGCCACATCGATCAGATAGGCGCCTTCGCGCGCAGCCTCGAAGCTGTTCGCCAGGACGACCGCGATGATCTGGCCGCCATAGAAGATCTCGGCCGACCCGAGCGGCAGGACGGAATTCGATTGCACACCACCATTGGCGAAGAACGCGGTGTCCTTCAGGACGCCCTTCATGGTGTCATGAGTCAGGATCTCGATCACGCCCCTGACGGCCTTCGCACGTTCGACATCCATCTTGACGATGTGCCCGCGTGCGATGGCACTGGTGAGCAGGAACGCATAGGCGGTGTCCGGCAAGGCGAAGTCGGACGCGTAGAGCGCGCCGCCGGTCACCTTGGCGCGGCCTTCGATGCGGACCACGGGTGCGCCTTGGTTGCCCTTGGGCTCGGGTGCTGCGGCGCTCATGGTCGGATCTCCATCGAGGCGGTCTGCAACAGGGCTCGAACCAGCGTCTCCTGGCCGAGCGCTACTTTGTAGGCGTTGTGTTCACGTGTGTGAGCGCTCGCGAAGGCGGCCTTGGCGGCGGTGGTCGCGATGGCTTCGTCGAACGGCTTGCCCTTGAGGATGGCTTCGGCCTCCGCAGCCCGCCAGGGCGTCGTCGCGACGCCGCCGAGCGCGATGCGAGCGTCGCGCACCACCCCATCCGTCATGTCGAGCGCGACGGCAGCCGAGGCCAACGCGAACTCATAGGACTGCCGGTCCCTGATCTTGAGATAGAGCGATCGTTGCGTCCAGGGACCAGCCGGTACTGTGAACGCCGTGATGAGATCACCGGCTGCGAGCGACGTTTCGATGTTGGGGGTCGTGCCCGGTGCCCGGTGGAGCGCCGCGAACGGAATGCGGCGTTGTCCTGAAGTCCCGACGATCTCGACCATGGCATCGAGTGCCAGCATGGCCTGAGCCCAATCGCCGGGATAGGTCGCGATGCAGTCGTCGCTCGTCCCGAGCACCGCGTGAAGGCGGTTCACGCCGTCGAGTGCCGCGCATCCCGAGCCTGGGTTGCGCTTGTTGCAAGCCGCCCAACTCACGTCGCGAAAGTAGGTGCAGCGGGTTCGCTGAAGGACGTTGCCACCGAGGGTCGCCATATTGCGCAGTTGCGCACTCGCGGCGAGGAGCAAGGATTGCGACAGAACCGGATAGGAACGGACGATGGCCGGGTGGCGTGCGGCCTCGGCCATCGAGGCGAACGCACCGAGCCGCAAACCGTCCTGCGTGGCCGATATGCCGGCATTGTCCTGACGAAGCGGTCCCACATCGACGACATGGGTCGGCGCCATGGCTTCGAGCTTCATGAGATCGAGCAGGGTAGTGCCGCCGGCGAGGAACTCCGACGGTACCCGGCCCTGCACTGCAGTGCCGTTCGCAGCTGCCGTCAGCGCCCGGGACGCAATGGCCGGCGTCGTGGCTCGTTCGAGAGTGAAAGGCAGCACGGCTAGCCTCCCATCGTGACTTTGGCCTGTTCGACCGCCGCGACGATATTCGGGTAGGCCGCGCAACGGCACAGGTTGCCGCTCATCGATTCCCGGATATCGTCCCCGGTCGTCGCATGTCCCTCGTTCACGCAGCCGATCGCCGACATGATCTGGCCCGGCGTGCAATACCCGCATTGGAAAGCATCGTGGTCGAGAAAAGCCTGCTGCATCGGGTGCAGGTCGCCCTCGGGCTTCGACAGACCTTCGATCGTGGTCACCGGGCGATCCGCCACGGTCACAGCCAGCGTGAGGCACGAAAGCACTCGAAGGCCGTTGATATGGACCGTGCAGGCACCGCACTGGCCGTGGTCACACCCCTTCTTGGACCCCGTGAGGCCGACGTGCTCGCGCAAGGCGTCGAGGAGGCTCGTGCGGATATCGAGGGCGACGCGATAGCGCGTTCCATTGACGAGAAGCATAGTGTCGACCGGTGCGCGAGGGTCGATGCTCGGGGCCACTTCCGCGTGTGCCGGCCCCGAGGCCGCTTCGCCGACGAAGGGCAGGGCCGCAGTCGATGCCGTCACTCCGAGGAACTTGCGCCGGCTCAGCACGGAGCCCGGCTGATCTTTCTCTGCCATTGATCTCTCCCGTTGCGCGGCAGCCCCACGGCTTTTCGCGAAATTGGGTCACGTCCATGCGGCATCTCCGCCGGGCGCTTCGACCACGGAAACCCATCGGATGGGCGGCGGTTCCTTTCTGCGACATCGTGAGTCGAGGCCGTATCGCTGCAGATCGACAGCGGCCTCAAGCCGGGTTTTCAACAGGCCTTAACGATTTCTGTTAAAACTTTTCGGGATAATTCGGATCGCGCAACGGATGCTTCGTTGAATCAATGCTTTAAAAGCCAAAGGTCAATTCCGGCTCCGGACCCTCCCCATTGACCTGCGAGAATCGGCCTTGACCGACCCGGTCCGGGACGGCTGCGGATCACTTCGGGGTGTCAACGGCCGCGGTTGGTTAACCCAAGGGATTCAAAGCCGTTAAGGCTCGCCGGCGACCTCCTGCGACATTTGAATCGCGTCCGGCGGACCCGATTTTGACTCTTTCATGACGCGACTCGGTTGCCTGTCCAGGGCCCTGTGTGTAGCTTGCACTTCTCGCTTCGGCGCCCTTGACGTGCCGGTGAGGCCAGTTTCCAGGATCGTGAGTAAGCTTTTCAAGTCTATGGTGGTGGCCATAGCTCTGTTTCATTTCGTTTGTAGGCGTTGCCCGGCGTTGGAGGTAGTAAAACAGCATTCGTCTAACGTGTATTTGAAAACCATACTAGGTCTCACCTGCGTCCGAGGCCGGACGGCGACAGGGTGAGCGAAAAAAAGCGGGGATGATCGTGACCATAAGCGACATGACGGAGCCTGACCGTTCGACGCCGATCTGGCGCCCTTCAGAAAGGGCGGAAGATCGAAGCCCCCGCGCATCGCGCGTGTCCCGCGCAACGTCATCGTTCCCCAGCAGGGCACGCGACGTCTCAAGGCGTCGGTTTCCGTCCACCTGATCGTTTCGTCGAGGCTGATTGCCGGCTCCGGAAGGCCACCCGGAACCCGCAACGCTCGGACGTGACCCCGCAACGATTGCCTCGGCCATGCTGGTCGCCGAGACAGCACATTCTTATCCGGTCTGAGATGCGGCAAACATCATCCCATACCAGAAAGAATCCGAACGATCATGATAGCGCGAAACGATGCTCCATGCTTCGTGGACGAGGCGGCCCATACCCACGATGCCGTGGAGTCACTGCCTTCGTCCGGTCAGGTTGACGACGCGACACCGCCGGTTGTCCGCAGCGAGCAGTGGTCGAACGCCTGCCGACGCCTTCGGGCCGAACTCGGCGAAGCCGTGTTCGGGGCGTGGTTCGCTCGCTTGGAACTCGAACGCGTCGTCGAAGATACGGCCTATCTGTCGGTGCCGACCAATTTCCTGAAGACGTGGATCCAGTCGCATTACGTCGACAAGCTCTGTGCCACCTTGGCGGCCGAAGCATCCGACGTGAAGCGCTGCGTGATCGGGCTCAGGAGCTCCTCCCGCCTCGCCCCGAAAGCCGTACAGCCCGTGGAAGCAGGGGCGGGGTCGTCGGAGGCGATCCCGGCGTCACAGCCGCAGCGGACCGCCTCCGTGGCGCGCATCGACGGTCAGGTCAAATCCACGGCGATCCCGACCGATGCTCTGGCGAGTTCGCCGCTCGACCGGCGCCTGACGTTCGCGAGCTTCGTGGTCGGGAAGTCGAACCAACTGGCGTGTCTCGCGGCACAACGCGTCGCCGAGGCCGCCCCCGGAGATGCGCCACTCTACAGCCCGCTCTATATCCATGCCGCCGTGGGGCTCGGGAAGACACACCTGCTGCAGGCAACGGCCCATGCCGTCACCGAGGCTGGACGGCGGGTCATTTATCTCACGGCCGAGCGCTTCATGTACGGCTTCGTGGCGGCCCTGAAGGCCCAGACCTCGATCGCGTTCAAGGAGAAGCTGCGCGCCATCGACGTTCTGATCATCGACGACGTGCAGTTCCTGCAGGGAAAGTCGATCCAGACCGAGTTCTGCCATACGCTCAATGCGCTCATCGACGACGGTCGCCAGGTCATCGTGGCGGCGGATCGGCCGCCCTCCGATCTCGAGTCGCTCGAAGAGCGCGTCCGCTCGCGGCTCGCCGGTGGCCTCTGCGTCGAGATGGAGGCGCTCGACGAGGCGTTGCGGGGCAAGATCCTGGAGCACCGGGTGGTTGCGGCCCGGGCGCTGCATCCGGGTTTCACGCTGTCGCCGGCGGTGCTCACCTACGTGGCCCGTACGATCTGTACCAATGGGCGGGATCTCGACGGTGCGGTCAACCGGCTGATGGCGCACGCGACCCTCTCGGGGACCTCGCACACGGTGGAGACCGCGGAGGCGGCGATCCGCGATCTCGTTCGCCTGCGCGAACCGAAGCGCGTGAAGATCGAGGACATCCAGAAGCTCGTCGCCAACCATTACAACGTGAGCCGGGCCGACATCCTCTCGTCGAGAAGAACCGCGACCGTCGTACGGCCGAGGCAGATCGCGATGTATCTGTCGAAAGCCCTGACCTTACGGTCGCTGCCCGAAATCGGGCGGCGCTTCGGCGGCCGCGACCATACGACGGTCCTTCACGCGGTCCGCAAGATCGAAGCGTTGAGCGGCAAGGAAGTCGCCCTGGCCGAGGAACTCGAACTGCTCAAGCGCCTGTTGCAGGACTGACGCCGAGCCGACCCGTTTGCAGAAATGCAAGCCGGCTCCGCCGATCGAACGTGCAAATCCGTTCGAAGTTGTATAGCGAACCCGTGCGAGACCGAGCCGACGCGAGCGGTTCGGTCGTGATGTCGGCACCAAGACGCGAGACCGGCCCTTCGGCGTGGGCCGGATCGGTCCAGGCGAGAGGTTTTATGCGTTCCCTATCATCGTTCGTGCTGGCCGCGACCGTAGCGGCTTTTCTGGCGTCGGCTCCCAGCGCCTCCGCGGCGACATGCTCTTCCGACGGCGCGGGTTTTTCCGCCTGGCTCGACACCTTCAAGCAAGAGGCGGCCGGGCAGGGGATCTCGCAACGCACGATCGACGAGGCGCTCGACGGCGTGACCTACGACCGCAACACGGTCCAGCACGACCGCGGCCAGGGCGTATTCCGCCAGAGCTTCGAACAGTTCTCGGGCCGCATGGTGCCGCCTCGTGTGAAGCGCGGCGCCGACAAGGTCCGGCAATATGCGGGATTGCTGCAGCGGATCGAAAGCCAGTACGGCGTTCAAGGTCCGGTGCTGGTGGCGATCTGGGGTCTCGAAACCGACTTCGGCGCCTTTATCGGCAATTTCTCGACGATCCGGTCGTTGGCGACATTGGCCTACGATTGCCGTCGTTCGGATCAGTTCCGCGCCGAACTGCTCGATGCCCTTCGCATCGTGCAGCGCGGCGACCTCGACCCAGCCACGATGCACGGCGCTTGGGCGGGCGAGATCGGCCAGACCCAGTTCATGCCGTCGTCCTACATGAAATTCGCGGTCGACTTCGATGGCAAGGGGCGGCGCGACCTCTTGCACAGCGTGCCGGACGTCCTGGCCTCCACGGCGAAGTTCCTGCAAAGCTACGGATGGCAGGCTGGACAGGGATGGTCGCCTGGCGAGGCCAACTGGCCCGTTCTGCTGCAATGGAACAAGAGCCAGATCTACTCGAAGACGATCGCGCTGCTCGCGACCCGCGTCGACGAGGCAAGCCGTTAAACCCTGTAGCCATTCCGGTCTAGCGACGCGATCGAAGGCTATACCCGATGATAGGGGTGGCCGTTGAGGATCGTGCAGGCCCGGTAGATCTGCTCGGCCAGGACGACCCGCAGGAGTTGATGCGGCAGAGTGGCAGAGCCGAAGCTCAGGACCTGTTTCGCGTTGGCGCGATAGTCGGTATCGAAACCGTCGGGCCCGCCGATCGCATAGACGAGAGAGGGGATGCCGCCCTCTATCATCTTGCCGATCTGCTCGGCGAAGGCGGGGCTGGACAGCGATTTGCCGCGTTCGTCGAGCACGATCACGGGGGAACCCGGAGCGATGCGAGACGCCAGTCCCGTGGCCTCCTCCCGTTTGCGCTCGTCGGGGGATCGTGATCGGCCTTCGTCCAGTTCGAGAATGTCGAGCGCCGTGACGCCGATACTGCGCGCCATGGCACGCGAACGCGCGACGTAACGGTCGAGCAATTCACGCTCCGGGCCAGCCTTCATGCGACCGATACTTGCGATGACCAGCCGCATCTGCGCCGATTAACCGGCGTGCTGTTGCTGTTCGTCCGGGCGAAGCCCACCCCACATCTTTTCGAGATTGTAGAATTGTCGAACTTCGGGCCGGAAGATGTGAATGATCGCATCGCCGGCATCGACCAGGACCCAATCGCAATTGCTCAAGCCTTCGACGCGCGTCGAGGTGCCGGCCGACTTGCACTGCCGCAGCAGACGGTCGGCAATGGCGCCCACATGTGTGCTGGAGCGTCCGGTCGCCACCACCATCGTGTCGGCCAGGGAAGTCTTGCCCCTTAGATCGATCGCGACGACATCCTCGGCTTTGGCATCGTCGAGACTGTCGAGTATCGTCCGGACCAGAAGTTCGGTGTCAGGCGCAATGCCGTCGACCGGGCGAGGCGGCTTTGCCGCAGTCGCGATGATGGAAGGGTTCAGTGGCTCTGTCCTTTGATACGATGTGGCGCACGGATGTGCACCGTTGAAGATGCGATAGGGTGGCGTGCGTTTCAATCCGTGTCCCGCACCGATGATGAATCTTTCGGCCATCTGCTCGGTCGATGGCCGCGGATCCGATTTCAAATCCGCGGCCCCGTCATGAAGCGTTGGCTGCTTCGGGTGCTCCTCGTCCTGATCCTCGTCTCGCTGGCGGCGCTGGTCGTGCAGAGCCTCATCCGCCCCGTCTCGACCGTCATGCTGGCCCGCTGGGTGATGCGACAACCCGTAGACCGCCGCTGGATTCCGCTGTCGGCCGTGTCGCCGCGGCTGGTCGCCGCCGTCATCCTCTCCGAAGATGGACAGTTCTGCCGCCATCATGGGGTCGACTTCTCGGCCCTGCGCGAGGTGATCGAGAAGCGTGGGGCACCGTCCCGCGGCGCTTCCACTCTCACCATGCAGGTCGCCAAGAACCTGTTTCTGTGGCCGGGCCGCTCGTATCTCCGCAAGGGCCTGGAGATCCCGATCGCCATCGTGCTCGACACCGTGTGGGGCAAGAAACGGGTGCTCGAAACATACTTGAACATCGCCGAATGGGGGCAGGGCCTCTTCGGCGCGGAAGCGGCAGCCGAACACGACTTCGGAAAAGATGCAGCTTCGCTGACCCCCTTCGAGGCCGCGCTGATGGCCTCGGCTCTGCCGAACCCGATCCTGCGCAACGTCACCCGTCCCTCGCGCCGTCACCGGTTCCTCGCCTTGCGCCTCGTCGGCCTGCAGGACCTCGCCGCGTCCCATGTCGCCTGCGTCGCTTCCGCACTCTCGAACCGGGGCGCGGCCTCCGACGAATGAAGGTGAACCCGCACCGTCCGCGTTGCGCCCGCCGTGCCGCGCCTGTAGCTTTCGCGCATGACTCAACCTCGACCCTATTTCTTCTGCGGCATCGGCGGCAGCGGCATGAGTCCGCTCGCCGCCATCGTGAAAGCGCGGGGCGCGACGGTCGCAGGGTCGGATCGGTCGAACGACCAGGGCCGGACTCCCGAGAAGTTCGCGGCCCTCCGATCGCGCGGCTTTACGCTCTATCCTCAGGACGGCAGCGGCCTGACGTCGGCTGACCAGATCCTGGTGGTATCGGCCGCGATCGAGGACGTCGTTCCGGATGTGCGGGCGGCGAAGCGCCTCGGTGCGACCGTCGTGACCCGCCCGACGCTCCTGTCCGAACTCTTCAACGCCGCCGGCCTCCGGATCGGCGTTGCCGGCACGAGCGGCAAATCCACCACGACGGGGATGATCGGCTGGATTCTGCATCGGGCCGGCCTCGACCCGACGGTGATGAACGGCGCCGACATGAAGAATTTCGCCAGCGCGGGCGCCTTGCCGGCCAGCGCCGTGGTCGGGGCCGGCGACGCCTTCGTCAGCGAGGTCGACGAGAGCGACGGCTCCATCCGGCTCTATAGCCCGAGCATCGCGGTGGTGAACAACCTGTCGCTCGACCACAAGCCGCTCGACGAGTTGAGGCCGCTGTTCCGCGACTTCACGGCCCGGGCCGACATGGCTGTACTCAACCTCGATAACGACGAGACTGCGGCGCTCGCCGCCGAGGCCGGGCCGGAGCGGGCCGTGACCTATAGTCTCCGCAATATCGAGGCAGCGCTTCTGGCCGGACCGCCGCGGCTGGCACCGACCGGGGTCGGCTTTACGGTGACGGCCAAGTCGCGGGCCGGACAACCGGCCGCGGCCTACGAGGTGAACCTGAAGGTGCCGGGACTGCACAATGTCGCCAATGCGCTCGCGGCCCTGGCCACGGCGCGCGCCTGCGGTGTGCCGCTTTTCGACGCAGCCGCGGCTTTGGGGAGTTTCGAGGGCATCCGGCGGCGGCTCGAGGTCGTGGGCATGGCGTCCGGCGTAACGGTGATCGACGACTTCGCCCACAATCCCGACAAGATCACGGCCACCCTTTCGACCCTGCATGCCTTCCCGGGCCGCCTGCTCGTCATGTTTCAGCCGCACGGCTACGGCCCGCTTCGGCTGATGGGAGACGAGCTGGCGCGGTGTTTCGCTGAAGGCCTCTCGGCTGACGACGTGCTCGTCATGCCCGAGCCCGTCTATTTCGGTGGAACGGTCGATCGCAGCCGCGGAAGCCGCGAGATCGCGGCCGCGATCGCGGCACGAGGCCGTCGTGCCTCGGCCCTGCCGGATCGACCGAGCTGCGGCGACTACCTCGTTGCGCTCGCCCAGCCCGGCGATCGCCTCGTCGTCATGGGCGCACGAGACGATTCGTTGTCGGTTTTCGCGCGTGACCTCCTGGATCGGCTCTGAAGCGACGAAGACCGACCCGGAGCACCGCCGGCTCCGGACTATCCGGCTTGCCGAAGCTCCGAGGTCTCGGGCGAGAGCATTCGCGGGGGATCGTCCTGCCGCCTCGGCGGCAGGGGAACATGCCCCATCACGGCCGCGATGGCGTGTTCGTCGAGGGGGCGACTGAAATAGTAGCCCTGCATGGTGCGGCATCCGAGACCGCGCAGGATGAGGACGTGTTCGGCCGTTTCGACCCCTTCGACGATGCAGACGAGGTTCAGGTTGCGGCAGAGATCGACGATCGTCTTGACGATGTCGCGGCTGGCCTTTTCCGTCGTCAGGCCCGCCATGAAGCTGCGATCGATCTTGATCTTGTCGATCGGCAGGCGGTGGACGTAACCGAGGCTGGAATAGCCGGTGCCGAAGTCGTCGAGCGAAATCTGTAGACCCGTTGCCTTCAGGGCCAACAAGGCGCTGCGCGCCATGTCGAAATCCCGCATCAGAGCGGTTTCTGTGATCTCGAGCGAGATCCGAGCTGGATCGATGCCGCTTTCCTCGATGATGTCGCCGATCCGAAGGATCGCGGCCTGCGACGCGATGTCGTGGACCGAAAGGTTGAACGACAGACCGATGTCTTGGGGCCAGTTCCGCATGGCGGAGCAGGCCTTCTTGAGCAGCGTTTCCGTGACCGCCGTGATGAGCCCGATCCGCTCCGCCGCGACGATGAATTCCGCCGGTGGGACGCGACCAAGCCGTGGATGCGTCCAGCGGGCCAGAGCCTCGAACGCCACGACCCGGTCGAGGCCGATGTCGTAGAGCGGCTGGTACTGCAAGGACAGGTCGGCATCGAGATCGGCTCGCCGAAGCTCCTGCTCGATGGAACTGCGGGCCCTGATCGCGTCTTCGTGCTGCCCGGTGAAGACGACGGCCGAGCCTCGATGATGGTCCTTCGCGAAATAGAGGGCGTAATCCGCCCGTTCCATCAGTTGCTCCAGCGTATCGCCCATGGCGGGAAAGGCCGCAAAGCCGATCGATGCCGCGATCAGGGCCCGGCCTGTCGGGAGCTGGATCGGTTTCTGCAGGACCGCGCTGATCGCCTGGCCGGTCGCCCGAAGGCCGTCCTCATCGGCTCGTCCCGGCAAGATGAAGCCATATTCGTCGCCGCCGAGGCGGGCAAGCTTCGTCGAAGCGCCGAGCACGGTGACGAGACGTCGGGCGACTTCCTTCAACACGAGGTCGCCGGCCGTATGCCCGTAGACGTCGTTGATCGGCTTGAACCCGTCGAGATCGACGAGGCCCAGGGTGAAGCACCGCTCCTCTTTCCTCGCGTCGAGGATGATCTCCGCCAGGTCGCGGAAGAAGCTGCGCCGGTTCGCCACCCCGGTCAGGCTGTCGAGATTGGCGCTCCGGAAATTCTCCTCGCTCAGGGTTGCGAGGTTGGCCCGCGACGAGATGAGATCCCTGAACTCCCTGAAGTAGTTGGACAGCAGAACATTCATGACGACGGCAACGAGCCCGAAATTGAGCGCGATGGCCATCAGCACCGCGTTTCCCGAGAGGAGGAACCTGATCAGGAAGGGCACCGTCACGGTGATGGTCAGCAGGAGTGCGGATGGCTGCAGCTGCATCAGGCAGGAGATGCACCCGATCACCGTGACCGACATGAAGAAAGCCACATGGGACTGCAGGAAGGCGTCGCCGTAGGGCGCGAGCAACAAAGACCAGGTCGTGAAGCACAAGCCCAGGAAGCCGGTCGTCGCGACAGCGCTCTTCAACCGACGGCGCAACGCCTCGTCGCTCAGCGCCTCCACCTCCAACCGAGACCAGACGAACGTGCGATGCACGCAGATCGGCAGTAGCAAGCCTGGGGCGCAGCAGCTCAGGAGGTCGGGCGCGACGTGGTAGTGTGTAAAGGCCAGCGTCAGCACGTTGCTGCCGAGCAGCAGATAGCAAAGCGGCAGTTGCCGCTTCAACGCCGATACCTGCGCCCGCATCAAGACCGGATCTTCCGTGAAGCTCCAGATCTCCGAAAGAAAGCCGAAAATCGATGTCATGACCTGGTTCTCGCCCCAGGGTCAGCCTTGCCGTTAAGTTCTAATTTTTCGAAAAGGAGCGGGCTCGGTTCGACCGCCGGAGCACGATGCGAGCAGCACGGCAAATCAAGCGTAAAGGCGGCTGGCAGGCAGCGGCCTGGGTCGTTGCCAATGAGAGAACGCTTGATCCAACGGATCAGGTCGTCGCGTGACAGGGGTACAGGCTGAGAAGCCCGGCGCAAGCCAGGATCGCCACAATGAGCAAGATCCACCTCGCAGCGAGGCCAGTGGTTCCGAAAGAAGGTTCCCAATGACCGAACCGATCATGCCCTACACTATCGTCGTACCGACGTCGTACGGGACGATGTTACTGAACAGGTACGACATCAATCAAACGAATTCGCTCGTAAAGTCCGGTGTTGGAGCTGATCATCTGGAGATTATGCTCATAGTTCGACTTCTGGATGTTTTACCTGCTGGCGAGAGAAAGGTCTTTGTCGATATAGGGGCTAATACAGGAACACATACGATTGGAATAGCAAAACATCTGGGGGTCAATGGCGTCGTCTATGCCTTTGAGCCACAACGAATGATGTTCCAGTTGATCTGCGGGTCAGCCGCAATAAATTCGATGACAAACGTGCATTGCTACAATGTAGCGGTTGGAAGCAGTGCCGGCGAAATCGATGTCCCGCACTTCGATTATTTCAGTCCGATGAACTTTGGCAGCATCGAGTTTGGCCTCGAGCAGCTGGAGCCTCTGCATCAGGTACGAGGCACGGGTCGGGGTCAGCCGGAGAAAGTGTCTCGAGTGACACTGGATAGCTTCGAATTCTCCGACCTTCATGTTCTGAAAATCGATGTTGAAGGCATGGAGTTTGAAGTTCTTGAGGGAGCCGTGCAGACACTTGCTCGTTGCAGTCCAGTTATCCTGATTGAATACCTCAAGGTTGGCCGGGAAGAGCTTGGACACCGCCTGAAAGCTGCGAATTACCACCTCTATGACATGGCGCCGAACTTCCTATGCATCCCGGATTGCCTCGCATCGACCATCGATGTCGGAATGCCGGAATTCTAACTCATGACGGCGGAGCGGCGCCGTCCTCGATGGCCTTGACCGGCATCCCCGGCCCGATCTTCTGGACGTTGCCGGTGATCACGCGCGCGCCCTCGCTCACCCCCTCCGAGACGACGACGAGCGAGCCTTCGACCGGTCCGAGCGTCACCATCATCTGTTCGACCTTGTCGCTTGCGTCGGCGACGTAGACGTATTTGCCGAGTTGGCTCGAGCCGATGGCGACCTGCGGCACCAGCAGCGCATCGGGCTGCTCGCGCAGATGCACGCTCACCCTGACATATTGTCCTGGTAGCAGGCTCAGGTCCGCATTGGCGATCGTTGCCCTCGCGGTCACGGTGCCGGTCGAGCGGTCGACGTTGTTGTCGATGAAGGTCAGTTCGCCTTTATGGGCCTGCAGGTCCTGTCCGGGGACCAAGACGTCGACTGCGACCGTGCCGGCCGCTCGTGCCTTTTCCAGGACTACAAGATCCGTCTCGCTCGGATTGAAGGACACGTAGACGGGGTCGAGCTGAACCAGGGTGTTGAGTACGGAACTCCCGGCGCCGACCAGCGTGCCGACCGAAGCCTGGTTGCGGCCGAGGCGGCCGGGGAAGGGCGCCCGGATCTCGGTATAATCGAGGTTGAGCTGTGCGGCGCGCACCGCCGCCCGATCGGCGGCGAGCGCTGCTTCGGCCTGGTGCAGCGAACTCGTGCGTTGGTCGAAGTTGTCCTTGGCGAGGTAACCACTTTTCGACAGAGCATCGCCCCGGTCGTAGCTGGAGCGCTGATAATCGAGCGATGCCTGGTCTCTCTCGACCGACGCATTGGCCTGGTCGAGCGCGACCTGGAAATCCCGTCGGTCCAGTTGGTAGAGGAGGTCGCCCTCCTTCACGTCGGTCCCGTCGGGGATCACCTGCTTCAGCACGAAGGCCGAAACCTTGGCCTGCAGCGCGATGGCGCGGATCGACTCCGTGCGGGCCGAGTAGTCGAGGACGATCGGGATCGACCGTTTGACGACCCGCGTCACCGGCACCGGCATGACGAATGGCGGAGGAGCGGGCGCCGCCTCAGCCGCATTCGGGGCCGGGGACCTGGCGGGCAACAGGCGTTCCACAAGCGAAGGGTCACGGCTGTAGACGATACCGGCCACGACCAGCACCACGACGGCGCCGATCGGAAGATTACGAAAACGCATAGGACGGGACTCCGTTATTCGGCGGCTTCGGCGTGGCGCTGCGGCTCGTGCAGGACCGGTGCCATTTCGCCGTGGCCGGTCCCGACATCACCGTCGGGCTCGCGCTCGCGCAGCCGTTCGATGACGGCATAGAAGACCGGCACGAAGACGAGGGTGAGGAGCGTTGCCGCCAGCATGCCGCCGAAAACGGTGGTGCCGAGCGAACGGCGGCTCGCGGCGCCCGCCCCGGTGGCCACCACCAGCGGCAGCACGCCGAGGATGAAGGCGAACGCCGTCATCAGGATCGGGCGCAAGCGCAGGCGCCCCGCCTCCATGGCGGCTTCGGCGATGCCGAGGCCCTCCTCGCGTCGGCGCCTCGCGAACTCGACGATGAGGATCGCGTTCTTGGCCGCCAAACCGATCAGCATGACGAAGCCGATCTGCGAGTAGACGTCGATCTGCATGCCGCGGACGAACAGCGCCAGCAAGGCGCCGAACAGCGCCAGCGGCACCGCGAGCAGCACCATGAACGGCATGGCGAAGCTCTCGTACTGCGCCGCCAGGATCAGGAACACGAACAGGATCGCGAGGCCGAAGATCAGGCTCGCGGCCGAACCCGCCTTCAACTCCTGGAAGGTGATGCCGGTCCACTCGTAGGAGTAGTCGCGCGGCAGCACCTTGGCGGCGACGCGCTGCATGGCCTCGACGGCCTGACCGGAACTGAAGCCCGGCGCCGGTGCGCCGTTGATCTTGGAGGCCTCGTAGTTGTTGTAGTGCGGCACCGTCTCGGGTCCGATCACCGGCTTCAGCATACCGAGCGTCGAGAGGGGCACCATCCCGCCGGTCGCGTTGCGGACATAGAGACGCGACAGGTCGGAAGCCGTGGCCCGGTTGGCCTTATCGGCCTGGATCGTGACCCTGAAGGTACGGCCGAAAAGGTTGAAATCGTTGACGTAGAGCGAGCCGAGATAGATCTGCAGCGTGTTGAACACGTCGGGCAGCGAGAGGCCGAGCAGCTTCGCCTTGTTGCGGTCGAGATCGTAGACGAACTGCGGCGTCGAGGTGCTGAACGAGGAGAACATCTGCCGGGGGTCCAACTCCGGCTGCTTGCGCGCCTCGGCCAGCAGCGCCTGGGTCGCGTCGTTCAGCGCCGCGCTGCCGTGGCCTGCCAGATCCTCGACCTCGAACTCGAAGCCGCCCGTCGCGCCGAGACCGGGAATCGACGGCGGATCGAACGACAGGGCGAAGGCGCCCGTCAAGCCCATCAGTTTCGGGCGGACGGCCGCCACGATGTTCGAGGCCTGCTGCGAGGCCGGCCGTTCGTCCCACGGCTTGAGGATCGCGAACTCGACGGCGGAGTTCGACTGCGCCGCGTTGGTGAGGAAGTTCAGCCCCGAGATCGAGCCGACGATCTCGACGCCGGGCTCGTCGCGCAGGACATCGCGCACCTGTGCCGCCACCGCATCCGTGCGCTCGAGCGAGGCGCCGTCGGGCCCCTGGATGACGACGAAGAAGTAGCCCTGGTCCTCGACCGGCAGGAACGTCGACGGCAGCCGCTCCCACAAGGACCAGGTGCCGAACAGCATCACGGCGAAGCCCGCTAGGAGACCCCAGCGAAGTCGGATGAAAAGGCCGACCATGCGTGAGTAGCCATGCGACAGAGTGTCGAAGCCCTTGTTGAACCAGCGGAACAGGAAGAACGGCTGGTGCGGCCGGTGTCGCAGGAATGCTGCCGCCAGGGCTGGGCTCAGGGTCAGCGAGTTGAAGGCCGAGATGCCGACCGAGATCGCCACCGTGAGGGCGAACTGGTTGTACAGCCGGCCAGCGACGCCGGGGATGAAGGCGACGGGCACGAACACGGCCATCAACACCGCGGTCGTCGCGATGATCGGTCCCGTGACCTCCGACATGGCCTTGCGGGTGGCTGCGAGTGGCGGCAGCCCTGCCTCGAGCTGACGCTCGACGTTCTCGACCACCACGATCGCGTCGTCGACGACGAGACCGATCGCCAGCACCATGCCGAGCAGGCTCAGCATGTTCAGCGAGAAGCCGCAGACCTCCATCACGGCGAGCGTCGCGACCAAGGACACGGGGATCGCGATCGTCGGGATGATCGTCGTGCGCCAGCTTTGCAGGAAGACGTAGACGACCAGGATCACGAGGATCAGCGCTTCGGCGAGCGTGATCACCACGTCGTGCATCGAGGCCGAGACGAACTTCGTCGTGTCGTAGTGCATGCCGTAGTCGATGCCCTTGGGGAAGCGCGCCTTGAGCTTCTCCATGGTGGACGTGACGTCGGCCTGAAGCTTGAGCGCGTTGGACCCGGGCTGCTGGAATACGCCGAGCACCACTGCGGGCGTTTTCCCGAAGAAGCCCGTGGAGGCATATTGCAGCGCGCCGAGTTCGACACGCGCGACGTCGCGCAGGCGAACGACCGATCCGCTCACCGGATCGGCCCGCACTACGATGTTGCCGAACTCGTCCGGGTTCGAAAGCCGGCCGACGGCGTTGACCTGCATCTCGAAGGCCGTACCGGCCGGCGCCGGCGACTGGCCGATCTTGCCGGCCGCGACTTGGATATTCTGCTCGGCAATCGCGCCTTGCACGTCGGTCGCGGTGATGCCGAGCTTGGCCAGGCGATCGGGGTCGAGCCAGACGCGCATGGAGTAGCGCCGCTCGCCGAAGATCTGCACGTCGCCGACGCCAGGTAGGCGCTTCAGCGGGTCGACAATCTGCAGATAGGCGTAGTTCGACAGTGCGACGGGGTCGACCGAACCGTCGGGCGAGGTCAGTTCGACGATCAGGACGAAGTTTGGGTTCTGTTTCTTGATCGTCACGCCGGACTGGTTGACGATCGCGGGCAGGGACGAAGCGGCCTGCGAGACACGATTCTGGACGTCGACGGCGCCGATCGCCAGCGGGTATCCCACGTTGAACGTGATTGTGATGTTGGAGGAGCCGTCGTTCGAACTCGTCGACGACATGTAGGTCATGCCTTCGACGCCGTTGATCTGTTGCTCGAGAGGCGTCGTCACCGTATCGGCCACGACCTGGGCGCTTGCGCCCGGATAGGTGGCACTCACCACGACCTGGGGCGGGGTGATGTCGGGGAACTGTGAGACCGGGAGCAGGACGTAGCAGATCGCGCCCGCCATCACCATGATGACGGCGACAGCCGAAGCGAAAATTGGGCGCTGGGTGAAGAAACCTACCACGACGGCCTCGTAAGCGCGAACGAACACCGCGATCGACTGACGATCGAAGCGCAAAGATGAGCGACGTGGCGGCTTTCGTCGAGCCGCCGCGCGGTCGATCGGAGCAGGGTTTCGAAACCCCGGGGATCGACGTGGTCTGCCCGCATCGCGGCTCCGATCACAGGGTCGGATAGGACCTCGGCAATCGTAAGGTCAAGGTTTTGATGGCGCATGGTGCATCCTTGCCGGAATGCCGGACGCGTCCGGGACCGTGATTCATGGATCGTTGAACACGGTGCCGAACTGGCGTTGACCCGGCACTACCGTTCTGTTACCGCTCAGTAACAAGCCGGACGTTACCGGTTGGTAACATCAGCGTCAAGGGTCATGGGCGAGAAAACGTCGGCAGTTCGATACAGGGCGGAAGCGGCGTGCTGTGCAGGGTCGCAGTCCAAGCCCCGTGACCGGATCATCGCCACGGCCCGCGACCTTTTCCATCACCATGGCATCAGGAATGTCGGGGTCGAGGCGATCGCCGAAGCGGCCGGCACCAACAAGATGACCCTGTATCGTCACTTCGGCTCGAAGGACGAGTTGATCGTCGAATGTCTGCGGGCCTTCGCGGACGAAACCGAGGCCTCGTGGCAGGCCCTCGAAGCCCGCCACCCGGGCGATCCCATGGGCCAGCTGCGGGGCTGGGTGCGGCAGGGCGCAGAATGCGTGCTGGTCGACGGGCGAGGGTGCGCGCTGGCCAATGCGGCGGTCGAACTGACCGAGAGCGACCATCCGGCGAGACGGCTGATCGAACATTGCAAGATCGCCTACCGGGAGCGCCTCGTGAAGCTCTGCAAGGCGGCCGGGATCGCTCAGGCGGAACTGCTTGCCGATGCCTTGTCCCTGCTTTTCGAGGGGGCCCGGGTCAGCCGCCAGAGTGTCGGCGCCGAGGGGCCGAGCGCCCGTTTCGTCCGAATGAGCGAGGCCGTGATCACCGCCTTCGGCAACGGTTGAGGGTAGGTGTCGGACCGGTAAAGACCATCGCCTCAGATCGGCTGCGGGCCAACGGGTCGGTTCAGGGTTGCTGGCGCCGGACCGGTTTCGATTTCTCGGTGTTCTTGTTCGTGCCGGTCGGCGCGAAGTCGATGCCGGCCGCCGCGATCGCCTTTCGTCGGCTTTCCGGCACTGGTGCGGTGGCGTGTCTCGGCAGTGCAATCCCGCAGATCGTCAGACTCGTGACGGTGAAGATGGTGATCCACTCGCTTCGTATGCGCATCGCCAGTCCTGCGTCCAAGCCCCGGTTCGTCGGCTTCTCCCGACAGCATAGAGATGAAGCCCTTCGCCATGCTTAAGCGGATCGCGTCGTCGCCACCGCTCCCGAGGCTTTTCGGCTCGCAGGCTGTACGCCACCACCCTTGTGAGGCCGCATTTCGCTTTGCGTTGTTTCGCGGGGAAAGTAGCGTGCCAGGCTCCAGCAAGGGAGGTTTCATGCGCGTTCCTATCGCCGCTCTGTGTCTCGTCAGTTTTGTCGCCCTCGCGGGTTGTTCTAAGGGGGACCACGGAGAGCAGGGCCCGGCCGGGCCGGCTGGCCCGGTCGGAGCTCAAGGCCCCGTCGGGCCAGCGGGCGCGGCTGGTCAGGTTGGTCCGGCAGGCCCCGCCGGTCCGCAAGGGCCGCAGGGCGCGCCGGGGGCTAAGGGAGAGGTCGGGGCTTTGGGTCCGGCTGGCGCCCCCGGAGCCGACGGAATCAAGGGAGAGCCTGGCATCCCGGGCATTCCGGGTCCGAAAGGCGATGTTGGCCCAGCCGGCGCCGCTGGGCCCTCCGGGCCAGTGGGTCCGGTCGGCCCAGTGGGTCCGGTCGGCCCAGTGGGTCCGGTCGGTGCTGTGGGGGCAGTCGGCCTTGCGGGTCCGGTCGGCCCAGTGGGACTGGCCGGAGCGGCCGGTACGGTCGCGGAGTCTGCCC
>CAXTME010000026.1:32995-37444 GCA_964245215.1 uncultured Lichenihabitans sp.
TCCGGGCTGCAGTAGAGGCGGCCTTCCTTCTCCACGGCCGCTTCCGTCTTCACGACGCACACGCTATCAGCGCAGGCGCATTTCACCATCGTTACGTCCATGTCGGTTCTCCTCAACATTGGCGTGTTCGTGTGATTCCGTGACGTGATCGATGACGTTCGTCAGCATCTCCCGGACATGGCAGTCCGGCAGGGAATAGAAAACCTGCCGACCCGACTTGTCCGACTTCAGAAGGCGCGTGGCCCGTAGGAGTCGGAGGTGATGGGACACGAGCGTTTGGCTGAGGCCCACCTTGTCGACGATCGATCCGACGCTGACCGGACCCTCCAGACACGTGAGCACGATCCGCAGCCTGTTCGGATCCCCTAACAGTCGAAAGGTTTCGGCGAGCGTCTCGACATCGTCACCTGGAATCATCTATCACCTATGAACACGTCTTCATATATGCGGGCTCAACGATCCTTGTCAAACGTTGCAATGCCGCCGCTGCAACGGATGCGACCCGACCGGGCTCAGGAAGTACTCAGGATGAGCTTGGCAAGCCGCCGAAGTGCCAGCGTGTAGCCCTGCGTTCCGAAGCCGGCGATCACGCCATCGGCCCGCAGGGAAACAAAGGAATGGTGCCGGAAGTCTTCGCGCTTGTGCACGTTGGAGAGGTGAACCTCGATCACGGGACCCGCGAAGGCATTGAGCGCGTCGAGGATCGCGACCGAGGTGTGCGTGAAAGCGGCCGGATTGATGGCGAGGCCGCCCGCGGTGTCCCTCGCCTCGTGGATCCAATCGATTAACTGGTGTTCGGCATTGCTCTGAAGGAAGCGAAGCTCCAGGCCCAGTTCTCCCGCCACGCGACGGCAATCGGCTTCGACGTCGGCCAGCGTCTCGTGGCCATAGATCTCGGGTTGACGCTTGCCGAGCAGGTTGAGGTTCGGTCCGTTGAGGACGTAGACGAGGCTGTTCATCGCGTTTCCGTTCCAGTTGAAGGACCATGCCGGTTCGAGCGCTTATGCGGCCGGCGCATCTCCGATCAGTGGCTCATGACGCGTTCGATGCCGGCGCGGGGCAGCCCTGGCGCGGGATGGGCTTGCTGTTTGATCAGCAGGGCCACCGCGGCGACGAAGCCCGGGATCGCCACGATCGTAAAGATCGAGGTAAAATCCAGATGCCGACGTGAAAGTTCGCCGACGAGGAACGAGCCCGCGATCCCGCCGAACCGGCCGATGCCGAGCATCCAAGCGATCCCGGTGGCTCGCCCTTGTGTGGGGTAGAACGCGGCCGCGAGGGAGGGAAGCGAGGTCTGGGCGGTGTTCATCAACGTACCGCCCAGCAGCATCACGGCCATGAGCAGACCCAGGTTACCGATGCTTTGCCCCACCGCATAGATGGCGACGGCGGTCAGCGCGAAGCAGGCCGCGACCACGCGATTGGCGTTGAAACGATCCATGAGCCAGCCGGACAGGACAGCGCCGAGCCCTCCCAACGGAAACAGTGCTGAAACCAAGGCCGCCGTACCCTGCGCCAGGCCGGCATCTTTCAACAAGGTCGGCATCCAGTTGATCAGGGCATAGAAGATCATCAGGCCCATGAAATAGGCGATCCAGAGCATCGACGTCCCGATGCGGTAAGGTCCCGAGACGATAATCCCGATGCCGCTGCTGCCCTGCGGCGGCGGCGTCTCGTGGAGTTCGAACGAGGTTGCGTGGACGGCCTCGACCGACACCCTGCGAAGCACGGCGCGGATGCGATCGGGGCTGAAGCGTTGCGCCACCATGTAGCGGACGGATTCGGGTAAAAACGCCAGCAGCAGCACCGTCAGGACGAGCGGCATGGCACCGCCCAGCACCAGGACGCTCCGCCAGCCGAAATACGGGATCATCCAGGCGGCCAGAAATCCGCCAAAGGCGGCTCCCAAGGGGAACCCGCAGAACATGGCGTTGGTGAGCGTCGCCCGTCGCCGGTCCGGGCAGAATTCACTGACGAGCGTGATGGCGTTGGGCATGGCGGCTCCGAGGCCGAGCCCCGTCACGAAACGCAGCACCACCAGTTCGGTGAGACCGCCCGAAAATCCGGAAGCCGAGCAGGCGAGGCCGAAGATCGCGACGGCGCCGATCAGAACCTTGCGTCGCCCGAAGCGATCCGCCAGGGGTCCCGCCGTGAGGGCGCCGAACGCGAGGCCGAACAAGGCCGCGCTCAAGACGGGCGCCAGTGCGGCTCGCTCGACACCCCACTCGGCGACCAGGGATGGTGCGATGTAGCCGATGGCGGCGGTGTCGAAGCCGTCCATGAGCACGACGCAGAAGCAAAGAGCGAAAATCAGCCATTGGAAGGGTGAGAACGGATGCTCGTTCAAGAACCTTTGAACGTCGACGCTCCGCGTGATCGGCATGGTGTTCCCCCTTGGCGCTTCGTCTCTTGCTCGGTCGATACGCCAGACGTTAGAATCGCTCGACCATGGCGCCGCGAGTTTTGTTCGATTGACGAGCCGATGCAACCAGGGCGGTGGTGGCGCGGGCGGCGGGACCGAAGATGACACCGTCCGCGACGGGTCGATGCCGCGACCGACCGCGCCAAGAGTGCCAAATGCGGCCAGCTTCGACGCCGCGAGGAAGTGCGACCCGGGTATCCAACTGGACGAGGCGTGGCAATGGATCTTCCTGTCAATCATTTCAAGCGCGCCCTCGGGGAAGGCCGTCAGCAAGTGGGACTCTGGTGCTCTCTCCCGGGCGGGCTGGTGGCTGAAATCCTGGCAGGTGCCGGCTACGACTGGATCCTTTTCGATACGGAACATTCGCCCGGCGACCCGATCACGGTGCTCGAGCAGCTGCAGGCCGCCGCAGCCTATCCGGTCTCGGCCATCGTGCGCCCGGCCACGAACGACATCGTGCTGATCAAGCGGTTCCTCGACGTGGGGGCTCAGACCCTCCTGATCCCCTACGTGCAGAACGCCGAGGAGGCCCGTGCCGCCGTGACCGCGATGCGCTATCCGCCGGCCGGGCTGCGCGGCGTGGCGTCCACGGTTCGGGCCAACCGCTTCGGCCGCGTCGCGGAATATGCCAAACGGGCCGACGAGGAACTCTGTCTGCTGGTCCAGGTCGAGACCGGCGAAGCGCTGCACGAGATCGAGGCCATTGCGGCGGTCGCGGGGATCGACGGCATCTTCATCGGCCCGGCCGACCTCGCGGCGAGCCTCGGGCATCCGGGTGCGCCGGGCCATCCGGAGGTCGTGGCGGCCGTCGAGGATGCGATCCTTCGGGTGCGGGCTTGCGGCAAGCCGGCCGGGATCCTGACGGCCGACAGCGATTTTGCGGCGCGTTGCATCGAGCTTGGCACCACCTTCACGGCGGTCGGCAGCGATGCGGGCCTCCTGGCGCGCGGCGCCGAGGCGTTGCTGGCGCGGTTTCGGGCCGGTTGACGGAATCGCAAGACGTCGGAGCTGATCTACAGCTCCAGAATGGCCTTGATGACGCCGGCCCCGGGACGCATCCAGTCGCCGAACAGGCTTGGCGCGTCGGCCAGCGGACCGCGGTGGGTATTCAAGGCGCGGGTCGGAACTTTGCCGGCCGCCATCTGGCGTACGACCTCGGCGAAATCGTCCGGCTGCGCGTTGCGGCTGGCGAAGAGCGTCGTCTCGCGCTTGTGGAACTCCGGGTCCGAGAACGTGACGTCGTCCCGCACGACGCTCACCAGCACGTAGCGTCCGCCATGCCCGACGAAGCCGAAGCCGCGCTGCATCGCGCCGACGTTGCCGGTCGCGTCGATCACCACGTCGAAACCGTCGCCTACGGTGAGAGCCTGCACGTTCCTTTCCGCCGACGCATCCGCGAGAAGCGTGCGGTTGGCACCCAGTCGCTCGACCGTGAAGACCAGGCGGTCCTCGCGCATATCCATCACCGTGACATCGGCGCCGCGCGCCTTGGCGAAGATGATGGCCGCCATGCCGATGGGACCCGATCCGACCACCAGCACCCGGTCGGCCGCCGTGACGCTGCCGCGTTTCACGCCATGCGCCCCGATGGCCAGGAACTCGATCATGGCCGCATCGTCGAGCGACGTGTCGCCGACCGGGACGGCATTGCGTTCGGGAACGCACAGGACCTCGGCCATGCCGCCATCGCAATGGACGCCCAGCACGCGGATGTTCTGACAGGCATTGGTGATGCCTTTGCGGCAGGCTGCGCAATGATCGCAGCTCAGGTAAGGCACGATGTAGACGTTCTGCCCGGGCGATAGCGCGCTGCCTTCGGGCGCGGTCTCGACCGTGCCCGACAGTTCGTGACCCATGATGCGCGGATACTCGAGAAAGGGGTGCTTGCCGCCGTAGATGTGGAAATCGGTGCCACAGACTCCGACGCGTCGGATCCGCACCGACACTTCGCCGGGCTTCGGCTCGGGCCGGGGCCGCTCGATCAGAGCCAGCCGGCCCGGCTCCTCGCAGATCACCGCTTTCATGTT
>CAXTME010000026.1:37544-47963 GCA_964245215.1 uncultured Lichenihabitans sp.
TCCTCACCTATCGTCCAAGATCGCGACGGCCCTCGTCCAGCCCGCCGAAGCTCGCTCGATCTTGACCGGAAAGCAGCTCACCGTGAACCCGGTCGACGGCAGGCTCTCGAGATTGTGGAGTTTCTCGATGTGGCAATAGCCGGTATGGCGACCGGCCTTGTGGCCTTCCCAGATCAGGGAGGCGTCGCCGGTCTCGGCGAATTTCTTGGCCGTGTGGACGAAGGGCGCGTCCCAGCTCCAACCGTCCGTGCCCGTGACACGGATGCCGCGGTCGAGGAGCGACATGGTGGCCTCGTAACCCATGCCGCAGCCGCTCGCGACATAGTCCGGCTCGCCGAAGCGCAAACCGGCCGCGGTATTGACCACGACGATTTCGAGCGGGCTCAAGCGGTGGCCGATGCGGTCGAGTTCGGCCTCGACATCGGCCGCTGTGGCGACATAGCCCGCCGGAAAATGGCGGAAGTCGAGCTTGACGCCCGGCTGAAAGCACCACTCGAGCGGCACTTCGTCGATCGTCATGGCGCGCTCGCCGCGGTTCATGGTGGGGTGGTAGTGCCAGGGCGCATCGAGATGGGTGCCGTTGTGGGTCGAGATCGTCACCTTCTCGACCGCCCAGCCACGACCGTCCGGCAGATCGTCGGCCTTGAGGCCGGGAAAGAAGCCGAGAAGGTCGGGCAGCGATTGTTCGTGGTCGATATAGGTGATCGACGGGATCTGGATCGGCGGGTCCGCCGGGATGTCGTTGGCGAGCGGAACCGAGAGATCGACGATGCGGCGTGCCATGGGGTGTCTCCTGGTGCGATACTTAGACGATGTGATCAGCCTTGGCGCTCGACCGTGTTGCGCAGGACCCCGATGCGCTCGACGTCGAGTTCGATCGTGTCGCCGTGCTGCAGGTAGCGGCCATGTTCGAGGCCGCAGCCGTTGCCGACCGTCCCCGAGCCGATGAACTCGCCGGCAAAGACCGTCTCGTCCTGCGACATGTGGGCGATCATCTCCTCGAAGCTGAACAGCATTCCGTCCGACGTGCCGCGCGACCAGACCTCGCCGTTGACCCGCGCCTCCATCCGTAGCGCGTAGGGGTCGCCGATTTCGTCCGGCGTGACGATCCAGGGGCCGATCACATTGGCACCGTCGAAGCTCTTGCCCTTGGCGGGCCCGAGCCAGCCGGGCATCTCCTTCATCTGCTGGTCGCGGGCCGAGAAGTCGTTGAAGATCGTGAAGCCGAAGATGGCGTCGCGCGCCTCCGCGGCCGACAGATTGGCGCCGGTCCGGCCGACGAAGACTCCGAATTCGAGCTCGTAATCCATGACCTCGCTGTAGCGCGGCCAACGGACGATGCTGTTCGGCCCGCGCACGATCATCCGGTTGGTGATGTAATAGATGGGGAGCTTGGAGTAGACCTCGGCCAGGGGCGCCAGGGGTTCGGCTTCGATGGCGGCGAGCGCCTCAGCGTCGCCTCGCGCCGCGAGCTTGCGCATGCCGCGCGGCGACTGGCGGATGTGGGTCGGGAAGCTCATGCCGTCGCGCATCTGCCGCGGCTCCGGCACGGGGGCCAGAAGCTCGACGTCCCCCAACGCGACCGACAGGTCCTGCGACCCCGCGTGGTCGTCGAAGAGGCGTCGCGAGAGGTCGAGCCCGCGCGGACCGGCGTCCATCAACTCGATCATGGAGGTAAAGGGGTGTCGGCCCGTGCCGGCGCGCTCGGCCGCGGCCGCGAGGTCGAAGAGGCTCGCATCGGTGCCGTGGACGATGCCCACGCGCGGTGTTGCACCCACACCGCAGTAGGTCGCGAACTTGGTCATCGTCGCCTCCCTTGCAAATCTATAGATTTCTGTGTTTTATGTATCGTAACAAACGGCTCGTGAGAAGAGCCTCTTGACGGGAGGATCGCATGAAGAGGTGGAGGCTGATCGGCATGTCCGCGGTTGTGATCGCTGGTCTCGGGGCGGGGATCGTGCACGCCGAACCCACGATCCAGATCGGGTGTACCGGAACGACGGATTGCGCGTCTGCGGCCGTCGCGATCGAGGACGGGATCTTCAAAAAGAACGGTCTCGACGCTTCGCTGACCCTGATCGGGCTCAACTCCAACATTCCTGCGGCCCTCATGTCGGGCTCGCTGCAGATCGGCGGTCCCACCCCGTCCGTGTTCCTCCAGGCTGTGGATGGCGGGCTCGATCTCGTGGCGGTCTCGGGGGCGTCGTCGACCGCTAAGGAGACAGCCGATACCGTGGCGGTGGTGGCCAAAACCGGCGAGCCCATCAAGACGGCCCAGGACTTCGTGGGCAAGAAGGTGGGTGTTCCCGGCATCGGGGCCTTTCTCGACGTGCTGTTCCGCAAATGGCTGATCCAGAGCGGCGTCGACCCCAAGGCCGTGTCCTTCGTCGAAGTGACGTTCCCGACGATGAACGACGTCCTGAAGTCCGGAGCGGTGGACGCCGTTGTGACGGCCGAGCCCGTGCTGTCGCGGATCGTCAAGGCCGGCACCGGAACAGTCGTGGCCAACTACCTGGCCGAACTGCCGCCGCACGAGCCGCAGATCCTCTATGCCGCGACCCGGAGTTGGGAAGAGGCGAATCCCAAGGCCGTCGAAGCATTCCGGACCTCGATCCGGGAAGCGGCCGAGATCGTCAACCGCGATCCGGACAAGGGACGCGCCGCGATCTCCCGCTTCACCAAGATCCCGCTCGACGTCTTGAAGACGATGAAACTGTCGATCTCCGACCCGGTCATCGTGCCGGCTCAGATCGATTGGTGGGTCGGCGTCATGAAGCAGCAGGACATGCTGCAGGCCTCGCCGGACGCGAAGGCCCTCATCGCGCCATGACGGTCGAGGCCGGACCGTCGGAGACGAACGCCTTCCCCGACCCCAACCGGGACGATACCCTCGGAGAGCGCGCCGCGACCCTGGTCGAACGCGACATCCTGTCGGGAGCTTTGGCGCCGGGCAGCCGGCTCGCCGTGCAGGGCCTCTCGCGGCACTATGGCATCGGCACCACGCCCCTGCGGGAAGGCCTGTCGCGGCTCGTGACGCGCGGACTGATCACGGCCGTGGGGCAGCGCGGCTTCTGGGTGGCCCATGTCAGCCGGGCCGACCTCGACGACATCACGCGCCTGCGCGTGCTCGTCGAGACAGAGGCGCTGCGGGCCTCGATGGCGCGGGGCGGCGACGCTTGGGAGGTCGGCATCGTGGCGGCGCTGCACCATTTGCGCCTGAGCCTGGAGCGGACCCCAGGGTCCATGGGGGAGGGGACGGCGGCTTTCGACAAGCTCCACAAGGCGTTCCATCGCTCGCTGATCGCGGGCTGCGGGTCGGAGCGTCTGCTCGCCCTGCACGACGACCTCTACATGCAGGCCTACCGCTATCGCCGCGTCATGTTACGGCGGCTGCCGACGCCGGACTGGTTTTTGCGCGAGCACGAAGCACTGGCCGAAGTCGTGATCGCGCGGCAACCCGAGGCGGCTGCGGCGCGGCTGTCGCACCACCTCCACCACACCGTGACCACGGTCTTCGGCGACGGTCCGGATCAGGACCGTCCGTGACCCGCAGCGCCGAGGCTCCTGCCACCATCCTGTTCGAAGGCGTCGGGCTCACGCTCGGCGGCCGTCGGGTTATCGCCGGGCTCGACCTCGCGGTGGCGCCGGGCGAGTTCGTCTGCCTGATCGGTCCGTCCGGGTGCGGCAAGACCACGGCGCTCCGCCTCGCGGCCGGCCTGGTCCGGCCGACCCAAGGCACCGTGACGTTCGACGGCCGTCCCATGACGGGGCCGCGCCGCGACGTCGCGGTGGTGTTCCAGGATTACGGGAAGGCGCTGCTGCCCTGGCGCACGGCGGCGGGCAACGTGTCCCTGGCCCTCGAAGCCGGGGGCGTGCCCAAGGCCGAACGGGCCGACCGGATCGCCGGGCTGCTGCGCCGCGTCGGCCTGCCCCGGCACGCGGGTCATTACCCATCGGAGATGTCGGGCGGCATGCAGCAGCGATTGCAGATCGCGCGTTGCCTCGCGCAGGACCCGAAGGTTCTGCTGATGGACGAGCCCTTCGGCGCCCTCGACGCCATGACGCGGCAGACGCTCCAGGACGAGGTCCTGGCAATCGTCGCCGACACCGGCGCCACGGTGCTGTTCGTCACGCATGACCTCGAAGAAGCCCTCTACCTCGGCGACCGCGTCATCGGCCTGCTGCCGCATCCGGGCCGCGTGGGCACGACCCTGACGGTCCCGCTTCGGCGTCCCCGCGACCAGCTGTCGACCCGGGAATCGCCCGAGTTCCTGCATCTGCGGCGCGACCTCTTCGATTTCATCCGCAAGGCGGAGGCGTGACGGGCCTGTTGCGCGGCGCCCTGATCCCGCTGGCGCTTCTGGTCGCGGCCGAGATCGCCTTCCGGATCTCGGGTTTGAGGAGCGACGCCGTCGCGGCACCGAGCGCGGTCCTGGCGGCGCTGGCGAACGCCCTGGCCGACGGATCGCTGCTGCTCGCGACCGCGCAGACGCTGTTCGCGGCTTTCGCCGGGCTGCTGCTCGGCGGGAGCATCGGGCTCGGGCTCGGGCTCCTCTTCGGGCTGCTCCGCCAGGTCGACCGTTTGATGGAGGTCACGGTCGAGGCTGTCCGGCCGATTCCTTCCGTCGCCCTGATCCCGATCGCCCTCCTGGCGCTCGGTTTCGGGGCCCGCATGGAGATCGTGATCGTGGCGTTCTCCTGCATCTGGCCGGTTCTGATCCTGACGCGCGCGGCCGTGGCCGGCATCGAGCCGCAACTCGCCGAAGTCGCGCGGGTCCTGCGCCTGTCGCCCGGCCAGCGCATCGCCACCATCGTGCTGCCGGCGGCACTGCCCCGGCTCGTCGTGGCGTTCCGCCTGGCGCTCGGGATCGCGCTCGTCGTGGCCGTGACGGTCGAGATCGCGGCCGATCCGCAGGGGCTCGGCAATGCCATCATGGTGTCGCAGCAGGCGCTTCAGCCGGCCCTGATGCTGGCCACCCTGGTCTGGATCGGCCTCGTCGGCGTGGCCTTGAACGGCCTCACGTCTTTGGCCCAACGCCGTTTTCTCGGACGGGCCGCAGCCCTTGAGGCGCCCCGATGATGCGGTGGACGCCGTGGGCGTGGCGGCTCGGCAGCCTTGCGGTCGCGGCCGTCTTCGTCCGCGCCTGGCAGGCGGTGGCCGACCACCGCCTCGTGTCGCCGGTCTTCCTGCCGGGGCCCGGCCGGGCTTGGGACGCGCTGCTGCGCGGTTTCGAGCGTGGGGTTCTGACGTCCAACCTCCTCGCCACGGTCGAGCGGATGATTCTCGGCTGGCTCATCGCCTCGGCGGTCGGCATTCTGCTCGGGGCGCTGATCGGCACGGCCCCGCGCGTCAGGCCCTATCTCGTGCCGTCGCTGGAGTTCCTGCGCCCCTTGCCGGCCTCGGCCATCATCCCGGTCGCCATCGCGGTGCTGGGGCTTTCGGACGGCATGGTGCTGGCCGTGGTGGCGTTCGGGGCGCTCTGGCCCGTTCTCCTGGCCACGGTGCACGGCTTCGCGGCCGTCGAGCCTCGTCTTTACGACGTCGCGCGGGTGCTGCGCCTCTCGCGGGCCGGGACGATCGCCAAGATCGCGCTGCCGTCGGCCGCCCCGGACATCCTGGCCGGCATGCGGCTCGGGCTCACGGTGGCGCTGATCCTGTCGGTGGTCTGCGAGATGCTGGCGGCCCGCCAGGGACTCGGCAATTGGATCCTGCTGGCCGCCCGCTCGTTCCGGGCGCCCGATCTGTACGCCGGCGTCATCGTCCTGGGCGGCCTCGGTTACCTCAGCGCCATGATGATCGCCGTCGTCGAACGGCGGGTGCTGCGGCGGGCGGGGGCGACATCCGGGGCTGGGCGTCGAGCCGAATACCCGGCTCCGGATCGAGCGGCTCCAGGTCGTTCATGATCGCGACGGCCGAGTTCGGCCCGCGAGGCAAGCCGTCGCGCAGTCCTGTGTTGACATTGTCATCACACGAGCTATGCTGGCAGCATGGCTAAAACGTCCGCATCTGCTGAGACCAACATCCACCTGCGTGCCCGTGCGCAGGATAGGCAACTCATCGACTACGCGGCAGAACTGGTGGGAGCGAACCGCTCGCAGTTCATGATGTCGTCAGCCATCAAGGAAGCGAAAAACGTCCTCCTCGACCAATCGACCCTCTATACCGATGCGGTGACCTTTCAAAAGGTCATGGAGTGGATGGATGCAGCGCCGACCTCTTCGGAAACCGACGGCATGAAGCGCATCCTACAAGCCAAAACACCGTGGTAGGATGGTTGTTGGCCCCCCGACCTGCGATGCGCCTGTCCTGCTCACCCAGACGCACGACGGATCGGCATTCGACTCCGGCGAAATCGTCCTCGACGATTGGCTGCGGCAACGGGCTTGGCAGAACCTCCAGAGCGCAGCGAGCCGCACTTATGTCGTCTGTCCAGCAGGGTCGCTGAAAGTCGTTGGCTATTTCGCATTGAGCATGGGGCAAATCCTGGCGCAGGAAACGCCGGGTTCTATGCGGCGCAACATGCCGAGGCACATACCCGCGGTTACGCTTGGGCGTCTCGCGATCGATCGCGCTTGGCAGGGCAAGGGATTGGGCCGTGCGCTGCTCGCCGATGTGGTGCAACGTGCCTTGCGCGCCTCAAGTGAGGTTTCGGCACGGCTGATCGTCGTCCACGCGATTTCGCTGGCAGCCGAAGCCTTCTACCTGCGCCACGGCTTCACGCGCCTGCCGGTCGAGGCGCCGACTCTCGCCCTCGATCTCGTCAAGTTGCAGCGGCTCGGCGACGGCGCATAGGCGTGTATGCTTTGCAGGCTCAAGATCTACGGAGGTGCGGGAAAGCGTGTGAGATAGGCGCGAGCGCGGGGCAGCGCGTCGTGGAGGAACTTGTGAGGCTCGTGTAGGCGCAGGCCATCATAGGCCCGGGACTTCGACTCGGATATGAGGGCATCGGAAGGGAGCGGAATGAGCGTCGCATCCCATCCTGGCCAGCGTCGGCGTGCCCCGCGCCAGATATGGTCGATGAAGCGCGGCATTGACCAATACCCGTGGTAATCGAAAGCCCATGGTCAGCGTAGGCGGCGATCGCGCCCGAACGGTTTGCGGCGAGGCTCCGAGGCGAGGGGAGCCCGTTCGAGAGCTCAGGTCACGTTGATGATGCGGACTTGGCTCGCGGCGATGGCGAGCTTGGCTGCGAACCCGTCGCGCCGAGCGGCTTCGCAGTCTCTCGCCAAGGCGTCTAGGTCTGGACCGAGCGAGGCCGCGTCGATGGCGTCGACTTCGGCTGCGGCGGCCGCGACGAGCGTCAGGGCGCGCGCCAGCCGGTTGGTCGCATTGAGCGACGTGGTGTCATCGCAAGGCATTTCCGCCCGCCAGCCGAGACCGGAGAGACGCCGGCTGGCGCCCGGGACGGTCCCGAGCGCCAAGACGCCGCGTGCGGTATCGCCCGCGAGGGCGATGATCTGGGTTATGCCATCAGCAAGCCCGCATTCGGCTTCGTAGACCGCGAGTCTGGCGGCGAGATGCTGAACGCCGCCACCGCCGACCACCCCGGGCAGGAGGATGGCATCCGGCGCAGTCGCCATGGCCAGATCGAGATCCGTACCGACCGACCCCGACAGGGACCCCACTTTGACGATGAACCGTGGTCGCAAGGTGCAAACCCGGATCCGCTCCAGGACCGTGCTCGCGACGCGCGACGCTTCCGGCGATAGCGCGGCATCGGCGAGATCGACAACCAGGGCGTCGGCGCCCGAATCGAGCGCTGCCTCGCATCGATCCAGGCTGTTGCCCGGCACGACGAGGAGCGATCTCATGGCTCAATCCACTCGCGGTCCATAGGCCCTGAAGAACATATCGACGGCTCGTCCGACATGGTCCTCGAGCACCGCTCGCGAGGGCGGGGGAGCCACTTGCAGCGCCGCTTCGAGGTAGTGCCGGGCTTTGCAGAGCTCAAGGAACTGCGCGGCCGCATATTCCGTGTCGTCGATCGCGAGTCGGCCGGCCGCGACCTGCCTGTCGAGATAGCGGCCGAGCCTTTGCCGTCCCACCAGGGGACCGGATTCGTAGAAGGCGCGGCCGATGTTCGGGAATTTGGCCGACACCGCCATGACGGTCCGGAGATGGGCGATCGAATCCGGACGCATCATCAGTTCGAGAAGCCGGACGCCGAACCCCTGCAGCGTGGCGCCGACATCGCCGTCGTCGCTGTCGAAACGGCAGAGTTGCTCGGCCTGGGCTTGCTTCTCGTCACGAATGAGAGCGGCGAAGAGGTCTTCCTTGTTGGTGAAATAGACGTAAAGCGTCCCCTTCGAGACCCCCGCAGCGCGCGCGACTTCGTTCATGCTGGCGCCGTCGAACCCGTCGGCCAGGAAGACGCGACGAGCCCCATCGAGGATCTGGCGCCATTTGACGCTCTCCTCGCGGGCCGGGGGGACAGCCGCATCCACCCGTGCGTCACGGGGCAAGGCCGCAGACTCCGACATCGGCAACTCCTCGCCTCGTGACCGAACCGTTCGGTCAGCCCTTGATCTAGCGACGCGCCTGCTCTAAGTCAAACGCATTGACCGAACGGTTCAGTCATCTTTTTCGCCGAAGATGATGCGAACCCCTGGGGTGCGTTCGGTGCCGGTAAGAAGTGGAGCTTACGATGGCCGATGAGGCTTTGATGGAACCCGCGCAGGCGACGGCCGTTCCGGTGTCCTCGCGCTCAGGCGACGGTGTGCCGGCGCTGAAGGCGTCCACCACACCTGTGGGTGCCTTGCATACAGGCCAGATCCTCCCCCCGAAGCGCCGCAGAAAACGCGTCCTGCTGCCTCTGGTCGTGCTGGCGGGCTTGAGCGGCGGGGGTTACGAAGGTTACCGCTGGTTCGTCGAGGGTCGGTTCATCGTCTCGACCGACGACGCCTATGTCAAAGCCGATACGTCCACGATCGCCGCCAAGGTTGCGGGTTACGTGACGCTCGTTCCCGTGGCCGACAACGCGGTCGTGACGAAGGGGCAGGTGCTGGCTCGGATCGATGAAGGCGATTATCAGAACGCCGTCGACAGCGCCGTGGCCCGGATCGAGACCCAGGATGCGACGATCGCCAGGATCGGCCGGCAGGTTGCGGCCGGTGCGGCGGCCGTCGACCAGTCGAAGGCGATGCTGCTGTCGGCCAAAGCCGATGCGACGCGCGATGCGGCCGAATTCGACCGAGCCGACAGCCTCATGCGGTCGACCTTCGGAACGCAGCAGAAACTGGATCAGGCCCGCGCCGATCGTGACCGGGCGGCGGCCTCCGTGGCCAATGCGACGGCGAGCGTGACGGCGTCGGAAGCCGCGATGGACGTTTCGCAGGCGCAGAAGATCGAAGCCGAGAAGGTGCGGGGCGAGCTGGAGGCGTCGCTCGCCAAGGCGCAGCGCGACCTGTCGTTCACGACCGTCAAGGCGCCGTTCGATGGGGTGGTGGGCAATAAATCGGTCCAGCCCGGCCAATACGTGCAACCCGGCAGCCGTCTCCTCGCCCTGGTGCCGCTCGACAGCGCCTATGTGGAGGCCAATTTCAAGGAGACCCAGATCAGCCGCCTCAAGGCGGGCCAGAAGGTGACGATCAAGACCGACGCCTACGGCGAGCGGGACGTGACCGGCACGGTCGAGAGCATCGCGCCGGCGTCGGGTGCCGAGTTCTCGATGTTGCCTCCGGAGAATGCTACCGGCAATTTTACGAAGATCGTGCAGCGCCTTCCGGTCCGGATCGCGGTTCCGGCCGATGTCGCGCGCGAGGGCATCCTGCGGCCCGGCCTGTCGGTGGTCGTCGATGTCCACACGCGAGACGAGCGCGAACCGGCCCCCTCGCTGGTCGGCGCCCTCGGCCTCCAGACCCTCGTGGCCCGGGTCAGCCAGACGTTCCACGACGTGACGGATCGCGCCCATGCGGCCGGACACGGCGAGGCCGAGACGGCGGCCCCGCAGACCACCGCCTCGCGCTGATCGGGAGCCCGGACCATGGCGGCCGCTCGCACAATCCTCGCGCCGTCCGCCATTGCTGCGGGTTCGGCGCCGATGTCGGCCGGCAAGCCGGGAACCGATACCCGCAAGCTGATCACCTTCATCGCCATGGTGTTCGGCATGTTCATGGCGATCCTCGACATCCAGATCGTTTCGGCCTCGCTGAGCGAGATCCAGGCCGGGCTGTCGGCGAGTTCGGAAGAAGTTGCTTGGGTCCAGACGAGCTATCTCATCGCCGAGGTCATCATGATTCCGCTCTCCGGGATCCTGTCGCGCGCCTTCTCGACCCGCTACCTCTTCGCGTTCAGCTGTGCCGGCTTTACGCTGATGAGCTTCATGTGCTCCACCGCGACCGACATCAACCAGATGATCGTCTATCGGGCCCTGCAGGGCTTCATCGGCGGCGCCATGATCCCGACGGTGTTCGCGGCCT
>CAXTME010000027.1:0-39521 GCA_964245215.1 uncultured Lichenihabitans sp.
CAGCCCGGTGACCTTGGTGATCTGGTCGATCGGGATCACGGCGTCACGGAATGCGTGCTCGAACCCGCGGCCCGCACGGCCGAGACGATCTTCTGGGCCGCGTCGTCGAGGTCGTCGGCCGGGATGACGTTGAGGCCGGACTGGCTGATGATGGTCTTGCCGAGCGCCACGTTGGTGCCCTCGAGCCGCACCACCAGGGGCACTTCGAGGCCCACATCCTTCACGGCCGCGATCACGCCTTCCGCAATCACGTCGCAGCGCATGATGCCGCCGAAGATGTTGACCAGAATTCCTTGCACGTTGGGATCGGCCGTGATGATCTTGAAGGCCGCCGTCACCTTCTCCTTGGTGGCGCCGCCCCCGACGTCGAGGAAGTTCGCCGGCGCCTCGCCGTAGAGCTTGATGATGTCCATCGTGGCCATGGCGAGGCCGGCGCCGTTCACCATGCAGCCGATGGTGCCGTCGAGCGTGATGTAGTTGAGGTCGTATTTCGACGCCTCGATCTCCTTCGCGTCCTCTTCGGCCTCGTCGCGCAATGCCACGATGTCGGGGTGGCGATAGAGGGAATTGCCGTCGAACGACATTTTGGCGTCGAGCGCCCGGAGCTTGCCGTCGCGGGTGACGATCAGCGGGTTGATCTCCAGCAGGTCCATGTCCTTCGCCACGAAGGCCGTGTAGAGCTGCCGGAGCAGGGTCTCGATGCCCTTGGCAAGATCGCCCGAAAGCTTCAGGGCTTCGGCGACGGTGCGCCCGTGATGGGGCATGACGCCGGTGGCGGGATCGATCGAGATCGTGTGGATCCGCTCGGGCGTGTCATGCGCGACGGTCTCGATGTCCATGCCGCCTTCGGTCGACACCACGAAGGACACGCGAGACGTCGCGCGGTCGACCAGTGCCGACAGATAGAGCTCCTGGGCGATGTCGGAGCCTTCCTCGATGTAGAGGCGTCCGACCTTGCGGCCCGCGGGCCCCGTCTGCATCGTGACCAGGGTGTTGCCCAGCATCTCGCCGGAGAACTGCTGCACCTCGGCGACCGACTTGGCGAGCCTCACGCCGCCCTTCTCGCCCGCCGCGGCCTCCTTGAACTTGCCCTTGCCGCGGCCGCCCGCGTGGATCTGGCTCTTCACCACCCAGAGCGGCCCGCCGAGGTCCTCGGCCGCCTTCGTGGCTTCGGAGGCCGACGAGATGGCGACGCCGCGCGACACCGGCACCCCGAACTCCTTGAGGATCGCCTTGGCCTGGAATTCATGTACGTTCATGGGCGGGTTCCTCGGAGCACGGTGGTCTCATGTAGGGGCCCCTCACCGTTCGGCCGCTTCGTCGCTTGGTCGGAACGAGGGGTTCGGCACACTCGTCCCGGTTCAGTTCGCGAAGGCCGGGTTGACGGTCTTGCAGGCCTCGATCAGCGTCTTCACGGAATCGACCGATTTCGCGAACATGGTGCGCTCGTCCTTCGACATTTCGATTTCGAGGATCCGCTCGACGCCCTTCTCGCCGATCACAACCGGCACGCCGACATACATGCCCTTGATGTCGTATTCGCCGTCGAGATAGGCCGCGCAGGGCAGGACACGCTTCTTGTCCTTCAGGTAGCTCTCGGCCATGGCGATGGCGGAGGCCGCCGGCGCGTAGAAGGCCGAACCGGTCTTCAGCAGATTGACGATCTCGCCGCCACCCTTGCGGGTGCGATCCACGATCGCGTCGATCTTCTCGTGCGTGGTCCAGCCCATCTTGATGAGGTCGGGCAGCGGAATGCCAGCGACCGTGGAATAGCGGATCAGCGGGACCATGTCGTCGCCGTGGCCGCCGAGCACGAAGGCCGTGACGTCCTCGACCGAAACGTCGAACTCCTGGGCCAGGAAATATCGGAACCGGGCGCTGTCGAGCACGCCGGCCATGCCGACGACCATGTTCTGCGGCAGGCCCGAGACTTTCTGCAGGGCCCAGACCATCGCGTCGAGCGGGTTGGTGATGCAGATGACGAAAGCCTCCGGGCAATTCTCCTTGATGCCGGTGCCGACCGTCTCCATGACTTTGAGATTGATGCCGATGAGGTCGTCGCGGCTCATGCCGGGCTTGCGGGGAACGCCGGCCGTCACGATCACGACATCGGCTCCGGCGAGGCCGGCGAAGTCGTTGGCGCCCACCATGCGCGAATCGAAACCCTCGACGGGCGACGCCTCGGCGAGGTCGAGCGACTTGCCCTGCGGCACGCCCTCGATGATGTCGAACAGGACGATGTCGCCGAGTTCCTTCAGCCCGGCCAGGAGGGCCAGCGTGCCGCCGATCTGGCCGGCGCCGACCAATGCTATCTTCTTGCGTGCCATGCTGAAGTCGTCCCGTGATCGGAGGCCGGCGGGCCCTTGCCCGCGCCGTCCGGAGGATGGTGATCTTGGGTCCGGGTGTCTTTCCCTCAAACCGTGTTGCGACGCAAGCGTTGATCCCCCCGGGGCTCGCCTGAAAGACAGCCATTGACAGCCTTCGCGGCCCTGATCGAAGGTTCGGGGCCGTTGCAACCCCTCCGAGGATCGGTCCCTTGCTCTTTCCCTATCCCGTAGCGGTCTGCGATGTCGGAGGCACGAATTGCCGCATTTCGATCCAGGATGGACCCGAAGAACCGCTGCGGCCCCTGCCGCACCTGCTCACCGGTGATTTCCCCGGACTTGCCGAGGCGATCCAGGCCGCGACCGCGCAAGGGGGCGGCAAGCCGAAATCGGTGATCGCCTGCGGGGCAGGACCGGTGGATGGCCGGCATCTGAAGCTCACCAACGCGCCCTGGGTGCTCGACGGTCCTACGATGAGCGCCATGCTACGGCTCGAGAACGGCTTGCTGCTGAACGATTTCGAAGCCCAGGCCTTGTCTCTGCCCGCGATCCTGCCCGCGTGGGTGCGGATCATCGGGCCGGACCTGCCGGTCGATGCCGGGCCTCAGGCGATCCTCGGGCCGGGAACAGGGCTCGGCATCGCCTGTCTGGTGCAGAGCGAAGGCCGTCACGTGGCCCTGGCCAGCGAGGCCTGCCATGTCGGTTTCGCGCCGGAGACCGCGGAGGAAGCGGCCCTGTGGCCGCACCTCGAGCGGGCGCACGGTCGCATCACCACCGAGAGCGTGCTGTCGGGCATCGGCCTCGTCCGCCTTCATCGAGCCCGTCTCGCCGCGAAGGGGTCCCCGGCCTCGCCGGGGACGACGGCGGCCGATGTCGTCTCGACCGCCATCGCGGCGCCCGACAGCGAAGCGGCCGCGACCGTGGCGCTCTACTGGACGCTGGTCGGGCGCTTCGCGGGGGACATCGCGATCACGTTCAAAGCCACGGGCGGCGTCACTCTCGCCGGAGGGATCCTGCCCCGCATCGCCGATCTCGTGGATCCGATCGCGTTCAGGGCGGCTTTCGAGGCCAAGGCTCCCGTTGCCGGCCTGGCGCGCCGCATCCCGACACGGCTGATCGTACACTCCGATTCCGTCCTCGGCGGCATGGCGGCTCTCGCGGCCGATCCATCGCGCTACATCCTGGATTACGCCGGCCGGCAGTGGCGGACGTGAGGCACGCCGCTCAGGCGGCGTTCGACGTCTGCTGCTGGGTCAGCACGCCATAGAGGCCATCCGCATCGCGCGTGGCCCGCAGCTTGGCCACGATCCGGGGATCCCGCAGCACCCGGGCGATGCGGGCCAGGGCTTTCAGATGATCGGCGCCGGAAGTCTCGGGCGCCACCAGCAGGAAGGCGAGGTCAACGGGCGCCCCGTCGAGCGCGTCGAACTCGATGGCGCGGTCGAGCCGGGCGAAGACCCCCACGATCTTGGTGCAACTCGTGAGCTTGCCGTGCGGGATCGCGATGCCATTGCCGACGCCGGTCGATCCCAGCCGCTCGCGCTGCAGCACGGCATCGTAGATCTCACGCGCTTGAAGCCCCGACACGATGCCGGCGCGCTCGCTCATCTCGTGCAGAGCCGATTTCTTGGTGTTGACGCGCAACGCCGGCAGGATCGCAGCGGCGGTGATCAGATCGGTCAAAAGCATCTCGTGTTCAGTCCATCGGCTCGCAGGCTCGTCGCCGCAACTTCCGTGCCATTCAAAATGGAGCGGGCGATCGTCCGAGCGGCGCCCGCATAGCACGGGTCAGGCCCGCTCGGCCAATCCCCCCGCGCTTTTCGACGGGTCGATCCAGCCGATGTGGCCATCGGCGCGTCGATAGACCACGTTCAGCGCGTCGCTCTGCGAGTGGCGGAACACGAGAACCGGGACGCCCGACATGTCGAGTTCCATCACGGCCGCCGAGACCGACATCTGGCGCAACGCGACGTTGCCCTCCGCCACCACGGTGGCATTGAAATCGGACGCGACCTCTTCATCTGCCGGAGCCTCGATCCTGTAGTTCTGGGCGACGTCATCGGCGCGGGACGCCTCCTCGGACCGGCCCTTGTGGGCCGCGTGCCGGTCCTTGATGCGCTGCTTGTGTCGACGGAGCCGCTTCTCCAGCCGCTCGACCGCCTGGTTCATCGTGGCGTAAGGATCGTGACCATGGCCCTCCGCCTGCAGCGTGATGCCTGCCGGCAGATGCAGGACGAGATCGGAGCGGAAGCCCGAACCGTCGGGCTGGATCGTCACGTGCCCCGAGGCTTCCCGATCGAAATACTTCGCGATCGCCGCACCGACCTTGTCGCGGACATGCTCCTGCAACGACTCGCCGATGTCGATGTTCTTACCGGACACGCGCAGCAACATGGTTCCGTCCCTCTTAGTACGTTGCTTCCGGACCTCGGCCCCATGCGCCGTTTTTTGACGGGCTGCCGAGGTCGACGGGCCATCGATTCTGACGGATTCTATCGCCGAGGCGGGCAGAAGTTCCAGGCCGGGAAGACCGGACGGCCGAGTGGCGGCGGTCAGCCTTGCGGGCACCAGTCGCGGACCCTACCTCTGCCTACTATGCATGGCTTCGCGTCGCCGAACGAGCCGAGCAACGCCCGAGTGTCCGCTGTTGTCGACTTCGCGATCCGCCTCTTCGATGGTCGAGCACTGGCCTTTCGTGATTGCCCGGGCGATGGCGAAAGCGGTCGAGGCGGCCGAGGCATTTCGTGGCGCGACCGCCCCCAACCCTCCCGTCGGTTGTGCCTTGCTGGCGAGCGACGGGGAGCTGCTGGTCGTGGCCGCCCATCGGCGAGCCGGCACACCCCATGCCGAGGCGGCCGCCATCGCACGATGCCGCGATGCTGGGACGTTCGAGCGCATCGATACGGTGGTGGTGACGCTCGAGCCTTGCAATCATTGGGGGCGGACTCCGCCCTGCACCGAAGCCATCCTCTCGACGCCGGCCCGGACGGTCGTGATCGGCGCCCGCGACCCGAACCCCCGTGTCGAAGGCGGCGGCGCGGAGCGTCTTGTGGAGGCTGGTCTCTCGGCCGGGTGGCTGCACGACCTCCCGGGACCCGCGGCTGCCGTACTGTCGGCGCGCTGCATCGATCTGATTACGCCATTCACCAAGCGGGCCACGACGGGGCGGCCCTGGGTGACGGTCAAACAGGCGCTCGACGCCTCCGGTTCGATGATCCCGCCCCCAGGGCGCAAGACCTTCACGTCCGAGGCAGCGCTCCGCTACGCGCACGGGCTCCGTAAACGCTCGGACGCGATCCTCACGGGTTCGGGAACGATCCTGGCCGACCATCCGGAGTTCACGGTCCGCCGCGTGCCTGATCACGCGGACCGGATCCGGCAACTCGCCATCCTCGACCGGCGCGGGCGGATCCCGGCCGGCTTCCTTGCCGCGGCGGCGTCTCGCAACGTCGATGCTTTCGTGGCCGATGACCTGCGATCGGCGCTCGACCGGCTGGGAGAGGCAGGCGCCTTGGAGGTGCTGGTCGAAGCCGGGCCGGCCGTGACGCGGAGCGTTCTCGACGCGGGGCTTTGGGACGAGCACATCGTTATCCTGAAAAACGCCGGCCACGACGGATCGGACCGCGCCGAGATCCGGCGGCGCCACGACGGGACGGTGCGGTCCGTCGATCTCGTTTAACGCGCCTACGTTCCGCTGGAGAACCCATGCCGCGACTAGAAGATGCCCTCGCGTGCCTGCGATCGGGTGGTGCGGTACTGCTGATCGACGAGGACCGGGAGACCTCGGCCCATCTCGTGGCGGCCTCGTCCGTGGCCACGCCCGCGGCTCTGTCGGGCGTCCTCGATCATGGGCAGGGGCCGGTTTCGGTCGTCGCGTCGAACCGTGCAGGTTCGCAGGGCGACGATCCCTCGGCCGCGTCGAGCTCCCAAACCCACGTGGCCGCGATCTCGGCGGCGCTGGCGCAGCTGTCCCGCCGCCAAGGGCTGCCCGAGGTGGCAGCCGTCTCGACCGATCGTCGCGGCGTGCTGGCCCATCCTGGTGCGACGGAAGGGGCTGCCGACCTGCTGGGCTTCGCGGGTATCGGCTCCCAGGCCCTCTTGCGCGCAGCCGCGTTGCCGGGTGGCCTGCTGGCGCCGTCCGGGGCGGCGGCGCGCGTTGCGCAACGCCAAGGCTTCGTCCTGGTGTCGATCCAGGACATCATCGCGTATCGGCTGCTCACGGAAACGATCGTCGAGCAGGCCGCCGTGGCGCGCCTGCCGTCGCGCTACGCGGCTCAGCCCTTCGAAGTGCATGCGTTCCGCAGCCTCGTCGACGGCAGCGAGCATCTTGCGCTGGTGCGACGGCCGGGCAACGGGGTGGCGTTCGGGCCGGAGCCGCTCGTGCGGCTCCATTCGGAATGTCTGACCGGGGATGCCCTGGGCTCTTTGCGCTGCGACTGCGGGGAGCAGCTGCGCAGCGCGCTGCAGCAGGTCGCCGAGGATCCGCAGGGCGGCGCGGTGATCTACCTGCGAGGCCAGGAAGGCCGAGGGATCGGGCTTGCCAACAAGATCCGGGCCTATGCGTTGCAGGAGCAGGGCTTCGATACGGTGGACGCCAATATCGAGCTCGGTTTTCCGGCGGACCTGCGCGACTACGGCGTGGCGGTGCAGATCCTGAACGCGCTCGGGGTGAAGCGGCTGCGCCTGCTGTCCAACAATCCGCTGAAGCAGGCGGCGCTGGAGCGCTACGGCATCGTGGTCGCGGAACGGCATGGGCTGCGGATCGGCCCGAACCCCGACAATGCCACCTACCTCGAAACCAAGCGTACCAGGATGGGGCATGATCTCGCGGCGCGGCCACGGGTCGTTTCGAAGTAGAACAGGCCCGGAACCGCGAGCGCTCGATGACGATAGTGGTGGATGAGTTCACCGCTCCTCGACCAATGGATGGAGATCCTGTGTCCGACGCCGATCCGCAGCGCTCACCGCTGCCCGATGCCGATCTGCGCGATGTCGCCCTGGCGAAGGATCAACTCGACCAGCTGAACCAGCTCAACGTCACCCTGGCCGAGAACCTCGACCTCGACGTCCTGACGCAATCGATCATCGAGACCGCAACCCGGCTGACGGGAGCCGCCTACGGGGCCTTTTTCGAACGCGTGCCCGTCGAAGACGACACAAAGCCAGACGTCTGGAAGCTGGCGAGCCTCGCAGGGGCACCACGAGAGGCCTTTACGCGATTCGGCCTACCGCGACCGACGGCGCTCTTCGGACCGACCTTCCGGGCCGAAGCGGTGATCCGCTCGGCCGATGTCCTCGCTGATCCGCGCTACGGCTCGATGGGCGGCATGCCCCACGGTCATCTTACCGTACGCAGCTACATGGCCTGCGCGGTCGTCTCCCGGACAGCCGGCGTCATCGGCGCTCTGCTGTTCGGTCATCCCGAGCCCGGCCGCTTCACCGAACGCGACGAGCGCTTCATCGTAGGGTTCGCGGCTCAGACCGCCGTGGCGATCGACAATGCGCGGCTATTCAAGACCCTCGAAGCCGAGATCCGGGAGCGCCGGTCCGTGGAAGCCGGGCTGCGCCGCTCGGACGAGCGGTTCCGCGCCGCCATCGCCGCCATACAGGGCGTCTTGTGGACTAACAACGCCGATGGCCGGATGCACGGCGAACAGCCGGGCTGGAGCGCCCTGACGGGTCAGAGCGTCGAGGCTTACCAGGGTTTCGGCTGGGCCGAGGCCATCCATGCCGAGGACGCGGCAGCGACGGTCGCCGCCTGGAACGAGGCGGTCGCGGCCCGGAGGACTTTCGTGTTCGAACATCGCGTGCGCCGCCGGGACGGCCGCTACGCCAACTTCGCCGTCCGGGCCGTCCCGATCGTCGAGGAGGGGACGGGCGAGATCCGGGAATGGGTCGGCGTGCATACCGACATCACCGAACAGCGACAGGCCGAAGCCCGCCTCGAAGCGTCCCGCGAGGCTGCCGAGGCCGCCAATCGGGCCAAGAGCCAGTTCATCGCCAACATGAGCCACGAGCTTCGCACGCCGCTCTCTGCCGTCATAGGTTACAGCGGCATGGTGGCGGAGGAGATCGAGGACCTCGGTCAGCCGGCCCTCGTCGAGGACGTCCGCAAGATCGAGGCGAATGCCCGGCATCTTCTGGGTCTGATCAACGACGTGCTGGATCTCTCGAAGATCGAAGCGGGCCGGATGACGGTGACGACGGAGACCTTCACGGTCGGCGCCATGATCGAGGACGTACTGGCGGCCGCCACGCCGCTGGCCGCGAAAAAAGGCAATCGCCTCGAGATCGATCTTGGCCCGGACCTCGGCACCATGAGGTCGGACGAGGTCAAGATCCGGCAATGCCTCCTGAACCTGATCGGCAATGCGGCCAAGTTTACGGAGAGCGGTACCGTGACGCTGAGCGCGCGGCGCGTGCGCGACGGCCAGGACGATTGGCTCTGCTTCGCGGTCGAGGATACGGGGATCGGCATGACGCCGGAGCAGCTGAAGCGCCTGTTCCAGCGCTTCGTGCAGGCGGACGACTCGACCACGCGACAGTTCGGCGGGACAGGCCTCGGCCTGTCCATCACTCGGGCCTTCTGCCGCAAGCTCGGAGGCGACGTCACGGTCGATAGCCG
The DNA here is from genome assembly GCA_964245215.1 of uncultured Lichenihabitans sp. Taxonomy (GTDB): domain Bacteria; phylum Pseudomonadota; class Alphaproteobacteria; order Rhizobiales; family Beijerinckiaceae; genus Lichenihabitans. The sequence continues at coordinate 8,950 of CAXTME010000027.1, forward strand.
CCATGGCGAGGGGTCGACCTTCACGATCAGCCTTCCTGCGGTGCTCGAGGCGGAGAGCGAGGCCGAAGGACCCGCGGTCGAGGTCGCGACCGAGCGCGGCGACATCGTCCTCGTGGTCGACGACGACTCGGCGGCCCGCGATCTCCTGACCCGCTTCCTCGAGCGCGAGGGTTTCGAGGTCAAGACGGCGCGCGACGGACGCGAGGGCTTGGCCCTGGCTCGCCGCTACCGTCCCAAGGTCGTGCTGCTCGATATCGAGATGCCCAACGTCGACGGCTGGCAGGTGCTGCAGTCGCTGCGGGCCGACCCGGTGCTCTCCGACACACCCGTGATCATGATCTCGGTTCTGCACGAGCGCAGTGTCGGCTTCGCCATGGGGGCCGACGATTACCTGGTGAAGCCGATCGACCGGGCTGAGCTGAAACGCGTCCTCGACCGCTTCGACGGCCGCAGGGCCGCAATGCGCGTTCTCGTGGTCGACGACGATCCGGATGCCCGAGGGTGGATGGCCGCCATGCTGGCGCGCGAAGGGTGGGCGACCGAAATGGCGGTCGACGGTCAGGATGCCATCGACAGGATCGACCGCGAAATGCCCGACCTCATCATCCTCGACCTGATGATGCCGGTGATGGACGGCTTCGCGTTTCTCCGCTCGCTCCGCGCGAGGCCCGACGCCCGCGACGTTCACGTCGTGGTCCTGACCGCCAAGGATGTCACCCGGGAAGAGCGTGCGGTCCTTGAAGGCAAGGTCGATCGGGTGATCCAGAAGGGCAGCGTCAAGCTCGACGAGCTCCGCGAGGAACTCCGCAGGCTGGTGCCGGAGGCGGTCTCGCTACCGCCGGGGTGATCGCGAAGGCCGCGCCGTGATTCGCTCCTCGAACGGTGACCGTCCGGTGCCGGGGTTGCGCGATCAGGCCGCCACTGCATCGGTCCGCGGAGACGGGTGGGTCGTCACGGCGACCAGAACCGAAGGACGCCCGCGGAACGTGAGTGCAGCCGTCCGGCCGGCCACGTGCAGGGCCTCGCCGTCGCGGTTCCGATGCACCCAGCGCTCGGGCTCGGCGAAGCCGTGCCCGTTGCAGTCCTGCTCCGGATCCGGGCCGACCGGCCCGATGATCTCGAGCGGCAGTGCCAGAAAGGCGTCGCGTTTCCAGCCATAGAACGCGAGTGCTGCTGCATTCACGGCAGTGATCCGCCGAGTCTCGCCATCGAAGACGAACATGGGCGAGGGGCAACGCTCGAAAAGGGCCGCACCGTCCAGATCGCCGCCGTAGGCTTCCGCAGCCTCGGTCCTCGCCATCAAATTGCGGCCATGCGGAGTTCGCCGCTCCTCGACGCAGATCCAGGTGCCGTCCGCACGGCAGACCCGGTAGATACCAACCGGCATGGTGGCTCGCGCGAGCCGATCCGCGAGCCACTCGGCCTCGCGGCCTCGCGCATCCGAGATGGCCGAGAGCGCTGCATTGCCCGAGATCGCCGTGCCGTCCGATCCCAGCAGGGATGCGAACAGACTGTTGCGCAGCAAGCATTTGCCTTCTGCGTCGAAAACCGCGATCGGCTCGGGGCAAAGATCAGCCAGCAGGAGGAGGGGATCGGCGGCACCCGACGACGGGGCCTCGGTCGGAAGCGGTCCCCGGAGCGTGGGACGAAGCTCGAAACCCGCGATGGAAAGGTCGCCGAGCTCGGCCAAAAGGCGGCGTTGCAGGTCGGAAAGCAACGTTCTCCGGTCCGGGTCGACGAGGCAGAGGGCCCCGAGTGTCTGCCCCTCCGGCGACAGGACGGGCGCAGCGGCGCGATAGCCGCGCTCGGCCCCGATCTCTTCGAGCACCCCTGCGCCCTGCGCCCGAACGGCATCGTCGGGCGGTTCGAGGAGATCGAGGAGGCGCTGGGCGGCCGTGACCGCATCGCCGTCGTCCCAAGCACCGGAACTCCAAGACGCTTGGACCCGCAACCCTCCAGGCGTCGACGCGACCAACGCGGCGGCCGTGACGCCGAACAGTTCGGTCGCGAGCCGCAGCACCCGCTCGGTCTGCGCAGTCCTGTCGAAATCCTGCCGTGCGGGAGGCGGCGTCAGCCGCCCTCTAAGGCTGGAAGGAGCAATAGTCCGCATGGATACGCCTCGCGACTCGACATCGGGAGGCACCATATACGGGCTTCGTTACCCGCTCGTTGCCGGTACGTCGGGGCCCGTCAGTGCAGACGGGGGCGCTTCAGGAACTGCCGGCGATCCGAAGACGTGATGCGGATGTCGAAGACATCGCCCTCCCGCTCCAGCGTTAGCGGGACTTCGACCCCCGGGGCTCCGAGAGCCCACATGCTGCGGTAGAAGTCCGCGAGATTGGCGATTTCCATGCCGGCCGCCACCTTGACGACATCGCCCTTCCGCAGCCCCGCGCGGTCCGCCGGACCCTTGTCGGCGATCCCGACGATCACGACGGCCTTGTCGATCTCGTGCGCATAGACGCCGAGCCAGGGCCGTGGTGCCTTTGCGGTCTTGCCGGTCAGCAGGTCGTCGTAGATCGGCAGCAAAAGCTCGATCGGCACGACCATGTTGAGAGCCCGCACCCGTCCGCTCTCGGCCTGATGCTGGAGTTGGAGGGAGCCGATCCCGAGGAGATCGCCCGCCTTGCCGATCAAGGCCGCACCACCCCAGTTCGGATGCCCGGGTGCCGTAAAGATCGCCTCCTCGATCAGGTATTCCCAATATCCCGCGAACTCCTGCCGCGCCACGATGTCGGCCGCGATGGAATGACGGCGGCCTCCCGCGCCGGCCAGGATCACCCGTTCTCCGTTTCCGGCGTGGCGGGAGTCGCCGAACGTGAGGGCCGGCACGTCGAGGGGTTCCAGGGCCTGGACGAGGCCGAAGCCTGACGCCTGATCGTAACCCAGGACATGGGCCGGGACGACGCGCCCGCGATGCGTCTCAAGCAGGACCTCCTCGGCCTCCGTCACCAGGTAGCCGATGGTGAGCACGACGCCGTCTTCGCGGATGACGACTCCATTGCCGCCCCGCTCGATTCCCAGGGTGTCCGCCGTGTAGGCATCGGACGCTACGCGTGCACTCAGGCCGACCACCGAACTCAGCGTGCGGTCGAGATCGAACCCATAATCTCCCGCCCGAGGTTGCGCCCGTGGCGACACTTCCCAATCTTCATGCTCGTCGCTCACCGCATCTTTCTCCCGATCTGCCTTTGGAATCTCTGCACGAGACCCCGCATCTGCAAGTCTTCAACGCGTCGTCGCCTGCAGTTTTAGTGCCTGCTGCAGGCGTCCGGCCATCACGGGGCCGCAATGCGGCATCTTTCCTTCCTAGGGGGCTCGCCGATCGGCTCGGCTTGCCTTAAGGACCATGTCCGATGCGGTATCGGTGACCCCGAACCGTCCCGGTCGATTTCCCGACCGCTTTGCATTCGGCGCATCGGCCATCCGGCGCCTCCTTCAGCCTGTTCCTCGACAGGCCCATTCAGCCCGCTCCACAGCAGGCCAATAAGGCACGAAATAGCGCGTGGCATTTCCTCCGACAGTCCCCTCTCTCGCTCGCGCGCTCGCCGAACGCGATTACGCCGATCCCACGCCCGTACAGGCGGCCGTGCTCGAAGCGGAAGGTGGTCGCGACCTCCTCGTCTCGGCCCAGACCGGGTCCGGAAAGACGGTGGCCTACGGGCTCGCGATCGCCCCGACCCTGATGGGCGGAGCCGAGGTCATGCCGCCGGCCGGGGCGCCTCTGGCGCTCGTCGTGGCGCCGACCCGTGAACTCGCGCTCCAGGTCGAGCGTGAACTCACCTGGCTGTTCGGTCAGGCCAAGGCCCGCATCATTTCCTGCGTGGGTGGCATGGATGCGCGACGCGAAGCGCGGTTGCTTCAGGCCGGAGTCCATATCGTGGTCGGCACCCCGGGCCGGCTGCGCGACCATCTCGAACGCCGTCATCTCGACGCATCCGCGCTGCGGGCCGTCGTGCTCGACGAGGCCGACGAGATGCTCGACCTCGGTTTCCGCGACGACCTCGAATTCATCCTGCAGACGACGCCCGAGGAACGCCGCACGTTGCTGTTTTCCGCCACGCTGCCGAAAGGCATCGTGGCCCTGGCGCAGCGCTACCAGAACGACGCGCTGCGGATCGCGGTGGCGGGTGCCACGCGGGGCCATGCCGACATCGAATACCGCGCGGTGCGCGTGCTGCCGCGCGAGGTCGAGCATGCGGTCGTCAATCTCCTGCGCTTCTACGAGCCGCCGAGCGCTCTGGTGTTCGCCAATACGCGCGAGACCGTGCGCCACCTGCAGGCCGTTCTGCTGGAACGCGGCTTTTCGACCGTGTCGCTCTCCGGTGAACTCAGCCAGAACGAGCGCAATCACGCCCTCCAGGCGCTGCGCGACGGTCGTGCCCGGGTGTGTGTCGCGACGGATGTCGCGGCCCGCGGCATCGATCTGCCGACCCTGAGCCTCGTGATCCACGCGGACCTGCCGCATGATGCCGAGACCCTGCAGCATCGCAGCGGCCGCACGGGCCGGGCCGGGCGCAAGGGTGTCAGCGTGCTTCTGGTGCCGCCGGCGCGGCGGCGCCGAGCCGAGGGTATGCTGGCCATGGCGCAGGTGCAGCCGAGTTGGAGCGGCCCGCCGACCGCGGACGAGATCCGCCGTCTCGATCAGGATCGCATGGCGCAGGACCCGTTGCTGGCCGAGGAACCGAGCGAAGACGATCTCGTCATGGCGCGCACGCTGCTCGAGCAGCGATCGGCCGAAGAGGTCGCGGCGGCTCTGGTTCGCGTCTACCGCTCGCGGCTTCCTGCGCCGGAGGAGATCACGGACCCCGGACAGTCGCAACCCGTCAGGAAGCAGCCCCTTCATCATGAGGCCGGACCACGCGAATGGGCGAAAGGTGGAGCAGCGGGAGCGGGAGGGGCTTGGTTCCGCATGAATATCGGCCGCCGCAACAACGCCGATCCGCGCTGGCTACTGCCGATGCTGTGCCGGCGCGGGGGCATCACCAAGGGCGATATCGGCGCCATTCGCATATTCGACCGAGAGACAAAGTTCGAGGTGCGGGACGGCGCCGCCCATAAGTTCGCCGAGGCGATCAGGAGCGGCCAGAACCTGGATCCCCGGATCGAACCGGCCGCCGAGGCTCCTCCGCAGCGACCACGGCCCCGGACCGACGACGCTGCCGCCCATCACAGGCCGGACGAGCACACGGCTCGGCAGCGGCGGCCGCATCGCAATACCGGGACCTGAGCGACCCACTTTCGCGGGCAGCCAATAGCTCGGTTCAAGCTTAGGACAATGTTGGGTAGTCGAGACTGACGTTCACGAGGTACGATACGGTAAATGTCGTGGCGCGCTCGAATGAAGCAGGGCTTGTCATCGGAGGAACTCGCGTCTCCCTGCGGCGTTCAATCGATCAAGACCTTTCAGACAGACAGCGAGCGGATCATGCCCGAGGAAACACAATTCGCTACGCGATCGACCCGTGGCTTTGCTTCCATGGACTTGGAAAAGAGAAGGGCGATTGCCAGGAAGGGTGGCGAAAGCGTCCCCAATGAAAAGAGAAGCTTCTCTCAAAATCATGAACTCGCCTCCCAGGCGGGACGCAAGGGTGGCCAGAGTGTCGACCCCGAGAAGCGAAGCTTCTCGCAGAACCACGGTCTGGCTGCGCAGGCCGGCCGAAAGGGTGGCCATGCGTCCCACGGCGGCACGCGGACCCTGAAACCCGACCACTGAACGGTCTGCAGCTTATCAAACGGCACACCCTTGAGGGCACGGGCCACAGCGCAGTCCTCGCACTGTCTCGAAGCTGATCCCGGCCAAGCGAAGGATCCGTTGACGTTCGAGCCAGACCTGGCAGGTCTCTGCATCTCCAGGCCCCACCCAGGACAAGGTCTTACCCGCATCGATCGAAGGTCGGATCACTTCGTCCACCGACATCCCACCTGAGAGCACCCGGCGCGCCTCGCGGCGGCCGAGACCGATGACGGAGGGCATGACTCCGGGTTCGTGCAGGATAATATCGGCCGACTGGAGCGCGCGGACAGCCTGAAGGGTCACCTGCTTGGCGTCGCCGGGACCGACTCCGACAAGGATGAGGCCGCCTGCCCGTCTCCGCTCAGCGTCGAGCGCGACTTCCAGACAGGCGAGCCGGTCGGCTTCGGCAGGCGCCCGGTCGCCGCCCTCCAAGGCCATGTCGGCGAAACGCTCCCAAAACCGCCTGCGGGCAGCAAAACCCAGGCGCATCTCCTGCAGCGGCCCGCGCCAGTCCTTGGCGGCCTGTGCCCAGGCCCCGATCTCGGCCGGCAACAGGGCTTCGATCCGCGCGCGCAGTGCCTGGCCGAAGACAGGAGCCGCGCCGTCGGTCGAGATGCCGATCGCGAGCGGTGAACGCGACACGATCGTCCCGAACTGGAAATCGCAGAGCGCTGGCACGTCGATGACGTTCACCGGAACCCCTGCGGCCCGCGCGGCCTCGCGGAAAGGTGCTCCGGCATCACCCTCGAAGGCCCCGATCGCGACGGCGGCCCCGTCGAGGTCGGCAGGCCGCCAATCCCGAAGCTCCAGCGCGATCGTGCCGGCCAGCGACGCCGCGAGATCCAGCATCTCGTCGCAAGGGTGGCTCGCAAAGACCTGCACCGAAGCGCCCGCGGCGGCCAGGAGTTCGGCCTTCCAGACGGCGGGCGGTGTGCCACCCGCCACCACGGCCTTTTTGCCTTTAAGCTTGAGGAACACGGGCAGCGTCGCGAGCGGCTCGATCGAGTCGAACGGCTTCGGGCGGCGCGGTTCGGTCATCTGTCGTTCTCCGCCCCTGGGCTTCGGATCAGTAGCCGGCCGCCGACCCCACAGGGTCGCGATCGTCGTCCGCGCCGTAGAGCGCCATAGGCTTCGGGGGCTTGGCGAGGTAAGGGATCGCCAAGCCGTCGGGGCTTCCGTCCTGGCCGAAGGCGTCGGTCACGATACCGGCCGCCTGGCCCCAGGGTGTCTTCTCCCTGAACGTGTAACCGGCAGATTCGAGAAGGCGCTTGGTGTCGGCCGACAGCCCGTAGGGCTCGGTTTCCACGACGTCCGGCATCCATTGCATGTGGAGGCGCGGTGCATCGATGGCGTCGGCGATGCTCATGCCGTGGTCGACCATGTTGAGAATGGCTTCGAGCACGACCGTGATGATGCGCGACCCGCCCGGGCTGCCGATCACCATGGCGAGCTTGCCGTTCTTCGACACGATGGTCGGGCTCATGGAACTCAGGGGCGTCTTGCCGGGCGCGACGGCATTGGTGGCACTGCCCAGGAGGCCATAGAGGTTCGGCGCATCGGGTTTCGAGGCGAAGTCATCCATTTCGTTGTTCATGAGCACCCCCGTATCCCCGGCCACCCGACGCAGCCCGAACCACGAGTTCAGCGTGTAGGTCACCGAGACGGCGTTGCCGGCAGCGTCGGCGATGGAAAACTGCGTCGTCTGCTGGCCCTCGTGCACGACGGGCGGAGGCGCATCGAGCGATGCCGAGGGCGTCGCCTTGCTGGCGTCGATGCCGGTCCGGAGCTTCGCCGCATAGGCCTTGTCGAGCAGGGACGCGATGGCATTGTGGACGAACGCCGGGTCGCCTAGGCCTTGCCGGTCGTGAAACGCGCGACGCATGGCCTCGACCATCAGATGCACGGAGGCGGCCGAGTGAAATCCGAGCGCGCCGACATCATAGCCTTCCAAGATGTTCAGGATTTCGCAGATCGCCACGCCTCCGGCGCTCGGCGGTGGCGCCGACACGATGTCGTAGCCGCGGTAGGAGCAGCGGATCGGCTCCAGTTCGCGAACCTTGTAGTTCGAGAGGTCGGCCTCGGTGAGCAGGCCCCCGCCGCGCCGGCTTGCGGTCGCGATCGCGGTGCCGACGCGGCCCTTGTAGAAGCCAGCCGCACCCTCGGCCGAGATGGCCTCCAAGGTGGCGGCGAGTTGGTTCTGCACCAGGCGATCACCGACCGCGTAGGGTTTGCCGTCATGCGTGAAGATCGCCGCCGTCTCCGGATCCCCCGCGAAAGCTTCGGCGCCGAGGTCGAGCAAGGTCGTGTCGGCCGGTGCGAGCGTGAAGCCGTCGCGCGCCAGGGCGATGGCGGGTGCCAGGAGAGCCGAGCGCGGCTTCGATCCGTAATGGTCCCGCGCCCATTCGAGGCCCGCGACGGTGCCGGGCACCCCGACCGCGAGCCAGGTCTCGGTCGACCGGCCCTCGACGACATGGCCTTGCGGGTCAAGGAACATGCTGGGCGTCGCCGCACCGGGCGCCTTCTCACGGAAATCGACGAAGGTGGATCGGCTGTCGGCGAAGCGGAGCGTCATGAAGCCGCCGCCACCGAGATTCCCGGCTGCCGGGAAGACGACGGCCAGGGCGTAGCCGACCGCCACCGCCGCGTCGACCACGTTGCCGCCCTGCCGGAGCACGTCGGCTCCGATCGACGACGCGAGATGCTGGGCCGTGACCACCATGGCGTGTTCGGCTCCCACCGGCGCCGGCGCGACGGCGCACGCGGGGGATGCGGCGAGGAACGCCATCGCACAGGCCAGATGAGTTCGCAGCATGGCAGTCCTGGAAAGCGTGCGGTGTCTCGCGAGAGGAGCCGCTTCGGAGCGCAGCGTAGCGGAGCCCGGGCGTCGTTCAAAGTGCCGGCCCCGCGCGGCGACATGGACAGGGACGTGCGCCTCCGATAAGCGGGCACATGTTCAAACGCCTTTACCGATGGACTTTGGCCCTGGCCGAAAGTCGGCATGCTCCTCTGGCGCTCGGCGCCGTCGCCTTCGCCGAGAGCTCGTTTTTCCCGATCCCGCCCGACCTGATCCTCGTGCCGATGGCCCTGGCCAAGCCACAGCGCGCCTGGTTCTATGCCGGCCTCTGCACCGTGGCCTCGGTGGCGGGCGGCATGCTCGGCTATGCGATCGGGGCGCTGCTCTACGACACGCTCGGGCAATGGCTGATCGCGGTCTACCACTACGGCGACAAGATGGAGGCCATGCGGGCCGCTTATGCCCACTGGGGCTGGCTCGTGATCCTGATCAAGGGCCTGACCCCGATTCCGTTCAAGCTGGTGACGATCGTGAGCGGGTTGCTGGGCTATAATTTCGCGCTCTTCGTGCTGTTGTCGCTGATCACCCGCGGGGCGCGCTTCTTCATCCTGGCCGGCCTCCTCAACCGCTTCGGCGACCCGCTTCGGGCCGCGCTGGAACGCCACTTCGCCGCCTTCATCATCGGGTTGGTTGTCCTCGTGGTGGCCGGTTTCTACGTCGCCACGCACGTGTTCTGACCGGGGTGGTGCTCTCGTGCGCGACAGCGTGGTTCAACGGCCCAAGACATCCGATGCCGCGGTGGCGGGCCTCGTGGCGCTCGTCTCGGCCGCGACGGTCGGGACCGCGTGGTGGCTGCAATGGCGCGGCTACGCCCCGTGCGAGCTCTGTCTCAAGGAACGCATTCCCTATTATGTCTGCATCCCGCTGGCGCTCGTCCTGGCAGCATTGCCGTTGTCGCCCCCCATCCGACGCCTGGGGTTCGCCGCGCTGGCTCTCCTGTTCGTCGCCGGTGCGGTGCTGAGCCTCTACCACACCGGTGTCGAATGGAAGCTCTGGGCCGGCCCTACGGAATGTTCCGGCGCCCTGGCGGCGCCGGCTGCCGTCGGTGACTTCCTGAAGCAACTGAACAGCATAACGGTCGTGCGGTGCGACACGGCGGCCCTGCAGGTTTTCGGCCTGTCGCTTGCAGCCTGGAACGCTATCGTGGCGTCCGGCTTGGCCGCCCTTTCGGTCTCGGGTTACCGGCGCGTGTAGCGTGTCTCGCGGTAGCCCAAGGTGTGGCCGCCTCACCTCAACCCCGGCACAAAGGCGTCGAAGGCGGACCAGAACTGTTGACGGAATTCGTCGCTCTCCATCAGGATCTCATGGCGGCAATGCGGAACCGTCACGACGCTTGTCGCGCGCAGGCGTGACATCAGACGCTCGGTGGCGCGGGGCTCCACCACCCGGTCGGCACCGGGATTGACCACCAGGGTCGGGGTGCTGAAGCGAAGCGGGAAGGTGTCGTCGTGCAACCTTGCCATGGCCGTGAAAGCCGCGTGGACCCAGCCGATCGTGGGCGCGCCCACGCTCAGGCGCGGCTCGGCTTCGAGGTAATCGACGCTCTTCTGGTAGCGCGCCGCGTCGCTGGTCAGGAGATTGCGCTCGAAAGCTCCGTACCACGTCATCCGACGACGTTCACCGGGAGCGAACCGAGGGCCGAGACCGCTCAGGCGAAGGAATTGTGCGGTCGCGCGGGCGGTCTGCGGGAACGACAGGCGCGCGATCTCGATCATGGGGGCGGACAGGACCAGGCGGTCGAACAGCTTCGGATGGTCCGCCGCATAAGTCAGCGCGATCGCCCCTCCCATCGAGTGGGCGAGGCAAAACCATGGCTTGGGACAGAACGGCTCCAGGATCTGCGCCACGACGCTCTTGAGGTCGCGCCCATAGTCGCGGAAGTGGACCACATGTCCCTTCTGTCGATTGCGGAGGGATCGGTCCGACAGGCCCTGTCCCCGCCAATCGAAGATAACGACGGCAAAACCGCGCCCTTGCAGTTCCTCGACCACGTCGAAATATTTCTCGATGAATTCGCTTCGGCCCGTGCAGATCAACACCGTACCGCGACTCGGGTCGTCGTGCGCCGGACGTCCAACGAAGCCATCCCGCGGCATCCATCGCGCGGTGCGAATCACGGCATCGCCGCTCACGACGGGGGTCACGATCGATTCGCCCGGTATCGGGTACCCGGCATCGACCAGCGCGAAGCCGGGCGCCTCGGTTCTGGCTTCGGGCGCAGGGCTCGAGCGGTGCCTGGCGAACCAGGACACGGGGTTCCACCTCGGGCGCGGCATGGCCTGATGTGGAGAGGATTCCGTGGCTTCCTCCTTGCGACCGACGCCCGCATCCCGTCGGGGATCGCTGCATACACGTCAGGACAGCGGCATTCGAACATGCTAACACAGGTTGGCATTCGCAGTTCCGCCTCCGCTCACGCTAGTCGCGGCGGTGTCCAGACTTTGCTGGTGCAGGCACATTGCAGCTCATTAGGCCTATGCCGCTCATGACTTCAGTTCTGCCTTCCGACAAAGCGGTCGTCCTTATCGTGGAAGACGAGCCCTTCGTGCGGATGATGGTTTTTGAGCTCTTCGCCGATGAAGGTTTCGAGGTGCTCGAAGCCGAGAGTGCGGACGAGGCTTTGACGATCTTCTCCCAACGGGATGATGTGTCGCTGCTCTTCACCGACGTCGAGATGCCGGGAACGCTGAATGGCTACGCCCTCGCCCGATGGGCGTTCGTGCATCGTCCGACCGTGAAGACGCTCATCGTTTCCGGCCGCGCCCTGCCGCGGGCGGGCGACGTTCCGGAGGGTGCTTTCTTCGTCGGCAAGCCCTTCACTCACGTGGACGTGATGCAGCGGGTCCAGCAACTCATGGGGACCTCCGCCACGCCGTGACCCGGGATGCCTGCGACGCTGACCGCGTTGGGATCCGCGGCACGCGCATCCCTGGTGTAAAGACGACGTGATCTTCGATCCCCGTGCTATGATCGGGACAACGAGAACACGGCGCTGCCCATGACCGATGCTTTCATCTACGACCATGTCCGGACACCCCGCGGGCGCGGCAAGCCCGATGGGGCGCTTCATGAAGTCTCGACCCTCGGTCTGACCGTCACGGCGCTCAAGGCGCTGCGGGCCAGGAATGGGCTCGGCGACAAAGTCCCGGTCGACGACGTCGTCCTGGGTTGCGTCGACCCCGTCGGCGAAGCGGGCGGCGATATCGCCCGCGCGGCGGCGCTCGCGTCGGACTACGGCGATGCGGTGCCGGGTGTCCAGATCAACCGGTTCTGCGCCAGCGGGCTCGACGCCGTGAACTTTGCCGCGGCTCAGGTCATGGCAGGGCAGCACGACCTCGTCGTGGGTGGCGGCGTCGAATCGATGAGCCGCGTCGGAATCGGGGCTTCCGGCGGTGCGTGGCCCATGGACCCGGCCATCGCGATCCGTTCCTATTTCATGCCGCAAGGCGTGTCGGCCGACCTCATCGCCACCAAATACGGCTTCTCGCGCGACGAAGTGGACGCCTATGCGGTCGAAAGCCAGCGCCGCGCCGCCATCGCTTGGGACCAGGGACGATTCTCGGCAGCTGTCGTCCCGGTGCGCGACATGAACGGGCTCACGATCCTCGACCGCGACGAGCACATGCGGCCCGGGACCGACATGCAGGCGCTAGGCGCGCTGAAGCCGTCCTTTGCCGGCCTGGGCGAAGCCGGCGGCTTCGATGCCGTGGCGCTCCAGGCACATCCCGAAGTCGAGGCCGTGCGTCACGTCCACCATGCGGGCAATTCATCGGGCATCGTCGACGGTGCCGCGGCCGTACTGGTCGGCTCGGGCGAAGCCGGGCGGCGACTCGGTCGACCGCCCCGCGCGCGGATCCGCGCTTTTGCCAATATCGGGTCGGAACCCGCCATGATGCTGACCGGGCCGGTCGACGTGACCCGCAAGCTGCTTGGCCGGGCCGGGATGGCGATCGGCGACATCGATCTTTTCGAGGTCAACGAGGCTTTCGCGGCCGTGGTGCTGCGCTACCTGCAGGCCTTCGACATCGATCCCGTCAAGGTGAACCCCAACGGCGGCGCCATCGCGCTCGGACATCCGCTCGGGGCAACCGGGGCGATGCTGCTCGGGACGGCCCTCGACGAGCTCGAACGCACCGGCAAGACGACGGCCCTGGTGACGCTCTGCATCGGCGCCGGCATGGGGACCGCCACCATCATCGAGCGGGTGTGACGATGGACCTCCGCAACTTCCGCCTCGACCTAGACCAGGATGGTATCGCGCTTCTGACCTGGGATATGGAGGGTCGCTCGATGAACGTCATCACCGAGGAGGTGATGGACGAGATCGACGCCGCCATCGACCATGTGGCCCAGGATGCAGCGATCAAGGGCTGCGTCGTGACATCGGGGAAGGCGGCCTTCTCGGGCGGAGCCGACCTCGGAATGCTGCGGCGGCTTGGGGCCGACTATGCCCCCCGCGTCGCGGCCCAGGGGGCCGAGGCCGCCATGCTGGCCTTCTTCGAGGGTTCGCGCCGCCTGTCGCTGCTCTATCGAAAGCTCGAGACCAGCGGCAAGCCTTGGGTTGCGGCCATCAACGGGCTCTGTCTCGGGGGCGCGTTCGAACTGGCGCTGAGCTGCCATTACCGGGTTCTGGCCGATCACGACGCTGCCCGCGTGGGGTTGCCGGAGATCAAGGTTGGTCTTTTCCCCGGCGCCGGCGGCACGCAACGCGTGGCTCGCCTCATGCCGACCGGCGACGCCTTGCAGATGATGGTCAAGGGCGAGCAGATCCGCCCCGCGGCCGCCAAGGCCATGGGGCTGGTCCACGCGCTGGCTCCCGCGGCCGACCTCGTCGAGACCGCCAAGGCCTGGCTCCGCGCCGGTGGCAAGCCCGTGGCACCGTGGGACCAGAAAGGCTTCAAGCCGCCGTCCGGCCGTGTCCATTCGCCGGCCGGCATGATGGTCTGGCCGGCAGCCAACGCCATCTACCGCCGCGAGACGCAGGACAACTACCCCGCCGCCAAAGCAATGCTCGGCGCCGTCTACGAGGGCCTGCAGGTCCCCTTCGACGTGGGGCTGCGGATCGAGAGCCGCTTCTTCGCCTCCATCCTGCGCTCGAAGGAGGCGGCCGCGATGATCCGCACGCTCTTCGTTTCGATGGGCGAGTTGAACAAGGGTGCGCGCCGGCCCGCCGCGGTGCCGAAGAGCGCCATCCAGCGGGTCGGCATCGTCGGGGCCGGCTTCATGGGCGCCGGCATCGCCTATGCGACGGCGCTGGCCGGTCTCGACGTCGTGCTGCTCGACCAGACCCAGGAGGCGGCCGACAAGGGCAAGGCACGTTCGCACAAGCTCGTGTCGGACCAGATCGCCAAGGGCCGGGCCAAGACGGCGGATCGCGATGCCCTCCTGGCGCGGATCACGGCGACGACCGAGGACGCGGCCCTCGCCGGTTGCGACCTCGTCATCGAAGCCGTGTTCGAGGACCCGGCCGTGAAGAAGGGCATTTTTCGCCGCGTTCAGGCGGTCCTGAAGCCGGGCGCCATCCTCGCCACCAACACGTCGACCCTGCCGATCACGGCCCTGGCCGAAGGTGCGGCGCGATCCGACGAGATCGTCGGCATCCACTTTTTCTCGCCGGTCGAGCGGATGCCGCTTGTCGAGATCATCAAGGCGGGCAAGACCTCGGACGCCGCGATCGCTCTCGCGTTCGACTATGTGCGGCTGCTGAAGAAGACCCCGATCCTGGTGAACGACGCGCGCGGTTTCTATGCCAACCGCTGTGTCGGAGCTTATCTCTTCGAGGGGCACAAGATGGTGGCCGAGGGCGTGCCGCCCGCCATGGTCGAGAATGCGGGCCGGCAGGCCGGCATGCCGGTCGGGCCTCTATCGCTCTCCGACGAGGTCGCGCTCGACCTCGTGCGAACCGTCGTGTCGACCGGCGACGGGGCCGTGGTGGCGCCCGATGCCGATCAGCGTGCCCTGCTCGACGCGCTCGTGGTCGAGCGGGGGCGCCTCGGCCGCAAGAACCGCAAAGGGTTCTACGATTATCCGGAGCAGGGGCCGAAGCGGCTCTGGCCGGGCCTGGCCGACCTGCAGCCGAAGCGGCTCGACCCCGAAACGATCGACGTCGAAGACCTGAAGCACCGCTTTCTCGTGTCCCAGGCCTTGGCGGCTGCCGGGGCGGTGGACGAGGGCATCGTGACCGACCCGCGGGAAGCCGATGTCGGTTCCATCCTGGGGTTCGGCTTTGCGCCCTTCACCGGCGGCACCCTGTCCTACATCGAAGGGATGGGATTGGCCCAGTTCGTGCTGCTCTGCGACGACCTCGCCAAGCGGCACGGGCCGCGCTTCGCGCCACCCCAGGTTCTGATCGATCGCGCCAGGGAGCACCGCGGCTATTACCCGTCCGAGGCCGCGGCATGAGCACCGGGCCGTCCGCCGGGCTGCGGACCATCGAATATTATTTTTCGCTGGTCAGCCCGTGGGCCTACATCGGACATGCAACCTTCAGCGAGATCTGGGCCCGCCATCATGCCCGGGTTCGCTATCACCCGGTCGATCTGTCGACCGTCTTTCCGCAATCGGGCGGCCTACCCCTTCTCAAGCGTCACCCCTCGCGCCAGCGCTATCGTATGTTGGAGCTGCAGCGATGGCGCGAGAAACGCGGGCTATCGTTCCATCTTCGACCGCGGTTCTGGCCGTTCGACGCGACCTTGGCCGACCGTGTGGCAGTGGCGATCACGCTTGCCCAAGGCGACCTCGAGCTCTTTCTGCCGGCGGCCTACAGAGCCGTCTGGGAAGAGGAACGTGACCTCGGCGACCCGGCCGTTCTTACGGCATTGCTGCAGCAAGGTGGTTTCGACAACGAAGAGATGCTGGCCGCGGCGCGGTCCGACGTGACGGCGTCGCATTACGCATGGAATGCCGAGAGGGCGCTCGACGCCGGCGTATTCGGTTCGCCGAGCTATGTGCTCGAAGGCGAGGTGTTCTGGGGCCAGGACCGCCTCGATCTTCTCGACGATGCGCTCGAGAGCGCCCGCGAGCCCTTCACCGGCTGACACGAACGGGGAAAGTCTCTCCGTGTTTAAATGCCCGCTTTTGGGCCCGATCCCGTCAGGTCGTCTCACCTCGCAATTTCATGGCGGCAGGATCGCGATCGCTTTGGCGGGATTGTGTCCCGAGCCGAGACCGACGCCGACCGGGCGTCGTTTCCGAAGCAGATTGGATCGGCTGTCGATCAGCGGGACGGTCGCGCCCCTGTTGATGTGACGGATCGACAGAGGACCCGCGACATATGGCCGACAGGAAGCGCAACATCCTCATCGTGATGGTGGACCAGTTGGCGCCGCGCTTCCTGCCGATCCACGGTCACCCTCTGGTCAAGGCTCCGAACCTCGAACGCCTCGCTGTGCGCGGCGTCGTCTTCGACAGCGCCTATTGCAACAGCCCCCTCTGTTCACCCTCGCGCACGGCCTTCATGACCGGCGCGTTGCCGTCGCGGACCGGTGGCTATGACAATGCGGCCGAGTTTCGTGCCGATCTGCCGACCTTCGCACACTACCTGCGTCGGCTCGGCTACCGCACGGTCCTGTCGGGGAAGATGCACTTCTGCGGCCCGGACCAGCTGCACGGGTTCGAAGAACGGCTGACGACCGACATCTACCCGGCCGATTACGGCTGGACGCCCGATTGGGATCACCCGCTCGACCGGCCGAACTGGTACCACAACATGAGCTCGGTTATCGATGCAGGGCTCTGCATTCGCACCAACCAGATGGATTTCGACGAGGAGGTCGCTTTCGCGGCCGAGCGGGCCATCTACGACCATGTCCGCGCGAAGGACGACCGCCCCTTCCTGATGGTGGCGTCGCTGACCCATCCGCACGATCCCTTCGCCATCACGCGTCCCTATTGGGACCTCTATCCCCATCAGGCGATCGACATGCCGGTCGTGAGACGCGACGACGTTCCTTTCGACCCGCATAGCGCCCGGATCCGCCACGTCTGCGCCATGGATGCGGTCGACCTCACCGAGGAGCAAATCCGCAACGCGCGTCATGCCTACTACGGTGCCATCGCGTTCTGCGATGCACAGCTCGGCCGGTTGCTCGATGCGCTCGACGCCACTGGGCTCGACGACACGGCCGTGCTGTTCCTCGGCGACCATGGCGAGATGCTGGGCGAGCGAGGGCTCTGGTACAAGATGAGCTTCTTCGAGGGCGCGTCGCGCGTGCCCTTGGTGGTCTCGGTGCCGGGTCTCGTCCCGCCGGGCCGTGTCGGGGCCTCGGTTTCGCTGATCGACATCCTTCCGACGCTCGTGGAACTCGCCGGCGGCTCCCTCGACAGGCTCGCCAGCCCCATCGATGGGCGGAGCCTGATGCCGCATCTCATGGGGCAGGGCGGCCACGACGAAGTGATCGGGGAATACCTGGCCGAAGGCGCCTTGACGCCCCTGGTCATGCTGCGCAGCGGACGTTGGAAGTTCATCCATACGCCGTCCGATCCCGACCAGCTCTACGATCTCGCGATGGATCCAGAGGAGAGCACGAACCTGGCTCTCGCGCCCGATCACGCCGATACGCTGACGAGTTTTCGAGCCGAGGTGGCGCGTCGCTGGGATCTCGCCTCGCTCGATCGCGCCGTGCGGGACAGCCAGCGCCGGCGGCGCCTCGTCGATGCGGCCCTGATGACCGGCACCACCACACCCTGGGACTACCAGCCGTTTCGCGACGCCACTACACAATATGTTCGTAGCAAGATGGGCCTCGACGACCTCGAAGCCATGGCACGTTTTCCCCGCGTCGTTTCCGTCGGCACGAAGCCTGAGCCCTAGAGCACGATGCGCGACCCGGGATAGAGCTGGGTCCCGCCGAACTGCGTTCGCGGCGATGGTCGACCGTGCAGTCTCAGGCTTTGCCCGACTTGCACTTGCTCATGAAGGATTTGCGCGGCTTGCCGTGGACGTTGGCAGCATCCGCCTTCTTCGAACATTCGAGCGATTGCGCGGTGCGGGGTTTTTCGGCCTTCTTCATCGGCATGGCTGCGGCCGGTGCGGCGGCAGGAGCAGCGGGCGTTGCGGTTTGGGCGAAAGCGCTCCCGGCACTGAGTGAGAAGGCCAGGGCTAAGGCCAGGGTCAATCGTTTGGTCATGGTGAGCGCCAATCCTTTGCTTGCGAATCGCGGCCCGCTCCGTTCCTTGCGTCGCGGTGCCACGTGCAACGGTAGATCACGTCGGGAGCTCACGAAAGCGCCTCGACGCGGCAAAGCTGTGAACGGGCGGGCCTTTGTGCTTCGACGTCGCCAAACCACCGTTGAAGCGCGTCAGACCGTCCGGAGCGCTCGCCGCTTTCGAGTGGAGTGCATCCGGCAACGCCTGATACACTCTCGACTGTCACCAGATCGCTGGTGCCTTCTGCCCTCCGGAGGAGGCCATGGACCGAATCACCAAAGCCATCCTTTGCTTCCTGATCCTCATCGCTCCGGCGCAGGCTCGCAGTCTCCCGAAATCCGATCCGGCCCCCAAGATGGAGGCCTGCGTCGGCATGGGCCCGGGCTTTTTCAAGATGGAAGGGTCGGCGACCTGCATGAAGCTGAGCGGCGATGCGCGTGTGGAGGTCAGCAAGCAGAGCGGCGGCTCCGCGTTCGTGCCGAGCCAGCACTGAAGCGGTATGCGGGGTTAACCAACCCGGTGTATCTGGCGTACAGAGCGGCTTCGTCGGTTTGGGTTCGCCCGGCCGCGACCCTTAGGTCCGTCCTCCGGATCCTCCGGGTGTCATGCAGCGATCGACACGGGTTTCAGAATATGATCGACACGATGGGTCGCAATGCCGTCAGGATCCTTGCGCTTCTGCTGGTCGCCTCGGCGTTGGCGGGTTGCGACAAGTGCGCCGACTACTTCATCGCCAATCCTTTCGCGGTCAAACCCGCCGGGACCTGCCAGAGCGGTGCTATTCCCGCACAGAAGTGATGATCTCGGTGCAACCGCGCACCGGCTGAGACCGATCGGTCCGCCTCATACCGACAGCAAAAAGTCCCCACCCAGCCGCAAGCGGGCTCCGCTCTGGCGGGTGTAGAATATTAGGCAACTCGCCGTTTGCATCAGTGCCACCGCTAGTAGGCGCATTCCACGAAGACCGGATCGACGCTACCGCCCCAGGCGCCGCGGTAACGCTCCAGCAGCCTCTCGGCGGTCGTTTGCCCGCGGTCGACGAGTTCGAAGAGCGGAGCCAGGTAGACGGTTTCGTCGCGGTCCTGGCCATCGCGATAGGCACGGCGCCTGAGACCACCTCGAGCGATCTCGAGGATCTCGCTGGTGATGTCGCGGAGCGATCGTCCCATGATGGTGGTGGAAAAGCCTCGGGTCGCGACCTCGTCCCGCATTTTCTGTTGAAGATCGCTCGTCCAGGGAGCGACGAGGTCGGAGCAGGACGCGAGCGCCTCGTCGTCGTAGAGCAGGCCGGCGAAAAGCGCGCCGAGCGCCGTGATCATCTCGGCCGAGCCGACATCCGCTCCTCGCATTTCGAGATAGCGCTTGAGCCTGACCTCGGGGAAGATCGTCGACAGGTGGTTTGCCCAATCCGACAGCGTCGCCCGCTCTCCCGGCAGGGTTTCGAGCTTTCCGGCCAGCAAATCGCGGAAACTCATTCCGGTGACGTCGTGATAGCGCGTGCCGCGCTTGACGAAATACATCGGCACGTCGAGCGCGTAATCGACGTAGCGTTCGAAACCCATCCCGGGCTCGAACGCAAAAGCCATCATTCCGGAACGTGCATTGTCGGTATCGAGCCAGACATGGGAACGCCAGGACAGAAAACCGTTCGGCTTGCCTTCGGTGAAAGGCGAGTTGGCGAAGAGTGCCGTCGCAACCGGTTGCAACGCAAGGGACACGCGCAACTTGCGGACCATGTCGGCTTCGTCGGCATAGTCGAGGTTGGCCTGGACCGTCGAGGTCCGGAACATCATGTCGAGCCCGCGCGTGCCGACCTTCGGCATGTAGGCCGCCATGAGGCGGTAGCGCCCCTTGGGCATCACGGGAGTCTCGGCCAAGGTCCATTTCGGGCTCCCGCCGAGGCCCAGGAAACCGATGCCGAGCGGCTCGGCGACGGCCTTCAGGTTCTCGAGGTGGTCCGAGAGTTCGGCCCTCGCCTCGTGCAACGTGCGCAAAGGTGCGCCGGAGAGTTCGAACTGGCCGCCGGGTTCGAGCGAGATGGCCCCGCCGACATCGTCGTTGGACAGGCCGATCGGACGCCCGTCTTCCTCGATCGCCTGCCAGCCCTGACGTTCCCGCAAGCCCTCGAGAAGCGCGCGGATACCGCCTCGGCCGCTCTCGGGTTCGCCGTCGTAAGGTACGGGGGTCAGACGATCGCGATAGAAGGGAAACTTCTCGTGTTCGATGCCGATCCGGAACGATTCCGCGGGCTTGCTGCCCTGCTCGAACCAACGAACCAGCTCGTCACGAGAGGAAATCGGCGTGGTGTCGGTAGTGTCGCGAGCCATGCAATACTTTCACGCCGTGAACCGACGACCGCCAGTCGGCCCGAATGCCGGACACGGCCGCGATTGCCGCCGCGCGTTAGTTATGCAACGTCAAGGCAACTGGCAACGTGCCTCTTCGACACCGGCGGTGCGGTTTTCTGCTGCTCCGCTTCCGCTTTGGAAACAAACCGTGTAGCCATGCGTTTCGAGCAGGTCAAACGCAGGCGCGTTCGCATGAATCGCGCAGGGCGGACGGGGAGAGGGAGTCTGTTATGAATTCGATCAAAAAGACGCTTGCACTGGCTTGTGCGGCTTCGGTCCTGAGCTTTGGTGTTGCCTATGCGCAGGCGACCGACCCGGCGGCTCCGGCCGGCGGTGCCGCTGGTGCTGCCCCGGCTGCCGATGCTGCACCGGCTTCCGATACGATGATGAAGAAGCCGATGATGAAGAAGCATTCGATGAAAAAGATGTCGAAGAAGAAGATGATGAAAAAGTCGACGTCGTAAAATCACGCATCTTTCTGGCCCCGATCTCTCGAAGATCGGGGTTTTTATTTGTCTGATTGACTGTTCATGATTCGACACGGTATCGGTCGCTGACCGCGAAGCCATTGAGGACTATCTCGACTAGAGGCTGGCAACAACCTCGTCGATGGGTGTTTCGCGGCGCTCGATCGGCGGTGCCGCATAGCCGCTCTTGTCTCCCGCTCCGGACAGGTTATCCAGGCTCGAGATGATGTGACCCGCAAGGGCATCACTCAGAGGCGATGGGTCGGCGCGATTGCGCACCAGCGCGATCTTGCAGGACGGAAGCGTCGGGAAATCATCGGCAGGTCCTAATACCCTCATGCCCGGACGTAGTGCGCTCTCAGGCAGCACCGAAACCGCGAGGCCCGCCAGCACCGCCGCTCCAACGGCTGTGGAGTTCCAGCTGGAATAGAGGACGCGATAGGATTTTGCTCTGGCATCGAGCGCCGCGGTTGCGGCCTGCCGCCAGGTACAGAAGGTTCGCCCGAGCGCAAGGGGCAGGGGGCTCTGCTCGTGGGTGGCGTGGCGGCTCGACGTGACCCAGAGCAGGCGCTCGCGTCGGATCACCGACACGGAACTGCGCGAGTTCACTTGCGTGATGATGGCGAGATCAAGGTCCGCATTCTCGATCCGCTCCATCAGCATCGGTGTCGGTTCGCAAACGACCGTCACTTCGACGCGTGGATTGGAGTGGGAGAAGCGTGCCAGGATCTCCGGGAGATACCGTTCGGCATAATCGTCCGGAAGACCGAGCCGCACCCGGCCCGCGAGTTCCGCTTCGGCGAAACTCGCCAAGGCTTCGCCGGAAAGTCGCACGATCCGGCGAGCGTAATCGAGCAAACGCTCTCCCTCGTCGGTCAGCCGCGAGGCGCGTCCGTCCCGCTCGAACAGGGGCCGACCCACCGTCTCTTCGAGCTTCTTGATCTGCATGGACACAGCAGACTGCGTCTTGTGAACGGCATCGGCGGCGCGCGTGAACGTGCCCGTATCGGCGATGGCGATGAAGCTGCGGAGTTGGTCGATGTCGAGGAGGGCCGTCATTTCGAAAGGGTCCGGTCAGCGCCTGTCTAGCGAAGATCCGATACATAAGAGATTCAGATCGAAAACATCAAGAACATTCGTTTCTCTGATTAGGTGATTTCAGCTATGGTTCGCACCTCGCTGAAGGAGAATGTCATGTCCGCCCCCGCCCGTTCGTCATCCCGCCTCGTCGCAGCTCTGGCCGTCCTGGTTCGCTTCGCCGCCAGGGTGCAGAGGGCGCAGGAGCGGCGCAAGATCGTCTACAGCCTCGCCTCACTCGACGATCATATGCTCCGCGACATCGGCCTCAATCGCTGCGATGTCGATTCCGTCATGGCGGAACCCGTTCTGACCGACGGGACCTTGCTCCTTGCGGAGCGCGTCATGGACGGCCGCCGTCACCAGCGCGCCTTGGCACAAGAGGCGCAGACCTGGGCCACGCTGACCTCGGATGCCAGCACCCGGGTTGGCCAGCCGGCCGTGAAGCGGGCTGCTTGATATCTTAATCAATGATGAATGAAGGTCCGGTATAACCGTTTTGTGAATGGTTACCGGGCTTTCGAGCGCCGGGCGTGGTCAGGAGCGCCGTGCCCGGCGGGGTGCCGCCGCAAGCCGGCCGACCACTTTGTAGGCTGCGACGACCGCCGATACCCCGAAGATCGCTGCGCCGGCTGCCACGCCGAGCTGGCCGCCCTTCACGCCCCCCCACCACGCCCCCAGGCTGACGAAGGGCAACGTGCCGAGCGTCGCTCGGCCCCAGTTGAAAATCATCGACAACACCGAAAATCCAAGGTTGTTGAAGGCCGCATTAGCCACGAACAACAGGCTGATGAACAGCCACGCCGAGACGCCGGCCGTGCAGAAGAACGCCACATAATCGGCGGCATCGGCCGAAAGCCGGAACAACGCCACGATCTCGGGCCAGCCCAAGGCCAGGACCAGCCAGATCACCAAGGCGTAGAGCGTCGTCACGAGAAAGCAGCGGGTCAAAGTTTCCCGTACGCGGTCGAAACGCCCGGCACCGAAGTTCTGGCCCAGGATCGGACCCACCGCACCCGTAAGTGCGAAGATCGCCGCGAAGGCCACGTAAACGGTTCGGTCGATCACGGCGCTCGCGGCGACCGCGGCGTTGCCATAGCCGGCGTAGACATGCAGGGCGAAGCCGTTGGCGAAGGGCGTCGCGAGATTGGTGAGGATCGCGGGCAAGGCCACGGTCGCCAGGATTCTGAGGTCGAGGCCCAGGGACCGCATGCGGGGGACTGCGATGAGCCCGTGCACCCGCCAGACGCCGTGGAGGCCGATGGCGAGGAAGACGAAGCGCGACACCAAGGTCGAGATCGCGGCGCCGTCGATGCCGAGGCCGAATCCGAAGATGAGCAAAGGGTCGAGCATCGCGACCACGAGGCCGCCCCCGAGCGTCACGAACATGGCCCGTTTCGCGTCGCCGACAGCCCGCAGAATGCCCGAGAGCGCCATGCCGAGGGCGAACGGCACATTGCCCGGAAGGGCGATCTCCAGATAGCGATGAGCGATGTCGCGCGTTTCGCCCTTGGCCCCGAACACCGCCAGCAGGACATCGGACCCCGCGAAGGCCAGCAGGGCCACGAAGGCGCTGATGATCGCCGAGGCCGCGAGGCCCGAGGCCGCAATGTGCCGCGCGCGCGGCAGGTGTTTGGCCCCGAGCGCCCGCGACACGGCGGCCGTGATGGCGATCGTGAGTCCGATATTGATCGCGATGGGGTAGACCAGCACCTGCGTGGCGAAGCCCACCGCCGCCTTGAGCTCGGTGCGGCCGAGCCGGGACACGTAGACGAGCGACAGGAGATCGACCGCGAAGATCGAAAGCGTGCCGACCGTCCCCGTGGCGGTCATCACCAGCGTGTGGCGCAGGATCGAGCCGCGGGTGAACCTGGCCTCGGTATCGCCCGATCCGGCAGACCCGCGGACCCGCTGTGCCGCGCCGCCGCTGTGGTCGGCCTCGATCGAGAGCGTATCGTCTTTCATGAGCGGATGCTGTTTCTGTCGAAGGCCATCAATCGCGGGCATCCGATACACTGTAACGATCAAAAGTGGCGACCGGACAAAGGGTCAGCTTGACCCTCGCGTCCGCATCCCGCAAAACCCTCGCCGATGTCCTTCGGAACTGCTCGATGACAAAGCCGCCGCTGCAAATCCTGCTCTGCGCCCCTCGCGGTTTCTGCGCCGGCGTGATTCGCGCGATCGACGCGGTCGAGCAGGCCCTCGCGATCTATGGCCCTCCGGTCTTCGTCCGGCACGAGATCGTCCACAATAAATACGTGGTCGAGTCGCTGAAGAAGAAGGGTGCCGTCTTCGTCGAGGAGCTGGACGAAATACCTCCGACCGATGCGCCCGTGATCTTCTCGGCCCATGGTGTCCCGAAAGCCATTCCGATGGAGGCGAGCGCCCGACGGTTCTTCGCCATCGACGCCACGTGCCCGCTCGTCACCAAGGTGCACCGCGAGGCCGAGCTGCACCATCGCCGGGGCTACACCATCATCCTGGTCGGCCATGCCGGCCATCCGGAGGTGGTGGGAACCTTGGGTCAATTACCGGAAGGCGCCGTGCTGCTCGTCGAGAACATCGCCGACGTGCACCGCATGGCCGACGCTGCCAGCCCCGAATTCCTGCAGAAGCCCCTCGCTTTCGTGACCCAGACGACGCTGTCCGTCGACGACACGCAAGGCATCGTCGAGACCCTGAAGCAGCGTTTTCCGGCGATCGTCGGCCCGCACAAGGAAGACATCTGCTACGCCACGACAAACCGCCAGGAAGCCGTGAAGCGCATCGCGCCGTCGGTCGATGCCTTGCTGGTAGTGGGTTCGGCCAATTCTTCGAATTCGCAGCGCCTGAAGGAAGTGTCGGAACGCGCGGGCTGCCGCAACAGTCAACTGGTGCTCCGTGCTGCCGATATCGACTGGGCGCCGCTGGGCGACATCCGCACGATCGGCATCACGGCGGGCGCTTCCGCCCCCGAGGTCCTGGTCGAAGAGATCATCGATGCGTTCGCCGAGCGCTACGAGATCGATGTCGAGACGGTCGCGACCGTGACCGAGACCATGTTCTTCCCGCTGCCGCGCGAGTTGCGAGAGAACATGCGCCCGGAAGCCACCGCTCTCGTATAGGGCCTTCTCGATCATAGGTTCGGGTTTGGGCTCGTTTGACGCTCGAGCGATCCTGTCGCCAGCGCGACCCGGCGAGCCGCTTCATTACCGTCGAGCAGTGCATGGCCGTTTACACAGACGTCACGGCCGATCAACTCGCGGGTTTCCTGTCGGCGTATGATGTCGGCGGTCTCCTCTCCTTCAAGGGGATCGCGGAGGGCGTTGAAAACTCCAATTTCGTCCTCCACGCCGAGGGTGGCCGGTTCATCCTGACCCTCTACGAAAAACGCGTCGAGGCAGGCGACCTGCCGTTCTTCATCGGGTTGATGGATCACCTGGCGTCTCGGGGGCTCAATTGCCCGCGGCCCGTCCGAGATCGGCGCGGCGTGGCGCTCGGCACGCTGGCCGGCCGCCCGGCCGCCATGGTGACGTTCCTCGATGGGGTGTGGATCAAGGATCCCGGGGTAGCCCATTGCCTGGCGCTCGGCCGGGCCTTGGCCGAACTGCACGGCGCTGGTGCCGATTTCGGCTTGTGCCGCCCCAACGCACTCTCGGTCGACGCGTGGCCGGTGCTGTTCGCTGCGGCCGAAGCGGATGCGGACGCGGTTGAGGCCGGTCTCGCCGGGACGATCTCGGCCGAACTCGCCTTCATGGCGTCGCACTGGCCGCGCGGCCTTCCGCAAGGCGTGATCCACGCCGATCTCTTTCCCGACAATGTCTTCTTCCTGGGCGACCGGCTGTCCGGGCTGATCGACTTCTACTTCGCCTGCACGGACGCCTTGGCCTACGACGTCGCGATCTGCCTGAATGCTTGGTGCTTCGATGCAGAGGGAGCGCTCGATCTCGCCCGCAGCACGGCGCTTTTCGAGGGTTACGCCTCGGCACGGCGGCTGACGGAGCCGGAGACCGAGGCCCTTCCCGTGCTGGCGCGCGGTGCGGCGCTCCGCTTTCTGCTGACCCGTCTCGTGGACTGGTTGAACGTTCCGTCGGGCGCGCTGGTTCGGCCGAAGGACCCGATCGAATACCTGCGCAAGCTCACCTTCCACCAGACGGTCGCCTCGGCCGCCGCCTACGGATGCCGATGACCGACACGATCACGATCTGGACCGATGGTGCCTGTTCGGGCAATCCCGGCCCCGGCGGCTGGGGCGCCATCCTGCGGGGGCGTGGCCACGAGAAGGAACTGTCGGGAGGGGCCGCGGCCACGACCAACAACCGCATGGAGCTCACCGCCGCCATCATGGCCCTCGAAGCGTTGAAGCAGCCGAGCGACGTCGATATCAACACTGACTCGCAATATGTGCGCGGCGGCGTCACGGGTTGGATCCACGGCTGGAAGCGCAACGGATGGCGCACCGCTGACAAGAAGCCCGTGAAGAATATGGAACTCTGGCAGCAGCTCGACGCCGCAACCGCGAAACACGAGGTTCGCTGGCATTGGGTGAAGGGACATGCCGGCCATCCCGAGAACGAGCGTGCCGATGTTTTGGCCCGAGAAGGCATGGCGCCGTTCCTCAAGCGGTGATGCGGCTGCAGACGCTCGTCAATGCCGCGATCAGGCTGTAAAGCCTGATCCATGCTGCCAACACTCCTCTTCGACATGGACGGAACGCTCGTCGACACCGAGCACCTCCACTTCGCGGCCTTCCGAACGATCCTGGAGCCGCATGGTGTCTCGCTCGATTGGGCTGGCTACCGCCGGTTCATCATGGGTCATCCCAATCACGCCATCGCGGCGCATTACCTTCCGCATGTCCCCCAGGCGCTGCATGCCGGTCTGATGCACGACAAGGAGGCTCATTACCGCTCGATGGTGAAGGATGTCTCGCCGGCAGAAGGCCTCATGGAGCTGCTCGATTGGGCCGACCGCGTCGGGATCGACACCGCGGTCGTCACGAACGCGCCGCGTGCCAATGCGGAACTGGTGTTGGAGGCTCTGAACATCCGCCATCGCTTCAAGGCGGTGGTGGCGGGCGACGAGATCGCCCACCCGAAGCCTCATCCGATGCCATACCTTACCGCACTCGAGCAGATCGGCGGCAATGTCGCTCGTTCGGTCGCTTTTGAGGATTCCGGCTCGGGCGTAGCTTCCGCCGTCGCGGCGGGCCTGCCGGTCGTCGGCATCGCATCGGCTCTCGACGAGAATGGTCTGAAGCGCGGCGGCGCGGCGCTGCTCATCCAGGACTACCGAGACCCCCTCCTGTCCGGATTCCTGCGCCGGCAACTGCATCTCGATCGGGCCGGGACCGGAACGGACGGAGTCGGCTGATCGACGGCAGTCGCCGTCACTGAAGCTTGCGCAGGATGTCGAGTAAGGCGCGGTGCATCGTTTCGTTGCCGGCCAGGATCGAGCCGGCCCCGAGAAGGTCGTCGCCGCCGTCGGCCGTGCTGACGAAACCACCGGCTTCGCGCACCAGCAACGCGCCCGCCGCGACGTCCCACGATTTGATGCCCCGCTCCCAATAGATGTCCTGGTTCCCCGCCGCCACATAGGCGAGGTCGAGGGCGGCGGCGCCCAGCCGTCGCAGTACGCCGGCGCGGGCCATCACCTCGGCCATCTCCAGCTTGAAGCGGGGATGCAGGGAGGCGCGGCCGAGCGCCGGGATGCCGCAGCCCACCAGGGCTTCGGCGATGTCGCGCCGTGCCGCGACGCGCAGGCGCCGGTTGTTGTGGTAGGCGCCTTGTCCGCGCTCGGTGAAATACATGTCGTCGGTCGCGGGATTGTAGATGACGCCGGCCACGAGCTGGCCCTCGCGTTCGAGGCCGACCGAAATCGCGAAGATCGGCAGGCCGTGCAGGAAATTGGTGGTGCCGTCGAGCGGATCGATGTGCCACGTGTGGCTCTTGTCCGAACCTTCGATGCTACCGCCTTCTTCCATGACGAAGCCATAGCCAGGCCTCACTCGGGAGAGTTCCTCGAACAGGGTCTTTTCCGATCGCCGATCGGCCGCCGTCACGAAGTCTCCAGGCCCCTTGACCGAAACTTGCAGGTTTTCGACCTCGCCGAGATCGCGCTTCAGCCCCTTGCCGGCTTTCAGCACGGCAGCCGTCATGACGTTCATAAGGGCGGAGCGGATCATCGTTGGGCCTGTCGAAGGAAAGGGTGGCGCCTCGCGCCTCTGGGTCGCAAGTGGACCCAATCCGGGCTCGGGGCAAGCGTCCCGGCGCGCAAATCCAAGGTCGGCTGGAAAAGGCCCGCATCGCGGCAGGACGGCGTCGACGTCAGGCGACCTGCCGCAGAGTCGGGGCCGACGGGCTTATATCGGCTGAGATCGCGACTGAACTCAGGACCTCTTCGAGCTCGCGGGTGAAGCGAGGCGTGTCGCCGAGGGTGCGCAGCCATCGATCCCCGCTGACGCTTCGCTTCAGCTCCGCGTAACGCTCCGAATCATGCGCCAGGGCGACCGCGAGTTCAATATAGTCCCGTGTCGTCTCGACAGCCCCTTCGGTCGCGCCGACGGTCCGCAGGAGGCTGCCCGCCATGCGGGACACGAAGGATTGACCGGATCGGGTCACGATCGGCAGGCCGACCCTCAGGGCGTCGCTGGCGGTCGTGCCGGCATTGTAGGGGAACGTGTCGAGGTAGAGATCGGCGAGGCCCAGTCGGGCCCGATAGGCCTCCGGCGACGTCCGGGCTGCGAACAACAACCGCTGAGGATCGAGCCCGCTGGCAGAAAAGTGCGCCGCCATATTGCGGCATGATTGATCGTTGTCGCCGTAGAGCCACAAGATCCCGTGTTGAACGCGCGCCAGGATCTCCGTCCAGGCCGTGAAGATGTCTTCAGTGATCTTGTAGTTGTTGGAAAAACAGCAGAACACGAAGCGATCGTCGGGCAGGCCGACCGAGTTCCGCGTGAGGCCGGCAGTCAGGGGGACCTTCCGGTCGTTGGGCTGGAAGCAGGTCGGCAGATACAGCGGCTTCGGCCGATGATGCGCCGCGGCCTCAGGCGGAATGACGTAGCGGTCCGCCAGGATATAGTCGAGTTCGGGGATCGGCATGACGCCGTTGTAACCCAGAAAGGTGATCTGTACCGGTGCGGGCCTGAACCGGAGCACCGGAAGACGCGATCCGAGGGTGAGGCCGTTGAGATCGATGAGAATGTCGATCTCGTCCGCGCGGATCGCCCGGGCAGCCTCCTCCTCCGAGGCGTCGCGGACCGAGACGGCCTTGTCGAAGGACGCCAGGATGCGGCGCCGAACGTCGCTGCCGTCGTCCTTCGTCGAGCAGTAGCCGAAGATCTCGAAGCGGTCGCGATCGTGCATCTCGAACAGCTCGGTCACGAGATAAGCCATCGGATGCCGACAATAGTCCGAGGACAGATAACCGATCCGCAGCTTACGGTGAGCATAGCCGTTGTATGGGCTGAGACGGGGTCCGCCGGGAGGCATCTTTCGCTCGAACCAAGATGCGTTGGACCGGTCATGGATCGCAAGGTCGTCGGTCATCGCCAGCAGCGAAAGGGCGCCCGTTCCTTCGAGAAGGTCAGCCTTCGTCAAGCCCGGAAGGTCGCGGACGATCGGCCAGGCACAAGCCTTGGTTCTAACGCCGATCCAATGATGGATGGTGTCGGGCTGGTCGGGATCGGTCAGCAGGCTAGCAAGGAAATCGCGATCGGCGTCGTCGTAGAGCTTCAAGCGCTCGAACACGCGTCCGCGCTGATTGAGGAGCGCGGTCCGAGCTTGATCGCTTTGGATCGCGTCGCCCCAGATGCGAAGCGCGCCCGGGGCATCGTTGAGACTTTCGTGGCACAGCCCGGCATTGAGAGCGGCACCGTAAAGGTCGGCGCGGGACGACAATGCGGTCTTGAAGGCGGCTGCCGCTTCGGCGGCATGCCCTGCAGCGTTGAACTCGACGCCGAGATTATACCAAGCTGCGAAGGACTGGTTTGGCTTCGCTTCCAAAGCCAACCACATACCATAGAGCGAAATGGAGCGGAGTTCGCCGTCTCGCCGCTTCGCCGCGTCCACGAGATCGATGAGTTCGCCGACTTCGAGCGACGCGAGGATGGAGAGAAGGTCTCGGTCCTGCAGAATATCGGGGCATCGATCGGCGTCGTGGCGTTCCAACGCTCGTTGAGCGGTGGCGAGGCTCGACTCCGGTGTCAGTCTGTTTGCATTCATGACCGAAAGCTCCATCGCGCTGCATCAGAGCCCAGTCTGACGATGCGCGATGGTGCGAAGCTGGCCGACCAGCCAGCTCGGCTCAATAAGCGTTGAACAACGCTGTGAGCTGGTCTTGCGTCATGGCGTTGATCTGGGACGTGCCAAAGGCATGAGTCTGGGTCGTGCTGAGCGCCGCGATGTCGGCCGTGCTGATTCCGGCAACCGCTGCCGCCATCAGGCTTTGGAGGTTAGAGCCCGAAGTCTTTGCCAGCGCCGCGAACTTGTCCGACGAGAGGCTGCCGATCTCTGCAGACGTCAACGCGGCGGCTTGCGCAGTTCCGAAACTGGCGAGCTCGCTGGTCGAGAGGGCGCCAGCCGCCGCCGCCGAGAGGCCGCCGATGAGGGTGGAGGAGAGACCCGTGACGGTGGCGGAGCTGAGGGCCCCGACGGAGGCGGAGGAGAGGGTGCCGACCTGGGTGGCGGTGAGCTTGCCGATGACGGAGGTGAGGTCGGCGGCGCTCAGGGTGTTGAGCTGGGTCGAGGAGAGGCCCTTGACCTGGCCCGAGGAGAGGTTGCCGAGCTTGGCGCCGAAGTTATGGATCTGGTCCGTGGAGAGGCCGGCGAGCTGGCCCGACGTGACGGCACCGATCTGGCCGGTGTCCATGCCGGCGAACTCGGTCGAGCTGAGGGCGCCGAGGCCGGCCGCCGAGAGGCCGCCGATGAGGGTGGAGGAGAGACCCGTGACGGTGGCGGAGC
>CAXTME010000027.1:39621-43196 GCA_964245215.1 uncultured Lichenihabitans sp.
CGATGACGGAGGTGAGGTCGGCGGCGCTCAGGGTGTTGAGCTGGGTCGAGGAGAGACCCTTGACCTGGCCCGAGGAGAAGTTGGCGAGTTTGGCACCGAACTTGTCGAGTTGGGTGGTCGAAAGGCCGGCGAGTTGGCCCGACGTGATGGCGCCGATCTGGTCGGTGGAAAATGTGGAGAGTGTGCCTGCGCTCATGGCGCCGAGGTCTCCTGCGGTTAGAGCAGCGACCTGACTCGACGCG
The DNA here is from genome assembly GCA_964245215.1 of uncultured Lichenihabitans sp. GTDB lineage: Bacteria > Pseudomonadota > Alphaproteobacteria > Rhizobiales > Beijerinckiaceae > Lichenihabitans. Next base: position 39,864 of record CAXTME010000027.1, read on the forward strand.
AAGGAATGTGATGCATTATTCGTTGTGTCGAAAAAGACAATCTGAGCGAGCGTCAAACCGCTGATCGCTTTGCTGGAAAAAGCGGAAATCTGGCCCGTGGATAAGGCATTGATCGACGCTGTCGACAGCACATTCAACTGAGTCGAGGTCAGGGCAGCCGCCCCTCCGATGCCGAGAGCCACTATATCCGATGTATTCAGATTCGAGATCACAGACGTCGACAAAGCCGAGATCTGCGTGATTGAGAGGCTCGAAATTAAAGAAGACATGGGAGCAGCCTATGGAAGTGGACTGGACGACGGTCGGTATTGAGGGCTCGCGAGGTCGTGTGGGCGCAAGGATTGCCTGCCGGCTTCACAGCCGATCAGCACTCGTTGGCGCAGCCTGACGCCGCATCGATCGGAACACCGTGCAAAAGTGGCTTCAGAGACTTCTATGCGGAATGGATCCGCAGCATCACTGCAGCCGCAGACAGTTAATCTGTCCGCCTCTTATGCAATCGCCGGAGTTGTAGCTTCACCCAGCTTCTGCAACATGGCACAGAGCCGTTAAGGAAAGTTGAAGTCCGACGTTCTTTAACCGTGGCGCGCGCAAGCCAGTCACGAATACGACCGGATCAGGCTCCCGACCAGCATGTTCCAGCCATCGATCAGAACGAAGAACAAAATCTTCAGCGGCAATGTGATGACGGTCGGCGACAGCATCATCATGCCCATCGACATAGTAATGGTTGCCACGACCATGTCGATGACGAGAAACGGCAATGCGATCAGAAAACCGATCTCGAAACCGCGGCGGATCTCCGAGATCATGAAGGATGGGATAAGGATACGGAGGTCGACGGTGCTGCGATCCGTCGTCTTGATACTGTCTTTGGCGAGGTCGTCGAAGAGTCTCAGGTCCTTCTCGCGCACCTGCGCCAACATGAACTCGCGAAAGGGCTCGGTGATCTTGGCATAGGCATCGGCCTCGGAGATCTTGTTGTCGAGGAGAGGCCGAAGGCCCGTATCCCAGGCCCGATCGAAGGTCGGGGCCATGACGTAGAAGGTCATGAAAAGAGACAGGCTGACGAGGATCAGGTTGGCGGGCGTGGTCTGGAGTCCGAGGCCCGAGCGCAGAAACGAGAATGCGATGGCGAAGCGGGTGAAGCTCGTCACCATCACGAGCAGCCCCGGTGCGATCGAGAGCACCGTGAGCAAACCCACGAGCTGCACGATCCGTCCGCTTGCCGTGCCGCCGGCTTGTGGCAGGATTGTGCCGAGATCGATCGATTGGGCATGGGCCGTCGCCACGAGGCCGAACAGCGCCGTCACAACAAGCAGCAGCACCTTCATCGAACGACCAGCATTTCGATCAGGAGTTCCCGTACCTTGCCGTCCGAGCGCATGACGGCTCGCTCGTTGAGGTCGTCCCGCAGCGCCTGAAGGCCGCTCGCACCCTGGATCTGAGCCAGGGTCAGCGTTCGGACGAAGGTCAGCACATCTTCGCCGATCTTCGGTGCGATAACGTCGATTTGCGCCGCGTCGGTTTTGTCGTAGACGATCGCGGTTTGCAAGCGGATCGAGGTCCCCTCGGGAGAAGCCAGGTTGGTCACGACCGGCACGAGTTCCTTCAGGGCCTCCGTGCTGGCGAGCGGGCCAGGTGAAGGCTTCGGGGCGTCGGGGCCGCCCACGGCCTTCTCGGCCGCGGTTTTTGCGGCCGCGACGATCTGGGTCCCGATGAGGGCCCCGCCACCACCTGCCGCCACCGTCAGCACGAGGATCGGCATCAACGCCCTGAGCATCGATCCTTTCTTGGCGTCTGCCATGAGGTCATGTTCTCCCGAGCATGCGTTGCGATCAGAACGGCTTGATGGCGTCGTAGACCTGTTGGCCCCAGGCCGGTTGCTGAACCTCGCTCATGCGGCCGCGGCCGCCATAGGAGATCCGGGCCTCGGCGATCTTGTCGTAGGAGATCGTGTTGTCCTTGGAGATGTCGCGTGGCCGGACCACCCCGGCCACGTTGATGATCCGCAACTCGTCGTTGACCCGCATCTCCTGCGAACCGCTCACCAGCATGTTGCCGTCCGGCAGCACGCCCGTGACCACCGCAGCGACCGAGAAGGCGATCTTCTCCGACCGGTCGACGTTGCCGACGCCGGTCGCGGCCGAGGTCGAGTTGATGTCGAGTTGCGGCGCGATCTTGAAGGGCGTGGTGCCGAGCCCGGGCGTCACGTCGAAGCCGTTGCCGATCTTCGATGTCGTGGTCCGGTCGGAGCTGTTGCCGAGCTTGGCCTTGTCGTCCATCGCGATATTGACCGTCAGCACGTCGCCGACCCGCGTTGCGCGAGGGTCGCGGAAGAGGTTGGCGCGGTCGTCGTCCCAGAGGGACTGCGGACTCGATCGCGGCGGTGCCGGAAAATCATAGGACGCGAAAGGCGTGACGTTCGATTGCAACCCGTGACCGACCGGCGACATGTCGGGTGCACGGCCGATGTCGGCGGGCGGCGTGGCGCAGCCGAACAGGACCAGGCAGCAGGGCAGCGCGGCCAGCCATCGCAGCCTCATGACTTCTTCCCGTCGCCCGGGACGAGACCCGAGATGGTATTGACGAGCTTGACGGCGCGCTCCGGCGAGATCTCGTTCAGAATGGCCGAGGATTGACGCGCATTGAGCTGTTCCAGCACGGCGGCCGCGGTCGCGTCGTCGAGCGCGGAGATCTGCTGGGCCGCCGCATCGGGCCGCATCTTGGCGTAGATCGCGACCAGCGTGGCATCGGCGTGTTTGATGGCTTCGTCGTGGCGCGACAACACATCCTTGACCTCGGCTTCCTTGGCCTCGAGGGCAGCGACCCGCTTGGCGATCTCGCCTTCGAGGTCGTTCAGCTTTCGGGTCTGCAGCGCGAAATGCGCATCGGCCGCCGCCGCCGCGACATTCTGGCAGTAGCGTTGCGCTTCGCTCGCAGGGGGGGCCGCGACCGGAGCCGCGGCGACCTCGGAGGCGGTCGGATGTTTCGAGTCCTGGGCTGCCGCTGGCCCGCCAAGCGAAGCCGCGACGGCCGGGCCCGTGCCGCCTGCGGCATTGGCCGCCACCGCAACGCCTCCGGGGAGAGCCGGGCAGAACCCGAAAGCAGTGGCGAGGAGAGCCGCAATGGCGGGGCGCAGGTGCATGGTGATGGCGGCCTTGAGGATCGCGAGACTCCAACCTGCGGACGAGACCTTGCCCCGGGCTGGCCCTTCGTGAGCAGCGCTCATCCGAGGGCAGACAGGCTAGAGGCGTTCTCGGTGCCGGAACGGAGTCCTGACGGAACGGGCGCGAGCCGCCGAACCGGACGGGCTAGGGCTCGTGCCGAAGG
>CAXTME010000027.1:43296-47091 GCA_964245215.1 uncultured Lichenihabitans sp.
CTGACGGAACGGGCGCGAGCCGCCGAACCGGACGGGCTAGGGCTCGTGCCGAAGGCCTATTGCGCCACGAGGTCGGCCTGCAGCGCGCCGGCCGATTTGATCGCCTGCAGGATCGCGATGATGCCGCTCGGTTTCAGCCCGATCTGGTTCAGGCCATTGACAAGGGTTCGCAAGGTCGTGCCGTGCAAGATCTCCAGCGTGCCCTTGGGCTCGGTCGACGAGATCGCGGTGCTCGGCACCACGGCCGTCTTGCCGCCGGACAGGGGCTGAGGCTGCGACACCTGCGGGCTTTCGGTGATGCGCACCGTCAGGCTGCCGTGGGTCACGGCCACGGTCGAGATCTGGACGTCCTCGCCGATCACCACCGTGCCGGTGCGTTCGTCGATGACGACGCGGGCCGGCGTGTCGGGCTCGACCGTCAGGTCGCCGATGTCGGACATGAACCGGGTCGTGTTGACGCCGGGAGGGCAGAGGAGTGCCACGCGCCGTAGATCCTGCTCCTGAGCCGCACTGACCCTGAAATGGGATTTCGTGTAGGCGTTGATGGCGTCCGCGATCCGCACCGCGGTCTTGAAATCGGGGTTCCGCAGTTCCAGCGTCATGGCGCCGCTCGGCCCCAGACTGCCGGGCGCCTCGCGCTCGATAATGGCACCGTTGGCGATGCGGCCGGCAGTCGGCACGCCCTGGGTATAGGTTTCGGCCTGTCCTGCGGACGCGGAACCCGACACCGAGACGGCGCCCTGGGCCACCGCGTGGGTCTGCCCATCGCCGCCCATCAAGGGGGTCATGATCAGGGTGCCGCCCATCAGCGAAATCGAATCGCCGAGCGCCGAAACGGTGACGTCGAGCGGCATGCCGCGACCGGCGAGCGCCGGCAGGCTGGCCGTGACGATCACGGCCGCGACGTTGCGGTTGCGTAGCGGGATATTGCGGACGTTGACCCCCATCCGGTCGAGCATCGATTGCACCGATTGCTCGGTGAAGGGGGCATTGCGCATCGTGTCGCCGGTGCCAAGCAGCCCGACCACGAGGCCGTAACCCACGAGCTGGTTGTCGCGCATGCCGCCTATGGTGGCGATATCCTTGATGCGGACCGAAGCCTCGGACGGAGCCGTCAGCGCGGTGGTGGCGGCCAGGATGCCGAGGAGCAGGGTAACCGGAAGACCGCGCATCAGCTATTGCCCACCCGGACGCTGCCGTCTGCCTCGATGATGCCCGAAATCGTCAGCCCGCTTTCGAGGTTGCGGACCGGGATCACGTCTCCGGCGGCCCCCCCCTGTAGAGCCGAGCCGTAGGTCGAGATGGTGAGGCCGCTTTCCGCGTAGACGACCCGCACCATGGCGCCGAGCGTCACGAGCTTGGGCTCGCCGACGGCGTTTCTGGCAATCGGCAGATTGGGCAGCAGGGTGCGGCGGGAGGTCTTGTTGACGAGCGCCGATCGGTCCAGCACCGCGGCGGTCTTTCCGGCGAAATCGTCCGGCATCTCGCGCTCGGTCAGCATGCCGTCCCGGATCACGTCGCCGGGGTAGATCACGATGGTCGGAACCGGGACGAACTGGCCGGCCGAAGCAGGGCTCGCTCCGCTGAGGCCTGCGAGCGCCGCCACCGCCGCGATGGCCGCCACCGCTGCGATCGCCATGCGATCAGGCGGCGCCTCCCTGGAACGGCGATGCGGTTTCATGCCTTGGTTCCCGTGCTCAGCGTCTGACCCATCTGGTCGCAGGCCTGGATCACCTTCGAGTTCATCTCGTAGGCGCGCTGGGCCGAGATCAGGTCCGAAATCTCCTTGACCGGGTCGACGTTCGACGCTTCGAGGTAACCCTGGCTGATCGTGCCGACGCCCGGATCGCCCGGCACCCCGACGACGGCAGTCCCCGAGGCAGGGGTCTCGCGAAACATGTTGCTGCCAAGCGCTTCGAGCCCGTTCTCGTTGGCGAAACTAGCGACGGTCAGCTGGCCGATCTGGGTGGGCGTCGTGTTGCCGCTGACCGTGGCGTTGACGATCCCCGACTGGCTGATCGTGACCGCCGTCGTATTGGCCGGCACGAGGATCGACGGGCTGACCGCGAAGCCGTCGAGCGTCACGAGTTGCCCCGTCGCATTGGTGTTGAAGGCGCCGGCCCGCGTGTAGACGGTTTCGCTGTTGGGACCCGTGATCTGGAACCAGCCGCGGCCCTGCACGGCGAGATCGAACTGGTTGCCGGTCTGGGTCAGGGATCCTTGGGTCTGCAGGCTGCGCACGGCGGCCAGCTTCACGCCGAGCCCGAGTTGTGCGCCCTCCGGGATATCGTTGTTGGATCCGCGGCTGGACACGCCCTGTACCCGCGCGGCCTCGTAGAGCAGGTCGGAGAATTCCGCCTTGCCGCGTTTGAAGCCGGTCGTGTTGACGTTGGCCAGGTTGTTGGCGATGACCTCGACATTGGTCTGCTGGGCAGACATGCCGGTCGCCGCGATCGCAAGCGCTCGCATTTCAAGTCGTTCCCAGAGCCGGCCGCCCGATAAACGATCGGGACGACGGGCCAGCGTTGATCCTCAGGGTGGATTGCCGTGGCCTTGGAGGGCTCGTCAGATGGCCATCCGGGTAATTTCCTGGAAAGCAGAGACGGATTTGTCGCGGACCGCCAGCGCGGTCTGAAGCGACTCCTGCGCCGACATGACGGACTGAACCACGTCCTGGGCACTGGCCTTGCCCTCGATTCCGGAGACGGCACTGGCCTCCGCCGTCTTGAGCTTCTGCACGGCGTCGTTCGACACCTGCGACAGGATCGAGCCGAAATCGCCACCGACCGTGCTGGCTTTGGCGGCGGAGGTCGCCGTCGAGGGCGCGAGGGACGAGAGGGCGGAGGTGACGAGGGGAATGGCCGCGATCATGATGAACCCTTCAGGAGGTCGATGGTCATGGAAATCAGGTCACGCGATTGCTTGATGACCTGGAGGTCTGCTTCGTAGGAGCGATTGGCTTCGCGCATGTCGCTCATCTCGCTGATCATGTTGACGTTGGGCATCTTGACCATGCCCTTCTCGTCGGCCGCGGGATTGCCCGGGTCCTGCTCGACCTCGAAATCCGAGGGATCGACGCCGATCGCGTTCACTTTGACGACGTCCATGCCGGCGACGCGGTCGAACTCGTTCTGGAACGTGATCGTCTTGCGCCGGTAGGGATCGGCACCGGCCGTGGCGCCCGTCGATTGGGCGTTGGCCAGGTTTTCGGAGACGACACGAAGCCGCGCCGATTGCGCCGAAAGGCCGGCACCTGCGACCCGCAGCGAGGCTTGAAGGGCGTCGATCATCGGGCTCAGCTCCGGACCGACGCCATGAGCATCCCGTGAAAGGCTTTCACGAGGCTCGTGTTCAGCGCGTAGCTTCGGTTGACGTCGTTGGCCTTGATCATCTCCTGCTCGAGGCTGACGCTATTGCCGGAATCGGTCACTTCCCACGGCGTGTCGTCCTTGATGGAGGCCGCCTGCGCCTGGATCGGGTCGAGCTCCAAGTGGCTGCTATCGGTCGAGGCGAGCTGCAGTTGCGTCTTGTCCATCACCTCCGAGAAAGGTTGGACGACTTGAGACTTGTAGCCGGGCGTACTCGCGTTGGAGACGTTCGCTGCAATCACCGATTGGCTGGTCGACAGCCAGCGGACCTGGTGAGCCGCGACTTCGAAGAGGTGGATAGGTTCCACGGCACACATCCCGGAGATCAGCTTTCGACCGGGCCAAGCTGCGGCGTTAAGCTTGCACGGAGCTGTTCCACCGCCCGTCGACGTCCTCGTCGACGCTCAATTTCCTCAATAGTCGCAGT
>CAXTME010000028.1:0-45534 GCA_964245215.1 uncultured Lichenihabitans sp.
CGGCGGGTGAGAGGCGTTCCGGAACGTGCCGGCGGGCCGCTCTCGATCGCCGTGCTTCCCCCCGGCCGACGTTTCTTTGGCTCGAGAAGACTAGACCCACGAGACATCAGTTGAGATGCATTTCCTGCAGAACTTCTTGTACATTTCCCGGAGGTCGGGCACAGGTCGAATGAGTTTGTCGTCGGCGACGCAAGTCGTGTTCGGGTGGCGGAAACGAAGGAACATCATCCGCCACGATCGGCCGTGGTGGCCATGGTGATGAGCGCGGGGTCAGGCATGATGTCGATGCTCGTCACGATGCATCCGATTTGGCAATCGGGGGTGATCGTGCTCGGCCTCACGATCGCGGCTGCCTTGACCATGCAGCTGGTGGTTCAGCGATTCCTGTCGCATCGATTGCGACGCGAGCACACGGAACTCGGTTCGGCGATCTTTTCGGTGATCGGCGTGACCTATGCGGTTCTCCTGACCTTCGTGGCGACGACGGCCTGGGAGCAGCATACCGCCGCCGAAACATTGGCGCGCCGCGAGGCCAACATCGTCGATGCTCTCTACAGGGTGAGCCAGGGAACCCCCGCCGAGACCGGAGCCTCGATAAGAACCGCTCTGACCTCCTATCTCGAGCAAGTGATCGAGGTGGAGTGGCCGGCCCAAATCGCCGGACATCCGATCTCCTCGTCTTCACCCCTGCTCACGGCCCTTGAACGCGGCATCATCGCCTCCCCGACCGGAACCGCATGGGACCCTGCCGTCCGAGGCTTCATGATCGCGACATTCGCCGACCTCGTGTCGGTGCGTCGCGACCGTCTCCTCGCGATCCATGGAACGATCCCCGATCTCGTCTGGATCGTGCTGCTTTCGGGCGGCGCCCTCATGGTGAGCTTCAGCTTCATCCTCGAGGCCCCCAATGTCGTCCTGCACCTGATGATGACCGCCGCCCTCGTCACGTCGGGCGTCCTGGTGCTGCTGCTCGTCGCAGGATTGAGTTCGCCGTTCCAGGGCGAGGTGACGATCCCGCCGGATGCTTATCGGGATGCCCTCGCCAGCATGCGCGAAGCGTCGTGACGGCTGCGGTTCGATCGTCGGGGGCGATCCCGCGCGACACGGCGGCTTTCCCGCCGATGTCACGTTGCCCCGGCGATGCGTCGGAAGAGCCGTTCCTGCCGGCTGCCTCGCGGTCACGACGGACCGGTACCGAAGTATCGTGGCAGGGTGAGTCAAAAAAGTTCCCGACGGCGGGAATAAATTACGCGCGAATGCGGTTCTCGCATCAGGCACATGCTGTGAGGTGCGATCATGCCGAAAACGGACTCACCAAGGGAGATGGCTCGCGTGGTTTGGACCGCGAGCCCGAAGAGAGCCGCGGATTTCGCCAGAGCCGAGCAGGAGAAGGCCTGCTGGAAGATCTGCGGGGATCGTGCCGAGTTCTGGAACGATGTTCTGAACGTGATCTTGGCGTTCAGCCACGTCGAACCCTGCCGTGAAGCAGCGACCGGCCCGTCGACCCCGGCTCGAGGAGAGATGATTGCGCTCGGCGCAAGACCCAGTTCGCGACGGCGAGCCTCGTCGGACCGGTATCGCCAGAACGAATCGATCCAGTCAGAACCGGCTTTATAGGACCGCTGTCAGCGACACGATCACGATCAAGGCCGAGCGCGGTCGGGGCCGCCCCATGCCGCCGACCCGGAACGAGGCGTGACGCTTCCGCCGAGAGACACTCGGGCGTGCGAGCCGGCCAAGGAGCAGGCATAAGAAACGATCCGTGGCTCCGAGAGCGGTGCAGGCCGCGCGTTTCGTCGACCAGGATCAATGGCCGACGCCTCTTCGATGAAGAGATCCGGCGGTGAGACGGGGCCGTACGACATCCAGTGCCGGCCGAAGGGATGCCCGCGGCCGTTTCGCCACCCGCGATGGCGCGCCCGGATGGCCCTCTATTCCACCCCGCGGCACGCGTAGCGGATCTGTGACACGGTGTTGCCGGTCTTGAGGATCTGCACGGCGGTCACGAAGGAGTGCGGGGGGCAATTGATTGCCGCATTGTCCATGGCCAATGAATTCGTCTTCGCGCCGCCTGCACCGATGAAGACGGGATCGACGACTCTGACGTCGCGCAAAGCGGAGGCGGGGCCGAGATCATCGATTCTGGCGTGCAGCGTGCGAATATCGCTCTCCAGCCGATCGATCTTCTTCGCAAGCGTTGCGTCCTCCTGCGACCACGCCGGCGCAGAGATGAGGATGGTGACGGTCGCCAGGACCGCTGCATTGAGGGACAAGTCTCGTCTCCATTCACGCCCGTGAAGATTTGATTCGATCATCGGCAGGCCGCGGAAGCCGACGCTCTCCAGACGATGCTCTCATGCGGACCATCATCTTGATCGAGCGCACATTCCGCTGAAGAGCACGTTGCATCGTCTTCGACTGAAGCTGTCCAGCGTTACACTGCAAAACACGATCTCCCGAAACGAGACAGCGTGACTTCGGCGCCCACGGCTCGACGTCCCGCAGCGCCCCTCCATGCTGACGCCTCGATGCACATCGAGCATGAATATTATGAGTGAATTAGAATTGCCTCCATCATCGCCGATATTAAAGTGAGAAAGACGCAGGCTCGACCGTGAAACGGGGCTCATGCGACGGTAAAGCGCTGCGGCGATAGCAACAGGTTGGTTATGCTAAAAACATTCGGTGTCGGTCTTGACTTACAGGGGCTCGAAGACACCGGAGATACGATCAGTCCTGTTTCATCTCACAATGAATGGGATCCGTTGGAGGAGGTCATCGTCGGTCACGTCGAGGATGCGACGATCCCATCCAACCATCTCGCCGTCACCTACAACCTTCCCTCTGCCCTCGGCCGGCTGTATCGGCTCGCGGCAGGCCGGCGCTACCCGCTGTGGATGCTGAAGCTGGCGCGAGAGGAGCTCGACGGTTTCGTGCGGCTTCTTGAGTCCGAACGCATCACGGTCCGGCGCCCGGATCCCGTTGCGTTCTCCCGGAAGTACAAGACGACCAATTGGAGCTCGCGCGGCTTCACGGTCGCGTGCCCGCGAGACGGGTTCATGGTGGTGGGCGACGAGATCATCGAGACCCCGATGTGCTGGCGCTCCCGCTATTTCGAAGGTGACGCCTACCGCAGCTTATTCAAGCAATACTTCAGCCAAGGGGCCAGATGGGCGTCGGCCCCCCGGCCTCAGCTCACCGACCGCTTGTTCGACGACACCTATCGGTTGCCCGCGAAAGGCGACCCCGCCCGGACCATCTTGACGGAGTTCGAACCCGTCTTCGACGCTGCCGATTTTGTACGCTGCGGGCGGGACCTCTTCTACACGCGCTCGAACGTGACCAATGCGTTCGGCATAGCGTGGCTCCGGCGCCACCTCGGGGACCATTACGCCCTGCACGAAATCCCGAGCCTCTGCCGAGACCCGATGCATATCGATTCGACCTTCATGCCGCTGGCCCCCGGCAAAGTTCTGGTCAACCCGGAATATTGCGACATCGAGCGGCTGCCGGCGGTGCTCAAGCGCTGGCACGTGCTGGTGGCGCCGCGCCCCGACCCAGTGCGTGGGATGATGAGCAGGATCTCGATGTGCAGCCCTTGGACCAGTATCAACGTGCTGATGTTGGATCACAAGCGCGTGGTCGTCGACAGCTCGCAGCCTACTCTGATCAGAGCGCTCAAGGATTGGGGCTTCGACCCCATCGATCTGCCCTTCTCGAGCTACGGCCCGTTCGGCGGCTCGTTCCACTGCGCAACGCTCGATATCCGCCGCAACGGCCGACTGCAAAGCTACTTCAGCTAGCGACTGGCGAATGGCTTCGAGATGGAGCCGGGGTCGCTTTCGCGTGCACAGCACGGTCGCGACGACGTCCGGGGCGGGCTTCGCCACCTGCAAGCCAGCATGTCGTTGCGCGAAGCCTTGCGCTAACCAGCGGCCTCTACCGCAAGCGGGCCAATCGCTCTCCGAACATTCGAACAAGAAGAGCCCGGCCGGGAGGATGAAACCGGTGCAGAGCCTTCGAGCCCACGGATCGTCTGCCCTTGGCTCGCCGGCGTTGACCGTGCACGGCTCAGTAAGTTCGATCGAACGATACTTTGGGACAATTTCGTCCAAGAACAGTTGCGACCTCTGCGTCTTTCAGCTGCGGCAGTCCTGACGTAAGATTGCGGAAACCATCGGGTGCGAAGGTTGGCCTGCCGAGGTTACCGCAAGGGAGCGACTTGGCGGCCGGTTCGTGGCGAAAGGTCGAAACATCGTGTCTATCTCTCCCACCCAGATCACAGAGGCGCGCCGGCTCCTGCGGCGGGGATCGACTTGGCTCGCCAGGGCGTCCCATGTCGACTACAGCACGGTCGTCGGTGCTCAGCAGAGCCGAGCCGTCACCGCCGATCCTTCGGTCATGGCCGCGCTGCGCTGCGCCCTCGAGGCCGCCGGCATCGAATTCACGACTGAGGATGACGGGGGTTCTGCCGTTCGACTGCGGAACCCGTCGGCAGCCGCGAAAGGAGAGCCGCTGTCGACCTTCTGATGTCGAACGGAGCGATATACTCTCAGCACAGACAAGGTCTGAGCAATACGGCCGCCGAGGCAGAGCCCTCGAATGATCTCGACGGTTCGGCGGTAGAGCCGGCCGGCACTCGGGCGATTCGATAGTGAAGACGTTTGTGGTCCTGCCTGCGTCGGGAGCCCTCCTACCGCACCTCCCGATGATCCGGTGTCACCACGGCTCGATGCCGGATCCGGCCTCTTTTTAATGTAGGTGCAGGGGCTCGCGTTCCGGACCGCGATATCGCCGCAGTGACTCTGGAGCCTGCTGCCGATCGTAAGCTGGGCTGCAAAGCCCGAGGCGTGACGCTCGACGAGAAGCCGCACCAGGTCGCGACAAGCCAGGCGAGGTGACCTGACAGGCTTACCACGATCAAGGAACACGTCCCTTGATCGTGTCGCCGCTGTCGATCGACAGGCTCAGTCGAGGAGTTTCGGCACAGCGCGACAATCGATGGAGTAGACCGGGAGCATCGGCGGTGGCGCCTCTTTCTCCTTTGATGATGGCGACGGCTCCTCGATCGAGTTGCCGAATGGCGTCGGGGGAGTGCGGCCGGCCCGGTGCCGATCTGGCGAGAGCCCGCGTGGGGACCCACTCCGTTCCCGGACCGCGGTAGGTGGTGACGAGCCGATAGTCGACGTCGGCAGTGTCAAACCTCGAAGCGTCACTGTCCGTGTCGGTCGCAAGCTTCACGACGACGTGCTTGGCAGATGTCGCGCCCGCATAAAGGTAGGCGAGGTCGGCGCCGAGTGCGAGAAGCCTCCGCATGTCGCCCCCGAGGCGCGCCTTGTGCCGCTTGGCGGTCTTCAGGCGCTTCCGCCTCAGGTACAGGGTGCCGAGGATCGTCACGTGCCGACCTTCGCCTAGTGATAAAACGTTATAACGTACTATCTTGCTGAATATCGGGCGTTGGTGTAGCGGTCAAGCCTCCCTGGGGAACGTCGATGACGAAGCGCGTTGCGATCGCCGACAAGGCTGCATCGATCCTTGAGGTGCTGAACCGGTCACAGAAGCCGATGACCGCCTACGATCTCCTGGACCAGCTCCGCGGCCAGGGCATCACGTCGCCACCGACCATCTATCGCGCGTTGGGGAGACTGGTCGAGACCGGCAAGATCCATCGCCTCGAGACCTTGAACGCCTATACGGTCTGCAGCGATGGTCACGGATCTCACGACCATCGACACGAAGCCTTGTCGGTCGGCTTCGCGATCTGCGACACGTGCGGCTCGGTCGACGAGTTCAGCGATCCGATGCTGAAGGCCCGGATCGAAGGCGTGGTGGCGGCCAGCGCCTTCAGACCGACCGGCACCACGATCGAGATCCACGGAGTCTGCGCGCGGTGCGATGCTCTCGGACCGTCGGACGCCGGATCCCATTGAAGAGCCTGCGCCACGGGACGCGCGCTCTTCATCGACAGCCATCGTTCCGGCATCGGGTCAAACGGACACTTGCGCGGCGTCTCGGCGAGCGTCGCGCTTGCGCGATGCGGCACGCAGGACACCGCCCGGACGGGCCGCTACCAGGCTGACACCGTAGATCGCCGCGGAAAGAGCCGTGATCCAGAAGCTCACGGGCCAATCGGTGAACCAGGCGAGCGTCAGTCCACCCCAGGCCTCGACGAGAGCCAGAACGGCGGAGAGCGCAACCCCGATCCCGAACCGAGGCGTCAGGTTCCGCGCAGCGGCGCCCGGCCCGACCATGAGCGTGAACACGAGCAGAACGCCGACGATTTGTGCCGATTCCGAGACCGCCATCGCCACGATCCCCAGGAAAACCGTCGAGAGGAGGCGGGTCGGCAGGCCACGCGCCTCGGCCAGTTCCGGTTGCAGGCTCGCGAAGAGCAGCGGGCGCGACACGAAGGCCAGCGCTGCCACGCTCAGCACGGCCAAGCCGGTGAGGGACAGCAAAGCCGTGCGATCGACGCCGAGAACATTGCCGAAGAGCAGCGCCGTCGCCTGTGTGGCGAAGGCCGTGTAGAAGTGAAGAAACAGCAGCCCGAACCCCAGCGCCAAGGACAGCGTCATGCCGATGGCGACATCGCGGGCGCTGAGCTTCTCGCCGAGGGCCCCCATGGCGAGGCCCGCGAGCAGCGTGAAACCGACGAGGCCCCAGAGGGGCGACAGGCCGATCAGGATCGCTCCCGTGGCGCCCGTGAAGCCGACGTGCGACAGCGCGTGGCCGGCGAAGGTCTGGTTGCGGAGCACGAGGAAATATCCGACGAGGCCGGACAGAAGCGCCACGATGCCGCTCGCCATGAAGGCGGTGCGCATGAAGTCATAATCGAACATCAACCGGCTCTCCATGCTGGTGACGATGCGCCTCGGCCTCGGCGTCGACATCGGCCGACATGACGAAGATCCGCCGGCCGAGGCGCAGCACCTCGATGGGCGAGCCGTAGAGCCGCGACAGGACCGGCCCCGTGATGACGTCGTCGACCGCGCCCAGCACGGCACGGCCACCGCCAACGTAGAGCACCCGGTCCATGGCGCCCAGCAGCGGATTGAGCTCGTGGGCGCTGAACAGAACGCCCAGCCCGAGCTCCCGCTGGAGGCGCGACACGAGTTCCACCGTGCTGCGCTGATGTGCGGGATCGAGGCTGATCAGCGGTTCGTCGAGCAGCAAAAGCTTGGGGCGGCCGAGCAGCGCCTGTGACAGGAGCAGGCGATGTCGCTCTCCGCCCGAGAGTTCTCCCAGCGGGCGTCGCGCGAGGGCGGTGGCGCCCACCACGTCGAGGGCCCAGCCCACCTCCTCTCGAGCGTCGCGATCGAGCCGAGGCAGCCCCCAACTGTGGCCGCCCGCCGCCCCCGCGACGAGGTCCCAACCGGTCCACCGTAGATCGGTCTGGCCGCGGAGTTGCGGCATGTAGCCGATGGCTCCCCGGCCCCGGGCAGCCGGCCGGCCCATCACCGATACCGTTCCCTGTCGCGGAGGAACGAGGCCGAGAACCGCGCGCATCAACGTCGTCTTGCCGGCTCCGTTCGGTCCGAGCAGGCCGATGAATTCCCCGGGCTCGATCGAAAGGCTGACCCGCGACAGCACCGTCCTTCCCGCGAGCTCCAGCGTGACGCCGTCGAAGGCGATGAGGCTCAAGAGGTCTTGCCGGAGAGCGCATGATCGAGAGCGTCGAGCTGCCCCATCATCCAAGCCTGGTAGGTCTTGCCGGCGGGCTCCGTTTCGCTGACGCCCACGATCGGGATCTTCGACGCCTTCGCGATCTCGACGAGGCGCTTCACGGACTGGTCGTCGGCCTGGGCGTTGTAGATCATCACCTTGACCCTGTGGTTCTTGAGATCGTCCTCGAAGGCCGCGACGTCGGATGCCGAGGGCTCGGTATTGTTCATCACCGCCAAGGCAAAGTTCTGGTTGTGGACGTCGAGACCGAGGAGACCCGCCATATAGCCGAAGACGGGCTCCGAGGCCGTGACGGGCTGACCGGCGTATTTGGCTTTCATGGCTGCGATCTTGGCCTCGAGCGGCTTCAAAGATGCGTCGAAAGCGTCTGCGTTCTTCTTGAAGTCGGCCTTTGCCGCAGGGTCCGCGGCGCCGAATTTCTCGGCCATGGCGGCGGCCACCATTTCCATGGTCTTCGGGTCGTACCAGAGGTGCGGATTGTCTCCGGTCTTCTTGCTCATCAGGTCGGCGGCCACGATTTCGGCCCGGCCCGGCGAGGGGTCGGCGGCCGTGAGCTTCTCCATCCAGGGATCGTAGTCGATGCCGTTGCTGACCACGACCTTCGCGGACTTCAGCGCCCGCGCGGTCGACGGATCGGCCTCGAACAGGTGAGGGTCCTGGTCGGGGTTCGACAGGATGCTGGTGACGGTGACGGCCTTGCCGCCCACCTGCCTGGCGAGATCGCCGTAGAAGTTCTCCGCCGCGACCACGTTGAGGCCTGCCGCAGCGGCAGGCGAGACAGCGACAGCCGTTAAGGCTCCTGCCAGGAGAGCCATGCGAAACCCGTTCATGCTGTTTCCTCTCGAATCAGTGGTTCACCGTGAGCTATCGCGACGCTCGCTTGAGTACCGGATAACATACGATGAAATGTTATAGCGTTGCTTTTGCCTTGTCGAGAGTATGATGCTCGCTCCAGTGCCGAGGCGCCCGTCGCTCGGATCGCGTTCGCCTGGCAACGGCGAAGCCGTGGGGCCCGGTCTGCCGGGGTCGAGCCGCGTGAGCTCCGCGCGGGTGCGCGATCAGGCGCTCGGCGTGAGGACCCTGGCCTCGGCCACGAGATGGTAGAAGCGCCCGTCGAAGAGCTGCATGACCTTCTCGGTCGCGGCGTGGGACTCGGGCCGGATCTTCGAGGACATGCAGTCCTCGATGGCCTTCATGTCCTCGAAATCCATCTCGAGGATCATGGCGATCGGCGGGCAATCCTTGTCGGCGGTGACGGTCCGCTGGACCCGCACGGCTTTGACATGGGGGAAGCGGCGCCACATCGGCTCCAGCTCGTCGCGCACGCGACGGAAGAACTCCTCCTCGTGGCCGGCCTTGATGGTGCCCTCGTAGATGGCGGTTCTGGTCAGCATGGGGCACTCTCCGGCTCCGATGTCGCTAACGGCCAAATCTCCCGGCCGGCCGCGGGTTCCGGATCGCCTGGACGAAGCAGCTCCGGTCACGGTCCCCGGTCGGCCTCACTCGGCTGCCGCGCGCTTGCGTGCCTGCTCGCGAGGCGGACCTTCCGCAACCCCGTCGCAGCGAGCAGCCCCGCGCCACTTCCCGCATGTTGTGCGGTTCTGGGTTCCCTAATCTGTCCGGTGACGCAGTTCGTCGTCGTGACCTAAGGTTTCGCTTCCAAAGCCTGTAGCCTGTCGTCTTGGCCGCGCAGGATCATGTCGATCAGTTCGAGCGCCAAGGCGACATTGCGGCTGCCGCCATTGTCCTTGGCTTCCTGCTTCACGGCTTCGATCGTTGTGCGGAGCGTGATCCTGTGTTCGTTCCGCACGCTCGCGAGAGCGTCTACGTCTGGCATGGCTGTTTCCTTGTGCGGGCTCGGTGAACTATTCTATAGCGAACTTCGGCGACCGTGAGACGGCCGACTCCGGGGTCGTATCCGATCGGGCGGGCGAAGGTGTCCCGCACCGCCGAGCCTCCGGGCTGAAAGCCAATGGAGGCAAGCGCCGAAGTCTTTGTCACATGCGCTTCTTCGGCAAGGCGGTTTCGGCGGACGGGTGCGGGGCCGAGTTCGTCACCGTGAGGCACCATACCTCCGCAGAAGGGCTGAGATGACACATCCCGCGCCTGTCGATGCGCTCGCCACCCACGACGTTATCAACCAGCCACCCGATCTCGTCGGGATCGACCTCTACCTTGCCGACCCCGCACTCCGCGATGCCGCACGGCGCGAGGCAGGCGACTGGATCGAGGCACCGCTCGCCGCACTGGGCACTGAAATGGGCACGGAGGAGGCGTTCGCGCTCGCCGCGGAGGCGAACCGCTTCCCACCCGAGCTCCTGAGCTTCGATGCCCGCGGGCGGCGCCTCGACGAGGTCCGGTTCCATGCGAGCTATCACGCGCTGATGGAGGTCGGGATGCGACACCGCATCCATTCGGTCGCCTGGACGGCGGCGCAGCCCGGCGCCCACGTGCTGCACGCGGCGCTGCTCGCCGTGTTCAGCGAGGTCGAGCAGGGGACGATGTGCCCGCTCAGCATGACGTACGCGGCTGTGCCGGCCCTGCGCCATGCCCCCATGTTGGCCGAGGCGTGGCTGCCCAAGCTGTTGGGTGGATGCTACGACGCTTCGGTCAAGCCCTTCGCCGAAAAGCGCGGCGTCACCCTCGGCATGGCGATGACCGAGAAGCAGGGCGGTTCGGACGTCCGCGCCACCCGGACGCAGGCGAGACCGGCGGGCCCCGACGGACGCTACGCGCTGCTGGGTCACAAATGGTTCTGCTCGGCGCCGATGTGCGACGGCTTCCTCACCCTGGCGCAGGCGCCGGGCGGCCTCAGCTGCTTCCTCGCGCCTCGCGTCACCCAGGCAGGGGCCCGCAACGCCATTCATCTGATGCGGCTCAAGGACAAGCTCGGCAATCGATCCAACGCCTCGGCGGAGATCGAGTACCACGATGCGGAGGCGCATCTCGTCGGTGAGGAAGGACGCGGCATCCAGACCATCATCGCCATGGTTCATGGGACGCGGCTCGACACCATGGCCTCGACGCTCGGCATCATGCGCCGGGCACTCGCCGAGGCGGCCCACCACGCGATCCACCGTCAAGCCTTCGGGCGCCGCTTGATCGACCAACCCGCCATGCGGGCGGTGCTGGCCGACCTGCAGCTCGACTACGAGGCTGCCGCCGCGCTGACGATGCGGCTGGCCCGCGCCTTCGACGACGCGAGCCCGGGCGAGCGCGCCCTGGCCCGGCTCGGGGTCGCGCTCGGCAAATACTGGCTCACCAAGCGGGTGAGCGGCTTCGTGGTCGAATGCATGGAGGTCCTGGGGGGCTCGGGCTACGTCGAAGAGAGCGTCTTGCCGCGGCTCTACCGCGAGGCGCCCGTCAACGCGATCTGGGAGGGATCCGGCAACGTCATCGCGCTCGACGTGCTGCGCACTTTGGGGCGTGAACCCGCGGCGCTCGAGGCGGTCCGGGCCGAGGTCGCGCCCGCCCGCGGACACCACCCCGGTTTCGACCGTGCCGCCGACACGCTCGACCGCCTGGATTCCTCCGCGCTCGGCGACGGGAACGCGCGCGGCACAACCGAGCGTCTCGCGCTGCTGCTGCAAGGTGCGCTGCTCCTGCGCCACGCTCCCGCGCCGGTCGGCGAGACGTTCGCGATGCTGCGCTTCGCGCCCGATGCCGCGCGGCTCTACGGCGCGCTCCCCCACGGCCTCGACCTCGACCCCATCCTGGGGCGCATCTTGCCGATGTGAGTCGGCGCGGCGTGGCCGTCGTTCGAGTCGTGTGTTTCGTTGTGCGATGCAGCAATTCCGATGATGCGGGCCGAAACCTCTCAAAGCCCGCCCCGTAGCTTCACCAGACCTCGCAACTCGGTGACGCTACGGCATGAGTGAAGTGAAACGGATCGACGAACATCTGGCGCGCCTGAAGGGGCGTCTCGCACATGGCGGGATGACCTACGAGGGAGCCGTTGCGTGCGACGAACTCGTGTCGATCCTCACCGAGATCCGGTGGCGGCTTGTCGAACCTCGATTCCGGTCGCCCGTCGGCGCCGTGGACCGCTACACGACATCGCGTGCCGACACGATGATGCTAGGCGCTTCGATGTCTCGCTGGGGCGGAGTAAGAACGTCGACACGAGATCGCAACCACCGAAACGAGAGCAAGCGTTGACTGGAAAGACCTGGAGGCCGTCGATTGCGCCGGTCCGAAGCGCCAGATCGACGCCGTCTTCAGCAACATCGACGACGGCGTAAGCCGACCGGACCTCACCGCCTTGAAAGGTGATCGCTCTGACAGTCCGGTCTCTGCGTCAACCGTCGCTTGCCGGACGTCCATCCGACCGCGCAGGGCAGCGACTGCTCCCACCCACCCACAAAGCGGCGTGCACCGAAGCAAGCTTGCCCGATCCTGGGCGCCGCTCAGTCACCCGCGGCTGAGGAGGTGCGACCTAGCCCGCCCACCCGCGAGCCGAAGCGCCTTTTCGCCTCTTCCGTGGCCGGCATGTATAGCGAGACGGCCGTGCCTTCGGGATCGCGGAACTGGAACGTCTTGTTACCCCAGGGCATCGTCTTCAGTTCATGCACGAGCGGCACCTTGTCCTTCAGACGCTCGTAGTCGGCATCGATGTCCTCGACCTGGAATTCGATATAGACGGTGCGATTAGCGGCGGGTTCTGCGCTGCCCGTCTTCCACAGCGCGACGGTTTCAACGCTGCCGATGGCGAGCGTGGCAGCCGGGGTGACGATCTCGGCGAACACGGGCGCGAGCCATTCGGCGGACAGCCCCGTCACCATTTCATAGAAGGAGACCATGGCCTTGATGTCGCCCGCGATCAGGCGGGTAGAAGCGAATTTCATGATGTTCTCCTTCGGGTGCGGCGGGGTACCACTAGAAGCGACACCGTCCTTGCTGATACACTACGATACTGTACCGTATCGTTTTTGTCCACCCTGTAGCCTTTGAAGGATTCCCACATTGACTGAAGAAGGGGCTTCAGCGACCGTCCCCGGTTCCGTCAGGACGCTCGACGAAAGGGTCCGCCGTTCACGGATAACCGTGCTTGCCGCCACCGCCGAGCTGCTCTTCGAGCGGGGTTTCGCCGGCGCCAGTGTCGATGAAATCGCGCGCCGGTCAGGCGTCGCCAAAACCACGATCTATCGGCATTGGCCGACCCGGGCCGATCTGTTGCGCGATGCCTGCTCGACGATCGGCACGCCCCAAGATGTGCCGGACACCGGAAGCATCGAGGGCGACGTGACCGCTTTGATGACGAACCTCGCCCATTTGCTACGGACGGCCAAGTGGACCTCAGTGCTGCCCTCGATCATCGATGCTGCCGAGCGAGATTCCGACATCGCCGACATGTACGGCAAGCTGCAACACGGCTATTCAGCACCTCTTGAGGAAGTCATTCTGCGAGCGATGGATAGGGGCGAACTGCCCGAAGACACAGATGCAGCCATGCTGATCGCGGCGCTTACGGGCCCGCTCTTTTACCGTCGCTGGTTCTCCCGCGACCCTCTCACAGACGCCTTTGTGAAACAGATCGTTTGGCAGGTAATGCGGTAGGACGTTGGTCCCGTGCGGATGCGGCCCTCGGCGACGGGGCACGTCCCCAGCCCTTCACGCAGACCAAGAGTCGGCCTTGCCAAGATGGCGACACACTACACCCGTAAGGCCGACAAGCTGCGCCTTGCCATGGAAGCCGCACAACGTGTCGCGGATGGACGTTCCGAGAACGATAAACGCCCGCACCTTAAACCTAGGGCGGGCGCCATGCCTGAAAAAGCAACGAATGCAGGAGCTTAGAAAATGAGTGGTGCCCTGGAGAGGACTCGAACCTCCACGGTGTTACCCACTGGTACCTGAAACCAGCGCGTCTACCAATTCCGCCACCAGGGCCTCGGGCGAGCTTCTACGGGCCGCGAGGCCGCGCTGTCAACCGGATCGTCCGGCAAACGCGGCCGTTCGCGCCGAGCGCTATGGGGTTCAGTCGCCCTGCGCCACGGCTTTGACCAGGTCGACCACGGTCGATACGGCGTCGTCCGAAAGCCCGGCCCAGAGCGGCAGCCGCACCAGCCGCGCGCTGAGGTCCTCGGTCTTGGGCAAGGCCCCATGCTGCCGGGCGTAACGGAGGCCCGCCGGGGCATTGTGCAGCGGAACGTAGTGGAACACCGCACCGATGCCGGCCGCCTTGGTGCGGCGCAGCAGATCGTTCCGCAGGTCCACCGATGGCATGATCACATAATAGATGTGCGCGTTGCCGGCACAGATCTGCGGGACCGTCGGACGGGACAGGGCGCCGGCGCGCTCGAGTTCGGCGAACTCGCGATGATAGCGAGCCCACACGCGATGCCGCTTCGCCTGGATCTCGTCCGCCTTCTCGAACTGCGCCAGCAGAAACGCCGCGTTGAGCTCGCTCGGCAGGTAGGACGAACCCATATCCACCCAGGTATACTTGTCGACGCGACCCTGGAGGAACTTCGTGCGGTTGGTTCCCTTCTCGCGCAGGATATGGGCCCGGTCGATGAAGCGCTCGTCGTTGATAAAGAGCGCGCCGCCCTCTCCGGAGATCAGGTTCTTGGTCTCGTGGAAGCTCACCGCCGCAAGGTGCCCGATGCTGCCGAGGGGACGGTCCTTGTAATGCGCCGCGATGCCCTGCGCCGCGTCCTCCAGAACGAACAGCCCGTGCCGCGCCGCGATCTCCATGATCTCGTCCATGGCACAGCCGACTCCGGCGTAATGGACCACGAAGATGGCCTTGGTCTTCTCCGTGATGGCTGCCTCGATCAGGTGCTCGTCGATGTTGAGCGTGTCGGACCGGATGTCCACGAAGACCGGCACGGCACCACGCAGAACCACGGCATTCGCGGTCGACACGAAGGTGAACGACGGCATGATGACTTCGTCGCCCGGTTCGAGCCCGAACAGCATGGCGGCCATCTCCATGGCGGCCGTGCAGGAGTGCGTCAAAAGGGCCTGGCGGCATCCGATCTCGCGCTCGAGCCACGCATTGCAACGTTTCGTGAACGGGCCGTCCCCGCTCAGATGACCGCTTTCTATGGCTTCGAGCAAGTAACGGGTCTCGTTCCCGGCCGGCAGAGGCCGGTTGAACGGGACACCAGCATCGATGCGGTGTACGGACGAGCCTGTCGCAGCAACGTCACGAGCGTCTGAGGTTGGCACGGTGTTGTTGGTTCCCATGCGATACGAAGACAGAAGCCTTAAACCCCTTTAAGGGCCCGTGCTACCCGACGGCCGGGCGGACTTGCGGCACCGTGGAACGTCCGCTCAAGACCCGCAACGGGCAACCACGGGGGGGAGCCGGATCGCGATACCGACGACGCGAGATGGCCCGGAAGCCCGAATTTGACGTTTTCTACCCCCGATGTAACGTTTTATCGATGAATTCCGGGGTGATTCGCTTAAATTAACCAAGCGTTAACCAATTGTGTTAACGATGATTTAACCGAGTTTTTTCAATCGTCCGAGGCCCGCATGCAGCGCAGTACGATCCTGATCGTCGAGGACGACCCCATGCAACGGGCCGACACGATGACGACTCTCGAGGACGCAGGTCTTCGGGTCGTCGATAAGGCCGATGCCGACGAGGCTCTGGGTTTTCTGCTCGAAAACTCGACCGACATCGCCGCGGTGCTGACCGACATTCATATGCCCGGTCACTCCGACGGTGTCCACCTCGCCGAGGTCATCACACGGCACTGGCCCCATATCGGAGTCTTCGTGACCTCGGGCCGCATGCGGCCTCTGCGCGACCTGCCGTCGAGCGTGCACTTCATCCCAAAGCCGTGGCGCGCCGAGCAGATCGTCGAAGTCATGCAGACCCTTGTCGAGGCGGACTGAGGCGCGGAGCCCCCGCCCGGCGACGGGGTCTCCCGGCTATACACCCGTGCCACCTTTGACTACGACATCGGAGGGTTTCAAAGGAGGACAGGATGGCCGGATCGGATCTCGCGACCAATGGGCTGGTGACCGTATTGGGTGGCTCCGGTTTCCTCGGCCGGCACGTGGTCCGCGCCATCGCTCAGGACGGCTTCAGGATCCTCGCCGGCTGCCGTCGCCCCGATCTCGCCAATTACCTGCAACCTTTGGGGCGCGTCGGCCAGATCCAACCCGTCCAGGCCAACATCCGCTACGGGTCTTCGCTCGCAGCCGCGCTACGCAACGCCAAGGTGGTGGTCAATCTCGTCGGTGTGTTGAGCGAAAGCGGACGGCAGACCTTCGAGGCCGTGCATGTCTTCGGCGCCCGTGCCATCGCCAAAGCGGCGCGCGAGGCCGGCGTCGAGCGCTTCGTCCAGGTCTCGGCCATCGGGGCCGACCTGCAATCGCCGTCTGTCTATGCCCAGTCCAAAGCCCGTGCCGAAGAGGCCGTTCGCGAGATCTACCCCGATGCCGTCATCCTGCGGCCCTCTATCGTGTTCGGTCCCGAAGACGACTTCTTCAATCGTTTCGCCGCCATGGCCCGCATGTCCCCGGTGCTGCCGCTGATCGGCGGCGGCCACACGCGGTTCCAGCCGGTGTTCGTCGGCGATATCGCCGAAGCCGTGGCCAAGGCCGTGGCCGGCCAAGCGTCGCCCGGCACCACGTACGAACTCGGCGGGCCCGCCATCAAGACGTTTCGCGAGCTCCTGGAGTATATCTGCACCGTGACGCGACGGAACCGAAGTCTGCTGCCGATCCCCTTCGGTCTCGCGCAATATCCGGCTGCTGCGACCGAAACGGCCGATGGATTGCTGATGGGCCTGTTTCCGAAAATGCTGCTGATGACACGCGATCAGCTGAAGCTGCTGCAGAGCGACAACGTCGTTTCGCAAGCGGCGATCGGCGAGGCGAGGACCTTGGAAGGCCTCGGTATCGAACCTCGGGCGATCGAATCCATCGTGCCGACCTATCTCTACCGTTTCCGCAAGCAGGGCCAGTTCGATCGCGACGACGTGGCGGCCTGATACTGCGTGAGGTCACGGGATC
Organism: uncultured Lichenihabitans sp.; assembly: GCA_964245215.1. Taxonomy (GTDB): domain Bacteria; phylum Pseudomonadota; class Alphaproteobacteria; order Rhizobiales; family Beijerinckiaceae; genus Lichenihabitans. Next base: position 16,660 of record CAXTME010000028.1, read on the forward strand.
CCGGCGCTAAGCGCCTGCATGGGGCTGACGCGTCGCGATGCGGGGGTTGGCTTCGCGCAGGCTCGGGCTCCGAGTCTGCTGGCCCTCTGCGTTCAGCCGGAACCGGGTCAGACGAGGACGCGCGGCCGAGCACCGGCCGGCCGGGGCAGGCGCTTGAACACTCGTACCATGAAGGCGGCGCCGAAGAGCGGCGTCACGAGGTTCAGAACCGGCACCGAGACCAGACCGGCGATCACCAGTCCGGCCAGGAAGATGCGGCCCGCGTGCCGATGGCGCAGCTCAGCCGCCTCCGCGGCCGTCATGTGGCGCAGCGCCACGAACTCGTAATACTGACGACCGAGCAAATACGCATTGGCGCCGATGAACGCGACCGCATTGACGCCGGGAACGAGCAGCAACAGGAGCGCCAGAAGCGTCACGCCGAGCGACAGAGCGCCGAACCGCACCGACAGGACGACGGCGTCGAGGATGGGCAGGGGCCGACCGGGCGAGGCCGTCGGTTCGAGATCGCGCTCCACATGTTCGGCGAGGTCGTCGATGAAGAAGCCGGCGACGATCGACGAGACCGGCGCGACGAGGAAGACGGAGCCGACCGTCAGGCCGAAACCGGCCACAATGGAGATCAGCGCGGTCAACCAGCCGTAAGGCAGGGTCACCAGAGCCAGAAGTCCATGATGCAGCAGCGCAACGGCGCCCACCAGAAGCAACACCGTCAAGCCGAGCACTTTGGCGAGCGCAGAACGGAACGGCGGCGTCAAGATCTCGCTGAAAGCCGCTATGGCATCGTTGATCATCGTTCAGAGGCTCGTCGCGCTGCCGCGGGCAGCTGGGAGCTGCCGCAATCCGCAGCGATATGGGTTCGAGCCGACGGTCGCGCCAGCGAAACCACGACAGAACCACCACGGCGACTCCTGCCTCACCGAAGTCGTTCCGCGCCACATCGTCTGAAACGGTAAACCATGGATAACAGGTTCGATCGATTTGAGCGGAACCTGCAGTCTTCCATGTCGTTGCTGTGACATGGCACAACGTCACACCCTGTGGAACGACAAGATCGTGGTGATCATCGAGGACGAGTTTCTCGTTCGCGAACTCGCGGTCTGTGAGCTCGAAGAGTGCGGCTACACGGTGGTGGAATTCGACTCCGCCGACGCCGCCCTGCCGTATTTGAGGCAGCACGGGGGAGACGCCGCTCTGATCCTCACGGATGTCCAGATGCCGGGCAAACTGAACGGTCTTCAGCTCGTGGACATCCTGATGCAACTTTGGCCGGGTGTGCCGGTGCTGGTGACTTCGGGCGGTCCCCTCGTCGATCCGCGCAAGCTTCCGCAATGCGCCGCTTTCATCAGTAAGCCGTGGCGCCCCGATGAAATGGTGGCGCGGGTCAACCGGATCGTCGAACTGAGGCACTGATCCCTTCACACGACGAGGTCCGCCGCGCTCGGGTGATCCCATCAATCCCGATGGGCGAGGACGTTGACCAATCGACCGAAGGGATCGCGCACATAGAAGCGTTTCACGCCCCACGGTTCCTCGGCGGGGCCGTACTCGACCGGAAGACCCGCAACGGCAACGCGGTGGAGCACGTCGTCCAGGTCGTCGACCTCGACTGAGATGTCGGGAACCGGAGTGCCGGCTCCACCTTCGATGGCGATGCTGATCTGCGGTGTCGCAGATGCTTCAACGGCGGCAAACGTCACGATCCAGCCGTGATCCATCACAACCTTCAAGCCGAGCACACCCTCGTAGAACGTCCGTCCAGCATCGACCTGGGTCGTCGCGATATTCGTGGTGATCCGCTTCACAGCCAACGTCAGGCTGCCTGCACCAGCGCGACCCAATACGCGATCCCGATCGGGATGGCGGCGTCGTTGAAGTCGTAGGCCGGGTGGTGGAGCCCGGCACTGTCCCCGTTGCCGATGAACACGAAGGCACCGGGCCGGGCCTCGAGCATGTAGGAGAAGTCCTCGGCCCCCATGATCGGCGGTGTGTTGCCGTCGACGCGATCGCTTCCTACGATGGATGACGCGACGCGTTCGGCGGTCATGGCCTCGCGCGAGTGGTTGCAGGTGACGGGATAGCCCCGGGTATAGTGCAACGTCGCCTTGGCGCCGTGCGTGGCCGCGACGCCCTCCGCGATGGCGCGCAATCTCTGTTCGGCGAAATCGCGGATCGCTGGCGTCAAGCTTCGGGTGGTTCCGGCGAGCTTCGCGGTCTGCGGGATGGCGTTCAGCGCCGTACCAGCCTGAAACTGGGTCACCGATATCACGCAGGACTCGAGCGGGTCGACGTTGCGGGCCACGATGCTCTGGACCATCGTCACGATGTGGGCTCCGATCAGCAACGGATCCACGGTCTGGTGGGGCGCCGCCGCGTGGCCGCCCCGGCCCTCGATCTCGATCCTGAACACGTCCGCGGCCGCCATCATGGGGCCGGGGCGAAGCGCGAACCGGCCGATCGGCAACCCGGGCAGATTGTGCATCCCGTAGACCTCGTCGATCGCGAAACGCGTCATGAGGCCGTCCTCGATCATCGCGCGGGCCCCGGCGCCGCCCTCTTCCGCCGGCTGGAATATGCACACGGCAGTCCCCGCGAAGTCGCGTCCGGCGCAGAGTGTCTTGGCGGCCCCGAGCAGCATCGCCGTATGGCCGTCATGGCCGCAGGCGTGCATCTTGCCCTCGTTGCGGGACGCGTAGGGCAGGTTGGTCTGCTCGCCGATCGGCAGGGCATCCATATCGGCCCGCAACGCGATGGTCCGGGTCTCGGAGCCACGATCCCCGCGCCCGCGGATCACGCCGACGACGCCGGTGCGGCCGATGCCGGTCACGACATCGTCGCAGCCGAAAGACCTGAGCCGATCCGCGACCAGCCCCGCGGTGCGGTGCACCTCGTAGAGCACTTCCGGGTTCTGGTGGATGTCGCGTCGCCACGCCGTCGCTTCGGCGGCTATACTCGCGTCGATCGGCATGACGGTCCTCGGCTGGCGGATGTGCTCGACAGCAGAAGCCAGGGGCGGGCATCCGTCAACCGGCTCCGCCGTCGCGGTGGCGAGATGCCGAACGGGAGCATCCCCCCAACGGTCGCCTGATCCCCAGGCGACCGTTGGCTCGGCCGTGCCGGATAGGTTAAGGAAGTTTCGACTGAAATCTGCCATTCGTCGCGCGACACCTCCGATCGCGAAAAAGGCGAGCACGACGCAGGTCCACCAGAACGCGACCATTTCCATAGCGGCCTGACGTGCTCTAAGGCTTCAGGTCGCGGCCCACACCGGCCATCGTCTCATCCCGGCCGGTGCATTCGAGGAGCTCTATGCGGACTTCCGACCCGGCCCCCGTCCACGAAGGCGGCCGATCCATGCCCCTCATCCGGAGGCTTCTGTCCGAACACGCCAGGGCTCATCTCGGGTCTTACGCGCTCGCGCTAGGGTTGATGGCGCTGAGCGCGGGTGCCAGCGTGGTGTCGGTGGCGCTCTTGCGCCCCGTGGTCAACGGCATGACGACCCTAACGGTCGCCGAACCCGGCGCCTTCATACAGTTGCGCAACCTCGCTATCGCGGTGGCGGTTCTCTACGTCGTTCGCGGCCTCGCGACCTGCGGCCAGCTGATCCTCATGTCGCGGGCCGGCAACCGCATCGTCGCGACCTTGCAGAAGAAGGTCTACGACCACCTTCTGCATCAGCCCGTCCGCTTCTTCGCCGATCGCCATTCGAGCGAGCTCATGGCACGGCTCGCCATGGCGGCCAACGGCGCGCGCGACGTCGTACAGTTCATCATGGCCTCGGCCGGCCGCGACGTGCTGACGGTCATCGGCCTCGTCGCGGTCATGATCTACAACGACCCGCTCATGGCTCTTCTGGCGCTCTCGGTCGCGCCCGTGGGGGTGCTGATGCTGAGCCGTTTGATGAAGCGGGTGCGCCGCGCCGCGCGGCGCTCCTTCGACGGCTCGGCCGAGATCATGCAGCACATGGGCGAGACGGCCCAAGGCATCAGGATCATCAAGAGCTTCAACCTCGAGAGCCTGATGCGGAACCGCATGGCGGGGGCGGTCGGCAAAGTCGAGAAGGCGGCGAACCGCATGGCGCTCGGCATCGCACTGTCGAGCCCGGTCAGCGAGACGCTGGGCGGGGTCGCGGTCGCGATCATCATCCTGTACGGCGGTTGGAAGGTCGCGGTGGCGCATAGCGATCCCGGATCCTTCTTCGCCTTCATGGGGGCGCTCCTGTCGGCCTACGAGCCCGCCAAGCGTCTCGGTCGGTTGAACCTCGATCTCCAGAACAGCCTCGTCGGAGCACGGCTGGTCTACGATCTCCTCGACGAGCCTTTGCCCGATGCGGACGATCTCAAGAAGCCCGACATGGTGCCGGGACCCGGCCTGATCACGTTCGAGGGCGTGTCGTTCAGCTACCGCCAGGGCGAGACCGTGCTCGACGGCATCGACCTCATGGCCGAACCCGACAAGACCACCGCTCTGGTCGGCCCATCGGGCGGGGGCAAATCCACCATCATCAGCCTCGTCCAGCGGCTCTATGAGCCGAACGCCGGGACGGTGCGCATCGACGGTCAGGACGTCGCGGCCGTCAACATGCGGTCGCTCCGCGAGGGCATCGCGTTCGTGGCGCAGGACGTCTTCCTGTTCCGCGGCACCATCCGGGACAACATCGCGTTGGGACGACCCGACGCCACCGAGGCCGAGATCGTGACGGCGGCCCGCAAGGCGCATGCCTACGACTTCATCGACGGCTTCGACCGCGGCTTCGACACGGAAGTGGGCGAACACGGCGCCAAGCTGTCGGGCGGCCAGCGCCAGCGGATCGCGATCGCCCGCGCCTTTCTCAAGAAAGCCTCCATCATCCTGCTCGACGAGCCCACGGCGGCGCTCGACTCCGAATCGGAGCGCGAGGTGCAAAAGGCCCTCGCGGACCTGCGCGTCGGGCGCACCACGATCGTCGTGGCGCATCGGCTGCAGACCATCGTGGATGCGGACCGGATTTGCGTGATCGAGAACGGCCGCGCGGTCGAGTTCGGAACGCATGACGAGCTGATGGGCCGCCGCGGGTCCTACCACACCTTCTTCGCGACCCAGTTCGGCGAACGGGCACGACGGATCGCCTGACAAGAGGCTCGACCGGCGGCGAGAGGCTCGACCGAAGTCGAATGGTCTAACCGAAATCGAGCGGGTGCGACCCCGAATGCCGGTCGAGAGTGACATGGGCACCGCGCGTGATCTCGATCTTCGTTTCGTTCTTGTCGCGCCATACGCGCAGGTCGACGTGGTGCTGGCCCACCTTGATCTGCTCGAGCCGTAGCTCGGGTAGCCAGTCCGGGAGATAGGGATCGGCCGCGATCGCACAGCCTTCGACGTTCAACTCGATGCCGATCATTGCCCGGATCAGGCTGAAGACCGAACCCGCCGCCCAGGCTTGCGGCACGTTCGCCCCGAGATACTGGATCGGGAAAGGCGACTCGTCCCGGCTCGTGCCGGCGAAGACCTCCGGCAGGCGGTTGAGAAGGAAGCGGCTGCCCGCCTCGACGAGCCCGCCCGCGATCCGTGCCGCCTCGGCGTGGAACCCGTACTGCTTGAGCCCTACCGCGATCAGGCCGTTGTCGTGGGGCCAGATGGCGCCGAGCTGGTAGTCGTGAGGGTTATAGGCCGGGTGAGCGGCGGATAGCGTTCGCACGCCCCAGCCACTCCACATGTCGTCCGCCATCAAGCGCCGGGTCACGGCGGCGGCCCGCTCCCTGGGGACGATGCCGGACCAGAGAAGATGTCCGGCGTTCGAAGCGATGCTCATGACCCGCCGCTTCCGCGGGTCGAGGCACAGTGCGTAGAACTGCTGGCCCTCGTCCCAGAAGGCGGCGTTGAAGCGTTCGTAGAGGCTTTGGGCTTTGGCCCGCAACGCCGCGGCGCGATCCGGGTGGCCCAGCGCATCATAGATCTTCGCCATGCGGCGCCACGCATCGTAGACGTAGCCCTGGAGCTCGCAGACCGCCTTCGGGGCCGGAACGTCGTCGCCGTTCTCGTCGAGGATCGCAGTCCCGGAGTCCTTCCAGGCCTGGTTCTCGGCCCCCGCAGGGGTGCGGCGCTGGTATTCCTGGAACCCGTCTCCGTCCATGTCGCCGGACCGGTCGATCCACTCGAGGCAACGTTCCGCGGTGCCGAGGTGGCGCTCGATCAGGCCACGATCCCCGGTGAAGCGCCAGGCATGGTGGAGCAGGACGATGTAGAGCGGCGTCGCATCGGCGGTGCCGTAATAGGGCCTGTAGGGCACGAGGCCGAGTTGGGCCAGTTCGCCGCGCCTCAGCTCGTGCGGGATTTTGCCGGGCTGCATGTCGCGGCTGTCGTCGGTGTCGTCGGCCTGGTAGCGGGCCAGCACTTCGAGGGCGCCGCGCGCGAAATCCGGGTAGACCGCGACCGTCTGCAGCGCCGTGATGAGGCTGTCGCGCCCGAACAGCGCCGCGAACCAGGGGATACCGGCCGCGGGAACGAAGGACTTCATGTCGGTGCCTTCGATGGGCAGGCGCAGACCCGCGAGATCGTCGAGCGACTGCTCGTAGATCAGCTGGAGCCCCAAATGAGGCGTGCGGAGCCGGATGGCACCCGAACGCCATTCTTCGGCAGCCCGGGCCTGGTCGCATTCGTCCCGGTGAGCGAAGGTCGAAAAGGGCGCCTCGAGCCTGCGCTCGCCGTCGATGATGGCATACGCGAGGTCGGCCTCCCAAGAGGCTTGAGGGTCCAATGCGACGACGAAGCTCAACGCACCGTCACGCAACACGGGCTTCGGCGCACCCTCCGAGGCGCGCACGGAAAGACCCCGTCGGAACGAGCCGTTGGTGTGCACCGTCTCGAGGCCATGGTCAGTGGCCGACCAGGTGGTCTCGGTGTTGCCCCGGCTGACGAGGCGCTTCGACTTCACATCGAAGATGTCGGCGAAATCGCAGGCCAGCCGAACGGTCAGAGCCAAGCGGACCGGTACCCGGTTATGATTGCGGAGCACGAGAGTCTCGCGCAGCCCGCCGAGGCCGAGAAGGCGCGAAATGGTCAGGCTGACGCTGCCGGCCGGGATTGCGGTCCCATCGGTCGGCAACTCCCGGTTCGTCATGACGATCTGGGCGGCGAAATGGGCCGTCGCGGCGGAGCTCAGCAACTGCCAAGGGTGACCGTCGACGTCTACCGTCCATCGACTGATGAGACGCGTGTCGCGGTAGAACAGCCCTCTCTCGCTCGGTTGGTGCACTTGGCCGTCGGACTCGGTGATCAAGACGCATTCGCCGATATTGATCGTCAGTTGTGCTGGCCCGACGCTGATTTCATAGCTCACCGGCGTTTCCTCGGTCTCGGGGTCGCGGTGACTGGCGAGGTATCCGATACACAATCTGATCAACGAGCGATGAGCGCTTTCGGGTGCATCGGCCGGCTCGCGTGAACCCGAACGGGATCGCCTTCGATCAGCGAGAGTTCGAAGTCACCCGAAACCCGCGCGACGCCTCGCTCAGGCTCTTCCGGATCAGGATCGCGCCTGACGACGCACCGGCACGTCGACCTCCGGCATGATCCGCGCACTCGGGCGGTCCGTGCGGTATTCGCCGCGGATGACGGTCGCAAAGGCGAGCGCGCCCACCGAGAGCAGGGTGACCCACCAGAGTTCCGTGGTGTCGAGCCCCCAGAGCGCGAAGGTGAGCCCCGAGACGAGTTCGGCGATGAGAAACGGCGCAACCGCCGGGGATGTTCGGCCGGCCGCCGAAAAGCCGCCATAGGCCAGAGCCGCAGCCGCGCCTGCGCCCACGATCCCGAGGTCGTACCAGATCTCGAAGGCCAGGCTGCGTGGGATCTCGGGTGGCAGATAGCCCATGACGGCGCCCCGAGCCGCGAGATCGAGACCGTGCCCCGTGATGAGACGGAGAGGTTGCGCCGCCACGACATCGGCCCACAAGTGGAAGAGCCGACCGGTTCCGGCGATCTCCGGAAGCCGGCCACCGAGGGCCGGAGCAAGACGGTCGATCGCGGGACCGAACACGAAGGGGATCCCTGGCGCCAGCAACAGGACGGCGGCGGCCAGGAGACCGAATACCTGTCCCACGCGCACCGGCGAGAGCGTCGCGGCCGCGAAGGCCAAGGCCCCCATCGCGAGCGCCGCAAGTGCCACCGGAGTCCAGGCCGCCATGGCGCTCAGCGTGATGCCGACCACCAGCAACGCGGCCGACGACCAACGTTCGCGCACCGCGAGGGCGCCGAGCGCCGGCCAGACCAGGACCACAAGGCTGATGACGGCGCGTTCCAGCGTCGTGTCGGCGTCTTGGAACAGGCCGAGAGCCTGGCTTCCGATGAGCCCGGACGCGGCGGCCGCGGTCGCGAGCGCGGCCGGTACGAGGCCAAGGGGAAAGAGGTAGAGGTTGGATGTCCGGGTGCGCTCCGGCAGCAACGCGATGGCGAGGCCGACCAGGATGATCGTACCGGCCTCTTTGCCCCAACGCTGCGCGGCATCGATCGGAAACGGTGTCCAGATGATCGACGCGGCGCTCCAGGCGAGAAGGCACAGACTGGCGAGCCCGGCCGCCGTCGTCAGAGCATCGGCGAGGCGTCGGCCGACAGGCAGCCGCGGCAACAGCGTCGAGGCGACGAGCAGCAGGCCGGCCCCGATCGGCAGAAGCGTGAAGATCGCGCGTCGCGACACGACGGCACTCAACGGCACCGCAAAGGCCAGGACGATGAGGCCGAGACGTATCAGCAGCAAAGCCGCGTCGGCCGCCGGATCGTCGATGGGTCTTGAGGTCGGCGCGGGCATGGGCGGTACGCGGAAGATGACGGACCACCTTGCCTCCGCGAACCCGGCGAGAAGCGAGGTCTTGGCGGCCGGGGGAACGTGTCGACGGCCCGACGGCGAGGTCCCCTCCGACAGTACGTCCGATACCCGGGAAGCTACCGTGAAACCACCCCAGAGGTTGTGACCGTGGCGCAACAGGTGGGGTTCAATCAGCAAACCCGCTCGGACATCTTCGGACCCCGATGGCGTGATCGTGTCTTTCCGGCACCGCTCCGAGCCTGAGACCCGGGAACCGTCATTTCCAGTCCGACCTCGGCTCGGGCGTTATTACGCCGAAGTCGTGCACATCAGCTCTACTGAATCGAGGGATTGAAGATATCGCGGCTGGTGCAGCCTGAAGCGAGTCGCGTTTTGGCCATGAAACATCCTGGGCACGCTAGCGTAACAAAGCTTCCTATGCGGCGTTAATCTTCCTTGCGCGGTACCGGAGCTATTGCCCTCGGAAACTTCAGGCTCAAACCTCACAAGATCGGTCCGGGTCGGACGAAAGTTGAACGTCACTTCAATCTATTGTTGCAATGCGACGAGTTTTGACCAGCTGGTCTCGGTCAACATCGCGGGACTACTCCGTGTATCCGAGAATTATTAACACAGGCTCGGCTCTGTTCACGTTGATATCTGAAATTTTTTCTTGCATTCGCGCTTCCGCACCTTGTGAAAACAGGGCGTCATTGACTATGTTGAACAGGCGAGCGATTCTAAATGAAGCAGAAGATCAGACATGATAAACGAAAATGATACCAATGCCCTTGCCGAAATGGCGACCACGATCGTCTCGGCATATGTGGCGAACAACTCGATCCCGATGGCCGAACTGCCGGCCCTGATCCATAGCATCCATCAATCCCTTGGACGTCTGTCGGATACGACTGCGGTACCCGAGACGAAAACCGAGGAACTGAAGCCTGCCGTCGCGGTGAAGAAATCCGTCACAGAAGACTATATCATCAGCCTGGAAGATGGTCGGAAATTCAAGTCCCTGAAACGCCATCTCGCGGCGGAATACGGAATGACTCCCGAGCAATATAGGGCGAAATGGGGGTTGCCCACCAATTATCCTATGGTGGCGCCCGCCTATGCCAAGCAGCGGTCGTCGCTGGCAAAGTCGCTGGGTCTCGGTCGCAAGCCCGCCAGTGCGGCTAACGTTGCGCCCCCTCCTGCGCCTGCCGCCAATGTCGAAGCCAAGCCGCGCAAACGCGCAGCGAAGGCGGCCTGACGCCAGGACGAGAACTGTTGCGCCATGCGGATTCCATCTCCGGGTTGCGATTTGCACCCGGAGCATCGATCGGTGTCAAATAGCTGATCGGTGAAACCCGATGGAGCGTACCTCGTCGTGCCGACTTTTCGAACCGGCTCCGGTGCGCTCCACCATTAATCGATCCACAGACCCCGTGACTTGTGCCAATCCTCGATGGCTTCTGCCGGATACTCGTCGAAGCATGTGTCGTTCGGAGCGGTCTGCGGCACCAGCCAGGCGGGCTTGAAGTCCAGCATGATGTGGGTTTGCTCCACCGGCACGGGCAGGTCGGTATCGATCACCGATGCGAACGGGTGGATGAGGTCAGGCCAGCGTGGATCCCATAGCCAGAGTGTGGATGCGCAGCGGGAACAGAAGCTGCGTTCCGCCGGCGAGGTAAAAGCCGTGCCGTCGTCGCCGACGAACTTCGCCCGATAGACCGCGATGGTTCCGCCCGGGTCGTCGATCTTCATCGACGCGGCGACCGCCATGATGTTGATCGCGGTGCCACCGCCGCCCGCCGTCTTTCGGCACACCGTGCAGTAACATCGCTGGTAAGGCTGCGGCGTATGGCTCACGCAGGTGAAATGAACGGCGCCGCAATGACAGGAGCCGTCGAGCTTCAGCGGCATGTCGACCTCCGCCTCAGGCGGGCTTGATGGACGACTGGCTGCGCCAAAGATCGATGCCGCCTTCGGTGGCGTGTCGGTCGATGCGCGCCAACTCATCGGCGCTGAAAGTCTGATGGTGAAGCGCATCGAGCGAGTCGTCGAGTTGGGCGACGCTCCGGGCACCGATCAAGGCCGAGGTCACGCGCGGATCCCGCAACACCCAGGCGATCGCCATTTGGGCCAGGGATTGTCCGCGTGATTTGGCGAGGTCGCCGAGAGCCTTGATGCGCTCGAGGTTTTCAGACGTCACGAGGTCGGGCGAGAAGGAGCCATTCTTGGAGGCGCGCGACGCCTCGGGCACCCCCGTCAGGTACTTGTTCGTGAGCAGGCCTTGAGCCAGCGGCGAAAACGCGATGCAGCCCATTCCGAGATCGGCGAGCGTCGAGAGGAGCCCGTCTTCGACCCAGCGGTTCACCATGGAATAGGACGGCTGATGGATCAGCATCGGCGTGCCCATGCCCTTCAGGATCGCCTGCGCCTGACGGGTCAGTTCGGGCGAATAGGACGATATGCCGACGTAGAGGGCCTTGCCGGACCGGACGAGATGGTCGAGCGCCCCCATGGTCTCCTCGAGCGGCGTCTTGGGGTCCGGGCGGTGGTGATAGAAAATGTCGACATAGTCGAGGCCCATGCGCTTCAAGCTCGCATCGCAACTGGCCACAAGATATTTGCGCGAGCCGAAGTTGCCGTAGGGGCCCGGCCACATATCCCAGCCGGCTTTCGAAGAAATGACGAGTTCATCGCGGTGCGGGCGGAAGTCGAGGTCCATCCAGCGGCCGAAATTCGCCTCCGCAGAGCCATAGGGCGGTCCGTAGTTGTTGGCGAGGTCGAAATGCGTGACGCCGCGATCGAAAGCGCGTCGCAAAACGGCGCGCCCGGTCTCGAAGACATCCTCTCCACCGAAATTCTGCCACAGGCCCAACGAGATCGCCGGAAGGTCGACGCCTGAGCGCCCGCAACGGCGGAACGTTGCGTCGGCGTAGCGGGATGGGGCAGGCACATAGGTCATGGCGGATCCTCCGTAAGACGATTGGGCGTGGACCCGAAACGCCGTTGGCATGCTGCCGTATCTCGAAAGCCGCGGAAAGGTTCCGTCGATCGGTTGACAGTCTCCGGAGCCGCAACGGCTGGCGTCTCGCGAACATAGCAGAGGAGAGCTCGCGGGTTCCGATCGAGGGAACCGTTGCAGCCGCCGTCGCTACCCAGTTTTACCTTCATGGTTCACCGCCAGAAGATCCGTCTGACCATAGTGACGGCGTTGCCACCACCTCCGGAGGCCCGATCCGCCAGCATGGCGGAACGGGAGCCCGGTCCGCTGATTGTCACTGCGTGAGCGGACGGACGAGCCCGGCCGCCCGACCAATGGACCTCGACCATGCCTGCATCGACCGCCACGCCGTTGTTCCAGCCGTTCGACCTGGGCGATCTCACGCTCAAGAACCGGATCGTCATGGCGCCGCTGACCCGAAGCCGGTCCGACGATGCAGGCGTGCCGCCCGCCTTCGCGGCCGACTATTACGCTCAACGCGCCACGGCAGGGCTGATCGTCTCGGAAGCGACCAACATCTCGTCACAGGCGCGCGGCTATGCGCTGACACCCGGCATCTGGTCTCCCGCACAGGTCGAGGCCTGGCGGCGGGTCACCCGTGCGGTCCACGCTCGGGATGGCCGCATGGTCCTTCAGCTCTGGCATACGGGCCGCATCTCGCACCCGAGCCTGCACGACGGGGCCCTGCCGGTCGCCCCCTCGGCCATCGCGCCGAAGGGCCAAGCCTTCACCAACTCCGGCCTGCAGGACCACGTCACGCCGCGCGCGCTGGAGACGGGCGAGATTCCAGCCATCGTCGAGGACTACCGGCATGCCGCCCGTTGCGCCAAGGAGGCCGGTTTCGACGGCGTCGAGATCCACTCGGCCAACAACTACCTGCTGGAACAGTTCATCCGCGACAGCACCAACAAGCGGAGCGACCGCTACGGCGGCAGTCTCGAGAACAGGTTGCGGTTCCCGCTCGACGTCGTGGCGGCCGTCACCGAAGTCTGGGGCGGCGGAGACCGCGTCGGGATCCGCATCTCGCCCGGCACCACGATGCCCGGCGAGACCCCGCTCGACAGTGACCCGATGACGACCTACGGGACCTACCTCGGCGCGCTGTCCCGCTTCGGCCTCGTCTATGTGCATGACATCGAAGGCGTGACCCAGATGAGCCGCGATCCCGACGGCATCGACTATCCGGCTCTGCGGAGACGCTTCAGCGGCGCCTATATTGCCAACAACAATTATAACCTGGAGCTCGCCGACAAGACGATCGCCGACGGCAATGCCGACCTGATCAGCTTCGGCCGGCCGTTCATCGCCAACCCGGACCTTGTCGACAGGCTGCGGAGCGGTGCGCCTCTTGCCGACGCGCCGAAGGCCTACTGGTATGGCGGCGACAAGACCGGCTATTCCGACTGGCCCGGCATGATGGGGCAGATCGAAATCGATCTCTGAAGAGCCTGTGGGGCGAGCTCGAGGATGCTCCGGACTGTCCTCGGTCGGCGGGAAGGTTTTGACAACTGCCAACCGCCAAGACGGAGCGGCGTTTGACCATTGGCTCGATCTTGAAGCGGCCGGCGCGACACGAATGTCGTCGCCGATCCATATCACCCCGACGCAGGCCGCATCCTTGCTGGGCCCGAGACGGCCGTGGCGCTCGACCCTCGGCTCTTCGGAGCTTGAGGCGCTCGCGATGTCACGACGCTCGCGGCCGGCGGTCGCGGCTACTCCGCCGCCATCCGGTGATCGGCGTCGCGGACCACACCCATGGCCGAGGCGATCAGCTCGTAGGAGCGCAGGCGGGCCTGATGATCGTAGACGTCGGACACGATCATCAGCTCGTCGGCGCCGGTCTCGGCAACGAGCGCGTCGATGCCCGCGCGGACGGTCTCGGGAGACCCGACGATCGAGCGCGCCAGCATCCGCATCGCCTGCGCCTTTTCGCCCGCCGACCAATAAGCGTCGATGTCGTCGATCGGCGGCCGGCTGAGCCCCCGTGCTCCGCGCAGAAGATTGGCGAAGGACATCTGCTGGGTCGTGGCCAAACGCTTGGCGCGGACGTCGCTCTCGGCCGCGATGATGTTGACGCCCACCATGGCGTGAGGCCGGGACAGTTGAGCCGATGGTTTGAACCGCTCACGGTAGATCTGCAGCGCGGGCAGCAGGAGCTCGGGAGCGAAATGCGACGCGAACGCGTAAGGCAGGCCGAGTTCCGCCGCGAGCTGCGCCCCGTAGGTGCTGGAGCCAAGGATCCAGAGCGGCACGTTGGTCCCGGCGGCCGGCACCGCCTGCACCTGCTGGTTCGGCTCGGCCGGCTGGAAGAAGTATTGGAGCTCGAGCACGTCTTGCGGAAAATTGTCGGCGCCCGCGAGTGTCCGCCGCAGGGCGCGCACGGTGAGCTGGTCGGTGCCGGGGGCGCGCCCGAGGCCGAGGTCGATGCGGTTCGGGAAGAGCCGCGCCAGCGTGCCGAACTGCTCGGCGATGACCATCGGGGCGTGATTGGGCAGCATGATGCCGCCTGCACCAACCCGGATGGTCCGCGTGCCGGCCGCGATATGCCCCACCACTACCGCGGTCGCGGCGCTGGCGACGCCGGCCATATTGTGGTGCTCGGCGACCCAGAAGCGCCCGTAGCCCCACTGCTCCGCATGAGCCGCGAGATCCCGGGCATTGTCGAGGGCGCCGCGCGCGTCGGTTCCCTCGGTCACGCGGACGAGATCGAGAATAGACAAAGCTGTCATGCCGGCCTCCAGCGCCCCTGCTTACGTGCTGAGGTGTGCTTTGGCGAGGCACGACGCAAGGGATCCACCACGCGACGAGCCGTCATCGGGACCGGTAGCGTGTTCGGAACGTTGATCGGCGGCACCGGCTTGTCACCTGCAACGCAGGGAGGCGAAAATGGACGCAGGCTGGACGGGCCTCAAACACGCGGTGAACGGCCTATCGCTGCATGTGGTCGAGGCCGGGCCGGCGGATGGGCCGTTGCTTGTCCTTCTCCACGGTTTTCCCGAGTTCTGGTGGGCTTGGCGGCATCAGATCACGCCACTGGCCAAGCAAGGCTACCATGTCGTGGTCCCGGACATGAGGGGCTACAATCTGAGCGACGCGCCGCAGGACGTCTCGTCCTACGATCTCGATGTCCTGGTGGCCGATGTCGTGGCTCTGGCCGACCGCTATGGAGCCGGCCGGTTTCATCTCGTCGGCCACGATTGGGGCGGGATCGTCGCCTGGGCTACGGCGGCCCGTCATCCCGAACGACTGGCGCGTCTGGTCGTCATGGATGCGCCACACCCGGATCTCTGGTCGAGACAGATCCTGAAGCACCCGACCCAGGCACTCCGCAGCACCTACGTGGCCTACTTCCAGACGCCCCGCGTTCCCGAACTGACGCTTCGTGCGTTCGGCTTTGCGGGTCTTCGCACCATGATCCAGGCGGGAGCGAGACCCGATACGTTCAAGCCGGGCGAGCTCGATCGCTACGTCAAGGCCTGGGACCATCCGGGTTCGTTGACCGCCATGCTGAATTATTACCGGGCCTTGCGCGACCGAAAAACGCGTCGACCGGCCCGGATCTCACCGCCGACGCTGGTGCTCTGGGGCGAGAACGACGCCTATCTCGAGCATCACGTCGCCCATGCGGCGCTCGAACTCTGCGACGACGGGCAGTTGTCGATCATCAAGGGTGCGACCCATTGGCTCCATCTCGAGGAGCCGGAACGGGTCAATACCAAGCTCATCCGCTTCCTGGCCGCGGAGGACGATCACGAACATCAGGGCCTTGCGGGCGAGCCCGGTCCCCCCGGCTGAGGAGGCCCGGTGTGCTCCGGGACGCGTCGTCGCGCTGCTGCAGGGCGATGGCAACCCCATGTTACAGGATCTGCCGTCCTGTCCTTGATCGATGATCGCGGAGCATGTGGCACGTTTATCCGGTTCATTGGATGCGAATGTCGAAATCAGAACGTTTCCTCGTGGCCGAGAGTGAAACGATTGAGGCCCGCGAACGCCGACGCGAGAGCACGGGGCGAAGCAGCGGCGAAACCTATGTCGAGACGCTTCGTGAAATCGCGCCCGGGTCGATCTACGACATCGTCAGGCCGATCGACGCCGATGCGGCAGTGCCGCTAGATCTCGCGTCTTACGATGCGGTCTTTCTGTCCGGCTCTCCGATGCACCTTTACGAAGACACGCCGGAGGTCAGGCGACAGATCGACTTCATGCGGGCCGTCTTCGCGTCGGGTACCCCGAGCTTCGGGTCCTGCGTGGGCCTGCAAGTCGCTGTGGCGGCGGCCGGCGGCAGCGTGCGCGAGAACCGTCGCGGACATGAGGCGGCCTTCGCGCGGCGGATCATGGTGACGGAGGCCGGGCGGACCCACCCGCTGTTGGCCGGTCGCCCGGACGTCTACGACGCGGCCGCGATCCACTCGGACGAAGTCGACGAACTGCCGCCCGAGGGTGCGACGCTTCTTGCCACGAACAGGGTCACGCGCGTCCAAGCCGCCGAGGTCCGGTCCGGACCAGGCGTGTTCTGGGGCGTGCAGTACCATCCCGAACTGCCGCTGTCGGAGATCGCCGACGCGATCCGGCGGCAAGCGTACGACCTGCTGGACCAGGACCTGGCCCGAAGCCGTGAGGACGTCGAAAGCTACGCCTGCTTGATCGATGCTCTCGACCGTGAGCCCGACCGCCGCGACCTTGCCTGGCGCCTCGGCTTGGACGAGCAGGTCACGGCGCCCGAGCTTCGTCAGACCGAGCTTCGCAACTTCATCGGTTCTCTCGTGCGCCCGACGAGATCCGCGCGAAGCAGGGGCTGAGGGGTATCAGCCGGAACCGCGCGACCGTCCGATGCTATCTCTTGCTTTGCATTTAGAGCAGCCTCGGCGCTTCTACGAGGGGGCAGCGCTCGAACGAACCGGCAGCGCTTCGATCTCCGCGCCCATTTCCCGTTCGGCCAAGCGCAGTTCGTAGGCCGTTTGCAGATCGAGCCAGAAGGCGGCCTTGTTGCCGAACCAGTGGCCGAGGCGCAGGGCCGTGTCCCCGGAGATATTACGCCGGCCGGCGATGATCTGGCTGATACGTTTGGGAGGGACCTTCAACTGGCGGGCCAGTTCGGCGGCGCTGATGCCCGCTTCGGTCAATTCGTCGACAAGGATCTCACCGGGATGGATCGGGGGCCTGCTCATGGTGGTTCTTCCTTCAAGGGTCATCGACTCAAAGCTTGAGCTTTAGCTTTCGCCAGCGAGGCGTGTAGCGACGAAGCAACCTAGTGCGTGACCCGGGACAAGGCTGGGTCCCGCGACTCTCCACTTGCGGTGCGCTCGCGATGACGGCCGATGATCCTCTTGGATTCCAAAACTGACTGAACCGCTCTGGCTCGGCCCCCAACATCTGCGCACTCTCGGGCCGCCTATAGCTCGGTCGCGCATTCACGTTGACGCGTCGGTTGCGGTGCACCATAGAGCCGCAGGTCCGTCCCCTTTTACCGCCGCAGTCCGACTCTAAGTGGGTAGCACACACAGGCGGGCTCGAGTCCACTCCATGAATGCAGGTCCGGGACTCGACGCGCTGAACTTCGCGCTGGCGGGAGCGCGAGAGGGCTTCGGCCCGTTCTTGGGCGTGTTCCTGCAGAGCCGGGGATTCGATCCCGCAAGCACCGGCATCGCGATGAGCATCGCCGGACTGGCGGGCATCGCCGCCACGACGCCGCTCGGCTCCGTGATCGATCGCATCACGGCCAAACGCGCCGCGGTGATCGCTGCAGTCAGCGGCATTGCGATCGGGGCTGCCCTTATCGTCGCCACTTCGTCGCTGGGGCTGACGGCGCTCGGTCAGGTGATCATCGGCGTGGCCGATACCAGTCTCGCCCCGCTGGTGGCGGCCCTCACGTTGGGGATCGTCGGCCAGCAGGTCTACGGCCGGAGGGTCGCCCGGAACGAAGCCTTCAACCATGCCGGCAACGCCGTGAACGCGGCCTTGTCGGCGGCGCTCGGCTACTGGCTGGGACTCGGCTGGGTGGCATTGGCCATCGCCGTCATGGCGGCCGCCAGTACGGCCGTGGTGTTGCGTATCGATCCCGGCACGATCGATCACGAGGCCGCGCGCGGCGGAGATCCAGGGTCGCGATCGGCTTGGCGGGCTCTCGTGGAGAGCCACCCCCTCCTGGTCCTCGGCGGCGCCGCCTTCGCGTTCCAGACCGCGAACGGCGCCATGCTGCCGTTTCTTGCGCAGTCGCTCGCCCAGCAGGGTAGGGACCCGAGCCTCACGGCCGGTGCCATGACGGTAACGGCTCAGCTATGCATGATGGCGGCCGCGCTGACAGTGCCCAGGCTGTCGGCACGGTTCGGCAATGTGTCGCTTCTGGCGGCCGCTCTCGGCATCGTCGCGATCCGCGCCTGCCTCGCCGCCTGGAGCAGTGACCTCTGGTGTATCGCGCTCATCGAAGTTCTTGAAGGACTGAGCATGGGTTTGGCCGGCGTGTGTATCCCGGCCCTCGTGGCCGACGTCATGTCGGACTCGGGGCATGCCAGTGCCGGGCTTGGCGGCGTCATGACGGCTTATGGGGCGGGTGCAACCCTGAGCCCGATCCTCGCGGGCGTTGTGGCGCAATTCGCGGGCTACCGGGCCGCTTTCCTGCTTCTGGGTTGCGTTGCTTTGGCGGGCCTGATCTTCTGGCTCGTCGGTTGGCGTCTGACGACCGCGCCGGAGCCTCGCGTTCGACCCGGACTCCGGGCTCGGCCGGAGCCTCGGACGGCTTCGGATCGTACGGGCCCGTGATGCACCATGACAGCAACGACGAGCGACGCGACCCTCGAACCTCCGGCTAAGCTCGGCACCTCGGCGCTGCCGGGCTACCTCATGCTCTTCGCGGCCCTCTTCTGCGCCTACGGGACCGAATCCGCCTATCTTCCCGCCTTTCTTCAGAGCCATGGTTTGGCCATCGAGAAGATCGGCACGGTGCTGGCCGCCGGGACCGTCGTGCGGATCGTGGCCGGACCGATGCTGGGCCGGCTCGCCGATGCTGTAGGGACCCGTCGCTTCGTGCTGGCCGTCGCCGCAGCCCTGGCCGGCATCCTCGGTTCCGGCTACCTCGTGGCCTGGGGTTTCGTGCCGCTGCTCCTCGTCTGCATGGCCCATTCCGCGGCCGAGGCGACGCTGGCGCCGTTATCGGACGCCTTGGCGGTCTCGGCCTCGACCGCACGCCGCGGTTTTCAGTACGGGTGGGTGCGGGGAACGGGATCGGCGGCCTTCGTGGGTGGCACGCTTCTGTCGGGTCAACTCGTCGACCGCTTCGGACTTTTCGTCATCATCGTCGCGAGCAGCGCCCTGTTTCTCGTCATGGCGGGATGCGCGACGCGCGTGGAAGAGCCGCAGCCAGCGCCGGCGCGCCTTCCCCAGGACCGCGCCGGAGGGACGTTCCGGGAACTGCTCGGCATCCCGGCCTTCCGCCTGCTGTTGATCATCGCGTCTCTCGTGATCGGAAGCCACGCGCTCAACGACGCCTATGCGGTGATCACCTGGCGTGCGGCCGGCGACGACGGCACGGTCGTCAGCCTGCTCTGGTCGGAATCGGTCGTGGCCGAGGTCCTGGTCTTCTTCGTGATCGGCCCTTGGCTGATCGAGCGGCTGGGGCCGGCGGGCTGCGCCGGGCTATCCGCGACCGCAGGGATCCTGCGTTGGGGCGTGCTCGCGACCACGACCGCCCTGCCGGCGCTGATCTCGGTTCAAGCCTTGCACGGCTTGACCTTCGCGCTGTTCCATCTCAGCGCCATGCGGATCATCGGCACCGCCGTGCCGGTTCGGCTCTCCGCCACCGCGCAATCGGTCTATGGCAATTTCGCCCTCGGCATCGCGTCCGCCGTTCTGACCTTCGGATCGGGCTATCTCTACGTCTGGTTCGGCCTGCACGCCTTCTGGGTGATGGCCGGACTCTGCGCGTTGGCGCTTCCGTTCACCCTACGCCTCCGGCGATCGGTCCTACAGCCTAGGCCTTGAATCCTTGCAGGGCCGCGAAGGGGCTCTTCGACAGGTCGGGCTTCGGTGGGTCGAGAACCGGCACCACTTGAGCGGCTGCGTCGGCGAGCGACACCGCCGCGCCGCTGACGAGCCGGCCGCCGGCAGCGTCCTTATGGCCGCCACCCCGGAACTTGCGGGCCGCATCGAGCGCCGTCTCGTCGTTGGAACGGAACGACATCGACCCGGACCGCTGCACGTTGATCACCAGCGTGGCATCGCCACTGACCATGATGGCGTCCGAGACGCGCTGGAACGTGCCGGAATCGAGGCCGAACGACAGCTTGGCCCCACCCGGAAGACGCATGAAGAGGTCCGGCGAGCGCGCCAGGACCGGTGCGATCCGCATGCGCGTCGTCTGCTCACGATCGTCGCCCGGTTCGGCGTGCAGCATGTCGTCGACCACCTGCGCCCGTAGGACGCCGGCTTCGCGTTCGATGGCGGCCGGCGTGGCCCCTCCGCCGAGGCGCGCCGCGAGCCCCAGCAGCAACCGGCCCACGAAGCCGTCATGCCACGGATGGCCGACCGGGATGAAACCCGTCACGTTTTCCCAGAACACTTCGTCGAGTACGAGAGCCTGGCGGAAGATCGGCCGGTTCTTCTGCCAAAGGTCGACCGCGTCGATGGCCTCGACGAGGATCGGCAGGGCGTCCAATGCGTCAGCTTCCGGCGCCTTGGTGCCGTAGAGATCCCGGTGATCGTTCGCCAATCGCGTGGCGCATCGCGTCTCGTCGATCAGTATCGTGATGGCGGGATCGTCGGGCAGGAACGTCTTGAGGCTCGGCCAGATCGTCGAGGTGCTCAAGGCCGGGAGCAAGCCCTGCGCGGCCAGCTGGTCGCCCGAGGACGCGTGATGATCGAGCACGACGAGCCGGTGATGCCGCTCGGCCGCGCGCCGCGTATTCATGGCCGCGAAATCCTTGATGAAGGTCACGGCCACCGCTTCGAGTCCGAGATCGGTCATGAGCAGCATCTCCGGTGCCGAGGCCCGCGAAAGGCGGTGCAGTTCGGCCGCCACGACAGGACCTACGTCGGAATAGCGCGGCACGTGTACGATCCGGGCGATGTCGGCGTGGGCGGCGGCCACGGTCGACGCGCCGTAGCCATCGAGATCGTGGTGGGTGAGCTGCGTGATCTTCACGAGGTCGGAGACTTTCGTTGCGGCATGGACCTCGAGCGGATCCGTTCGACCGTCGCTTTAAGCCAGTCGTGGCCCGACCTCAATCGGGCGGCACGCCGACAGTGGAGGACGCGCGGTC
Organism: uncultured Lichenihabitans sp.; assembly: GCA_964245215.1. GTDB lineage: Bacteria > Pseudomonadota > Alphaproteobacteria > Rhizobiales > Beijerinckiaceae > Lichenihabitans. The sequence continues at coordinate 37,691 of CAXTME010000028.1, forward strand.
GAGCCTGCCGATGGCTTGAAGCACGTCCGCTAAATCGACATTGTCGAACCAGCGCTTCGGCAGCTCGATTTACATTTCAGGAGACACGACGAACGGTGAGAGGCATATGAGAAAGGCGCGTGGTCCCCAACCGCTTTCAATTCCGCAGGTTCGTGGGCCCCTAGGTTGACGGCGATCCTGGCAGGGTTCGAATGCGGCCGTTTGGGCTGGAACGGCCACGATCTCCTGGCCACCACCCGGCACCTGCCGGGGGATCGCATGGCCGAGCATTACAGGATCGCGCGCGAGCACGGCCTTGCCCGCGCCCGCGATGGCCTGCCTTGGCGTCACGATCCCGCGGCCCGGATCAGGACCGCCCAGGCGGCCGGCCTGGATGTGATCTGGGACCTCAACCACTTCGATCCGCCCGAAGACCCCGTGGCGCATGCGAGGAGGGTCGCGGAAGCGGCGCGCCGGGACACGCCGTTGTGGGTGTGCCCGGTCAACGAACCCTCGGTCTATCCCATGCTGTGCGGAATGCCGCGCGAGGCGGCGGTGCACCTCGCCATAACGATGGGCCGCGTCTTGAAACAGCACCATCCCGACGCCCGGTTCCTCTCCACGGACCCGATCACCGGGATCGGCGAGCGGCAGTTCGCGGCGACGGACGCTCTCGTGGCGGCGGGCCTCGCCGATGTCGTCGGGGTCAATTATTACCCGCACACCGCCCGAACGTCGCTGCGCAAAGTCCTGATCAAGGTCGCGCGGCGCTATCGCCGCCCCATCCTGGTGGCCGAGACGAGCTGGCACGACGGTCATCCCGCCCACCATCGCCAGCACCCCGGCTGGACCAAGGGCGACTGGTTGCGGCACATCCTCGAGGAGATCGCGGTCGCCGAGGCCGGAGGCGCCGAGATCGTCGGTCTCTGCTGGTACCCTTTGGTCGATAGTCCGCCCTGGAACCGTCCTCGATCCCGGCATCGCTGGTCGCATGGTCTGATCCGCCAGGACCTCGGCGTCGACCCGCATCTCGCGGCGGCCTTGGCCGAAGGGCGGCTCGCTGCAACGCGCCGCGACGCGCCGCGACAGCTGGCCTTCGACTACGGGCTCGCGAGTTGATGTTGGCTATGCTTGTCCGCGGTTCAGCACCCCCTGCACGATCGCCTCGACGAGGTCGGGCAGCACCTCGAAGCCATAGGCGACGTGGATCCGTTCGAGCGGCGTGTGGTAGTCGCGACCCCAGGGCCCCACATTGACGATCGGCAGCCCGGCGATGCCGCCCCGTTCGGGCCATTGTACCCATTCGGCCCAGCCCGGCGTGTTGTACGCCACCGGGGCCAGCGAGGCCTCGTCGGCCTCCCCGAGAAAGCTCATGTCCGAGATGCCGGCGAACACCGGATCGGCGCCGATGGTCGTGCCGTGCCGCGCGCCGACCGCTTGCCTCGCCTCCGACACGGCCGTCGCGAGCCTCAGGGCGTTCGGCGAAGCGGAGAGCCGCGTCGGCAGATAGGGGATCGATCCGAACCCCGTCACGACGGCCGGACCCGAGAGTCCGCTGGCCTGCCACAGCCGTTCGGTGAGGATCCGGCAGCGTTCCGGAAGCGGGATCGTCGGGACGTCGAGGCCGTCGAGGGTAGCCCCGAGCGCCATGGGCTTGCTCCGGCGGGCGTGGTCCGCAACGGTTGCGAAGCGCATGACGGGCATGGCGGCGACCTCGTCGATAGCCGCCGGCGAGGCGCGGAACTCCGCTCGGCGGAGCCGCAGTTCCGCAAGCGCGCGATCGACGGCCTCGCGGCAGAGGGCGTCGAAGGCGTCCAGCACCTCTCCGGGGCTGCGTGATACGGTGAGGACGTTGAAGGTCGCGAAAGCCGTCGCGGGCGTCGTGACGTCGTAGCCCGGCTTGCCGTCGCGGAGACTCAAGAGGCTGGGCGGCGTTCCCGGGCCTTTGCCCGGATCCGTGAGCTCGGGAGCCCATTCGACGCGGGCCGCGATGGCGGCGGCCAGGACCGCCGCATTGATCCCTGCGTGAGGATATCCGGCGTGGGTCGGCAGGCCGACCACGAAGGCGGTGGGGAGCAGCTTGCCGATCGTCCCGAGCGCGACCACGCGGCCGTCCGCGCCATCGCGGTCGTCGGCGATGGCGTCGAGGTTGAGGGCCGCGACGAGAACGAGATCCTGCGCGCTCGCGATGGCGCCGAGTTCGGGCGCGGCGCGGCGGGCGCCCGACGAGGCGGCCTCCTCGTCGGGCACCGCGAGGAACAGGACGTTGCCGCGTCCGCCCGCCGCCGCGAACCGTTCCGCGGCCGCGATGCCGGCCGCAAGACCGCCCTTCATATCGAGGAGGCCTCGGCCGGGCAGGAAGGCGCCGGATGCGAGATCCGCCTTGGCCCGCACCTCCGCGGGGGTGGACGCGGTCGCGGACAATCGCGCCAGGAGGGCCGGCGCCAGAGCCTCGGGGTCGGTGGCGAGATCCGCGAGGTCGCCGTAGTCGCGGGTCGAGACGGTGTCGTAGTGACCGGTCAGCACGACGGTCTCGCGGCTTTTCTCGCTGCCGCGGCTCTGGCCGCCGCGGACCAGCAGGGCCACGCAATGACGCGCATCGCCGGGGGCGACCGGGAACGTCCAGACGTCGGCGTGCCATGTCGCAAAGGCCGCCGCCAGCCGCGCCGCCAGCCAGGGGCCGAAAGCGGCCTCCTCCGCGGTTCCCGTCGCGCTCGGCTGGCGGGTCAGCGCAATGGCCCAGTCCCGAGCCGAGGCTTCGTGCTCAGCCACGCGATGTCATCAAAGGCGTGCCAGGAGCATCGGCGCAGCCATCTTGGGCCTGGACACCTGGGCCGGAGAAGCCCAGGAGCGGACGGGATCGCCGACCTCGACCGTGCCCGCCCGTTCGACGATTGCCACGACACCCCGGCGGCCGATCGCGGCCCGGGCAAACCCCGCGACGAGGCGCGGCCGCCCATGCGCTGCGGCAAGCTTTTCGGCCGGATGGCGGCAGGGCGCATTCTGCTCGGTGACGAAGATCGTGGCCCCCGAGGGAAACTGCAGGCGCGACGCCGGTGCGAGAAGGCTGAGCTGCGGAAACCCGCCGATCACGATATTGGCGCCCAGCAAGGCGGGGTCGATCTCGTCGACCTCCAGAAGCAGGGCGATCTCGGCGCAATCCTCGACGGAAACGATGGAGAGTTGGCGCGTATTGGCGATCGGAGTTCCGCGTTTATGCCAGGGTGTCCGCGCGTCCGCGCCGCGCTCCACGCCGGCATGACGGTCGCCATCGATCCCGTTCAGGGTCAACGGCAGCCCAGGACGGCTCCGAGTGACGAAGTCGTCGCCGTCAGCCGTGAGCAGGCGCGTGACGTCAGGCATGCCGCAGCTCCGATCTCTAACCCGTCATTATCCCCGAACAGGCTTGCCTTCAACGTCCGGATGTCGCAATCCGGTTCGGCGCCGAGATGGCCGTCGATGCGCGAGCGAGGCCCGAGCCTTGTGTCGGGCCCCCAGCGAAGCGACTTGGTTGGCTATGCTTTCGATCACTGAGTGTAGCTGTAATGGTAAGATCCGTAGTATTGTGCGCTGGACCCGTCTGGGCCCGAGTAGAACGAGCGATTATACTCGTAAAAACCTGAGTCATAGAACGACCTGGAATCGTACGATAGCACCGATGATCCGGTCGCATAATCGTAGGAGCTGAAGACGGAGTAGGATTGTTGGTTGCTAAAAGTGACGTAATCGTCGGAAGCCGTTGCGTAATTGGAATTGTAGACTGATGTTTCACGACTCCCGTAGCTTTCGTAGACTCCGTCCAACGGTGTCACCGTGTGTTGGACATCGTATGTCGATACACCACCGTAATAGCTACTCGTATACGCATTGAGAGTTTCTAAGTTTGGACCTTTCGACTCATAGACTTCGTGATCGTATAGACCAGCTTCGTCGAACAGCGAGATATGCTGATAGAAGTATCCATACTGACTGTTAGATGATGTTTCGTTATAGTATGAGTAGGTATCGCCATAATAACCTGCGGACGGTTCGCTGTAATTTGAGTAGTAGGATTGGGCTTGTTCGTATGACATTGATCCTGTCCCTTCAGGACGCCAAGCTTACGACACCATCCATAACGGTACATTACCCCGTTGGTTAAGGTACGATGCTGTATCCGAAGCCAGTCAAGGGGCACTTGTGCCCTTCATGCCAGCCATCCCTTGGCCTTGCCGTCCTGCCACAGGCGACGGGCGTAGCTCTCCGCGAACTCGCCGCGGTCGTCGCTTTCACGCTTCACCTCGCCAGCCCTCTCGGCGTCGGCATAGGCCTCGCACACGGCGGTCTCATCGTCGCCGTGGATCTCGTAGAGGGATCGCATCATGTCGCGCTGGGACGGGTTCGGTTCATCGCTCATGCCGGGGACTATGGCGCCTCGGTCGGCGGCGTCAACCGGGCCGATCGAACGGACCCGCTCTCGGTACCAGCATCCGCCGCCTGACGGGTCGGGTCAGGCTCTCACGCGCCCCGCGAGCCCGGAGGGGGCCGGCTACGGCGTGCCGACAGCCGGAAGGTCGCCGGCACCGGCAGGGCGGTCTCGCGCTCGGAGATCGCATCGTAAGAGGTATCGAGGCGCAGATACCATTGGCTGTAGCAGCGCCCCCAGGCGCCGTCGTGATCGGGACCATCGGGCGCCGTTTCGCTGTCCGGTGCAGCCAGCAGGCGCTCCAGGGCCTCGGTCTCGGCCCGGGCCCGAGAGAAGTCGGCCGTATCGTGGACCGTGGTGCGCAACTCGGTGAGGCGTTCCTGGGCGCAACGGGTCGCCGGGCTGCCGCTCGTCTCGAGGGCGTGGACGCGTTCGGCCAGGCTATTCAGCGGCTGCCGTGCGGCCGCGCGGTCGGCCCGGTAGGTCGGATCGTAGCGCTCGAACAACGGGATCACGTCGAAAGCGAGCCTCGGCTCGCCGGCATCGGCGAGGCCGGTCGACACAGCGAGAACCGCCGCTGCCAGCATCGGGCTCGTCACGCCGCGGCGTCCCGCATGGCGAAGAAGGCGCGGATGCGGTCGATGAGGTTGCCACCGGTATCGGCGCCATGGGCGGCCCGCGCCGAGACGGAGCGGTCGAGGGCGGCCTGCGACCGCGCGGCGCCCGCTTCGAGCGCCTTCACAAGCGCGGGATTGTCGCGCAGCAGGGGTGCGATGAGGTCCTTCGTGACTTCGTAAACCGTGAAGCGCGTCAGGGCCGTGATGGTGACGGGATTGTCGCTCCCGGTCAGCAAGGCCATCTCGCCGACATCGTCGCCGGGTCCGAGCGTGCCGAGGCGGACCGGGCCAGTTCCCTCGTCGCGGGTCGCCTCGAAGGCGCCCTCCGCGATGATGAAGAGCGACGCCACGGCCCCGCCCTGGACGAAGATCGTCTCGCCGGCCTTGCCCCGGCGCGTCAGCAACCGCGACGCGAAGCTCTCCCGGTCCTCCGGGGTCAGCACTTCGAACAGGGGAACGGCCGTGAGGAGGTCGACGGGCGCCGGGGCCGCGATGGGGACCAGCGCCGTACCGTTCTGCGGCGCCAGCGCGACCCCCTTGTGGCGCGCGTGGCGGGCCACCTGCCGCAGCAGGTCGGACCGCACCTCCCCTAGCGAGCCGAGCGGCGCCGTGAAGCCGATCTCGTAGCTCGTGCCGTGGCCGCCGAGTTCGGTGCAGATCACGGTCGGCGCCTTGCCGAACGTCGCGGCCGTGGCGTTGAGGCTCGCGGCCTTGAGCAACGCGATGCCGGTCTCGGGCGGCACCGCGGGGTCGAGCATGATCTTGACCGTATCGGTCCGGTTCTCCGTCGGGGCGCTCCGGTTCAGGAGGCGGGATTTCGCCACGACGCTGTTCGGGATCGTGGCGACGTCGCTCGCGGCCGTCATGATCCGGGTCGAGCGCCAGTTGGTCTCGACCACCCGTCCCTCGATGCCACCCTCGATCCAGACGAGGTCGCCGATGCCGAAGGGCCGGTCGATGCCGATCGCGACGCCGGAGAACAGGTCGCCCAGCGTGCTCTGCAGCGCCAGGCCCAGCACGATCGCGATGATGCCGGAGGTGGCGACGAGGCCCGTGACCGAGACCCCGAACGCCACGTCCACGATGGCGAGCCAGGCCCCGAGATAGACGGCACCCGCCGCGAGGTCGGACGCGAGGCGTGCCGCGTGCGGCCTGCGGTCGATCCGCATGGCGATCCGGCCCGTGAGGATCGCGACGCGGGCCACGAGGACCCACCAGACCGCGACGAACAGCTTTTCCGACAGCAGGGCCGCCGGCGCGAGGTCCGGATCGTAGTGCGGGGCTGCGGTCGAGCCGACGATCGGAAGCAGCGTCGCGGTCAGGAGCGCGAGCGAGACCGCACTCAGGGCCAGGCGCCACGCGTGAGGACGGGTGCGCGACGTCGCCACGCCGACCACCACGGCCGCGACGATGAGCCAGCAGAGCGTAAACCAGGGCATGGGCGATCCCGCGACTGAACCCGTCCAGCATCGAGCGACGCGGCCCGCTTGGAAAGACCCCCGGCCGATCTCTCGGGACACCATGCCTCTGCCGGCCTGCCCACCCGGGCAGGTGGAAAGCGTCCGCAAGCATCGCACATTGGGACCGCAGGAGAACCCCATGTCCGACACGGAATTTTCGAACCTCTCGACCGCGCTGGCCGACATCGTGGCCGGCGCGGCCCCGAGCGTCGTCGCGGTCCATTCCCATCGCGCCCTGTCGAGCGGCTTCGCCTGGCGGCCCGATCTCGTGGTCACGGCCGACGAGGCCCTGGCCGACGAGGGCGAGATCGCGGTGACGCTGCCCGGCGGCGAGCGCCGCAAGGCCGTCCTCGTGGGCCGCGACCCGACGACCGACGTGGCACTGCTGCGGGTCGAGGGTGCCGGGCTGCCGCCCGTGGCCCTCGACCCCGCGCCCTTGCGGGCCGGGGCTCTGGCCCTGGCGGTCGGGGCGCAGGACGGCGCGTCGCTCGTGGCCTTCGGCGCCGTATCGGTCGCGGGTCCGGCGTGGCGCTCCATGCGCGGCGGCGACATCGCGGCCCGGATCGAACTCGACCTCAAGCTCCGCCGCCAGGCCGAGGGCGCCCTCGTACTTGACGCCGTCGGGCACGGTACCGGCATGGCGGTCTACGGGCCGCGCCGGCGCACGCTCGTGATCCCGGCCGCCACCATCGGACGCGTCGCCCATCTGCTCGAAACCCACGGCCGCATCCCGCGCGGCTATCTCGGCCTCGGTCTGCAGCCGGTCCGGGTGGCGGGCGACCGCAGCAAGGGCGCCATGGTGATGAGCATCGATCCGGCCGGCCCGGGTGTCGCGGCGGGCGTGCGCCAGGGCGACGTCATCGTGAGCCTGGACGGCCAGCCGCTGGCGGGGGTCGACGCCCTGATGCGGAGGCTCGGGCCCGACAGCGTCGGACGCACCGTCGTGCTGGGGCTGCGCCGCGCCGGCGAGGCCTTGGACCTGCCGCTCACGATCGCGGAAAGGCCGCAGGCTTGATCGACGGGTCCGCGACGCTCGTCGTGGCGTTGAGGCTCGACGACCCGGCGCTCGGCGACCGGGTCGCGGCCCTGCTCGGCGCCGTGCCGGGCCTGCGGCTCGCCGCGCCGGGCGAGGCGTCGGACGTGGCGATCATCGGCTCCGGGATGCGGGACCCGATCGACCCGGAGGCCGAGCCGGCGTTGACGCCGCGCGAGACCGAGGTGCTGGTGCTGCTGGCCGAAGGCGCCTCCAACAAGACGATCGCCCGCCGGCTCGGCATCTCGGTCCACACCGCGAAATTCCACGTCGGCCAGGTGCTCGACAAGTTCGACGCCACCGGCCGTACCGACGCGGTCGCCCATGCGGCCCGGCGGGGGGTGCTGCAT
>CAXTME010000029.1:0-10347 GCA_964245215.1 uncultured Lichenihabitans sp.
GCGGGAGAAGGGTTTTCTCGTCTTACGGCTTCAGGAACTTGTCGACATTATCCTTGGTGACGACGTCGAGGCCGGCCTTGTTCGAGACCGGAACCGTCTCGCCTTTCTTGAGCGACACGAGGAGGTCCATGGCCTTCTCACCCATCTCGTAGGGGCGCTGGCCGACCAGCACCGTGGCGTAACCGTCCTTCAGGAGCTGCAACTCCACCGGCAGGGTGTCGGGCATGACGAGGGGGAACTTGCCGGCCTTCACCTTGTCCATGTTGGCGTCCACGTAGCCCTTGTAGGCCTTGGGGGCGAAGAGCGCCCAGCCGCCGACCGGGATGATGGCGCCGATGTCGGGGTTGGCGGTGGCGAAATCGCTGAGCTGCTGGGCCGCGAGAGCCGCATCGTCGTTGCAGAAGGCGGGTGAACCCTTGACTTCCGTCCAGCCCGCACCCTTCAGCACCTCGTAGAGGCCGGCCAGGCGCTCGTTGAGGTTCTGGGCCGCGGGACCACCCGACTGGGTCGCGAAGGTCGAGGGCTGCGGATGCGCCTTGATGAGCTGGCGGCCGAGTTCGCGGCCCATCTCGGTATTGTCCGTGCCCTCATAAGCCTGCCGGGCGGAGTTCGGCGCGTCGGCGTCGAAGGTGATGACCGGGATATTGGCGTCGCGCGCCTGCTTGATGACGCCGGTCACGCTGTCGGCGTCGGCGACCGAGATCGCGATGCCGTCGACACCCTGGGTCACGAAGTCCTGCATGATCTGCACTTCGGTGGCGGGCTCGTGGGTGGCCGGACCCTTGTAGATGCAGGTGACGCCAATCTTCTTGGCTTCGGCCATGCAGCCGTCGCGCGAGAGATCGAAATAGGGATTGTCCATGCCCTTCGGGATGAGGGCGAACTTGTAGGCGTCGGCCGCATAGGCGGCCGGCATCAGCGAAACGGCCGCGACGGCCGCCAATAGCAAGGACTTCATGAGCGTGTTCTCCCAGGTTGCTTCGCGGCGCCGGATCTTCGCCCGGGCCGGAACGGTTTGCGCCCGCAGCGCCTATTCGGGCTGGCGGGTGCGAATTCGATCGACCAGGACGGCCAGGATGATGATGCTGCCGACGAAGACCTGCTCCCAGTAGGTGTCGGCACCGAAGAGCGCGAGGCCGTTGCGGATGACTTCGATCAGTGCCGCCCCGATCACGGCACCGGCGGGACCGCCGATCCCGCCCGCGAGGTCGGCGCCGCCGATGACCGAGGCCGCGATGATCTTGAGTTCGTAGCCGACCGCGAGATTGGCCGGTGCCGACCCGAGCCAGCCCACGATCAGGATCCCGGCGAAGCCCGCCCCCATGGCGCAGAGCACATAGACCGAGATCTTGACCCGAGCGACAGCCACGCCGGTCAACTGGGCGGCGCGCTCGTTGCCGCCGAGCACGAAGACGTAGCGGCCCCAGCGGCTATGGCGCAACGCCACCGCCATGATGACGGACAGGACCATGAGGTAGATCAGCGCCACGGGCAGGCCGAAGACCTTGCCGTCGCTCAAGGCATAGAACGTGTCGACGCCGGGGCCGGTCGGCGCCTGGCCGCGTCCCTGCGTGATCACGTAAGTGATGCCGCGGCAGATCGACAAGGTGCCGAGCGTCGTGACGAAGGGCGAGAGCCGGACCTTGGCGATCAACAGGCCGTTGACCAAGCCGACGAAGGCCGCCACCGCCATGCCGCAGAGTACCGCGGCCACCATGACGCCGAGCGGGATCGCGGCCAGGAACGACGTGCTGAACGATTTCATCAGCATGGCGGTCAAAACTGCAGTGAGCGCCATGACGGAGCCGACCGAAAGATCGATGCCGCCCGTGATGATCACCAGGGTCGAGCCGAGCGCCACGATCGCGATGTAGCTGAAGTTCTTGGAGGTGTTGAGCAGGTTGTTGGGCGACAGGAAATGGTTGGCGAAGATCGCCACCAGGGCCGTGATGACCACGAAGGCGATCGCCACATAGGCGGTCTGCGACGACAGGGCGCCGCGCCGGTACCAACGGTCACGCCCGACATTGGTGAAGACGATCGAAGGTGCCGCCTCTTGGGACATCAGGCGAACTCCTTGGCGCCGGTGATGAGCGCCGTCACTTCCTCGGGACTCGACAGTTCGACGAGCTTGTCGGCCCGCTTCTCGCCGCGCCGCAACACCACGACCCGGTCGCAGACGCTGAAGACGTCGGGCATGCGATGCGAGATCAGGATCACGGCCACGCCGCCGTCGCGCAGGCGGCGGATCAGGTCGAGCACTTCGGCGACCTGTCGAACCGAGATCGCGGCCGTCGGCTCGTCCATCAGGATGAGCTTGGCTTTCGCGAGCCGCGTGCGGGCGATCGCGACGGCCTGACGCTGGCCGCCCGACATGGATTTCACGAGATCGCGCGGGCGTGTTTCGGATTTCAGCTCGCCGAACAGCTCGAGCGCCCGGGCGTTCATGGCCTTGTGGTCGAGGAAGGAGAAAGGGCCGACCTTGCGGACCATCTCCCGTCCGAGGAAGACGTTGGCGGCCGCGCTGACGTTATTGGCGAGGGCCAGATCCTGGTACACGACCTCGATTCCCGCCGCGCGGGCATCGAGGGGCCGGTCGAAGCGGTGCTCGACGCCATCGAAACGGATCGTGCCATGGGTCGGATGGAAATTGCCGGCGATGATCTTGACGAGGGTCGACTTGCCGGCCCCGTTGTCGCCCATGAGGCCCACGACCTCGCCCGGTGCGATCGACAGGTCGATATCGGACAGAGCCCGTATGGCGCCGAAATCCTTGCCGATATTGGTCAATTGTAGAACCGGCGCGGTCTGCGCATAAGCGGTCGAGCTCACGCTCATCCAGGCACTCTCCCCGATCTTCTCGTTACCGTTACGATAGGGATAGGGCTTCGCAGCCGCAACAAGGAATTCTCGCCGCCCTGTGGTGACCCAGTGTTGGGTGGCGTCCGGCTCGCTTGGCGAAGAGGGGAGGATCTTTCGGCTGCATCATGAGCCTGCGGTCCCTCCGCCCGATCCCATATGAAGGGGCGTTGTCGGACCGTGTCGGGCCGACCGACGGAGGATCACCATGGCGGATCTCATTTATCGGCGAGCTTTGATCATCGGCGCAGGGGCGGGGATCAGCGCATCGCTCGCCCGCTTGCTGACGGCTGAGGGCGTGAGCGTGGGCCTTGCGGCTCGTAACATCGAAAAGCTGGCAGTTCTGGAGAAAGAGACCGGCGCCGTCACCTTCGCGGCCGATGCAGCGGATCCCGCGGCCGTGGCCCGGCTCTTCGACGCTTTCGACAGCAAACTCGGGGAGCCCGACGTCGTGATCTACAATCCGAGCCTCCGCGTCCCCGGATCCGTGGCCGAGATCGACCCCGAGGCTGTCAGGAACGCGCTCGCCATCTCGGCCTTCGGCGGCTTTCTCGCGGTCCAGCAGGCGGCGCGGCGCATGCTGCCCCACAGCCACGGTGCCATCCTGCTGACCGGCGCCTCGGCCAGCATCAAGGGCTTCGCGATGTCGTCGGCTTTTGCCATGGGCAAGTTCGCCCTGCGCGGCCTGGCGCAGAGCGCCGCGCGGGAACTCGGACCGAAGGGGATCCACGTGGCCCACGTGATCATCGACGGCGGCGTGCGCAGCGCCGCGCGGCCTGTCCCGGCGGACCGGCCGGACAGCATGCTGTCGCCCGACGGGGTCGCGCGTTGCTACCTCGATCTGTTGCGGCAGCCGCGCGACGCTTGGACGTTCGAGACGGAACTGCGGCCTTGGGTCGAAAAGTTCTGAAGCTCGTTCCTGTGCAAATACGCTGCAGCTCGAAGTGCGTCTCTTAGGCTGCGGCCGGCGACGGCAGGCCGGCCGCCTCGCTGTCCCGGATCTGTCGGACGCGGATCGGCACCGGCGGATGCGAGTAGTGCGCGAGCGCGTAGAGCGGATCGGGTGTGAGCGTCGAGGCATTGTCGCGAGCGAGACCCGTCAGCGCGCTGATCATCGGTGCTGCCCCGACGGTGCGCCGCGCGTAATCGTCCGCTTGGAACTCGTTCCGGCGCGAGATCCAGTTCGTGAGGGGTGCCAGGAGCGGGCTGATCACCGAGGCTAGCAGAAGGCATACGAAAAGCCTCAAGGCATCATCCGCATAGCCGATGCCGAAGGCGGGAAGGAGCCAAGGCTGCTCGCAGAGCCAACCGAAGGCTGCGAGACCGATGAAGAGGATCAGTGCTCCCTGCGCCAGCCCGTAGAGAACGTGCTTGTGACGGAAGTGTCCCAACTCGTGCGCGATCACGGCCTCGATTTCGTCGGGTGCGCTCTGGGCGATCAGGGTGTCGAAGAGCACGATGCGTTTCGATCGACCGAAGCCGATGAAATAGGCGTTGCCATGAGCCGTTCGGCGCGAGGCATCCATGGTGAAGAGCCCCGACGATCGAAAGCCCGAAGCGACCAGGAGCCGCTCGATGCTGGCCCGCAAGGGACCTTGCTCCAACGGTGTGAAGCGGTTGAAGCGCGGGGCGACGAAACGCACGTAGACCGCGGGCGCTGTGGCCATCAGCGCGACGAGCGCCGCCCAGGTCCAAAGCCACCACAATCCCGAAACGCTGCGCATTACCCAAAGGGCCGCGAAGAGCAAGGGGATCGCGACGGCAGCCGCGATCAGTCCGCCTCGGAGCCGGTCGAGGATGTAGGTCAACGGCGTCATGCGGTTAAAGCCGAAGCGTCGCTCGACGACGAACACGCGATAGAGCGAGACCGGAAGGCCGATCACGCTCCGGACGAGGGCTGTCCCGACCAGGAACGCCACGCCGAGCCCGAGCGAGGGCGGCAGGACGGAAGCGAGTCCGCCGTAAAGAAGACCGATGCCACCAAAGACCCAAGCGAGTGTCACGGCGACGTCAAGCAGCGTTTCGACTCGCGCCACCCGTTCGCGGGCCATCGTGTAATCGGCAGCCTTTCGATGCTCGTCGAGCGATACCCCCGTGGCGAAATCCGCCGGGACCTTGTCGCGATGCTGGCCCACGTGGGAAGTTTGGCGAACCGAAAGGTAGAGGGCGAGTACCGCCCAGGCGAGTGTGGCGATCACGAAGGCCGTCAGGAGCAAGGCGTTGTCCTTATCCGCAGGGTCAGAGTGACATGAGCCGCGAGCGAGGATTTTGCAATACGGCGAATGCGACGCGCCGCTCCACCGGCCGGCAGGCACCTTGTCGCTTGCACCCCGAGCGCCTGACGAACCCAGCAGGACGGACGTCTTCGCGGTGAAACGCCGTCGGTCGCAACCCTGGTCGTCTCGCCGTGGTGACGGCGCGATCATGCCTTGCCTCCCGCGGCCACCCATGTCAGCAGATGGCATATTGAGTGATCACGAGCGTGGAGCCGCGAGCATGGCCCGTAAGCCGAACTACGATTTCGAACGCCGCGAGAGGGAGAAGGCCAAGGCCGCCAAAACGGCCGAACGCGCCAAAGCCAAGGCCGAGAAGGCCGAAAGCGGCAAGGCCCCGCCGGCCGAATCGGAGCCGGTCGAGTCGAGCGAGAAATAGCCGGATACCCGGACGGTCTGCGGACTGGAACGATGTCCCGGACCAAGCGCGCCCGAGACGACCGGCTCGGGGCATCCACCTAGTTTGGAAGTTCGCGGATCCGCGGCGATCCAGCAACCTTGGTAAGGAACCGTGCGCGGTCGATCACCGCAAGCGTTCCGATGAGGTGGCAAGCCTGCGCGCGACGTGTCCTCGACGACACTGTCGCTTGTGGAAGCGCGGCGTTCAGCCTACCAACCCACGGGAGCATTCGCGGGGAGCGGCAGAATGGCGGGAGACGACGCGTCATCTCACGAACCCGCTTCGCCTTGCGGCGCATGTTCATGATGGCAATGTCGACCCCGGCCGACGATGCCGAAGCCCCGAGGCTCGCGGCGCTCGATCGGTATGCCATCCTCGACACGGCATCCGAAACGGGTTTCGACGACATCGTGGAGCTCGCGATCCAGATCTGCGAGGTGCCGATATCCTTGGTGAGCCTCGTCGACAAGAACCGGCAATGGTTCAAGGCGCGCATCGGGTTCGCGCCGTGCCAGACGTCGTTGTCCCAATCGATCTGCGTCCACGCGCTCGCGTCGGACGACCTCTTGATGATTCCCGACCTAACGCGGGACCCGCGAACCCGGGACAACACGCTCGTGACCGGTCCGGACCATCTGCGGTTCTATGCCGGCGCTGTGCTGAAGACGCCGCAGCAGGTCCCGTTCGGCTCGCTCTGCGTGATCGACGTCGACCCTCGTCCCGACGGGCTGACCGACCAGCAACAGGCCGCCTTGAAGACACTCGCCCGGCAGGTCGTGACGCAGCTCGAGCTGCGGCGCGCCCTGGCGGAGCGCGATCGTGCGCTCGTCGAGCGGCAGCGCGCGGAAACACTGCTGCACCACGACATCGACCGACACGAGGCGATGATCGCGCTCTATGCCAAGATCGGCGGGGCCGCCGGCCGTCTATCGGCGATCCTCGATGCCGTGGTCGAGTGTGCGTTGCGTGTCATTCCCGCAGCCCAGGGGTCTGCCGTGGAGCTGAGCCGGGGGGAAGAGCTCGTCATCGACGCCGCGGCAGGCACATTGGCTCCTCGGATCGGGCAAAGTCTGCCGATGCACGGCAGTCTCTCGGGCGCCAGCCTTCGCGAAGGCCGGACGCTGCATAGCGACCGGGCCGATCGAGATCCTCGGATCGACCCGGTCCTCGTCGGCGGTCGCGGCGTGAAGGCTTTGCTGGCGGCTCCCATCGCACGGCTCGGGGAGTTCATCGGCGTCCTCAAACTTCAGTCCGATATCGCGGACGCTTTCACGCCGCGCGACGTGCAATCGGCCGAACTGCTGGCCGCCGCGATCGCGGCAGGCTTCGGCGACGTGGCCGAGACCCGGTCCGTCCGCGAACTGCGCGCCAGCGAACAGCTCTTGCGTCAGGCCCAGGAGGCCGGGCAGGTCGGCACCTTCTCGACCGATATCGCGCGCAACGTGACCGCAGCGTCCGACCAGTTCTTCCGTCTCTTCGGGCTCGAACCGGTGGGCGAAGCCCCGACGAGCGTCTTCGAGGCGCTGGTGATCGAGGACGATCGGGACCGCACCACCTCGGAGGCTCGCCGCAAGGCCGGCCTCGACGCCACGAAAGTCGAATACCGCATTCGCCGCGCCGACACGGGTGAAATCCGCTGGATCGCACGTGGCGCCGATTACCTGCGGGATGCCGGCGGACAGGTCGTAAGCCTGATCGGCACGGCCCAGGACATCACGGATCGGCGTTGGGAACAGATGCGACGAAGCCTGTTGTTCGACCTCGACGATCGCTTCAAGAACGCCGACGACCCGGCCAGCATCATGGCGACTGCGGCCGAAATCCTGGGTCTGGGGCTCTCCGTGGCCCGCGTCGGCTATGCCGAAGTCGAACCGGACGCTATTCATGCCACGATCAGAGGCCTGTGGAGCCGAAACCACCAGCGCCCATCCCTCAACGAGCGCGTCAGGCTCGAAACCTTCGGACCTTTGTTGAAGGGCGAACTCGAGGCCGGCCGCGTTCTGACCGTCTACGATCTTCGGACCGATCCGCGTACGACGGCCGCAGGCGCGGCAAACGATCCAGCTCCCGACACGGTTGCCATCCTGGCGGTGCCGGTCGTGCGGCAGGGCGCCCTCGTGGCCTTTCTCTTCGCCGAACACGATGAGCCGCGGCACTGGGACGATCACGACGTCCGACTCGTCGGCGAGGCGGCTTTGCGCACGCAGGATGCCGTCGAGCGGACGCGCGCCGAACTCGCTCTTCGCCGCAGCGAGGCCCGGCTCTTGCTCGCCCAGGACATCGGTGGCATCGGGACGTTCGAGGTCCTGCTGGAGACGGACGAGATCGAGGCCTCGGCCGAGATGTTTCGGTTGTTCGGGCTCCCGGTTCAGCGGCCCTGCCCAACCGCTTATTTCACGCGCCTTGTCGTCCGCGAGGACGCCGATGTCGTCTATACGGCCGAGCGGCGACGCGACCCCGCCTCGCCGACCATTGCGGAATATCGGATCCGCCGTGGCAACGACGGCGCGTTGCGCTGGCTCAGGCGGCACGCCAAGACGGTGTCGGGTCGCGGCCTCGCGCCTCGGCTGGTCGGCGTGATCCAGGACATCACCGACCGCAAGCTTGCGGAGCTCGAACTCGCGGCGGCGCGGGACGCCGCGGAGGCTGCCAACCGGGCGAAGAGCAATTTCTTGGCCAATATGAGCCATGAACTGCGCACGCCGCTCTCGGCCGTCATCGGCTACAGCGAAATGATGGAGGAGGATGTCGCCGACCTCGGACTTCCCGACCTGTTGAAGGATCTCGGCAAAGTCAAGTCCAACGCGCGCCACCTCCTCGGCCTGATCAACGATGTTCTCGATCTCTCCAAGATCGAGGCCGACCGCATGGACGTCTATGCCGAAGACATCGACGTCGCGGGCTTGGTGGAAGAGGTGGCCGGGACGGTCGGTTCGCTGGTCCAACGCCGGCGCAACCACCTCGTTCTGGAGGTGGCCGAGGATGTCGGACACATGCGATCCGATACGGTGAAGTTGCGCCAGTGCCTCCTCAACCTGCTGAGCAACGCGTGCAAGTTCACGGAAGGCGGCCGGATCACTTTCACAGTGACCCGGGAGGAAGATCCCGACGGACACGGGCTGGTGACGTTCAGCGTCACCGACACCGGGATCGGCATGAGCGAGGAGCAGGTGGGCAGGCTCTTCGAACGCTTCTCCCAGGCCGACGAGACGACGACCCGCAAGTTCGGCGGCACCGGCCTCGGCTTGGCCCTGACGCGGGCCTTCAGCGAACTGCTCGGCGGCACGATCGCGGTCGGGAGCCGCCTGGGCTCCGGCACATGCTTCACCCTGCGACTGCCCGCCGTCCTGCTGGAGCGGTCAGCCGCGGCGCGGGAGTGAAAGTCCGGCGACAGTGCCCGGAAGAGGCTGGTGACCGCGTGAGTCCAGCGCATTCCTAGGCTCAGAGACATGCGCGCGGGTTCAGGGTCGACCGCGATGTCGTCCAGGTGCAGCAGCGCCAGGGTAGTGTCTCATACCAACAGCGGAAAGTTCTCATTCATTCTCATGCTGAGCGGAGCCGGCTTGAGGCGCGCGTGTAGAGCACGAGTCACTTCTTTCCACCGTTGGCATCCGTTAGAAACCTCGCCCAGACGATCTCGACCCGTCAGCCGCTACGACCGCGACAGTGGGGGAGCAGGCGCCAAGGAGCGGCCCCGCAGGCTGGCTAGCGGTCGGGTTCGGGCCGATAGCGAACTAATCCCCATGCCGCTTCGAGGTCGGAAGCGGTCTACAACCCTCCCGCTCGGTCTCAAACCCCGTGACAAGGCGAGGAGCAGCCCTCTCCTTGCCGAGGGTTTTGGCAAGAATGATGCGGCTTCCCATGTTGGCGAGATGACCAATCCTTCGAAGCTGACCATCGCGCCGGAAAACACGGCTCTCCTCGTCATCGACGTGCAGCGGGCGTTCGATGAATGGGCCGCCGCCGGCATGCGCCGCAACAACCCCGAGGCCGTGGCGCGCATCGCTGACCTGCTGGCGGCGTTCCGGGCCGCCCACGCTGCCGTTTTCCACGTTCGTCACGCCGGCGGAGAGAGTTCATCCCTCCGTCCGGACCGGACCGGCTATGCGGTCCGCAGCGAGGCGCAGGAGCTTGCCGAAGAGCCCGTGATCGTCAAGCGGGTGAATTCCTCCTTCATCGGCACCGACCTCGAGATGCGCTTGCGAAAGGGCGGGTTCGGTACGGTCGTGATCTGCGGCGCCACCACGAACCACTGTGTCGAGACGACGGCCCGCATGGCCGGCAACCTCGGCTTCGACACGCTTCTCGTGCGCGACGCCTGCTGGACCTTCGACCGGATCGGACCGGATGGCGATCACCACGCGGCCGAAGACATCCACGCCATGACACTTTCGAACCTCGATGGCGAATTTGCCCGGATCGTCTGGGCCAACGACATCGTGGCGGCGCTGGGGGCTGAAGCAGGGCCGAACGTCTAACGCGTCAAAGCCGCGGCGCGCATCCGTAGCGTTTC
Organism: uncultured Lichenihabitans sp.; assembly: GCA_964245215.1. Lineage (GTDB taxonomy): Bacteria > Pseudomonadota > Alphaproteobacteria > Rhizobiales > Beijerinckiaceae > Lichenihabitans. The sequence goes on from CAXTME010000029.1 coordinate 10,046, forward strand.
GGCGATCTGATCGAGAATGTCGCCGACGAGCCGGATATTCTCGATCAGCCAGGAGCCGTCGCGCCCGCCCACGAGGGCCCGCAAGCCCTCGGCCCGGGACACGAGGCCGAGATCGTGGTCGCGCAGGCGAAGCAGGGTCTCGGCCTCGTTGCGGTACCACTGGGTCATGCGATCCGTCTCGGGGACCGGCTGTGCCCGGACGCGACCCTCGAGGGCTCCGATGTCGTGCGACAGGCGCTCGAGCACCTGCGCGGCCGCGACGGCAGCGGCGTCCGGCCGGGGCTTGGCCCGGCTCGGCGGCG
>CAXTME010000029.1:10447-45218 GCA_964245215.1 uncultured Lichenihabitans sp.
TAGTAGCGGACCGCCTCGATCGGCGAGAGCCCGATCGCCTGCAACGAGATCAGCTCCCGCATGCGCTCGTCCTTGGGCAGGATCAGGATTTTCAAATCGTTGAGCAGGATCCCGTAGACCTTCAGGAAATCCGTGAGATGGGTCTTCACGTTTTCCCGGATGTCGAAGATATGCTCGTTGATCTCTTCCATCTTGGTGACCTGGACCACCTGGTTGATGGCCTGTTCGATGGCGGGGCCCGCGTAGTCGGCGATCTCCCTTGTGTCGATGGTGTTGCCGTTGAACGGCAGGTGCGTGATGAGGTCGAGGGCCGCCGCCTGCGAGTCGACGTGGACGTAATAGTCGACCTGGTAGGACATCTCGGCCATCTCGGCGCTGGTCGCGATGCCCTGGCTGCGGATCAGCAGTTTCGACCGGTTGATGTAGATGACCTCGTAGACCCAGGGCGACGCCCCTCCGAAGAAGCCCTGGACCACCGAGCCGAGCAACGGCTTGTCGGGCGTGACCAGCGCGTATTGTCCGGTCTCGTAGACGTTGAGGACCGCTCCGCGCGACTTCAGCACGCAGAAATGATTGCTCTCGACCGTGAGCAGAGAGCCCGACACGATGCTGTCGTCGACGATCTTGACCGCGATGTTCTTGCTGCCCAGCAGATCCGTTCCATCACGGCCGAGCGAGGTAATGACCTGACGCGTGATCGCCATTCGAAGTGCCCTCCAGATCCAGGATGTCAGCCGTAGCAATGCGTGAAGCAGAGGCTTCATGGGTCACCTGACCTCACGAGGGTCGGTGCCGGGCTCTACCACGAGAACACCGGCTCTGCGCGCGGAGATTGGGCGCAGGCGGAATGGACGGGATGGTGCAGCTTTCTGTTCGACCAAGGTTCGTGAGCCGTAGAGGATAGAGAGCAAGGGAACGCTGCGCGATTACGCGTTCAAGGCGGGCCGCTACGTCGATGCGATGGCCGTGGCCCGGATCAGGTTCCCCGACGGCGACAGCGTCCATCGTTAAAGCGACGTTAATTATTTCTCGGCAAGGCCGTCGCCCCCATTGCATGAAAGGTCGGGATCAGCCTAGTCTCCGCCTCCCTCAATCAGGAGGCTTCCATGACCAATGCCGTCTGGAAAGACCGCGTGGATACCGCCCTTACCCGGTTGCAGCAGGATCGCTGGACCGCTCCGGCGGTGCGCTACATGGAGATCATCGACGATATTGCGGCGGGCAAGGGTTCTGCCGCGGACATCGCGCGCCGCCATGGATCTCGCGACATGGTGGCGAATGCGCTCAGCCGCATCACACAAGCGCTGCACGGCGACGATTCCGTGCCGAGCCTCGACCAGGGCGGCTGGTACGAGAGCGACGGCGAGCGCTACCGCGTCGCACCCGATTTCGCTCAGGAATGGCTGGCCGCCCGCAGCGCCCAGAGGAATTTCCAGGCGCTACAAGCGATCTGAGATTCAGTCCCGCGTCGAAAGGAAACGTCGTTCGGCGCCCTCGAGGACGACGCAGGTCAGCATGCCGTATTTGAAGACGCCTGTGTCGACGTTGATGCGATGCGTCTCGTTCTCCGGCCGGGAGCGTGGCGTATGTCCATGCACCACCACCCCGTCGATGCTGTGAGCGGACCGGAAGAACGCGTCGCGGATCCAGAGAAGATCGTGCTCGCTCTGCTGGTCGAGCGGCACACCGGGTCTCAAACCGGCGTGAACGAACGTGTAAGGACCGGCCACGTAATGGAGTGCCGTATCGGCCAGGAACCTGCGGTGCCGTTCGGGCATGCGATCCAGCAGCGCTTCACGGGCGCGGCTCAAGGGCTTGCCACGGGCATGCGGCGATATCTCTATGCCGTAGGACGCGAGCGTGGCGTCCCCACCCGACCGGCACCAATGGGCCATTCCGGCCGGGTCCGCGAGAACTTCGAGCAACAGCGCTTCGTGATTGCCGCGCAGCGCCTTGAACGGCAGTGGAACGTCTCGTCGCGCCAGACGGTCGAGCACGGCGGCTGAGTTCGGTCCGCGATCGATATAGTCACCCAGGAAAATAGCCTCGGCCTCGACAGGCGGAGATGCCGCCAAGTCCGCGACGATCAAGCCCAGCAAGGTATCGAGGCGATCCGCGAAGCCGTGGATGTCGCCGACCGCGTAGATCCGTCGTCCTGGCTGCAGCGCCGGAGCGCCCGACCCCTCGGTCGGCTTTCGGCGAAACAGGGACAAGAGGTCCGATAGGCGGCTCATGAGCACCTCAGGATCATCTGCCCGCGCCAGGGTGAGCTCAGGGCGGGCGTGGCACAGCCCTATGCGAAGGTGAGATGTTTTGTTCGCCTTCACATCAGCTCTGGTCTAGCTTTTGCACCTGCAGGCGCCATTGGGCCTTGCGGGCGAGCCGCGCCAAGCGGCCGTCACTCGGAGGAAAGACATGCGCAAGGTGATGATCGGGGCCGCGGTGGCGGCCGTGTTGGCCGTATCAGGTGGAGCCGTGTTGGCGGCCGGGGACCCGCCGGCCTGCAAACCCGTCAAGTTCTCCGACGTCGGCTGGACCGACATCACGGCCACCACGGCCACGACGTCGGCGATCCTGAAGGGACTGGGCTACACGCCGCACACCGATGTGCTCTCGGTTCCCGTCACCTATCAATCTCTGCATAACAAGCAGATCGACGTCTTCCTGGGCAATTGGATGCCGACCATGGAAGCCGATCGCAAGCCTTATGTCGACGACAAGACTGTCGACGTGGTCGGTACCAACCTGACCGGAGCCAAATACACACTTGCGGTGCCTGATTATACTTTCCAAGCCGGCCTGAAAAGTTTTGCCGACATTGCCAAGTTCAAGGATCAACTGGGCAACAAGATCTACGGCATCGAACCGGGCAACGACGGCAACCGGCTGATCCTCGACATGGTCAAAGCTGATAAGTTCGGCCTCAAGGGCTTCGACCTCGTCGAGTCGAGCGAGCAGGGCATGCTGAGCCAGGTCGAGCGGGCCGAGAAGCGGAAAGAGCCGATCGTGTTCCTGGGTTGGGAACCCCACCCGATGAACACCAAGTTCAAGATGGACTACCTGTCGGGAGGCGACGACGTGTTCGGCCCGGATTATGGCGGCGCCACGGTCCTCACGAATGTGCGGGCGGGCCTGCGGACCGACTGTCCGAACCTCGGCAGGTTTCTCGACCAGTTGAAGTTCACGCTGCCGATGGAGAACCAGATCATGGGCTCCATCCTGTTCGACAGCATCGACCCCGACAAGGCCGCGACCGACTGGCTGAAGGCCAATCCGTCGGCCCTCGACGGCTGGCTCGCGGGCGTGAACACGCTCGACGGGCAGCCCGGATTACCGGCCGTGAAGGCCAGCCTCGGCCTTTAGGACCAAGCCTTCCGAGCCGGGCAGGGCCGACCTGCCCGGCACCAGGCGGATGCGAACCGACCTGCCCGGTATCGGACGGGTCGGTCGGCCGTAGCCTGCCGAAGTCTTCGCCATTGAAAGCCGGAACCGCCGCATGGATATCCTCACGAGCGCGATCACGGCTCACAAGATCCCGATCGGCCCCTGGCTCAACAACGGCATGAATGCCTTGAAGGACGGCTCCGGCCTGTTTTTCGACGACGTGTCGGACGGGCTGAGTTTCCTGATCGACCATACGGTCGACCTCGTCGGCGCGCTGCCACCGCTGGTCTTCTGCGCGCTGGTGGCGGTCCTTGCCTACGCGCTCCGGCGCTCCTGGCCCATGGTGGTGTTCGCCGCGATCGCCCTGGTGTTCATCCTCAACCAGGGCTACTGGAACGAGACCCTCACGACGCTGGTGATCACCTTCTACGCGACGGCCGCCTCGATGCTGGTCGGTGTTCCGGTCGGGATTCTGGCGGGGCACAACCAGCGGCTCGCCAAGGTACTGCGTCCGATTCTCGATCTCATGCAGACGCTGCCGACTTTCGTCTATCTGATTCCCATGCTGTCGCTCTTCGGTCTCGGCGTCGTGCCGGGGATCATCGCGACCGTCATCTTCGCCGTGCCGGCCCCGATCCGCATGACGCAGCTCGGCATCGCATCCGTGCCTCTGCCGCTCCGGGAAGCCGGCGAGGCCTTCGGGGCCACGTCGTGGCAACTGCTGCGAAAAGTGGAGCTTCCCCATGCCCTGCCGGCCATCATGGAAGGGCTGACCCAGGCCATCATGCTGGCACTCTCCATGTCGGTGATCGCCACCATGGTCGGGTCCGGCGGCCTCGGGGTCCCGGTGCTGCGGTCCTTGAACCAGGTCAGGCCCGCCATGGGATTCGAGGCCGGGATCGCGATCGTGCTCGTGGCGGTGCTGCTCGATCGCCTTTTTCGACGTCCCGCGACGACCTACGGTGCCACGCGATGAGCGGCGATCCGGCCAGCGCCGTCTCGTTTCGCGACGTCGACATCGTGTTCGGGCCGACGCCGAAGCGCGCCCTCGCGATGCTCGATGCCGGCCATGGCCGCGACGAGATCCTGGCCGCGACCGGCCATGTGCTCGGCGTCGCGGGTGCCAGCCTGTCGGTGGCACCGGGCGAGATCTGCGTCCTCATGGGGCTCTCGGGCTCGGGAAAATCGACCCTGCTCCGCGCCGTCAACCGCTTGAACCGGGTGGCGCGCGGCGAGGTGCTGGTGCACCATCGCGGCGGCAGAATCGACGTCACGACATGCGATGCCGCGACCCTGCGCGACCTGCGCTCCGGGGGCGTCGCCATGGTGTTTCAGCAATTCGCCTTGCTGCCCTGGCGCAGCGTGCGCGACAACGTCGGTATGGGGCTCGAACTCCGCGGGCTCGGACGTGCCGCCCGCAACCGGATCGTCGACGAGAAGCTCGCCATGGTGGGGCTCGACCGATGGGCCGACAAGCATGCACATGAACTGTCGGGCGGCATGCAGCAGCGCGTCGGGCTCGCCCGGGCCTTCGCGACCGATGCCGACATCCTGCTGATGGACGAACCCTTCTCGGCGCTCGACCCGCTGATCCGAACCAGGCTGCAGGATGAGTTGCTCCTGCTGCAAGCACAGCTCAAGAAGACCATTCTCTTCGTCAGCCACGACCTTGACGAAGCCGCGAAGCTCGGCAATCGGATCGTCATCATGGAGGGCGGCCGCATCGTCCAGGCCGGCACGGTGGCCGATATCGTGCTGCGGCCGGCGGATCGCTATGTTTCGGATTTCGTGCGCCACATGAACCCGCTCGATGCGCTACGCGCCGAGACGTTCATGGTGACGGTGGAGGACCTCGGGCGCGACGGCAACGCCGTGCTGTTCGGGGCTGCCCCCGGCATTCGGCTGACGTTGGACCCGGAAGGACGGCCGTTGCGGGCCGAGACTGCGGGGGGCGCGCTGGCGATCGTCGCGGCCGAGGCGGCCAGTGACGGGGCGGCAACCGGGGCCCTGATTCTGGTGCCGGAATCCTTGCCCCTGAAGGCGGCCGTCGGGCTTCGGCAGCGTGGGGCCGCGGGTCTCGTGGTGGTGGATCCGAACGGCATCGTGCTCGGAGCGGCCTGCGAGGACGATCTGTTCCGGGCCTTGTTGCGGCACTGATGGTCAGCGGGAAGACCGCGACGGAACGGCTTGCGCATCGCGTCGTCGGTCGTTATAGAACGGCATCCCGGGCGCGTAGCTCAGCGGGAGAGCACTCCCTTGACATGGGAGGGGTCACAGGTTCAATCCCTGTCGTGCCCACCATTATCAAACAGTTGATGGTTCAAGTCCTGAGCCTCATTCGATTTCGAACGGTAGCGCTTCGCTTGGTCGCTTGCGCGCCACCAGAAAAATTCAGGTCATAGTGGTCGCAACCTCATTAACCACGCACGTGTAAATCAAGCATTCAGCGCAGTATACTCGATTTATTGCCGGATTTATAATGCAATGGCGTGACGAGCGACCTTAAAGTCGTGAACCGGTTGCGCGGATAGAGGGTTTTGCGAACGAGGATTCGCAAGCTCACTTCATTGGTTCATCGAGAAGCGGCGGCGGTCGAAAGGCGAACTCATTGGAACCCATGGGGATCGTGACATTCGCGCTCGTTGTCTTCTCCTTCGTAAAGGGCGAGCGGTTCGGTGTACCGGCCTTCGTGATTTGCAGTCTTCTCGCTGCTTCGGCTGCCATCAACGGCAGTGGTGTCGGTAGCATCCAACCTGCTCACATCCTGCTCGGGGCGGTCAGCGCGATCGTTGTCATGCAACGCGATCACCTGCACCGGATGCTAGCCTGTCTGCGTTTCCCGAACCCCGGTTTCTGGTTACTGTGCACCTTGCTCTACGGCGTCCTTGCCGCAATCTTCATTCCCCGGATCGCGGCAGGTGATTTCTTAGTCAACGCCATCGGCAAAAGTGCGTACGGTACGACGATCGATCAGGTGCCTCTCGGACCCACAACCGGAAACTATACCCAGAGCATATATTTTGCTAGCGACCTTGTGTGCTTCCTTTTCTGCTTCGCTGTGGCCAGCACCGGACGGGGCTTTCGTCTTCTGGGCTTTTCGTTGTTGGCCTATTGCGCGGCAGATATCCTTCTGGCGGTAGCCGACCTCGTGACCTACCAGACCGGTACCACCTACCTGCTCGATCCCATCCGTAATGCGAGCTACGTCATCTACGTCGACTCCGAGGTCACCTCGTCCAAACGCATCATCGGCTCCTTCACGGAAGCCTCTGCCTTTGCCGCTGCGACCATCGGCGTCTTCGGGTTCTCGGCAGGTCTGTGGGTCGGAGGGTTCCGGCCTTACCTGACGCTCTCGATCGCCTTGACGGCCCTGCTGCTGCTCCTGTTCTCGACCTCGTCTACCGCTCTCGTATCGCTGCCGTTCTGCTTCATCTTTCTTTTCGTGACGTCGTTTGTAAGTCTTCCGAAAACGGATGCTCCGATCAACGCGCTGCTCTTCATCGTCTTCGTCCCGCTGGTGTGTTGCTGCTTCGCTTGCGCCGTCATGCTGCACACCCCGACCTATTCGGCGGTGATGGACTTCCTGGGCTCCGTGATCTTCAACAAAGCGGCGAGCGGATCCGGCATGAGCCGCGCGAGCGTGAACGTTGAAGCTTGGGCGAACTTCCGTGACTCCGTCGGCATCGGGCTTGGGATCGGTAGCGTACGAGCCTTCAGCTTCGCCCTTGCCGTGGCGGCCAATCTCGGAGTCTTGGGCGGAGCCACCTATGCGGCCTTCATCGGAACCGCCCTTTTTGGTGCGAGCGAAGACCGGAGCGGAACTCAGGCTGCCGTGCGTTCGGCCGCTCGCGTCGCGTGCCTGTCGCTGATCGCTGCAGGCTGCATTTCTGGTGCGTTGATCGACCTCGGCCTGCCTTTCTTCTGTTTTGCGGGTCTGGCAGCCTCGAGGCGAGACAAGGTCGAAATGCTTATTCCTGGAGCCGCGCTGGCGTAGCGACCGGAAATCGTTACGTCACTTGCAGGTGAAGCCAGGTGATCGCTAGCCGGCCGCGGGCCAGCCAACGTCGAGAGCGTGATCCCGCCTTCGGCAGACGAAGCGCTATGGGTGCTTCTCCTGCTTCGACGCACGGTCACCCGCCGCCGTGGCGTCGTTCTCGCACATATAGGCACCGGCCTTCGTGGTCCCGAAATTCTTCGTGCCTGCGAAGTGGTACACGCCCGACTTGCTGTTCACCCAGACCACCGTGGCTCCGGGGCAGCGCCCTTCGGCTTGGGCTGCCGATGCATACTGGTTGGCCGCAACCGGTGCACCCGCCATCGTCGTCGGGGTCGCGGCCTTGCGTCGGACGAACGGATTGAGGGCCGAACTCGGTGCCGCCGTCTGTACGGGAGCCGGGGCGGGTGCTGCCGTCTGGACGGGAGCCGGAGCGGCCGCGGGAGCCGCCGCGGCACCGGGAATGACCTCGTTACCGGCCCGGCATGAGGCGACGAAATCCTTCTTCTTCAGCTTGGCAGCCTGAATGGCGGCCTTATTGGCCGCGTAATCGGCATTGCATTGCGCTGCGGTCTTCGTCTGTTGGGCCGATGCGGGGCTATGAACCAGTAAGGCCAACGTCGTGGAAACAGCGGTGATGATGATCAAGCGTCGCATCGTGTCCTCCCGTTACGGAAGGCTGGCACTCGAGTCGCTAAACGTCAACCGAGTGCTATGACTTATCTGCAACTTCAAAGAGTGTTGCTGAGCAGTGCCGAGGCTCCCGCGCTGCCAGACCTCTCGCGGCAGGCTCGCGTTGCGGCCTCGGTCGACGCCAAACCGCTGATCCGGCCGTTGCTCTGGCCAGAAGCGTAATCCGCCCTGCGACTCATTGAGCGAACAGCGGCATCGGAGGCACCAGTGCTCGGCCTGACGCGTTGCTCTGCCGAAAGCCCACGGAGTTGCTCAATGATCCTCGCATGGGACTCGCCGGCACAGGTGAACTGGAGCGAGCAGGTCACCTCCGATCAAGTCGCGACATCCGGCACGGGCGTGACGACCCGTCGTTTCGAAACCTTGCTGCTGGCCGTTCGCTTCGTCATGGAGGACCTGGACGCGACCCCGCATATGCAGATCGGGGTCTATCCGGAACGGGGTAGTGCCCTTGTCACTCTCGCCGAAATCGAGAGCGCTTACCGGAGCGGGCCGCACGAGGTCCCAGAGCCGACTGGCGTCGTCTGAACCTCGACGGCTCATCGTCCGGCCTGGCAACCGGCACCGCAAGCGATGCCGGTTTCCGAACTCGTTCGGAGCGGTGTCCTCAGAAACCATGGAACTGCTGCAGAGATCGGTGCGCCGTCCCTACTTCACGCACTCGGCCGCGAAACTCGCGAAAAACTGGTCGGCCGTCTTTTTGGCGACACCGTCGATGAGGCGCGACCCCATCTGTGCGATTTTCCCGCCAACGTTGGCCTGGACGTCGTAACTCAGAAGCGTTCCGTCCGGGACGTCGGTGAGCGCCACGTCGGCCCCGCCCTTGGCGAAACCCGCAATCCCGCCCTCACCCTCGCCACTGATCCGATAGCCGTTCTGCGGATCGATGTTCGTGAGTTCGACCCGGCCTTTGAAGGTTGCGCTGACGGGGCCGATCTTCATCTTCACGGCCGCCGCGAAGGTCGTGTCGCTGGTTCGCTCGAGCGTCTGAACGCCCGTGATGCAGCTTTTCAACACGTCGGGGTCGTTGAGCTTGGCCCAGACCGTGGCGCGGTTGGCCGGAAGCGTCACTTCCCCCTTCATCACCATGGCCATCTTGCCCGCTTCCCCCTGCTCTTGCCCGAAGCGAGCTTAACCGCAGGCACGATTTCGGCAAGACACTCGTTCAGGCTTTCGGCGCATCCGCCTTGCCGGCATCCGCCAGGGCCTGGTGCGCCACGGCGAGTTCCGAGTCCTCGGCACCGACCTTCCTGACGCTCGGACGAGCCCCGAAAGCCTCGATGTAGCGGAGGATCTCGGGCTCCTTCGGCACGATTCCGAACATCACCGTCCAGCTCAGCGCCATCCCCCAGAGGATATCGGCGGCCGAAAACCGCTGGCCCAGCAGGTAGGGACCGGCCCTCAGCTGCTCGACGATCGTCCGCATCACGAGGTCGTAGCTGCCGTAGGGGCTCATGGCGCGGGCGCCGGGCTCGCGCTGCATGGCCCGGTCCACCACGGCCGGCTCGAACGCGGACGCATAATAAACCATCCAGCGGAGATACGGTCCCCGCAGCGGATCGTCGATCGCAGGCGCGAGTCCGGCCGCCGGGAAGCGGTCGGCCAAATGAAGAAAGACCGCGACCTGTTCGGACACGAGGGCCTCGCCATCGAGGATCGCCGGGACCTTGCCGATGGGGTTGACGGCCAGGAAGGCGGCCCCGAGATGCTCGCCGGCCCTCATGTTGAGGATCTCGACCCTATGGGGCGCACCGAGTTCCTCCAGCAGCACCTTGACCCCAGACGATCGTGTCTGAGGGGAATGGAAGAAGGTGATGTCGCCCATGGTTCGCTCCCGTTGTCCTGCTTACCGCACGATCACGTTGGTGAACTGCCACGGGTCGTCCCGGTCGAGTTCCTCCGGAAACAGGATTCCCCGATTCTCGATCGGCGTCCAATCGGTATAGGCGCCGATCACCGGCCCGAGATAGGGCGTCTGCACCTCGAGACAGCGGCGGAAGTCCATCTCGTCGGCCTCGACGATGCCGGCGACCGGGTTCTCGATGGCCCAGACAACACCGGCCAGGACCGCCGAGGTGACCTGCAGGCCGGTGGCGTTCTGGTAGGGGGCGATCGCCCGCGTCTCCTCGATGGAGAGCTGCGAACCGTACCAATAGGCGTTCTTGTCGTGGCCGTAGAGCAGCACGCCGAGTTCGTCCAGCCCATCGACGATCTCGTCCTCGTCGAGGATGTGGATATGCGCCTGGCGCTCCCAGGCGTTGCCGGCCATCTCGTGCAGCGACAGGACGGCGTCGTCGGCCGGGTGATAAGCGTAGTGGCAGGTCGGGCGGTAGACCGCCTTGCCGTCCTCGGTCACGGTCAGGTAGTCGGCGATCGAGATCGACTCGTTATGCGTCACCAGGAAGCCGTGCTGCGGCCCGGCGGTGGGCGTCCAGGAGCGCACCCGCGTTCCGGCGCCGGGGCGCAGGAGGTAGATGGCGCAATCGGGACCGAAATCGTGGTGGCGGCCTTCCGGCGGCATCTGTTTTTCGTGCGTGCCCCATCCGAGCTCCGCCGGCTGCAGTCCTTCCGACACGAAGCCTTCGACGCTCCAGGTATTGACGAAGGTCCCCATCGGCTTCGGCGTCGTGGCGCGCTGCGTGTCGCGTTCGGCGATGTGGATGCCCTTGACGCCGAGCGCCATGGCGAGCCGCCCCCAGCCCTCGCGTGTCGTGGGGGCAGGGGCCTGATGGCCCACGGCCTCGGCGACGTTGAGCAACGCCTGCTTGACGAACCACGACACCATGCCGGGGTTGGCCCCGCAGGTGCTCACCGCCGTCGGCCCGCCGGGCCGCCTGCGGCGCAGATCCATCAGCGTTTCGCGCAAGGCGTAATTCGAACGCTGCGACACGGAGAGCCGCGTGTCGGTGTAGAAGCCCGGCCAGGGCTCGACCACGGTGTCGATATAGAGCGCGCCGATGTCCTTGCAGAAATCGATGATCGCCACCGACGACGTATCGACCGACAGGTTGACGACGAGGCCCTGTTGGCCGCCGTCCGTGAGCAGCGGGGTGAGGACACTGCGGAAGTTTTCCCGCGTGAGCCCGAGGTGCTCGAACCGGATGCTGCGCTCGTCGAGCAGTGCCCGGTCGTCGTCGTCGGGCGCGATGACGGTGAACCGCGCCTTGTCGAAGCCGATGTGGCGCTCGAGCAGCGGCAGGGTGCCCCGGCCGATCGAGCCGAAGCCGATCATCACGATGGGGCCGTCGAAACGGGCGTGGATCGGCCATTCGGTCATCGGGCGGCGTCCTTGTGCGGTGCAGGATCAAGCCGCCATAGACCGAAGGGAGCCGTCACGGTCAAGGGTGGCGGCCGTCATCGGTCCGGGATCAAAGCTTCGGCGACGGCGCCATCTGCTTCTGCCTCTCAAACTCGGCAAGGATGTCCTGAGCGATGGCTTTACCCCACTGCGATCCAACCTGCGCCATGCCTTGCGCGATGACGACCTGCTTTTCGAGCAGGTGTTGACCGGTCGGCGACCGATAGAAAGCCAACAGGTTCTGCAGATCCTCATCCGAAAAATCGCGCGCATAGACCTGTGCCACAAGGTCGATGAAGTTTGGGATGCCGTCGTTGAAGCGTTGCTGAAACTTAGCCAGGAAAAGGTCGACCTGCTTTGGATCCACCGCACCTTGCTGGGACAGCAGCTGCCGCATCTGACCTATAAAGGTCGGCATCAGCTTGATCATGGTGTCACCGACATGAGCTGTCTCGACGACCTCGCGGGCGAGTGCGAGGCCTCTCGGATTGTCGGCGTGGGCTTTAGGCGCCATGGCGGCGAGAACCAGCCCGATGACAGCGACGGCAATCCAGCGCATAGCAAGCCCTCTGCCCCGCAGACTCGCGGTGACAGAGCACGCAGGTAACGCAGGGTAGAGAGAAGCTACGCGCTAAGCGCGACGTTCACAAGACGCGGGCCGGACGGCTACGCCGCTAGACGAAGCGGCTCCCGTCCACGGCGCTCCACCAGGAGCCCCGCGCCGACCACCCGGCCCGATACGCCGGCAAGTGCGCCGGGAACGAGTTCGAGGCCGAGGAACCGCGCCATGTCGACCGGCCCGGGCAGGACGAGCCTCTCGGCCAGCGAAGCCGCAAAGCCGAACCGCGCGTAATAGGGCGCGTCGCCGACCAGGATCACGCTGTCGTGCCCGAGCTTGGCGGCCCGTCTGAGGCCGTGCTCGATCAGCGCCCGGCCAATGCCGGCCGACCGGTGGGCCGAGTCGACCGCCAAAGGCCCGAGCATTAACGCGATCTTCCGGCCGCACTCGACATGCCAGAACCGCAGCGTGCCGACGACAGTCGCGCCGTCGAGGGCGACGAAGCTCAGTCCATCGGCCGGCAGCCGGTGCTCCCTGAGACGTTCGCAGGTCTTGGTGAACCGCCCCGGCCCGAAGCTCCGGTCGAGCAACACCTCGCGGGCCGCCTCGTCGCGCGAACGCTCGTCCCGGATGCGAAAGGTCGGGGTGACCGGGCGCAGCATGCGGCCCAGGCCCGAGTTCGCCACCGAAGAAACCGCGACCGCCGCGAGGGCGGGAAACGTGGAGGAGATCATCTTACCGATCCTTGTCGCACTTCGACCAAGCACGACCGCCGCCGAGAACGGCAGCGGGCTAGAGAATGTTCCTTTTTGTCGCACCCGGCCGGTTTCGAACCGGCCAGGGACGGGCCTCGTCAGATCACGTAGGATTTCAGCGGCGGGAAGCCGTTGAAGCCCACGGCCGAGTAGGTCGTGGTATAGGCGCCAGTCCCCTCGATCAGCACCTTGGAGCCGATCGCCAGCGAGATCGGCAACTCGTAAGGCTCCTTCTCGTAGAGAACGTCGACGCTGTCGCAGGTCGGCCCGGCGATGATGCAGGGCTCCGTCGCGTCGCCGTCGAACTCCGTGCGGATCGGATAGCGGATCATCTCGTCCATGGTTTCGGCCAGCCCATTGAACTTGCCGATGTCGAGATAGACCCACCGCATCCGGTCCTCGTCGGACTTCTTCGACACCAGCACCACTTCGGCCTCGATCACGCCTGCATTCCCCACCATGCCGCGACCCGGCTCGATGATGGTCTCCGGGATGCGGTTGCCGAAATGCTTGCGCAAGGCCCGGAAGATCGCCTGGCCGTACTGCTTCACGGCCGGAACGTTCTTCAGGTACTTGGTCGGGAAGCCGCCGCCGAGGTTGACCATCTGCAGCGTGATCCCGCGCTCGGCGAGGTCCCGGAAGATGGCGGCGCTCGTCGCCAGGGCGCCGTCCCACATGCGCGGGTTGCGCTGCTGCGATCCGACGTGGAACGACAGGCCGTAGGCCACGAGGCCGAGCCGATGGGCGTGTTCGAGCACGCGACCCGCCATGTCGGGCGCGCAGCCGAACTTGCGCGACAGCGGCCATTCGGCGCCGGAGCCGTCGCACAGGATGCGGCAGAACACCCGGGCGCCGGGCGCGGCGCGGGCCACCTTCTCGACCTCGGCTTCGCAATCGACCGCGAACAGGCTCACGCCATAGGCATGGGCTCGCGCGATGTCGCGCTCCTTCTTGATCGTGTTGCCGAAGGAGATCCGGTCGGGCGTGGCGCCGGCCGCCAGCACCTGCTCGATCTCGACCACCGAGGCCGTATCGAAGCTGGAGCCGAGGCGAGCCAGGAGGTCGAGCACCTCCGCGGCCGGGTTGGCCTTCACGGCGTAGAACACGCGCGTGTCGGGGAGAGCCTTGGCGAAGGAGGTATAGTTGTCGCGTACGACGTCGAGGTCGAGCACCAGGCAGGGCCCGTCTTCGCGGCGGTTACGGAGGAAATCGACGATACGGTCGGTCATGGCGGCATCCCTTTTGGCGCCGTGAGGCGCCGCAATCGAAAAGAAAGGGTGCGGGGACAGCGCTGCCGTTCGCTCGCGTGGTGGAGACGCGAACGGCGACAGAACATGGCCAACCGCGACCGGTCCACCGCCAATCCACGCATGACGTGGATCGGCGAGGTGCCGATCAGATGCAGCGCCGTAGGCTTCGAACGTCCCAGCTTACGCTGGTCCGTGAGAAGCCATCGATTGGAAAGGGAAATCCCCTTCCGCACGCCCGGCAAGAAAGACAAGCCTCTTCGGTAGCCGACCTTTGGAGGGTCGACAGAGACGAAAAAGCCCGGTCCGTCGTTGCTTCAAGTCGCGTCCCCCGTTTGGCGGGGTTCGCCGGTTCGCCTCCGGCTGCCGGTTGGAACTGACGGTTTATCGGCCTCTTGTCCGAACCCCGCCAACCGACACACGACCACAGGCACGTGCGAAATTGGGCAAGGCACAGATAGGGAAAAAGCGACCGATGCACAAGCTTTTTCTCGAAGTTTTATTGTCGCGGGCGGCGCGTGTTAACGGCTGGAAAGAACTTGCGAAATTCGAAAACTCGCCGGGCCGTTCCACGCGACTCCCGTGAGCGCTCTTCTGCCGTCGGACGTTGGCCTTCGACGCGCCGTCGCGCGTCGCCGTTCTCCTCCGTTTCGGTGCTCGCATGCTTTCATCCACTGCCCTCAGGATCGCCGTCCTCGACGACTACCAGAAGGTCGCGCACGCCTTTGCCGACTGGTCGCGGCTCGGCCCCGACGCCAGCGTCGTCATGTTCCACGACCATGTGGCCGACGAAGCCGCTTTGGCGGCGCGGTTCCTCGACTTCGACGTCCTCGTCTTGATGCGCGAGCGGACGCCCCTCGATGCGGCGCTGATCGCGGCCTTGCCGCGTCTGAAGCTCGTCGTCACGGTCGGCATGTGGAACGCCGCGGTCGA
The DNA here is from genome assembly GCA_964245215.1 of uncultured Lichenihabitans sp. GTDB lineage: Bacteria > Pseudomonadota > Alphaproteobacteria > Rhizobiales > Beijerinckiaceae > Lichenihabitans. The sequence goes on from CAXTME010000029.1 coordinate 25,311, forward strand.
TGTCGGGGCCGCGCGGGCGCGCGGCATCCCGGTCTGCGGAACGGCCGGCGGAGATCCGGAGGCGACGCCGACGCTCGCCTGGGGGCTCGTTCTAGCGATGACGCGGGGGATAGCGGCGCAATCGGCATCGGTGCGGGCCGGGGGCTGGCAGGTGGGTCTCGGAACCGATATCGCGGGTCGCACACTCGGCATACTGGGTCTTGGCAAGATCGGCCGCCGGATGGCCCGGTTCGGCCAGGTGTTCGGCATGCACACGATCGCCTGGAGCGCCAATCTCACGGTCGAGAGGGCCGCCGAGGTCGGGGTCGAACGCGTCGAGAGGGACGACCTCTTCCTGCGATCAGACGTCCTGACGATCCATCTCAAGCTCGGCGACAGGACGCGAGGCCTCGTCGGCGTCCGCGAGTTCGGCCTGATGAAACCCGAGTGCATGCTCGTGAACACGTCGCGCGGCCCGATCGTCGATGAGGCGGCCTTGATCGCGGCGCTGCGGGACGGTTTGATCGCGGGGGCGGCCCTCGACGTGTTCGATACCGAGCCGCTACCGCTCGACCATCCCTTTCGCACGCTCCCCAATGTCCTGGCGACCCCGCACATCGGCTACGTCAGCCGCAACACCTATGCGGCCGCCTTCCCCCAGATCGTGGAAACCATCGAGGCTTGGCGGGCGGGCACTCCCATCCGCGTGCTGGAGGACTGACCTCGTGGGTCCGCGAGCGAGCGGGCCGCGCATCTCCGATCCTTACCGGGTCAGGAAAGCGTTCACCTTGAGCATGGTGTCGACCGGAAAAGCCGCGTCCCAATCGGTCGGCCACGACATCCGGGCGCCATCGAGCCTCGCATCGACGTCGCCGGTTCGCGCGATCGCGGTTCTCAACCCTTCGACGATCCCGTCGAGCGTAGGTTTCACCCCGATCAGGTTGGCGGAAATCTCGGAAAGGCGCTCGGCGGTCTTGTTGGCGAAGGTGTTGGTGACGGTCGACAGACCGGCCGCCGCCATCTCGAGCGGCACGAGGCTCGGATGCGGTGTCAGCATCAGCGACAAGCCGACGTCGAACCCCGGCAGCATGGCGGTGTAATCCTGCAGGTTCGTCTTCGGCACCATGCGCAGGAACTGGCCCGGGGCCAACTCCAGCCGATTCTTGACGTCGATCGATCCGATACCGTGGGCGGTCCAACCCGCCGCGGCGATCGCAGGGTCGGCGAACAAGGCCACCAGCGCCGCGATGCCCATCTCGAACATGTTGCGGGCCGCATGCTCCTCGGGCCTTGCATAGAAGAGGATCCTGCGGCTCGGTTGCATCATGCGGGCGCGCTCGGGCGAGAAACGCTGGATCGCGTTGCTGAACACGGCGGACCGCGTTTCCCCGCCCGGCTCCTCGAAGAGCCCGATGTGGTTTTGCGCGAAGTAGTCCCTGAGGATCGCCGTCGAGAAGAGCCCGAACTGGGGAAAATCATAGGCCTGCCGCAGCAGGGCCGTGTTGGTGTTCATGGGACCGAAGAAGGGCTCGAATTCCTGGATCAGGAAGAGGAAGCGCTCGCGGCCGATGTCGCGCGTGGCCTGGTGCGCCACGTGGGCGCTCCAGCCGCTGGTGGCCACGAACGTGTCGTCCGGGCTGACATCGAGCTTTAGAGAGCGATCGTACCGGTAGGCGATCTCGACCTCGTCGAAGAGATGGCCCAGCCCCGGATAGCGGGCGATCTTGCTGCGCCAGATCGGCAGCCGGACCTCGGTCTCGTCGAGCAGCACGATGCGGACCGCGTGACCTTCGCGCCGCAGCCGGAGCGCCAGGTTGAACATCCCGATATAGCCACCGAAGATGACGTCGAAATTGATCGTCGCCAGCAACAGGTTCACGCGCCGGGGCTGGAGCCGCGACACCCTGAGGCGCAGTGGCGACACGTTGTGAAAAATCCAGCCGATGTTGCCGAAGTCCATCGCCGGCAGATCGCGTCCCCCAGCGGGCGGCGTGAACTTCAGGGCCGCATCCGGTCTGCTCTCGGCCATGAGGTGACGAGAAGCGTGTTCGAGGCGCATGCGCGCGATCTTGCGGGCCTGGGCGCGATAGCGTGTCCGATAGGCCGCCTGTCGAGTGCGGGAGATCAGGACGGCCCGGAGGAAGTGGCCCTCGTGGTTCAGCGTCGGCCGCTTCTCGATGGCCGACATCACTCTCTCGCGTAGCGCGGGGCCGAGGCGGCCGAGGCGTGAGAACCTCTGCAAAACGCGTCGCACGTCCGGGCGCAGCAGGGGGTGACGGGCCAGGAGCACGCGCGCCAGCACCACCTTCTGGGCTACGAGGGATTGGCGATCGTCGATGGCACGGACCAGGATGTCGCGGACCGTATGGCCGACGGATCTGCGGCGCAGCAGGGCCCCGGCCAGATCACGGCCGGCCGCCAGCAGGCCCGGTGCGTCGCCGTCCTTCTTATGCCCGATGACATTGTCGCCGTGTTGGACGTAGTCGTGAAGAGGGGTGGCGACGTAGCGGATCGACCCCGCCACGAGAGCGTTCAAGGCGATCCAGTGGTCGTGGTAGGCCGCGCCGAGCCGCTCGGGAAAGGGCAGGATCTGTCGCAGCAGCGAGGCCCGGAACAGGCTCGCGGCGCCCATCACGGTATTGGCCGCCATCAAGCTCGCGAGCGACGTGACGTTGTTGCGGCGCGAGACCCAGAACGTGTCCGAAAGCGTCGTTCCCTCCCCGTCGACGATGCGGACGTCGCTCGAGACGAGTTGCGTGTCTCCCTCGAGGTGACTGAGGAGCGTCTCGAGCTTCCCGGGATACCAGCGGTCGTCCTGGTCGCTGAGGGCGACGACGTCGGCGTCGGCCGGGCAGAGCCGGAGGGCCCGCTCGAAGTTGGCGTAGAAGTTGAGCTGTTCCCTATGCTTTCGCAGGATGAATCGCGGATCGTCGAGCAGCGCCTCCATGGGTCGCAGCAGGTAATCCGGAGAGTGGTCGTCCGAGACCACGCAGATCCAGTTCTCGTGGGTCTGCGCCTTGATCGAGGCGACCTGGGCGGCGAAGAGATCCAAGGGCGGATGGTGCGTCGCCATGCAGATCGCAACCCGCGGACCCGAGCCCGGCCACGCGACATCGAGCGGCGTCGCGCCATCTCCCGGCAGGATCGTCAATCTGCCGACGATCCGTTCGAGAACGTCCCCATCCTGGGTCACGAGACGCAGGCGCAGGTCGACGTCGGTCGCGGTCGTGACGGGAGGGAACGGCACGACGACGTCGAACCCGCTGAAGAAGGATCGACCGCCTGGATCGTCATCGGTCCGGGCTTCGAGGATGTCGGGACGCGGCTGAGAGTGATCCTCGATCGCGTGCCGCACGTCGCCCACGAGGAGATCCAGAAAGCGGACACGGCCCCGGGTGGGATGGCACCACCCCTTCAGAAACAATGCCGTGCCGAGGCCCGCGCGAATCGTGTCGGGCAGGTTCTCGATCGCTCCGTGGATCGCCTGAGGCGATGCTGCCTCCGCCTCCTCGACGCGATCGAGAAAGTGGATCAGCGGATTGCGGCCATCCTGGTTCGAGTCAGGATGCAGGGCGAGGTAGCGTCGCGTGACGAACTTGGGATTGGGATCGCGGCCTTCGCGGGCGCCCCTCGTCAGATAATCCTCGGCGGCCCGCCGACCGCCGCCGCGACTTCCCTCGGCATAGGTCCGTCGGTACCACCGCGGAGCCACAAGCCCGGCCTCGGTCAGGCGCCTGGCCTGTCGCCGAAGTGTCCGAGCATCGGGCTCAGCAAGGTCTGGCGCAGTGTCTTGAAGCCCGAGCAGGCGGAGCAAGGTCGCATCGACGATCAGTCGGGCGTACCGCGTCGTGGCCTGGCGCAGCCTCGCAACGGTTCCACGGGGTTGCTCGCTCGAACTCTGGCCCACATCGGATTTAGGCATCGTGATTCGGTGATCCTGCTCGACCCGATGGTGCGATTCGATAGCCGCGGCAACGCCGTACGGCCGCGGGCGGAACCCGAGGGCCTCGGCTCTTCAAGCGAAGGAGAAGCGCTTGTGTCCGTGATAGCTGACCACGACCGGGCTCAGCACACCGATGACGTGGGCGATGGTCTCCGCGTTCCACGCCATCCCGATGGCCGGGAACACGACCTTCGCCAACACGACGCTGACGGCCAGGACCTGAAGCAGCGCCGCGACGTTGACGAGCGCGAAGCGCCCGTATTCCACGTGAAGGCTGCGCCCGGACCCGGGGAAGACGAAGATCTTGGCGAGCAGGAAGGCCGTCGTCATGGCGACCGGAAAGGCCAAAGCCACCGCGATCTCGTAGCGCACCACGGTTTCGAACAGGATCCGGCTGAGGACATTGACCGCTGCCGCAAGTCCGCCCGTCAGCAGAAATGCGATGAAACGGCGCGTCCCGGGGCGGCGCAAACGTCTCTTCAGGGCGGCGGCGTTCATTCGGTCTCCTTTCCGGGATGATGGCTCGGCACCGTCGCCTTCACGTCCGCACAGCGCCGGCTTGACCCGTGGAAGCCTCCCCCTCAAGGGCCGAGGTGCGGTCCTCGCTCGCCGAACGTGCGGCGCTGAGGTCGATGACCTTGCCGCTCGCCCTCTCCTTCAGCAGCTTGGCGAAAGAGGGAATGGCCTCGGCGAAAACGCGATCCGCTTCGCCGCGATTTCCGGTCCCGATGGCGCTCTGCAGCATCTCGAGCCAGCGACCGATTCGGATCCTGTCATAGCCGACGGCCCGGGCCGCCGTTACCCCGTCGACCCCGATGTCGAGCAGCGGTTCATCCCCGGTGAACAACGACTCGTTCAGCCGCTCGCCCTTGCGGATGCCCGTGAAAACGATCTCCATGTCGCGTCCGGGCTCGAAGCCCGCCATGCGGATCATGCGGGTGGCAAGATCGACGATGCGGGCCGGTTGACCCATCTTCAACACATAGACCGAAGCGCGTTCGGTGTTCGCCTGCTTGCGGCCGAGCGCGTGAGCCGAAGCCGTCAGCACGAGATCGCAGGCCTCGCGGACCGTCATGAAGTAGCGCACCATTTCGGGATGCGTCACCGTTACGGGGCCGCCACGTTCGATCTGTGCCTTGAACCTCGGAACGACGGAACCGACGGAACCGAGCACGTTGCCGAAACGCACCGACAAGAGGCGCACGGGCTTCAGAGCGGCGGCGGCCTCGGCATCGAGCAACTGCGCATAGATCTCGCAGAGCCGCTTCGTGGCCCCGAGCACCGAAACCGGATCGACGGCCTTGTCGGTCGAGATCAGCACGGCGGCGCTCGCCGTCTGGGCGGCTGCATCCGCGATATTGACGCTGCCGAAGACGTTGGTCTTGATCGCCTCGGTCCAGTCGATCTCGAGGAAGGGCACCTGCTTCAGGGCCGCCGCATGGAAGACCAGGTCCGGCTTGAAGTCGCGGAACAGGGTGAAGATCCGCTCCCGGTCGCGAACGTCGGCGATCTTGCCCGAAAGGGTCACGGTCGCCGTACAAAGCGGCGCCAGCGTTTCGAGAATATTGTAGAGCGCCGGTTCGGAATGATCGAGGATCAGAAGCTCCGAAATCCCGAACGCGATGAGCCTAGCGCAGATTTCGGAGCCGATCGAGCCGCCGCCCCCCGTCACGATGGCGCGCTTGCCGTGCATCAGATCGGCCAGCATGGTCCGGTCGACTTCGACGCTCGGCCTGAACAGCAGGTCTTCGATGGCGACGGGCTTCAAGGCGGCCTTGACGATGGTGCCTTCCTCGATCGCCTGCATGCGAGAGAGCGGGATGCCCAGGCGGTTGGCGGTCGCGAGCAGCATCTCCGATTCCGACTCCGGCAGGAACTCGTTCGGCGCGAAGATGATCCGCGTGATCGGCTGGTTGCCGTCCTGCGCCTCGGAGACGATGCGTTCGAGTTCGGCATAGTTGCCGAGAACCGGTACGCTGCGGATCGACGTGCCGTAATCGCTGCGTCGCGGCGACAGGATGGCCCTGGCCACGAAGCGTCGACGCATGCCGGTCTCGAGCGCCCGCAGCACGACCTCGGCCTCGGTGGCGCGGCCCAACACCAGGACGGAGCTGACGTTCTCCCGGTCCCCGACGCGGCGCGACTGCACGTATTTCAAGTAGCGGTAAGCCAGGCGCGGTCCGCCGAGCAGGAACATCTGCAGCAGCCAGTAGATGACGACAGTCTTCTCGCCGAACATGAGCCAGGGGCTCAAGTTGCGGGCCACGAGGACGTAATCGCCGGCCAGCATCAGCACGCTGAGGAGGCTTGCCGCCTTGAAGATGTTGAACAGATCCGGCAGCGAGGCGAAACGCCATTTCGAGGCGTAGAGCGGGAAGATCCGGTACACGATCCCCGCGACCAGCACGAAGCACGGCATGATGCGGACGATTTCGTCCAGCATGGGCGCCAGTTGCCAGAACTGGTAGCGCAGGATCAGGCAGCCCCCGAAGGCCAGAGCCGTCGCCACGAGATCATGCGCGATGATGATGCCGCGCTTGAGGGTCTGCGAGATCCCGGACGAGTCTGTACTGGGCGTCATCGATCCTCTTGGGTTCCCTTCGCGAGCCTCTTCGGCCGAGGTTCCGGGTCCTGCGTCGTCTGGCCTCAGAGAGACCTGCTCGTCGCCAATCGCCTGATGTCCTAACGGCTTTCCCATTCGAAAGCACCAGGATGTTTGCGGGCTGCCGCGACGGAGCGGCTCGGAAAGCAAGCGAAAGAGGTTGGCGCCGCGGACGCGGCCTTCCTATAAGGGTCGGGTAGGAGCAGCCTCGCAGCCTCCGAGCACCGGAGCAGCGCTCCCTGCCCGAGTTTCGCATGACGGTCGATGTCGCCTCAGGGCCCGACGACAATTCCCGCGGACCGGTGGTGCTGCTCGGCGGCACGAACCTCATTTCGGCCTATCTGATGCCGCGGCTCCGGGAGGCCGGATTCGAGACCCTGGTCCTGGCGCGCCGCCCGATGCACGTTCCCGAGGGGTTTCGATTTCAGCGATTGGACCTTTCGGAAGACGAACCCTGGGCCTTGCCGGCCAAGGCCGTCGTGATCAGCGTGTTGCCGCTCGCCGTGCTGGCGGGAGCCCTGCCGCACCTGACGGGCGCCAGGGCCATCATCGCGATCGGCTCGACCAGCCTCTTCAGCAAGACGGTCAGCGACGACGAGAACGAACGCGCCACGGCCCTCAAGCTGGAGCGTGCCGAGTCTTTCGTGATGAAATGGTGCGAGCAGGAAGGAACCCACGCGACGATCCTGCGTCCGACCCTGGTGTATGACGGCTACGAGGACCGCAACATCGCCAGGATGATCCGGGTGGTCAGGCGTTACCGCGTCCTGCCGATCGCGCGGCCGTCCAGCGGTCTCCGGCAACCGATCCATGCCGACGACATCGCCAAGGCGATCCTCGGTGCGATCGACAATCCTGCGGCCCACGACCGCGCCTTCAACATCGCGGGCGGCGAGGTCCTGACCTATCGCGCCATGGTGGAACGCGTCTTCGAAAGCCAGGGCTTGCAGCCTCGGCTCCTCTCCCTTCCCGTGTCCTGGCTGCGAGGGGCCTTCGCGCTCGCGGCACGCTTTGGTCTCCTGCACGAGACCGGTTTCGGCAGCGCGGTCTTCGATCGCATGAACCAGGATCTCGTCTTCGACGACGCCGAAGGCCTCGACGTTCTGGATTACCGGCCCCGCCGATTCGAGCCGCCGCGCGTCGAGCCGGAACGGCATCGCCCCGCCCCGTGAGGGCCGGATCGCCCGATACCGTCAAGGAGGGCCTTCGTCGAGGCTCTGCAGCAAGGCAAGTGTTTTGGTGCCGATCGGGACACCCTCGCGAAGCGAGCGCTCCCGATTGGCGAAGCGGCGGTCGCCCGGCAGCCGCTCCTGCCCCGCGGCCCGCATGGCCGCGATCAGGTCTTCTACCCGCTGCGTGAACCGCGCGAGCGATCCCGTCTTGGCGGGATCGATCAGGATCACGCATTCGCCCGTACGCGGCGTCTGGGCACCCGGATGGTGCGACCAATCAACCTCGAAGGAGAACAGCCCACCGGTCAGCGCGGCACTCAGGACTTCGATCATCATGGCGATGGACGCGCCTTTATGGCTGCCGAACGGCAACAGGGCACCGCCGTCCAGAACGGCGTTCGGGTCCCGGGTCGCATGACCATCACGGTCGAGACCGACACCGTCGGGCAGGTCGCGGCCGTGCTGGGCCGCGATCTTGACGTCGCCGTGCGCCATGGTGCTGGCCGCCTGATCGAAGACCAGCGGATGCCCCGCTTGGCGGGGTGCCGCGAATGCCATGGGATTGGTGCCGTAGACGGGGCTCCTGCCGCCGTGCGGCACCACGACCGCCATGCTGTTGACGACCGCCAGCGCCACGAGGCCTTGCTCGGCGAAAGGCTCGACGTCGAGCCATAGCGCCCCGAAGTGGTGCGAATCGTGGAGGCCGATCACGCAGGCGCCCGCCTGACGTGCCTTCAGGGTCGCAAGAGGCGCCGCTGCCGCCAGGGCCGGTTGCGCGAAGCCGTTGCACGCGTCGACGCGAAGGAACGCCGGCCCGGCGTCGTCCACGATCGGGATCGCGCGGCCGTCCACCCAACCGCTCCGGAGCGTCGAGACATAGCCGGGCATCCGGAACACGCCGTGGCTTTCGGCGCCGTCGCGCTCCGCGGAGGCACAGTTGCGAGCCAGAATCGCGGCAACTTCGGGCGAGGTGCCGTGCCGCGCGAAAATAGCGGCCAGGAGGTCGCATAGCTCGTCAAAACGCATGGTCGATTGTTGTGTCATCATGAGCCGCGGCCCACTCCTCGATCGCGAAGGCAGAAGGGTTCGGCAGAGCCCTCGCGGGGACTCGAACCGGACTGCCCGGCCGCTGTGACACGAACCGCCCAGTTTTGCGACTCCGCGCTCGCGCATCCGGGGCGACACATCGAAACTTTTCGACCCGAGGTCCCTCCGAATCTTGACAAGACCTGCCAAGCGCCGTCCCCTAGCGCGGTGATTTGGTCGAGGGCGGCACCTCGATGCGGCTCTATCGGATGAAGAACAGTGTCTCGCGGTGAAGAGGTCTCACCCGTCGTGCGCTTCGACGTTTCTGAGAGGCTCGAGCACCCCTGGACGGTGCCGATGACGCTTGGACGTTTGGTCGAGCGCCGCACCTCGTCGCCACCTGCACCACGGGAACCGCGCTCCCTCGATATCAGGATCGTGTGATGACGTCCCCGCTTGCATCGCTCACGCCTGCCCAGATCGCCCGGCTGAACGCGACCGCGATCCGGAGTCTCTCGACCACCGACATGGGGCAGTTCAGCAGCTCGCAGCTGGCAGCTTTCTCGGCGACCGAACTCAACGAGATGTCGACCACCGACCTCGCGGCTCTGGCCGCGACACAGGTCACGGCCCTGTCGTCCTATTCACTGTCCGGCCTCACGCCGACCAACTTCCAGGTGCTGGCGGACGACAACCTGGCAAGTTTCTCGGCCGGGCAGATGTCAGCTCTGTCGACCACCGAACTGGCCTCCCTCAACTCGTCACAGCTGCAAGGGCTTGCGGACACCCAGCTGCGAGCCTTGACGCCGACGCAGATCGGAAACCTCGGTTCGACGTCGCTTCGCAGCCTCACCACGACCCAACTCAGCTCTCTGACAGCGACGCAGGTCCGGGGCCTGACCAGCAGCCAGCTCAATGGGATGAGCTTCGACCAGATCGTGGCGCTGGCTGTGGGAGACCTTTCCACCACGCAGGTCAAGTCGCTGAACACGACGGAGTTGAACGAGCTTACCAGCACCCAGATGCAGTCGCTCGACGCCGCCGACATCAATGTTCTGACGACCGCGCAGGTCGGCGGGTTGACCGCGACCACGTTCGACAATCTTTCGGCGACGCAGCTGGCGGCGCTGACCCCGATCCAGATCGGCGCCTTGCCGACGACCCTGCTCAACAGCCTGTCCTCGAATGCGATCGGGGCGCTGACGTTCGGGCAGGTGCAAGGTCTCACGACGACCCAACTCTCGAGCTTAGCCGTCACGCAACTGCAGGCGCTGAATTCCACCAGCCTGACGGCTGCGCAACTGCAGAGACTCGGGAGCAGCGCGGCAGCTCATCTCAGCGACGATCAACTCGCGGCTCTGGGCTCGGCTCAGGTGGGATCCCTGTCGACAACGGCGCTCAACGCTCTGTCGGCCACCCAGATCCAGGATCTTTCGGTATCGCAGACGGGCCTGCAATCGACGCAGATTGCCGGCCTGACCCAGACGACGCTCGCGAACTTCTCGTCGACGCAACTCGCCGCGCTCGTCACGACCCAGGTCCGGGGCCTGACGTCGACGCAACTCAGCCTTCTCGACCCATCGTCCCTGCAGCTCCTGAAGGCCTCCGGGCTGTCGCAGATGCAGATGTCGGCGCTCACCACCACGGCACTCGGAAACCTGTCGGCGGAGCAGATCGCAAGCCTCGCGGCGACCCAGATCGGTGCCCTTTCGTCCACCGCGCTCAATGCGCTGCCGACGACCGAGCTTGCGGCACTGACCGCGACCCAGGCGCTCGGCCTGACCGCGACCCAGATCGCAGGCCTTACCACGACGACGCTCGGCAACCTGAGCGCGACGCAGATCGGCTCCCTCACGTCCACCCAGGTCGCCGGGCTTACCGCACCACAATTGGGCCTGCTGTCGACGACGGTTGTCCAGAGCCTGACGGCGTCTTTCCTCTCCCAGGCGCAGATCGTCTCGCTGACCCCGACGATCTTCGGCAATCTCTCGTCGACCCAGCTCGCAGCCCTGACCGCGACGCAGATCGGCGCACTCTCGACCGCAGTGATCAACTCTTTCACGACGACCGGCCTCCAGGCTCTCAGCCAGAACCAGCTTTCGGGCCTGACTCAGAACCAGGTCGGCGCCCTGACCGACGCGACACTGGAGCAGTTCTCGACGACACAGCTGGCACAGCTGACATCACCCCAAGTGCACGGCCTGACATCGACGCAGCTCAGCGACATGTCGCCGTCGATCCTGCAGGCCATCATGGCCACAGCATTGACGATCACGCAGGTCGCGAACCTCTCGACGACCGCGCTCGGAAATATGTCGGCGCAGCAGATCGCAAGCCTCGCGGCAACCCAGATCGGCGGCCTTTCCACCGCCGCGCTCAACGCCTTGTCGTCGACCGAGCTTCAGGGGCTCAGCAACAGTCAGGCCCTCGGGCTGACGTCCGGGCAGCTGGCGGGCCTGACCGACGCGATGCTGGCGAACCTCAGCACGACACAGCTCGCCGCGCTCACCGCGACGCAACTGCACGGCCTGACCGTGACCCAGCTCACCGATGCCACGTCGACGCTGGTGCAGGCGCTGACGGCAACGAACCTGTCCGCCGCACAATTGGGAAGCTTGTCGACCACCGCACTGGCCAATCTCTCGACGACGCAGTTCGCGGCCCTGACCTCGACCCAGATCGGCGCTCTGTCCACCACGGCGCTCGACAGCCTTTCGGCCACGGCCTTGCAATCCTTGACCACGACCCAGGCCCTCGGCCTGACGGCGGCGCAGCTCGGCGGTCTGGGTGATTCTGGCCTCGCCAATCTGACCACCACGCAACTGACGGCCCTCACCGCGACCCAGGTGCACGGGCTGACGTCGACCCAGCTGACGGATGTCGATCCTAGCGTCATTCAGGCGCTCGCGGCCTCCACGCTATCGACAACGCAGGTCGCTTCGCTGAGCAGCACCGCCTTCGGCGGCCTGACCCCCGCCCAGATCGCGTCGCTCACCCCGACCCAGATCGCGTCGATCTCGACCACGTCGCTCAACAGCCTTCCGTCATCCGAGGTCCAGGGTCTGACCACCAGCCAAACCGCGGCCCTCACGGCGGGGCAGCTCGGCAGCTTGACCGATTCGACGCTCGCTCTCCTGACCACCACGCAACTGGCGGCGCTGACCTCGACCCAGGTCGCTGGGCTCACGGCGTCGCAGCTCACCGATATGAGCACGACGGCGATCCAGGCCTTGACGGCGAGCGCGCTGTCCAACGCGCAGATCGCCGCCCTTTCCGTCACGGCCTTCGGCAACCTGTCGGCCGCTCAGTTTGCGAACCTGACCTCGACCAAGATCGGCGCGCTGGCCTCGACCCAGGTCGCGGGGCTGACTGCCGCCCAGATCGCCGCTTTCAGCACGACGCAGGTCGGCGGGCTCACCCGAACCCAGTTGGGCGTTCTGGGTGCCGCCCAGATCGCGGCACTGTCGACCGCGCAGATCCGCGCTTTGTCGTCCGCGAGCCTCGGCGGCCTGTCCGACGTCGAGGTAGCGGGTCTTGCCGCGACCCAGTTGGCCGCTCTCAATCGAACGCAGATCGCCGCCCTCTCCACAACGGGCCTCGCGGGCCTGACCGCGGGCGACATCGCCGGGCTTACGACGACGCAGGTCGGTGCCCTCTCGACGGCGCAAGTCCAGGCTCTTTCCGGTCTGCAGATCGCCAGCCTCGCTGCGACGCAGATCGGCGTGCTCGGCGCGACCCAGCTCGCCGCATTGACGGCCACCCAGGTGTCCGAGCTCAACGCAACCCAGATCGGGCTTTTGTCGCGGACTCAGGTTCAGGCGCTTTCGGCTGCGGGGATCACCGGCCTGACTACGTCCGAGATCGCGGACTTCTCGACCACCCAGGTCGGGCAATTGACCGTGACCCAGGTTGGGGCGCTGGTCGACACGCAGGTCGGAGCCTTATCGGCAGGTCAACTCGCTGCCCTGTCCCAAGCCCAGATCGCCGGGCTCTCGGCCATCGGAATCGGCGGTTTGACCCAGCCGCAGGTCGCCGGTCTCACCACCCCGCAGCTCGCGGCTCTGTCGGCAGTGGCGCTTTCGGAACTCGCCGGAACGCAGCTCGCGTCCCTCACGACCACGCAGATCGGCGCTCTCACGACGACGGCTATCCGCGGATTGACGGCGGCCCAGGTCGCAAGTCTCGCCCTCGCGCAATTGGGAGCCTTGTCGAGCACCCAGATGGCGGCGCTTTCGGTTGCGGGGGTCGCAGGCCTCACGGCTGCGGAGCTCGGGAACCTCAACGCAACCCAGCTCGGTGCCCTGGCGGTAACCCAGATCGCGGCTCTGGCCGACACCCAAGTCGCAGCCCTTGGCACCGCGCAATTAGGCCGCTTCTCGCCGACCCAGATCGCGGCCCTGTCGGCTACCGGGATCAACGGTCTGTCGGCCGTGGAGATTGCGGGCCTGGCGGCCACGCAAGTCGCAGCCCTCACGGCAGCCGAGGTCGATGCCCTCTCCGAAACCCAGATCGGAGCCCTGAACGCGACGCAACTGAGCGCTCTGAGCACGGCCGGCATCGGCGGCCTGAGCTCGACGCAGGTCGGGGCCCTGGATGCCACGCAGCTCGAGGCTCTCTCGGCGGTCCAAGTCGCGGCTTTGTCGGCGAATGGGGTCAGCGGCCTGTCTGCATCGGGGCTCGCGGCCCTGAGCACGACTCAGTTGGCGGCTCTCAGGACGACCCAGATCCAGGCCTTGAGCAACGGCCAGGTCGCGGCTTTGAGCGCAACGCAGGTCGGGCTCCTGTCCTCGACGCAGGTGGCGGCCCTCTCGTCAAACGGCATCGGCGGACTCACCGCACCGGCCGTCGCAGCCCTGACGGGTCCGCAGATCGGGGCGCTGACGCTGGCCCAACTGGCAGCCTTGTCGAACATGCAGGTGGCGGCCTTCTCGGTCAGCCAGCTCGCGAGCTTGTCCTCGAGTCAGCTGGGCGGATTGACGACGCAGGCCTTGGCGGGCCTGAGCACCACGGATGTCGCGGCCCTCAGCACCACGCAGATCCGCGGGCTCGGCGCGAGCCAATTGGGAGCCCTCGGCACCGCCGACATCGCGGCACTCAGCACCGACCAGATGGCGGCGATGAACAGCCGCGAACTCGCCGGCCTGACGGCCGCTCAGGCGGCTGTTCTAGCCGCGACGCAGATCGCCGCGCTGGCGAACACGCAAGTATCGGCGCTTTCCGTCACGGGGATCTCGGGCCTTGCGGCCGAAGGACTCGCGGCGCTGAGCACGACACAGATCCTGGCCCTCACGTCGACGCAGATGTCGGGGCTTGCCGATACCCAGATCGCATCCTTCAGCTCCAGCCAGTTCGCCATGCTGAGCTCGACGCAGCTCTCCGGCCTGTCGGGCGATGCCGTGGCGGCCCTGACCGCGACCGAAATCGGCGCATTGACGGCGCTGCAGATCCCCGGCCTGACGTCGACCCAGGTCGGCGCCATCACGACCACCGCCATCTCGGCCCTGTCGGCCACCCAGATGGCCGCCTTGACCCGGGCCGATATCGTCGGGTTGACCCAAACCCAGATGGGGCTTCTGTCCTCCGCCCAGTTCAACGCCCTCGCGGCGACGCAGCTCCAGGCGCTTTCGACCTCGGGGGTCGGCGGGATCTCGGTCGCGCAGATCGCGGCTCTCACGCCGACGCAGTTCGCCGCTCTCACGGCGACCCAGATGGGAGCCTTGTCGAGTTCACAGGTGGCGGCGTTGACCACGACGCAACTGATGTCGCTCAGCACCACCCAGGTGCAGGGACTGAGCGCGACCGAAGTTTCGGAACTCAATACGACGCAGCTCGATGCCCTGCCCACGACGGCGATCCAGGCCCTGACCACCACGGCCGTCGGCGGTCTGACGGCGGCGCAGCTCGGCAGCCTGTCGGCGACGCAGCTCGCGAGCATCACCTCGGCCGCGATCTCGGCTCTGTCGACGACCGCGATCTCGGGCCTCAGCAGCACCGAAATCATGGCCCTGACGACGACGCAGTTCGGCAATCTCTCGGCGACCGGCATCGCGGCGCTTTCGGCGGCCCAGTTCGCCAGCCTGACGACCAGCCAGATCGGGCTCCTGTCGTCGACCGAGGTCGCGGGACTCACGGCGACCCAGGTGTCGGCCCTCACGCCGGCGCAGCTGGCGGCCTTGAGAACGACGCAGATTTCGGCCCTCGTCGCGACGGGGCTCGGGGGTCTTACGCCGACACAGGTCGCAGCGCTGACCCCGGCCCAGGCCGCGGCCCTCGGCGCCGGCCAGATCGCCGCGCTGAGCCCGGCGGCGATCGGCGGTCTCACGACGACGCAGCTCGGCAACCTGACCGCGACGCAGTTCGCGGGCCTGACCCCGACGGAGATCGGCGCGCTCAGCCCCACGCAGTTTGGCGCGCTCACGACCGGTCAACTGGGGCAGATGACCACGACCGCGATCTCCGGCCTGACCTCGACCGAAGTCATGTCGCTCGGCGCCACCCAACTTGCGGCGCTGAGCGCCTCCCAGATGGCGGCCCTCTCGACCACGGGCATCGCCAGCCTCAGCCCGGCGCAGTTCTCGTGGCTGACCTCGACGCAGGTCTCGGCCCTCGCGGCCACGCAGATCGCGGCATTGTCCACCACGGCGCTCTCCGGCCTCACGACGACCGAGATCGCCTCGTTGAGCGCGACACAATTCGCCAGTCTCTCGGCATCGGGCATCGCGGCCCTGACGCCGACGCAATTCGCCAGCCTGAACACGACGCAGATCGGCCTTTTGACGGCCACAGAGGTGAGCGGGTTGACGGCGACCGAAGTCTCGAACCTGTCGTCGACGCAGTTCTCGGCGCTGAATGCAACGCAGATCGGGGCTCTTTCTCCGGATGCCATCGCGGGCCTCGCATCCTCTCAGATCACGGCCCTGACCCCAACGCAGTTCGCCGGCCTGACCTCGACGCAATTTCAGGACCTGACGTCGGCCGGCACGGCGTCCTTGAGCACCACGCAGGTGGCGGCGATCACGACAGGCCAGCTTTCGGGGTTCTTGCGCGATCAGATCAGGGCCTTGACGGCGCCCCAGGTGGCGGCCCTGACCACGATGCAGATCGCGAGCCTTTCGACCACCCAGGTCATCAATCTCAGCGGAACCGAGATGGCGGAGTTCACCACCACCCAGTTCGACGCCCTCACTTCGACGCAGGTCGGCGCCCTGACGCCGCTCCAGCTCGGCGCCCTCACGGCGTCCACCATGGGATCGTTCACGGATCGGCAGATGAGCGGTTTTACCACCACCACCCTGGCGGCCCTCTCGATCACGGCGATCGCGGGTCTCACGGTGGCCGAGCTCGAGGCCCTGAACGGCAATCAAGTGGCGGCCTTCACCACCACACAAACCAACAGCATGTCGAATGCCCAGCTCAACGCCCTCGCCAATGCCGTTTCCTAGTGACACGAGATGCGCCCCGCCGCGTTGTCAGGAGGTTTTGTAGGTGGACACCCCCTCGATCGAGAACCTGTCGATCGCCGACCTCATCGCGCTGGCGGATCATTGCAAGAAGGCCGGGCAGAGCGCCGCCGCAATCGTCTGCTACAAGAAGTGGATCGCCCTGCACCCGCAGGATCCTGCGCTCTACGCCGCCTGGTTCAACTACGGCACGTCGCTCGACCAGGTGCAGGATCATGCCGGAGCCATCATCGCATTGCGGGAGACGCTTCGATTGAAGCCCGATTTTCATCAGGCGCGGCTGAACCTCGGTCTGGTGCTCGAAAAGATCGGCCAGAAAGGGCCCGCAGTCTCGCAGTGGCTCGATATTTCAACCGCGCTTGCGGCCGTCACCGGGGACACGGTCACGCATCGCGTCATGGCGCTGGAGAACATCGGCCGCGTCCTCGAAGCGAGCGATGTCGATACCGCTGCGGAGGACGCGCTCCGGCAGAGGCTCGACCTTCGCCTCGACGACAAGGTCATCCAGCACTGGATCGGATTGCGCATGCGCCAGTGCAAATGGCCGGCTCTCGCGGCGTCGGAGCGCTTCGGGCGGCAGGATCTGCTGCGCGATATATCGCCCCTGTCGCTCGCCAACCTGGCCGACGACCCTTTCTTCCAGCTCGCGACAGCGCACCGCTACAGCCGGATGCTCGTCGGTCCGCAGCCTCGTCTCGACGGCGTCACGACGCCCTTGGAGGCCAGGGAACGGCCGCCGGGCAAGCTGCGGATCGGCTATGTCTCGTCGGATTTCCGCGAACATGCGGTCGGCTTCTCCATGGTCGAAACCCTGGAGCTGCACGACCGCGACCGCTTCGCGGTCTCGGCCTATTACTGCGGGATCGAGCGGGACGATACGACGAAGGCGCGGATCCGGGCCGCGGTCGATAGCTGGACCGACGTGACCGGGATGGACGATGCCACGATGGCCCGTCGGATCCGCGACGACGAGGTCGACATCCTTATCGATCTCAACGGCCACACGAAGGACGCCAGGACCGCGGTCTTCGCCCGTCGGCCCGCGCCGGTCGCGGTCAACTGGTTCGGCTTCCCCTCGACCATGGGAAGCGCCTTCCACCACTACATCATCGCCGACCCGATCACGGTTCCGCCGACGGCCGAAAGGTTCTTCTCGGAAACCGTGAAGCGCCTGCCATGCTACCAGCCGAACGATCGGAAGCGGGTGGTCTCTCCCCACCCACCCACACGTGACGACGAGGGGCTGCCCCTCGGCGCCTTCGTGTTCTGCTGCCTCAACGGTCTTCAGAAGCTCACGGAAGCCACGTTCACGCTCTGGCTGACGATCCTGTCCCGGGTGGACGGCAGCGTGCTCTGGCTCCTGGGTGGCACGGCCGAAACGCGGGAGCGACTGCGCCTCCGCGCGGCCGAACAGGGCATCGCGCCGTCTCGGCTCGTCTTTGCCGACAAGAAGAGCAACCCGGACCATGTCGCGCGTTACGCGCTGGCGGACCTCTTCCTCGACAACCGCCCCTATGGGGCCCACACGACCGCTGCGGACGCCCTTTGGATGGGCGTGCCGGTCCTGACGCTGCCCGGACGGAGCTTCGCGTCGCGCGTTTGCGCGAGCCTCGTCACCGCGGCCGGGCTCGACGACATGGTCTGCGCGACGCCGGATCGCTACGTGGCGCAAGCTGTCGCGTTCGGGCTCGACCGCGACAGGCTCGCGGTCGTCAGGCAGCGCCTCGTCGCCAACCGCGACCGCTGCCTCCTCTTCGATACGGCGCGGCTCGTGGCACACCTCGAAGACCTCTATGGCGAGATGTGGGACGATTTCAGAACGGGCCAACTCCCGGTACCGGATCTGACCAACCTCGACGCCTACCACGAGGCAGGGCTCGACCTCGATGTCGAAACCTCCGAGCTCCTCGGCGACGATGCCTATGAGGCTCGGTATCGAGAGGTCTTGGCGTTGCGAGCCAATACCGCTCAACTCCTTCCGGATCGGCGGTTATGGCCTGATGCGACCGAGCATGGCTTCGACACCGTGGTATCGACACTCGTTCGCCGCCGCGCCTGATGCCAGCGCCATGTCAGGGCTCGTGTCCGCTCACAGGCAAGGCTTCTCTCAATGCTGTCAGATACTCGTCCAACGCCGCGTCGAGCCTTTGGTGAAGGAGCAACTGGAACGCTTCGTCTTCGTGCCCTGTCTGAGCGTCCTGGAGAGCGCCCAGGTAGGCGAGGCGGTCTTCCGGACGGACCGATACCGGAGGATAGCCTCCCCGGATCAGAAGCAGGTTCATCAACAGGCGCGCGGTACGGCCATTGCCATCGTCGAAGGGATGGATGTCGACCAGCCGATGATGTGCCGCAAAGGCCACCTCGGGCAACCCCGAGGCGGTTTTCAGCCAGGCCGAAAAAAAACCCATCAGGGCAGGAACCTCGGTCGGCGAAGGAAAGCGGTGTCGTCCGACATTGGTATTGACGTAGCGGCTCGCCGTCGCGTAGCGGCCGGCGATCTCGGGATCGGAACGTTGCATCACCAGGGCGTGCAGGTTTCGAACATCGATTTCGGCGAACGGGGAGCGGGCCAGTGCCAGCTCCCGGACGTAGTGGAGCGCGTCGTGATGGTCGATAGCCTCAAGATGATCCTTGAGTTTTTTCCCGCCGATCGTGATGCCGTGCTCGATGACCAAGTTGGTTTCGATCTGGGTGAGGGTGTTCCCCTCGATGGCATTGGACGTATAAGTGAGCTCGAGATCGGTGGCGCGTTCGAGCTGGGTCAGCGCCAACGGAACCAGCGGGCGCAGGCGGTCGAGCTCCGCCTTCTTGTCTGAGATCGTGGTGATCAGGGACGCCAGCATCGTCCATCGATATCACATCCACCGAACGTCCTCACGTCGCGCCTGGTGGTACGCGATCTCAGCGCGGGCGCCGGTCGGCCGCTGTCTCTGAACGGATCCTCGATGTCGAAGCCCCTCATCGTCGTGGCGACACCCTGCTACGGCGGCCTCGTCACGCAGACCTACATGACCTCGGTGCTGAAGCTCACCCAGCACGCCGCGCGGGGCGACCTCGACCTCGATGTCATGCTGCTCGGCGGCGATGCCCTGATCAGCCGGGCACGGAGCCTTCTCGTGGCCACTATGCTCGACAACCCGCGCGCCACGCATCTTCTCTTCATCGATGCCGACATCGCGTTCGAGGTCGAACAGGTGCTGCGCCTGATGCGGTTCGACAAGGATTTCGTGGCGGGGTTCTATCCCGTCAAGCAGATCGACTGGCACCAGGTCCCGCGGCGGGCGCTCGAGGGCGAGCCCCTGACCAGTGCCGGCCTGACCTATGTGGGAACGCTCTGCGACGGGGAGGCGCTGCGTTGCGAAGACGGTTTCGCGACCGCGGTCTACGCCGGAACGGGGTTCCAGCTCATCCGGCGGCAGGTGTTCGAGCGCATGATGGCGGCGTATCCGGAGCTGCGCTTCAGGAAGTTGCACGAACTGACCGACCGGGTCCCGCCCTCCGACACGCTGTTCGCCCTGTTCGATTGCCTGATCGAACCCGACACCGGCGTCTACCTCAGCGAGGATTATGCGTTCTGCCGGCGCTGGCGAGCCATCGGCGGGGAGATCTGGCTCGACACGCGGAGCCGGCTGACCCATTCGGGTCCGCAGAGTTTCGTCGGCGATACGACGCTTCGGCTCCGCGCGATCGGGCCTGACACGCCCCCGGTCGTCGAAGCTGACGCGC
>CAXTME010000030.1:0-44559 GCA_964245215.1 uncultured Lichenihabitans sp.
CGCTGGTCTCGTGCAAGCCGTTGTCGGCGAGGTAGTCCTTGACGAAGTTGACGGTTTTGGGTTCCGCCGACAGCACGATGCCGGCCTTTTCTGCTGCAGCCTTGAACTGAGTAGCGTGACCTTGATCGCGGATCTCATGCAAGATGTCTAACACGGAATGAAGCTGCAACTTGATCGACTTCTTGCCCTTCAGATAGTTCGGCTTAGTCATCATGATCTCCTAATCTTGAGGGATGACGAGGGTACCGCCTCGTTGCTCGGTGCCGCGGCGCAGGTAAGTCTGGTCGATCGCGTCGCCGGCGGCCTGTTGCGCGGGGGTCCCGTCGACGGTGACGAATAGACCTCTCTTTTGCTTGGAGGCCGACTTGTCTCCGGCCGGAGGAGGCAAGGCGAGACCTACGATCACCTTGTGGACGTCGATCCGGCTCGCCGCAGCGGTCAGACTCGCATCCGCGACATGCGCCACGTTTCCGACGGGGCTGAACACCAGCTTCGGCGCGGCCGAACCGGACAGCTTCGTCGTGAACACGAGCGTGTCGGCCATCGTCGGCGGCCCCTTCGACGGGTCGTCCTTTCCGCCAAGATGATTGAAGAGCGTCAGCTCGATGAAGATGTGCACTTCTTCGTCGATTCCGATCCGGCCGACGATGGGGTAGAGAAGGTTTTCGCCCTTGTCGAAGATGCTGCAATAGTCATCACGAATGTTCTTCATCAACCCGAGGAACGTATCCGAAACGGTAAAGACACGCGTGCTCTGTCGCGTCCGGTCGATGCCGAGGTTCAGGGCAGCCGAGCTGCTGCCCTTGTGAAAGGGCTTGAGCAGGTCGATGGTCGCGTCGAAGTCGTCGGTCTCGGTGATATCAAGTGTAAAATCGTAAGCGATCGCTGCGTTTTGGAATTTTCTGACAATCTCTTTTTCACCGCCATGGAACAGATTGATATCGAAAGTCTGTAAAGACCTCGAACCGCTGCCGAACGCATCGCCGAGTTGGCGTTGCCAAGAACCTTCTGGGTTGGCGACCAGCCAATCGACCAAGCTTTTCTTGATTGCGTCCCGCGCCTCGCAGCGGGTCTTTCGCACGATCGTATCGGTGGTTATACCTGTGACATCATCCGGTAGAGGATGAGTGGAACAAGCTGATACCAACGAGGTCGCCACAAGGAATATTATCAGACGCGCGAAAGTGCGAAGATGGAGGCGCATGGCCGTCCTGAAGATAATGAGGCATTGCTCGTTTAATTCGACGAGCAGCTTGTCATGCTTCGGCGAGGTTGGATGTAACAAAAAAACAACATGCGTCCTTTTGTGACTTATGAATAGGATAAAGCAACCTGAGGCTCTCATACTGTTGCGTCAGGAGGATCGGATCGCTGTTGGCTTCCGCCCCTTGCCGCGTCGGGATGGCGCGCGATGTTTTCGGGTACGATCGACTTCAGCAGGACCGCATCATGACCATTCAGCCCGACGTGCAAGCGCCCGCCCTGAACCGCCGCCGCGTCGGCGACTACGTCGTCACCTACCTCAGTGACGGCTTTCTCGACGGATCCTTCGAGTTCTTCCAGGGCATCGCGGCGTCGGAGGCCGAGGCGATGCTCGAGGCCGCCCACCGGCCCCCGAAAGCGCACCTCGCCATCGCGTCCTATGTCATCCAGGGGCAGGGCCGCACGGTGCTGGTCGACGCCGGCGCGGGCGGCTTTTCGGGCTGGGGCGGGCGGTTTCCCGTGGCGCTGGCGGCCGCCGGCGTCGAGCCCGGCGACGTCGACACGATCCTGCTGACCCACGCCCATGTGGATCACGTCGGCGGGCTCACACTGCACGGCAAGCCGATCTTCACCAAGGCCGAGGTGATGGTGAGCGAGACGGAGGCCAAGTTCTGGCGCGACGACGCCATCATGGCGTCGGCCGGTGCCGATGCGGAGCCCTTCTTCCGCGCGGCCCGCACGGCCTTCGACGCCTATGCGCCGAGTCTCAAGCTCGTCTCGGCCGGCGAGGTGCTGCCCGGCATCACGATGGTGCCGCTGCCCGGCCATACGCCCGGCCATTCGGGCTACCACATCGTCTCCGGCGGCGATCAGCTGCTGATCTGGGCCGACATCACCCACTTGGCCGACGTGCAGATCCGCAAGCCCGAGGTGACGATCGGCTTCGACACCGACCCCGACCAGGCGCGCGCCACCCGCATGAAGGTGCTCGACCAGGTCGCGACCGACCGGCTGGCCGTTGCCGGCATGCACCTGAACATGCCGGGGTTCCTGACGGTCGAGCGGCAGGGCAGCGGCTATGCGAAGGTCGACCTGCCCTGGACTCCGGCGCTCCTCTGAGCCGAAGTCATCGCTTGACGGAGCGGGCGACACCCGGGCGGCGGTCGGACTACGTCTACTTCACCACCATCACGACGCGGTGGCGGGACAACGACGCCTACGGCCACGTCAACAACGTGACCTACTATAGCTTCTTCGATACGATCGTGCATGACCATCTGCAATCGCTGGGCCTGCTCGATATTGCGGGCGCCGAGGCGATCGGCCTCGTGGTGGCGAGTGCCTGCCGGTTCCACGCCCCGCTCGCCTACCCGATGGTGCTTGCCGGAGGGTTGCGCGTGCAGAGGGTCGGGCGGTCGTCGGTGACCTACGAAATGGGGGTCTTCGACGGCGATGCCGAAGAAGCTGCCGCCGAGGGTAGCTTCACTCACATCTACGTGGCGCGCGACACGCGCCGGTCGACGCCGATCCCGACCGCCATCCGGGCCGCGATCGAAGGCCTGATGCGACCGTAACTCCTCTGCCGCTCGCCCCGAGTCACGGGCAACGCAGGACCATCGAGCCCAAGGGAGGACGACGTGAACGCAGGCGTTGAACCCGGCGTCGACGCCGTACTGGAGAAGACGGTTTCGGGCGGCGAGATGAAGATCAAGGGCCTGCCGGGCGTGATCCCGTGGCTGTCGAACGAGGCCGAGTTCTTTCCCGGCATGCCGAAGTCCTGGGGCCTGACCTTCATGATCAACGACCAGGTGGCACCCACCGAACGCCCCGCCGGGGCACTGGCCCGGGCCGGGCTCGCGAACCTCTACTACTGGATCGACCGGCAAAACGGCATCGGCGACTTCTGGGCCACGCAGATCCTGCCCTTCGCCGATCCCGCCTCGGTCGGCGGCTATCTCGCCTTCGAGACCGCGGTCCATGACGGCTTGAAGTTGCGGCAGGCGGCGTGAAGGACCTGGGCCGCTCCTGAGGCATCTTCGTCTTTCGACACGACAGCCAACACAGTCGCTGAACCGGGCCTGCAAGGCCCGTGTCGAAGGACGTGCCGGAGCCCGTTCCTCATCCCCCGATCGCAACGCCCCCGGCGTCAAAGCGGTAGACCTTGCCGTTTTGCGGGGTCAGCCCGACGCGGTCGCCGGCTTGGTGCGGAGCGTCGCCCAGCACGCGTGCGGTCATGAGGCCGAGTTCGGGCACTTCGACATAAAGCATGGTGTCGGCCCCGAGGTGTTCGGCATGCGCGATGGCGCCGGTCCAGGTTCCGCCCGGGCCGACCGTGAGATGCTCCGGACGGATCCCGATGGTCGCGGCGCCGACCCGGGCCGCGGCTTCGCCCGCAACGAAGTTCATCGTGGGCGAGCCGATGAACCCCGCGACGAAGAGGTTGGCCGGCTTGGCGTAGAGTTCGAGCGGCCGGCCGACCTGCTCGATGGCACCCCCCTGCATGACCACGATCTTGTCGGCGAGCGTCATGGCCTCGACCTGGTCGTGCGTGACATAGATCATGGTGGCGCCGAGCTGGCGATGCAGTTTGGCGATCTCGATGCGGGTGCCGACCCTCAGCGCCGCGTCGAGGTTCGAGAGCGGCTCGTCGAACAGGAACAGGCTCGGTTCGCGCACGATGGCCCGGCCGATGGCGACGCGCTGGCGCTGCCCGCCCGAGAGTTCCGCCGGGCGGCGTCCGAGCAGCGGGTCGAGCCGCAGGAGGCCCGAGGCCTTGGCGACCCGCGCCGCGATCTCGGCCGCCGCCACGCCCTCCTGCGACAGCGCGAGGCTCATGTTCTTCGACACCGTCAGGTGCGGATAGAGGGCGTAGCTCTGGAACACCATGGCGATGCCGCGCTTCGCGGGCGGAACGCCGTTCATGAGCCGGCCGTCGATCCTGAGATCCCCCGAGGTCTGCTCGTCGAGCCCCGCGATGATGCGCAGCAGCGTGGATTTCCCGCAGCCCGAGGGCCCGACGAAGACCACGAACTCCCCGGGCTCGACCGCGAGGTCGACCCCCTTCAGGACGTCGACATCGCCGAAGCTCTTGCGGATCGCCGTGAGGCCGAGCGCCCCTCCTGGCTCCGTTCCGTTCCGCATCCCGGTCGCGGTTCGCTGTGCGGCTTCGCGCATCGTCGGGTTCCTCAGAGGTCGATGGCGCGGTTCTCGCGCATGGAGCGGTCGGCCGCCAACACCACCGCGAGCGACCGCACGGCGTCGTCCATGTGCCGGCCGAGATCGCGATCCTCGAGGATCGCGTCGCGCATGAAGCGCTGTTCCCGGGCACAGAGTTCGTCGTGTCCGGGATCGTCTGCGAGCGACAGGATCTCGTCGGGTGCGAGGAACCGTCCGTCCGGGCCGCAGGCCGCGGTGTGCATGCGCAGGCGCGACGTCGCCGTATGGGTGTCGATGGCGGCCGAGGCGGCGCCCTCCTCGGCCACGATCGAGACGGCGCCGCGTGGCCCCATGACGTCCTTCACGAAGAAGGCCGTCTCCGAGATCATCGGTCCCCAGCCGGCCTCGTACCAGCCGACCGAGCCGTCGGCGAAGAGCACCTGGAGATGGCCGTAATTGACTTGGCCTGCCGCGATCTCGGGCGACAGCCGCACCCCCATGCCGCGCACCTGCACGGGCGGGCTGTCGGTGATCTGCAGCATGACGTCGATGTAGTGGACACCGCAATCCACCACCGGGCTCGTGCTCTCCATCAGCCGTCGGTGGATCTCCCAGGCCGCGCCGGAGGATTGCTGGTTGAGGTTCATGCGCATGACAAAGGGCGGACCGAGCCGCCGCGCCTCGGCGATGAAGGCGACCCAGCCCGGGTGATGACGCAGGATGTAGCCGACCACGAGCTTGCGGTTCGCCCGGCGTGCCGCCGTGACCACGCGCTCGGCCTCCGCCACGGTCGGGGCGAGCGGCTTCTCGACGAAGACATGCGCCCCGGCCTCGAGCGCCGCGACCGCGTAGTCGGCGTGGCTGTCGGTGTAGCTGGCGATGCAGACGAGGTCGGGGGCGAGTGCGAGGCCGGCTTCGTAACCGTCGATCCAGGGATAGGATTTGAGTTCGTCCGGCAGGTCGACCGGCGATCGGTTGACGAAGCCGACGATCGCGAAGGCGGGATCGCGGTGATAGGCGAGCGCGTGGCTGCGCCCCATCTGGCCGAGCCCCACAACGAGAACACGCAAGGGTCGGGTCATGGGAGGGCTCCGGAGGTCGGGTGGCGAGCTCACTTGACGGCTCCCGCCGTGATGCCGCGGATCAGTTGGCGCGAGAACAGGAGGTAGAGCACCAGCACCGGCAGGATCGCCAGGGTCAAGGCCGCGAGGACCGCGTTCCAGTTGGTCACGAACTGGCCGATGAAGGACTGGGCGCCGAGCGTCACGGTCTTGGTGGCTTCGCCGGGCGCCACGATCAGCGGAAACCAGAGGTCGTTCCAGATCGGGATCATGGTGAACACCGCCACCGTCGCGAGTGCTGGGCGCACGAGCGGCAGGACCAGCCGGTAGAAGATCGTATATTCCGAGAGCCCGTCGATCCGGCCGGCGTCCTTCAGGTCCTTCGACACGCCCTGCATGAACTCGGACAGGATGAAAACCGCGACCGGCAACCCTTGCGCCGTATAGATCAGGATCAGCCCGAGATGCGTGTCGACGAGGCGGGCCGCCACCATCATGTCGAGGATCGCCACCGTGCCGAGGCGGATCGGCACCATGATGCCGAGCGCCAGGAACAGGCCCAGGACGGTGTTCAGGCGGAACCGGTATTCGCTCAACGCGAAGGCCGCCATGGCGCCGAACAGCAGCACGGCCGCGATCGACCCCACCGTGACGATCAGGCTGTTCAGGAAATAGTTGAGGAACACGCCCTGGCCGAGGACCGTCCTGTAGCCCGCGAGATCGAAGGTGGTCGGGTTCGGCAGGGTGAGCGGCGCGCCGAAGATGCTGGCGCGGCTCTTGAAGGAATTCGACACGACGAGCAGCACCGGCCCGAGGCAGAGGGCCGTGTAGAGGATCAACACGAGGTGGACCGTGGCCCGGTTCAGCGGCG
This sequence comes from uncultured Lichenihabitans sp., assembly GCA_964245215.1. Classification (GTDB taxonomy): domain Bacteria; phylum Pseudomonadota; class Alphaproteobacteria; order Rhizobiales; family Beijerinckiaceae; genus Lichenihabitans. Next base: position 6,292 of record CAXTME010000030.1, read on the forward strand.
ACGAACGCGCTCGATTCATGCCCCGTCCCTCGGAGTCGGTTCGACTCGTCTCTCGTCCTGAGGAGCCTGCGTGAGCGGGCGTCTCGAAGGATCGGCCCGAGGTCCGCATTGGGCCGATGCTTCGCCTCGGCTTATGCGAAGCCGCTCTCCGCCGGCTTTCCCAACGCGCTTCGCGCGCCGGGACCCAAAGCCGGCTCCGCTCAGCATGAGGAGGTCGGGAGTTGCCAAAGGGTCTCTCAGAACTGGTAGCGCCGCATCCGCTTCTGGATGCCGAAGAGATAGACCGAGACGCCGCACAGGATGATCACGAACATCACGGTCGCGATGGCGGCACCCATGTTCGGGTCGCCGAGCTGGAGCTGGTTGCCGAAGAAGGTGCGGAACAGGAAGGTGCCCAGGATGTCGGTCGAGAAGTTCGGTCCGGCCAGCGCGCCCTGGACCGTGTAGATCAGGTCGAAGGCATTGAAGTTGCCGACGAACGTCAGGATCGAGCAGATCCCGATGGTGGGCCAGATGAGCGGCAGCTTGATCTTCAGGAACTGGCTGAAACCCGTGATGCCGTCGAGCTCCGCCGCCTCCAACACCTCCTCCGGAATGCCGAGCAGGGCCGCATAGATCAGCATCAACGGGATGCCGACATATTGCCAGACGGAGATCAGGGCCAGCGTAGTCAGGGCACTCGATTCCTGACCGAGCCAGGGATGGAACCAGCTCTTCAGGCCCAAGGCGCCGAGCAACGATGGCGTGACGCCCCAGATGGGGCTGAGAATGAGCTTCCAGGTGAAGCCCACGATGACGAAGGACAGCATCGTGGGCAGGAAGAACACCGTTCGGTAGAACGCTCCCCCGCGCAGGCGTGGCAACGACAGGAGGGCCGCCAGCGCCACGCCGATCGGGTTTTGCAGCACCATGTGGAAGGCGAAGAAGTAGACGTTGTTGCGCAGCGCCTGCCAGAAGTGAACGGACCAGCGCGCGTCGCCGAAGAGCATGCGGAAGTTGTCGAAGCCGACGAAATGCGGAACGCCTTCGATCCGCGTGTAGAGCGCCAGCCGCAGCGTATCGATCAGCGGCACGATCATGATGGCGGTGTAGACCAGCAGTGCCGGCGCCAGGAACACCGCGATGTGGGTCCGCATCCGGCGAGGCGTCGCGGTCTCGCGGTCGCCGGCCAGGGCTGGATAGGGAGCGTCGACCGCAAGCTGCTCGATGTCGGCCATGGGCATGTCTCCCCTTTTCCCGCACCGCGGGAGAAGGTGGCGCGAAGCGCCGGATGAGGGATGGCGCGACGGTTCGGGAGTCCCTCATCCGTCACGGCTTCGCCGTGCCACCTTCTCCCGCCTGCGGGAGGAGAGCGAGGCTCACTTCGCCGGGTGGTACCAGCTGTCGAGGCCTTTCTGCAGCTTGGCGGCGGCCTGTTCGGGCGTATCGGTGCCGTTGATCACATTGGCCGACTCGACCCAGGTCTCGTTCTCCAAGTTCGGCGTGCCGCGCGACAGGATCTGGTAGGTCGAGCGGATCGTCGATTTGCAGCTGTCGCGGAACGACGCGAACGCCTTGGCGAGCGGGTTCTCGACCGGGATCTGCTCGCTCTGCAGGCTGAAGAAGCCCGGCAGGGCATTGGAGTAGAGCTTGGCAAAGTCAGGCGAGGCCATCCAGGTGAGGAGCGCCTTGGCGGCCTCGGGCTGCTTCGTCTTGGCGTTCATGCCGAACGCGATATCGACGTGGTCGGAGAGATAGCAGGGGTCGCCGGCCTTGGGCACGGGAGCCTGGAAGGCGCCCATCGGGAACTGAGCCTGGGCGTCGAACTGCGAGATCTCCCAGGAGCCTGCCGGATAGATCGCGGCCCGCCCGAGCGTGAACATGTTCTGGCTGTCGGGATAGGATTGGGCCTTGTAGCCGTCCCCCATGTAAGGACCCCACTTGGCGAGCTCCGTGAAGGGGGCCACCCATTCCGGGTCGGTCAGCTTTTCGGTTCCGGCGATCAACGCCTTGCGGCCATCTTCGCCGTGCCAATAGTTCGGCCCGATGTTCTGGTAGCCCATGGTGGCGGCTTCCCACTGGTCGGGGGTCCCCATGGCGAGCGGCACGTAGGTCCCGTCCTTCTTGATCTTGTCGAGGTCGGCGAAGAACTCGTCCGACGTCGTCGGAGGCTCCGTGATGCCCACCTTCTTGAAAGCGTCCTTGTTGTAGATGAAGCCGTGCAGCACGGCCGCCACCGGCACGCAGAACGTCGTCTTGCCGTCGTCGGTCGACCAGCCGGCCTTGGCCACGGGGCCGAAGTCGGTCACTCCCGGGATATCGTTGACGCTCGTGATCTGACCCTTCTTGAAGAGTTCCAGCGACGCATCGAAGGGTCGGCACGCGATGATGTCGCCGGCCGTCCCGGCGTCGAGCTTGGAATTGAGGGCGGCGTTGTATTCCTTCGGCGCCGTCGGCTGATAGTTCAGCTTGATCCCCGGATGGGTCTTCTCGAAAGCCGGGATGATCTTCTCCTGCCAGATCTGCAGGTCGTCGTTGCGCCAGCTCTCGATCGTCAGGGTCGCATCGGCGGCCCGCGCCGGCATCGCGGCCGAGGCCGCCATGGCCAAGACGGCGGCACCGGTCAGGGTTCGGGATCTCGTCGTCATCGTGGTCATCTCACGTTCTCCATGGCGCTTCGCGCCGATTGATGTCGATGGTCCATTCGCGCGCGGAGTCGTCACCGCAGCGCCTCTCGTATGTGGCCGGCGCTCCGATGCAGGCGAGCCCGGGCCTCGGCGGCGCCGATGCCCGCGGCACAGAGCGTCACGGCCGTCTTGATCGACCAGTCCGCTTCGGCCAGCGCCGCCGCGGCCCGATCCGTGTCGACCGCCGCGGCCCGCGCCACGATGGCCACGGCGCGCTGCTTCAGCTTGGCATTGTCGGGGCTCATGTTCACCATCAGGCCCCGGTAGACATGGCCGAGCCGCAGCGCGACGCCGGTCGACAGGATGTTCAAGGCGCATTTCTGCGCCGTGCCGGCCGCCATCCGGGTCGACCCCGCGACGATCTCGGGCGGCGTCTCGACGGCGATCGGGTGCTGGCTCTCGGTCAGCAGCGGGGCGCCGGGTACGCAGGCCAAGCCGACCGTGACGCAGCCGCGCTGCCGCGCACGGCGCAGCGCCGCGACCGTGAAAGGGGTCGAGCCGCTGGCCGACACCGCCACCAGGGCGTCACCCGGCCCGAGCCCGGAACCGTCGACCGCGGCTTCGGCCGCCGCCGTGTCGTCCTCGGCCTCGCCCGCCAGCGCCAGCAGGGACTCCGGACCGCCCGCCAGAATCACGGGCAGCCGATCGAGGCCGATGCCGAAGGTTCCGGGCAGTTCGAGCCGGTCGAGTTGCGCGATCATGCCGGACGAACCGGCACCCGCGTATGCCATGCGGCCGCCCGCCTCGAGAACCGTACTCAGCGCCTCGATGGCGTCGGCGAATTGCGCTGCGGCAGCCGCTACGCCATTCAGGGCTTCCCGTTGCACCGAGACGATCGCACCGACGACCGCGACCGTCGACCAAAGGTCGAGGTCGTCGTAGACGGCTTCCGAACGCTCGGTCTTGCTGGGGATCATCGAGTACGCCGCCTTTGGCTTCCCGACAAATAGATACCAATGAAATACCTCTCGTCAAGCGACACGCGCGCGCAAATCATACGCAGCTGCGGCGTCGGCTGCGGCACGGCGCTGAAACTTCGGGCATAGCCTGTTGGATCGCCCCTTTGCTCGGGATCAGCGGCGTTTCGCAACGATTTGACGCTAGCTCAATTGGTATTGTGTGGTATTGTCATGATCGGTAACGGGGCGGAGCCGCGATGGTGCTGGACGACGACGGCGACGACGTTCACGACCCGGGATCGTGGGCAGGTCTCGGATTTGCCGACCCATGAACGTCGACGCTTTCCCATTCGCGCGCGACGGTCTCGGTCGTGGGGCCGCGACGCCGCTCTATCTTCGGCTGCAGGAAGAGATCAAGGCCGCCATCGCGAGCGGCGGCCTGAAACCGCTTGCGGCCTTGCCGGCCGAACGCGAAATCGCTGCAGCCCTGAGCATCTCGCGGGTCACGGTCCGCAAGGCATTGTCGGGTCTCGTGAACGAAGGACTTCTCGAACAACGCCAGGGGTCGGGCACCTTCGTGTCGCGCCGCCCGCCCACCGTGGAACAGCCGCTGTCGCGGTTGACCTCGTTCAGCGAAGACATGCGCCAGCGCGGCCTCGCCACCACGTCGCGCTGGCTCGATCGGGGCGTGTCGGTGACCTCGACGCGCGAAGCCATCCACCTCGCCCTGTCGCCGCAGGACAAGGTCTCGCGGCTGAGGCGCCTGCGTTTCGCCGACGGCGTGCCCATGGCGATCGAACGCGCCACGATCCCGCAGCGTTACCTTGCCGACCCGGAGGCGGTCGAGTTCTCGCTCTACGCGATGCTCGGGGAGCTTGGCTTCAAGCCCGTACGGGCCTTGCAGCGGCTCTCGGCTGCCAATCTCGGCCGCGAGGAGGCCGGTCTGCTCGAGGTGCCGGCCGGCAGCGCCGCCCTCTCGATCGAGCGCGTCTCGTATCTGGCGAGTGGACAGCCGGTGGAGTTCACCCGCAGCTTCTACCGAGGCGACATCTATGACTTCGTCGCCGAATTGAACCTGGGACAGGACTGATGCCCGACACGACGCTGATGGCGGCCGAGATCCGCGAGACGCCTGGCATTGTCGAGCGCATGGTGGCGCGGGAAGGGCAGGCCATCGCCGGGCTCGGACGTGTCCTGCGTGAGCGCGATCCCGCCGTGGTGGTGACCTGCGCGCGCGGCTCGTCCGATAACGCGGCGGCCTATTTCAAATACCTCTGCGAGATCATCCTCGGCGTGCCGGTGGCGTCCGTCGGGCCATCCGTGGCGTCGCTCTACGGAGCTCCGTTGAGGTTGAAGAACGCCATCGTGGTCTCGGTCTCGCAATCCGGCCAGAGCCCCGACATCGTAGCACTGCAGGCCGCGGCCCGCGAGGCCGGTGCCTTTTCGATCGCGGTCGTCAACCAGGATGCCTCGCCGCTGGCCCTCGGCGCCGATGCCGTGATCCCGATCGGTGCCGGCGTCGAGCGCAGCGTCGCGGCTACGAAATCCTGCCTCGCTTCTGCCGTGGCACTCGCCGCCATCGTGGCGGAATGGAGCCGCGACGACGCATTGCGGGCCGCCGTCGCCGGATTGCCGGAAGCGCTCGACGCGGCCCTCCTGTGCGATTGGGGCGCGGCACTCCCCACCTTCGAGGCCGCATCTTCGGCCTATGTGGTGGGTCGTGGGCCCGCCCTGCCGGTCGCGGCCGAATGTGCCTTGAAGCTGAAGGAGACGGCGGTGCTCCATGCGGAGGCATTTTCCGGCGCCGAGGTGATGCACGGCCCGCTGCAATTGCTGCAGCCGGGCTTTCCGGTGATGGCCTTCAGCCAGGGCGACGCCTCGCACGACGCCATGCGGGACAGTATCGCGCGGCTTACCGCGGCCGGGGGCCAGGTTTTCACCGTCGATCCGGCCGGCCGCGGCTCCACCCGCACGGGCCGGCATCTCGAAGCTGCCGCGACCGGACATCCCGCGCTCGACCCGCTCGCGATGCTGCTCAGCTTCTACGTCTTCGCTGAAGCGCTGGCGCGGGCACGAGGCCACGATCCCGACCGACCGAGCCATCTGCGCAAGGTGACGGAGACCCTTTGATGGCCGCGAAAGCGCTGCGGGGCGCCCGGATCTTCGACGGGGCCGATTTTCTCGACCACCATGCCGTCGTGATCGAAGGCGGACGGATCGTCGATCTCGTGGCCGAGTCGGCTTTGCCGGCGGACCTGCCGAGCGACGATCTTCGTGGCGGCACGTTGGCACCCGGTTTCGTCGATGCCCAGGTGAACGGCGGCGGCGGCGTGCTGTTCAACGACACGACGACGGCCGCGGGAGCCGCGGCGGTCGCGGCCGTCCACGCGCGCTTCGGCACGACGGGCCTCCTGCCGACCTTCATCACCGACAGGCCCGGACGTCGCCATGCGGCCGTTGCGGCGGTGCGCGACGCCATCCGGGCCGGAAGCCCCGGCGTTTTGGGCATTCACCTGGAAGGACCGTTCCTGTCGGTCGCCCGCAAGGGCGCGCACGACCCGGCGCTGATCCGCCCTTTGAGCGACGGGGACGTCGACGACCTGCTCGACACCGGACTCCGGACCATCCTTTTGACGGTCGCGGCCGAGAACGCGTCGCCCGAACAGATCCGGCGCCTGACGGACGGCGGCGTGATCGTCAGCATCGGTCACAGCGACGCCTCCTACGAGGTGGTCTCCGCCGCAGCCGATGCCGGCGCGCGCTGCGTGACCCATCTGTTCAATGCCATGTCGCCGCTCGGCCACCGCGCACCTGGCGTCGTCGGCGCGGCGCTCGACCGTCCCGGCCTCTGGGGAGGGCTCATCGCGGATGGTCATCATGTCCATCCGGCAGCCCTCCGTACGGCGTTGCGGGCCAAACGGGGACCCGGTCGGCTTTTCCTGGTCAGTGACGCGATGCCGCCCGCCGGTTCCCCCGGCGACCGGTTCACGCTTAGTGGCCGCCGTGTCATGCGCCACGACGGCGCCCTCACGTTCGACGATGGCACGCTGGCGGGGGCGGACCTCACACTCGACGCCGCCGTGCGATACAGCGTGAGGCATCTCGACCAGACGCTCGGCGAGGCGTTGCGCATGGCAAGCCTCTATCCGGCACAGATGCTGAGGCTCGACGATGCCCGAGGCCGCCTCGCACCGACGTTCCATGCCGATATGATCCTGCTCGGGGACGACCTTCAGGTCCGGCGCGTGTGGATCGGGGGAGTCGAGACGGACGAGCTACCGGGGTGAGCCCGCTGTTGGTCGGCCGTGGTCCGCAGACCCAATAGTGTCGATCAAGTCGTCCTGCAGCGCCTCACTTTTCTCGGCCCACCGCTGTATAAAGTCCTTGGCTGCAGGGCAGCACGGTACGTCTCGACAGTGCCAAACAGGCTCCCCAGGTCGTCGATCCATTTGGACTCTGACCGGAAACGCGTACGTAACTCTCGCGGCGCGGGTGTGATCAGTCCTTCGCAACACAAAAGTGCGGCGTATACGATTAAGTCTATAAACATCGCTTTATTGCGGGGCCGCCCTCGTCTTCATGAAGGATGCTGGATGCCTCGCTGCTGACAAGCTGATCGAGGCGCGTTTGTTCGACAGGATGCTAAATCTGGTGTTGCAAACGATTGCTTTTCCATTTAACCGCAAAAGCCCGGCACCGCCGGAGCAGAAGCACACTCCGATTCGCGACGACAGTACTTTTGGCGGCCATTCTGTGACAAACACTTCCGCTGTTCGGTTTCCTCTCACCCTGGCCCGCGCACTCGTCAGGGCCAGTCCGTTCGAAGTCGAGGCGGCCTTGATCGTCGTACGGGACCTGGCCCTTCACGTGCCACCGTACCTGATGTTGCTGTCGCAAGCCGCTGAAGATGCGATCCTGGCCGCCCGGGGTCGGCCGGACAGCAGCGAAACCACAATCGCCCGCGAGGCTTTGGAACGTTTCGCCAACGAAATCGAACTCCACGAATTGGCGGAGCAACACGCCTCGCACAACTGACGACGGAGCAGAGTCAGTCACGCCGACGGATGGCGGGCTTCGGGGAAACATGGCAATCAGCGGCCGCTGCGGTCTCAAAGGCAATCCACCCTGACATCACGGCGACCGCAGACGGCCAAGGGGTCAGGCGGCGTCGAGCTTGGGGTAATCCGTATAGCCTTCCGCGCCAGACGCGTAGAAGAGGCTGGGTCTGGTTTCGTTCAGCACCGCATCCTCGCGGAAGCGCCGCGGGAGGTCGGGATTGGCGATGAACAGTTTGCCGAACGCGACCGCGTCGGCCTCGCTCGCAGCGAGAACCCGCTCCGCATCCATTTTCGAAAACAGCTCGTTCTCCACGTAGAGGCCAGCGAAGGCCGACTTGATCGTCGGCCCCAGGCTGTCGGAACCGACTGACTCGCGCGCGCAAATGAAGCCGAGTTTGCGTCGCCCGAGTTCACGGGCCACGTAGCCGAAGGTCGCGGCGGGGTCTGAGTCACCCATATCGTGGGCGTCGCGTCGCGGCGCGAGATGCATTCCGACCCGGGCAGGGCCCCAAACGTCGATGCAGGCGTCCGTCACCTCCATCATCAGCCGGGCGCGGTTCTCGATCGAGCCGCCATAATCGTCGTCACGATGGTTGGTCTTGTCCTGCAGGAACTGATCGAGCAGGTAGCCGTTCGCGCCGTGAACCTCGACGCCGTCGAACCCGGCTTTCTGAGCGTTCTCGGCGCCCTTTCGATAGGCGGCCACGACGGACGGGATCTCGCCTGTCGCCAAAGCCCGGGGCGTCTCGAACTCCTTGGTCGGCCGGACCAGGCTGACGTGACCTGCCGGACGAATGGCGCTCGGAGCCACGGGCAGCCGGCCGCCCAGATAGACAGGATCGGAGATCCGGCCGACGTGCCACAGTTGCAGGAAGATGTGGCCGCCCTCGTCATGCACGGCTTTGGTGATGAGTTTCCAACCCTCGACCTGCTCGTCCGACCAGATGCCGGGCGTGTCGGGATAGCCGACGCCTTCGTCGGTCACGCTGGTCGCTTCCGTCAGGATCAATCCGGCCGTCGCACGCTGCCGATAGTAATCGGCCATGAGGGCGTTGGGTACGCGCTGCCCGCCGATGGCACGGCATCGCGTCAGCGGAGCCATGAAAATGCGGTTCGGCAGGCGAAGGTCGCCTAGCGTCAGAGGATCGAATAATCCGGCCATGGTGGTTCCTATCGTGACGCTATTCGTCACACATAGGAATGTTGCAGTGCGAAATAAGGTGGCGCCCGCGCCTGCATCGCTGTTCTGCGTGGGGCGCAGGCCGGACCAGCTTCTACCTAGCATCTTCTGAAAAGACGCATTCTCAGCAGAGGCGCGAGCCCGTTCGCAGGCAAGACCCGCATCCCAAGCGAGCGGCGGGCTTTACAGCTTCAGCACGTCTTTGGAGCCGACCGTGGAATCGGCTTCGAGCCTGTACACGATGGGGACACCGGTCTCGAGTTCGACGCCCGGGATGGTCTCGGGCGTCAAGCCGTCGAGCACCATGATCAGCGACCTCAGGGAGTTGCCGTGCGCCGCCACCAGCACGCGCTGGCCCCGGAGGACGCGGGGCAGGATATGCTGGTTGTAGTAGGGCAGAGCGCGCGCCACGGTATCGCGCAAGCTCTCGCCGCCCGGCGGATTGACGTCGTAGGACCGGCGCCAGATGTGCACCTGCTCGTCTCCCCATTTCGCGCGGGCTTCGTCCTTGTTGAGACCGGAGAGATCGCCGTAATCGCGCTCGTTCAACGCCTTGTCGGCGAGCGTCTGCAACCCACTCTGGCCGATCTCTTCCAAGACAAGCTCGAGGGTGGTCTGGGCGCGGGTCAGGGCCGAGGTGAATGCGATGTCGAAGGGGCCGACGCCTTTGAGCGCTCGCCCGGCCGCCTTGGCTTCCTCGATGCCTTTCGGCGAGAGCGACGGGTCCTTCCAGCCCGTGAAGAGGTTCTTGAGGTTCCAATCGCTTTGGCCGTGACGGATCAGAACGAGCAGCCGCTCCATTTATTTGGTCCTTCGTCGCTGTCAGAACGTAGCAAGGTCGAGGACATCGGCCATGCTGTAAAGCCCGGGCTTCCGGCCGCGGGCCCAGAGTGCCGCCTGGACGGCGCCGCGGGCGAAGAGGCTGCGGTCCTCGGCCCGATGGCTGAGTTCGATCCGCTCGCCGTCGCCGGCGAAGACCACCGTGTGGTCGCCGACGACCGTCCCGCCGCGCAAGGACGCGAAGCCGATCGCCCCGGTCGGGCGCGTGCCCGTCAGGCCGTCGCGCCCGCGTACCGCTTGCGTCGCCAGCGCGACGTCGCGCCCGTCGGCTGCGGCTTCGCCGAGCATGAGCGCGGTCCCGGAGGGTGCGTCGACCTTCATGCGGTGATGCGTCTCGACGATTTCGATGTCCCAGTCGGTGCCGAGTGTCCGGGCGGTGCGGCGGACCAGCGCAGCCAGGAGGTTCACCCCGAGGCTCATATTGCCCGAGCGCACCAGCGGGGCGTGACGACTCGCGGCTTCGAGCCGCACGAGGTCGGCGGCGTCGAAGCCCGTGGTACCGATGACGTGAGCGATGCGCGCCTGCGCCGCGAGAGCCGCGTATCCGACCGTTGCCGAAGGCAGGGTAAAGTCGAGTACGCCCTCCGTCGCGACGAAAGCTTCGAGTGCGTCCTCGGTGACGGGGACGCCGATCGGTCCTACACCGGCCAGTACGCCGGCGTCCTGACCCAATGCGGGAGATCCTGGCCGCGCCAGCGCCGCCGATAGCGTGACACCGTCCGTCCGAGTCACGGCCGAGACGAGCATCCGACCCATGCGCCCCGCAGCACCGGTGACGACGAGCCGCATGTCGGACATCCGCTTTCCTCGTATTGCGTGGTCGAAACGCGATCGGGCGTTGCAGCCCGAACAGCCTTGCGTGGCGAAGCCACGATTGATTTGGCTTTTTCAAAGCAAAATCAATGCTGCTTCGATTTCAAGCGTAAGCAGACATGGAAGTCTGCTCAGGCCTGTATAACGGCGCTCCCCGCCGATGGGAATGGCGTCGGTTGTGGTCAGCGCATCGGTTCACCCGGCGCCCGCGCCTCGATCGCGAGCGCATGGACGCCGCCCGGCTGCAACTCGGACATCAGCAGGCCGTTGATCAGACGATGGCGCGCCACGAGGCTCTTTCCGGTAAAGGTGTCGGCTGTCACCTGGACACGGAAATGGGTCTCGCCGCTGGGCCGGGACCCCATATGTCCAGCGTGGAGATGAGACTCGTCGAGCACCGCAAGAGCCTGCGGTTTCAGCGCTTCCGTCAGGGTCGCCACGATCCTGTCCTTAACCGTCATGATAGGATTTCCTCTGCAATGCTCGGCACGACGCAATGGGGCCGCGACTCGACTCGGCTTGCGACGCTCGCGATCTCCCCCATAATAGGCCGGTGATGAACCTCAACTCGCACCATTTCGATCGCATCCGCTCGAAGTCTTCGGCCCGCCACACCAGGTCGGCGCCCGCCGCCACGTCGACGACGCCGTGCGATCACCCCGGTTGCCTCGCTGCGGGAGATTATCGCGCCCCGCGGGGCCGCGACCACGAAGGGCAGTATTTCTGTTTTTGTCTCGAGCATGTCCGAGAATATAACGCAACCTACGATTACTTCAGCGGCATGAGCGACGTCGCGGTGCAGAAGTACCAGAAGGAGGCTCTCGTCGGACATCGGCCGACGTGGAACATGGGGGTCAATCGGGCCGCCGGCGAATCCGGCAGCGTCGACGACCTTCATCCCGACTCGCTCGGCATCTTCAAGGCTCGCGCACGCCAAGGTCGGCCCGAACAGCCCCAGCGTCCGCGCTACAGCCGCGCCACGACCCGGGCCCTCGCGGCCCTGAACCTCGACGAGACGGCAGATGCTGCCGCGGTGAAGAGCCGCTACAAGCAATTGGTCAAGCAATTGCATCCCGACGCGAACGGCGGCGATCGCTCCAACGAGGACAAATTGCGCGACATCATTCGCGCCTATAACTTCCTGAAGACGATCAAGCTCTCACCGGCGGCCGCCGACGCGGCCCGATAACCCTAAGCCCAAAGCGGGCACCGTTTCGTAAGCGAGGCGGGCCTGGAGGATCGATGGAACACGCTAGCCAGACCACGCCGCCCACGCCGGACATGAAAGTCTCGGTGCGCCAGCTTTTCGGCATCGACTCCGACATGCAGGTGCCGGCCTATTCGACCGTCGAAGAACACGTGCCGGATACCGACCCCGATTACATCTTCGACCGCGACACCACGCTCGCCATCCTGGCGGGCTTCTCGCGCAACCGCCGCGTCATGATCACCGGCTATCACGGCACGGGCAAGTCGACCCACGTGGAACAGGTCGCGGCGCGGCTCAACTGGCCCTGCATCCGCATCAATCTCGATAGCCACGTGTCGCGCGTCGACCTCGTGGGGAAGGACGCGATCGTGTTGCAGGACGGCAAGCAGGTCACCGAGTTCCGGGACGGCATGCTGCCCTGGGCCTTGCAGAACAACGTCGCCCTCTGCTTCGACGAATATGACGCCGGACGGCCCGACGTGATGTTCGTGATCCAGCGCGTGCTCGAACTTTCGGGGCGGTTGACGCTGCTCGACCAGAAGCGCGTCATCAAGCCTCACCCCTCGTTCCGCCTCTTCGCAACCGCCAACACCGTGGGTCTCGGCGACACGTCGGGCCTTTATCACGGCACGCAGCAGATCAACCAGGGCCAGATGGACCGCTGGTCGATCGTCGCGACCCTGAACTACCTGCCGCACGATCGCGAAGTCGACATCGTCCTCGCCAAGGCGCCGCATTATCGCGGCACGAAGGAAGGGCGCGACATCGTCAACAAGATGGTGCGGGTCGCCGATCTCACCCGGAACGCCTTCACGGCCGGCGACCTGTCGACCGTCATGAGCCCGCGGACCGTGATCACCTGGGCCGAGAATGCCGAAATCTTCGGTGACATCGGCTTCGCGTTCCGCCTGACTTTTCTCAACAAATGCGACGAGCTCGAACGGTCGCTCGTGGCCGAATTTTATCAGCGCAGCTTCGGGAAGGAACTGCCGGAGAGTGCCGTCAACGTCGCCCTGAGTTGAGGCGCGGCGGCTGAAACGCAGCTCTCGGCGAGAGGAGTGGCCGATGGAACATGCGACGTTCACGCTCCTGAACGATTCGAAAGAGGGAACTCGTGCTCCGTCGCCGATCCGCTACGAGGAAGACCTACATGGTTGGGCGCTGGAGCAGGCAGCGCTGATCAAAGCCGGACGTTTTTCAGAACTGGACGTGGTCAATCTGGCCGACGAGGTTTCAGATGTGGCGCGGCGCGAGGTCCACGAGCTGGAAAGCAGGTTGAGTGTCGTGCTCCAGCATCTGTTGAAGTGGGACTTCCAGCAGAAGCGGCATAGCGCGAGTTGGGCGCGGTCGATCCGCGAGCAGCGTCGGCAGGTCAGCAGACTTCTACAGGACTCCCACAGCCTCACGAGCAAGCTCGGTGCGGTTCTCGAGGAAGCCTTCATCCAAGGTCGCGTCGCTGCATTGAATGAGACGAAGCTCCGGGACGACGTCCTGCCTACGGTGAACCCTTACTCCTGGGACGATATCATGACCCGCCCCGTCGAATGGCCCGAGCCCTGAGTCCAACGCTGCAACTCGTTCCGGAAGGTCTGCAGGGCAAGACTCGACAGGACATCCTGGGCAAGCTCAGGGCCTACAATCGCGAGCGGATCGGCCCTGTCGATCGCAGGCCTATGACTCTAGCGCTGAACGACGATGCAACGTTGATCGGTGGCCTGGCGGGCGAGACCTTCATGGGCTGGCTCACGATCGATATGGTCTGGATCGACCCGGCATTTCGAGGTCGTGGTCACGCAACGGCGTTGCTCGCAGAGGCCGAGCAAGAAGCCCGGCGACGCGGTGCGACCGATTGCGTCCTCGATACGTTCAGCTTCCAGGCGCCGGGTTTCTATCGCAAACACGGCTATCGCGAATTCGGCCGGCTCGACGACTTTCCCGCGGGCCATTACCGCCACTACATGACGAAGAGCTTATGAGCCTTCCCAGCAACCGCAAATCCTCATCGCCGTCCGAGGCTCCGCAGGAGCCCTTCAAGCGGGCCGTCGCGTCCTGCATGAGGGCCATGGCCCGGACGCCGGAGCTAGAGGTGAGTTTCGCGCCCGACAAGCCCAATGTCACTGGGTTCGGCGACACCGCCAAGGCCCGGTTGCCGGAGCCGCCGCGCAAGCTCAACCCTCGCGAGGCGGCGATCGTCCGTGGCCATGCCGATTCCATGGCGCTGAAGCTCGCCTGCCACGATTCGGCGACCCATCGCCGGCTGCTGCCCGAGGCGCAAGCGGCCCGCACGGTGTTCGAGGCCGTGGAGCAGGTCCGGGTCGAGGCCATCGGGGCGCGACGCATGGATGGCGTAGCCTCGAATCTCGCGGCCATGCTGGAGGATCGCTATCACCGCGGCAACTTCGCCGAAATCACGGACCGTTCCGATGCGCCGATCGAAGATGCGGTGGCGATGATGGTGCGGGAACGCCTGACGGGCCGGGCGCCCCCGGCGGCCGCGCAGACCATCGTCGATCTCTGGCGCCCCTGGATCGAGGAGCGGGCCGGCGCCGACCTCGACCGGCTCGATCGGACGATCGAGGACCAGCGGGCGTTCGGGCGCTCGGTCCACAAACTCCTCCAGGCGCTGGAGATGGCCGACCCGTCCTCCTTCGATCGCGAAGAGGATGACGACGAGTCGTCCGACGATCAGGCGACGGACGAAACCAACGAGTCGGACGGCGAAGGCCAGGAGAACGAGACCGGTCAGACGCTCGAAATGGATACCGCCGAGTCCTCTGCCGAGGACATGGAGGAGGGCGCCATGGAGAGCCCCGATGCGCCGGCCGGGGAGACGCTCGAGGATTCCGACGACGGCGAGGCCGAAGAGGCGGCCGAGAGCCGGCGGCCTCAGGGCCCCGCCGGCGATGCCCGCGGCCCGGAATACAAGGCCTTCGTGACGAAGTTCGACGAGGTGGTGCCGGCCGAGCAACTCTGCGACGCGGAGGAGCTCGAGCGGCTCCGGGCCTATCTCGACAAGCAGTTGAACAACCTGTCGAGTGTCGTGGCGCGGCTCGCCAACCGGCTGCAGCGCCGCCTCATGGCGCAGCAGAACCGCGCCTGGGAGTTCGACCTCGAGGAAGGCATGCTGGATCCTGCGCGTCTGTCGCGCGTCGTCGTCGACCCGCAGCAGCCGCTCTCGTTCAAGCGCGAGAAGGACACGGATTTCCGCGACACGGTCGTGACCCTGTTGCTGGATAATTCAGGCTCCATGCGGGGTCGCCCCATCACGGTCGCGGCGACCTGCGCCGACATCCTGGCGCGGACATTGGAGCGTTGCGGCGTGAAGGTCGAGATCCTCGGCTTCACGACCAAGGCCTGGAAGGGCGGGCAATCGCGGGAGGCTTGGCTGCAGTCCGGCAAGCCCGCGACACCGGGGCGCCTCAACGACCTGCGCCACGTCATCTACAAGGCGGCCGATGCTCCATGGCGCCGGGCGCGGCGCAATCTCGGGCTGATGATGCGCGAAGGCCTGCTCAAGGAGAACATCGACGGCGAGGCGCTCGAATGGGCGCACCAGCGCCTGCTCGGCCGGTCCGAACAGCGCAAGATTCTGATGATGATCTCGGACGGTGCGCCTGTCGACGATTCGACCTTGTCGGTCAATGCCGGCAACTACCTCGAACGGCATCTCCGGGCCACGATCGAGGAGATCGAGACGCGGTCGCCGGTGGAACTCATCGCGATCGGCATCGGTCACGATGTCACGCGCTATTACAGGCGAGCCGTCACCATCGTGGATGCCGAGGAACTCGGCGGCGCCATGACGGAAAAGCTCGCGGAACTCTTCGACGAATCGGCTCCTGCGCCAGCCCGCAAGCCTGCCGCGGGACGGCGGGTGGCGGCCTTACACTGATCGGTCACGAAGCGTCGGACCGAGCCGGCACGTCCGGGCCACGTGTCGGTCGGTCACGACAGGGTGTCGGCCCGGCGAGCGGGCCCACGATGGTGCAAGGAGCAGCCCATGGGGCAGATGGTCGACGGCGTTTGGCACAGCGACGAAGATCTCGCGCATGCCGCGGACGGTCATTTCGCGCGGCCGCCGACACGGTTTCGAGGGACGATCGAGTACGGCGGCCCGCATCCGCCCGAGGCCGGCCGCTACCATCTCACCGTTTCGCTGGCCTGCCCCTGGGCGCACCGCGCCCTGATCGTCCGGAAACTGAAGGGCCTCGACGAGATGATCGGCCTGTCGGTCACGCATTGGCTGATGCGCCAGGATGGGTGGACATTCGCGCCCGGCCCCGGCGTCGTGCCGGACCCTCTCGGCGCCGCGTTCCTGCACGAGGTCTATCGCCGTGCCGACCCGCGCTATTCCGGGCGGGTCACGGTCCCGATCCTCTGGGACAAGCAGGCCGGCACCATCGTGAACAACGAATCGTCGGAGATCATCCGGATCTTCGGCTCGGCGTTCGATTCGATCGGTGCCGCAGCGGGCGACCTCTATCCCGAGGCCTTGCGGGACGAGATCGACGCCATCAACGCCCGCGTCTACGAGACGCTCAACAACGGCGTCTACAGGGCCGGCTTCGCGACCACGCAGGCGGCCTACGACGCTGCCATCGTCCCGCTTTTCGCGACGCTCGACTGGCTGGAAGAGAAACTCTCACGACAGCCTTACTTGAGCGGCGGCTCGCCCACCGAGGCCGATTGGCGCCTGTTCACGACCCTGGTCCGCTTCGACGCCGTCTATCATGGCCACTTCAAGTGCAACGTCAGGCGCCTCGTCGATTACCCGGCCCTCTGGGACTATGCCCGCCGCCTCTACCAGTGGAGCGGGGTCCGGCAAACCGTGGATTTCGCCCATATCAAGGGTCACTATTACGGCAGCCATCGCAACATCAACCCGACCGGCATCGTGCCGCTGGGCCCTATGATGGATTGGGAGAAGCCGACCGACGCGCCGGTGGCGCACTGAGGCTGCCGCCAGCGGTCCTCCGAGCCTTCGGGGTTGGACGAAGTCCGCAGTTTTGTCTCGGTCCGCAGCTTCCGAAGCTGCCGGCCAGGAGATCCCGCGGTCGGTGAAGAGCGGGCTCTTGCACTTGCGAAGAATACGGTTTTCCTCAAGATGGCGTCGACGCCAGGGACGCAACATGCAGACAATGCAACGCCGCAGCCTCAAAGCGATGACTACAGCTTCCTTGTTGCCTCTCCTCTCGATCATCGCCCCCTCCGTCGCAGAGGCTTTCCAGGCCGGGCGATCGCCGGATTTCACCAGCTGCAACATCTGGTTCAACGATCAAGGCGAACCGTTGCGGAACAAGCAAGGTCGGGAAATCGGCCAGGAGGTTCCTTGTGCAGGCCAGGTTCGCCACGACGCCTACAAAGTCTTTCCAGGCGCCGGCAATACTCTGATCATCCAGGATCAGACGCATCAGCTCGAGTGTGTTCTGGGGCTGGTTGCGGGTTCGACGACGATCGTGGCGCCGAAGAGCTGCAAGGCCTTTCGAGGCTGAACACAGGCTCCGCAGGAGCTGGAGAGTGTGTCAGCCAGCTTATGAAGCAAACAGGTCGATGATCTTCTTCGCTTCTGAACTGGCTGACACACCCTGGAGCGGCATCGCGCGCGGCGAAAACCCGGACTGCGCCCGTTCGAGGGTCCCGATCAGGGTTCGTGCGGTGGAACCAGGGCGCGCAAGCTCCAACGGCGTCCATCGTTGTTGAGGCTCACGCGCGAGAGCGGCGGGACGTCGATGTGCCAGAAGGCGGCCGGACCGGCCTCCACGGCGTGAACGATCGCGGCCCGGATGAATGCCGCGTGCGTCACGGCCACAAGGCGCCCGCCGCGCGCGGCCGTATCGACCATGAAATCCGTGACCCTGTCCAGGAGATCGACCAGTCGCTCGCCGCCGTGCGGCGCCAAATCCGGGTCGGCGATCCAGTTTGCGGCCGCCTGCGGGTCTCGTGCCTCGGCCTCGGCAAGGCTCAGCCCGGTCCAGGATCCGTAGTCGTGGTCGCGCAAGCGAGGGTCTTCGACGAACTCTCCCTGCAAGGCCGCCGCGGTCTGCCTGGCCCTGAGAGCCGGGGCGGTGAGCCTGCGGCCGGCGCGCTTGACGGTTGGGCGCCACGCCGGCGCCACGGCCAAAAGCTCGGCTTCGCCTCGCGCGTCGAGCGCCTCGTCGGCCGGGAAGCGGGCTGCGCGTGTCGCTTCGGTCGAAGCATGACAGAACAGCGTCAGGCGGGTCGTCACGGCGGGGCTCGATCATCGGGGCGGCCCTCGGGCTCACGTCGCCGCAATGGGGATCTCGATCAGGTTCGGGACGCCGGATGCGATGCCCTCTTCCACAGCGCCCGCGATGTCCTGCGCCCGATCGATCCGCCGCGACGGGATGCCCATCGACGTGGCGAGCGCCAGGAAATCGATGGGCGGGTCTTCGAGGTCCATGGCGATGAAGCGATTGGTGCGGATGCTCAGGAAGTGCGGCTGAGCCTTCATGAAATTCTTGAGGACGTTGTACTCGCGGTTGTTCATCACCACGAAGGTGACGGGCAGCTTCTCCCGTGCCGCCGTCCACAGCGCTTGCGGCGAGTAGAGCGAGGCGCCGTCGCCCACGAGCGACACGACCGGCGCGCGGTCGAGCCCGAGCGACGTGCCGACCGCAGCCGGCATGCCCCAGCCGAGCGCGCCGCCGCGCAAAAAGGAATATTGCCGCGGCGACGAGGAATTGAGGAAGGAGCGGACGTGGAGCGAGGTCGCGACCGCCTCGTCGACGATTGCCACATGGGGTCCGATGGCCCGGGTCACCTGTTCGGCGGCCACCAGCGGCGTCGTCACCGGTGCCGCCAATTCATCCGCGGCCCTGGCCTTGAGGGCCGCGCGGCGAGCGTCGCGGTCGCGCTCCGCGGTTTCGCGCAATCTGGCGATGGCGCCTTGTTGGCGTGCCAGCTTCCGGTCGAGCATCGGCAACAGGACTTTGAGCGACGCCTTGATGTCGCCAACCGTCGAAAGCGCCGTCGAGTAGGTCCGTCCGAGGTCGCGCACGTCGCTCGACAGTTGGAACACCTGACAGGTCGGTGGTACGGCCGGGCCCTCGGAGTAGAGGATCGTGATCACTGATTTTCCGCCGAGCGCGAAGATGCCGTCGAAAGGCTCGAGCCTGGCGCGGATGTCGCTCGCCTTGGTGGGAAGATTGCCCTGCCAGAGCGGGTGCGCGGTGGGGAAGGGGATGTGGGCCGGCCATGAGGAGCCGAAGACCGGCGCCCCGAAGGCCTCGGCCAGGGCCACGGCCTCGGCACTGGCGTCGGAGGCCGAGATCTCGTCGCCCGCGATGATGGCGAGCTTGCCGGGCGCGATGCGGGTCAGGATGTCGGCGAGCTCGGGAAGCGAGCCCGCGATGGCCCGGCGGTCGATGGTCGAGACTTCGGCGATGCCGACCGTGCTCATCTGCTCCATCACGTCCATGGGCAGCGACAGGAACACGGGGCCGCTCGGCGCCGCGGTGCAATCGTGGAACGCGCGCCGCACCAGCACGGGCAGCTGGTCGGGATGGATCACCTCGTGGGCCCATTTCACGGCCGGCCCGGCGATCTTGACGAGGTCGCCGAAGAGCAGCGGGTCCGTGAGGTTGTGGCGCATGTCCTGCTGGCCCGCCGTCACCACGAGCGGCGTGTTCGACACCTGGGCGTTGATCAGCGCTCCCATGCCATGGCCGAGGCCGCCGGCGGTGTGGAGGTTGACAAATCCCGGCTTGCCGGAGGCCTGGGCATAGCCGTCCGCCATGGCGACGACGCTCGCCTCCTGCAGCCCCCAGATGTAGCCGATATCCGGTGCCCCGGTCAGCGCATCCATGAGCGCGAGTTCGGTGGTGCCGGGATTGCCGAAGATGTAGCGCACACCCTCGCTGCGCAGCACTTCCAGCAGCACCGCGGCACCGCGACGCGGCTCGACGCCGTCGACCGCCGTAATGGTTGAAGCTGGCATGTCGGCCTCCCCACTTGGACCTGGCGGCATCATCGGCCCGCGGCAGGCCGACGGCAAGGTTCGAGGCTGAGATCCGCCTCGATAGGTGAGGGTGGTGTCCAAACGGGCGTGCGTTCGACCACACTATACGTCGTCATGGCCGGGCTCGTCCCGGCATCCGTGCAGGAGCGATCCCTTCTGCTATCCAGACAGTTACAGGCAGCCTGAGCACTTCGGAGTCGGTGTTGATCGACATTTGCAACCGAGAACCAGCTCGCTCTCGATCCGTTGGACGATCACATCGAGGAAACGTGCATAGGCCTGTGCTGATTGCCGACGCCGTTGAGGTCACAGCGCTCCCGCAATGCATCGTGCACATCTCAAAAGTCTCGGGAAAGCCGGGGTCAAACGGATCCACGCAACTCGGCCAACGTCACCATGAGAGTCATCGGCTCAAGGGGCGATGGCTCGAAGCCCAGCGCCAAGTAGGAGGCCTTGGCGTCCTGTGAAATCGCATGAACAAGGATGCCGCGAATGCCGATGGCATCGGCGGCATGCAGCACGCGCTTGGCACTGTCGCGGAACAGGGCGCGGCCGAGACCGTGACCTTTGTGGCTGTGACTGACGGCCAACCGGCCCAGAACGACGACTGGGATCGGTTCGGGCATGTTGCGGCGAAAGCGTCCCGGCGCGGCGGCGATCTCGACGCCACCAGACGCGAGCGCGTAATAGCCGACGACCTTTTCGGCTTCGCAGGGCGGGACGCGTCGGCGGCTTGATCCTTGTAACCCGCCCGTAATGACAACGTCATTACGTTATGGATCGTGAGATACAAAAAATGCAGTGGGCTGCTCGTTATGGCTGGCGAGAGATCTGGTAGACCACAAAGGGACATTTGGGGTTGGTGCGATATGGGGTTACGACACCGCCGAGACGTTCAGCGATGCGCCTGCTCGGCAAGTTCTCCACTGCCGGATTGATGAAGTCTAGCGGATCAAATCTTGCGGCGGCCCACTCGCACAGCCGCTTGATGGTTTCGCTTGCGGAGCCAAGCCGGTGCGCTGCTGTTTCAGGCCAGATACCGACTTCGGAGTAGTAGTCAGCGTCATTGACGGATGCCAACTCCCGCTAACAAGGAAGCGGCTTGGGGTGGGCTCATGTAGAGGCTTCGGATGTTCATGGTGCTGCGGGCTCAGACGAACCCTTGTGGGGACTGAGCCGAATGCTGCGCGACCGTCTCGGCACTCTGCACAACCTGCCGCGGCTCTTCCGCCTCATCTGGCGAACGAGCCCGAGCCTCGCGCTCGCCACCGTCGGCTTGCGCCTGTCCCGCGCCGTCATGCCGACCGCGGCCCTTTACATCGGCAAGCTGATCATCGACGCCGTGGTGGCCGAAACGCGCCTGCCGTCACCCGGCCCGGCGTTCAACGATTGGATCGCGTCCGGTCGGCTCGGCCACATCGCCGCGCTCGTCGCCGCCGAGGCGGCGCTCGCCATCGTGTCCGATCTCCTCGGCCGGGCCAGTACCCTCGTCGGCGACCTGCTGGCACAACGCTACAGCGACCGCGCGAGCGTCATGCTGATGCGCCATGCGGCAACCCTCGATCTCGAACAGTTCGAATCGAGCGACCAGCAGGACAAGCTCGACCGCGCCCGCCGGCAGGTGACGGGCCGCAGTTCCGTGCTGCAGCTGATCTTCGGCCAGGCTCAGGACGCCATCACGGTGCTGGTGCTCGCGGCCGGCTTTACGGCCTACGCGCCCTGGCTGCTGCTGCTGCTCGCCCTGGCGCTCGTGCCCGCCGCCATGGGCGAATTGCATTTCAATCGCCAGGGCTACCGGATCAACTTCCAGAGGACGCCGGAGCGCCGGCAGGTCGACTACCTCCGCTATCTCGGCTCAAGCGTCGAGACCGCCAAGGAGGTGAAGCTCTTCGGCCTCGACGCGTTCCTGGTCGGCCGCTTCGAAAGCCTCTCCGAGACGATGTACGACGACAACCGGAAGCTCGCGGTCCAGCGGTCGCTCTGGGGCAGCGCCTTCGCGGCGCTGAGCACGCTGTCCTACTACGCGGGTTATGGCGTGATCCTGTGGCGGACGGTGCACGGCGCGATCACGATCGGCGACCTCGGCTTTCTGGCGGGTTCGCTGCTGCGGCTGCGCACCCTGCTCGAAGGGCTGCTGCTCGGCCTGTCGCAGCTGGCCTCGCAGGCGGCCTACCTCGACGACCTCTTCTCCTTCTTCGACATCGTGCCGCTGGTCCGTTCGCCGGATCGTCCGGTGCCGTTCCCGATGCCGATCCGCTCCGGCATCGCGTTCGAGGATGTCGGGTTCCGCTATCCCGAGGCGGAGGGATGGGCGGTGCGCCACCTCGACCTCAGCATCGCGGCCGGCGAAGTGGTGGCGCTGGTGGGCGAGAACGGGGCCGGCAAGACCACCATCGTGAAGCTGCTCTCGCGGCTCTACGACCCGACGGAAGGCCGCATCCTCATCGATGGCATCGACCTGCGCGCCTTCGACCTCGACGAGTTGCGCGGCCGCGTCGCCCTGATCCTGCAGGATTTCGTGCGTTACAGTTTCAGCGCGGCCGAGAACATCGAGGTCGGGGCCATCGCGCGCGCCGGCGAACGCCATTCCGTGGTGGATGCGGCACAGCGGGCGCTGGCCGACCGCGTGATCGAGAAACTGCCGATGGGCTATGACCAGCCGCTCGGCCGACGGTTCAAGGACGGAGTCGAGCTGTCGGGCGGCGAATGGCAGAAGATGGCGATCGCGAGAGCCTATATGCGGGATGGTGCCGTGCTGGTGCTCGACGAACCGACCGCGGCCCTCGACGCCAGGGCCGAATACGAGGTGTTCCGCCGCTTCCGCGACCTCAGCCTCGGGCGGACCTGCCTCCTCATCTCGCACCGGTTCTCGACCGTCCGCATGGCCGATCGCATCGTGGTGCTGGAGCACGGCCGGGTGCAGGAGGCCGGCACCCATGCCGAACTCCTGGCCGCGGGCGGACGCTACGCCGGGCTTTTCGAATTGCAGGCCGCCGGCTATCGCTGATGCGATGCCGGAGGCCGGCGGCGGGGCCATCCGAGATGCTGCCGTGTCGTCCCGCCAGACCTGGCGCAGCAGAACCGCATTGGCGCGCCGCCCCCACCTCTCGACCTTCCTCGTTCGGCGCGCCAAGAGCAGGCTCACGTCCACGGCCGCGACCCCGATCCCTAACGCCCGCGCCCTCGTCATCGGCGGCCTTGACGGGGTCACAAGCACGGGGAGGTGCCGAAGATAGAGCATGATGGAGATGCGGCCGAGGAACCGCGAGAACCGGTCGAGCGACAGGAAACCGAAAGGCCGGTGGGTGGCGCTGCTGGGCGGCACGTGGCAGCGGCCCGCGTCGCGATTGGCGGTGCGGAGAGCGGTCGAGGAGCGGAAACGAAAACGCCGCGGACGGGTGCCGCGGCGGTGCTGGAGATTAGCCCCTCATCCGCCGTCGCTTCGCGACCACACCTTCTCCCGCATGCGGGAGAAGGGAAGACCGTCAGGCGACGGCTTCTTTCTTCTCGAGGTCTTCGCCGGTCTTCTGGTCGACGCTGCGCATCGACAGCTTGACCTTGCCGCGATCGTCGAAACCGACGAGCTTGACCTTGACCTTGTCGCCTTCCTTGACCACGTCGGACGACTTGTTGACGCGGCCCTGGGCAAGTTGCGAGATGTGGACAAGCCCGTCTTTCGAACCGTAGAAGTTCACGAAGGCGCCGAAGTCGACCACCTTCACGACCGTTCCTTCGTAGATCAACCCGACTTCCGGATCGGTCGCGATGGACTTGATCCAGTTGACGGCGGCCCGGATCTTCTCGCCGTCGCTCGATGCCACCTTGACGGTGCCGTCGTCCTCGATGTTGACCTTGGCGCCGGTCTTCTCGACGATCTCGCGGATGATCTTGCCGCCGGTGCCGATCACTTCGCGGATCTTGTCGGTGGGAATCTTGAAGGACTCGATGCGGGGCGCGAACTCGCCGAGTTCGGCGCGGGCCCCGGTCAGGGCCTTGGCCATCTCGTCGAGGATGTGAAGGCGTCCGTCCTTGGCCTGGGCCAGGGCCACCTTCATGATCTCTTCGGTGATGCCGGCGATCTTGATGTCCATCTGCAGGGACGTCACACCGTCGGCGGTGCCCGCCACCTTGAAGTCCATGTCGCCGAGGTGGTCCTCGTCGCCCAGGATGTCGGACAGCACCGCGAAGCGCTCGCCTTCCAGGATCAGCCCCATGGCGATGCCGGCCGTCGGACCCTTCAAGGGAACGCCGGCATCCATGAGCGCCAGCGAGGTTCCGCAGACGGTCGCCATGGAGGAGGAGCCGTTCGACTCGGTGATCTCCGACACGGCGCGGATCGTATAGGGGAACTCAGCTGCGGTCGGCAGCATCGGACGGATGGCGCGCCAGGCGAGCTTGCCGTGCCCGATTTCGCGGCGGCCGGGCGAACCCATGCGGCCGGTCTCGCCCACCGAATAGGGAGGGAAGTTGTAGTGGAGCAGGAAGCGCTCCTTGTACGACCCTTCGAGGCTGTCGATGTATTGCTCGTCCTCGCCGGTGCCGAGCGTCGCCACCACGAGCGCCTGAGTCTCGCCGCGGGTGAACAGGGCCGAGCCATGGGCGCGGGGCAACATGCCGACTTCGGAGCGGATCGCGCGGACGGTCTTGAGATCGCGGCCGTCGATGCGGGTGCCGTGATCGAGGATGTTCCAGCGGACCACCTTGGCCTGAACGGCGTGGAAGGCTTCGGCCAGAAGGCTCGGGGCGAACTTGGCTTCGCCTTCGGGGGGCGCCAAAGCCGCCATCATCTTCTTCTTCGCGGCATCGACAGCCGCATAGCGCTCGGCCTTCGCCGTGATCGAATAGGCGGCCCTGAGATCGCTCTCGATCGTCGAGAGCACTGCAGTCTCGACTTCGGACGTATCGGCCGGGTGGAAGTCGCGCGGCTCGCGGGCCGCCTTCTCGGCCAGCCGGATGATCGCCTCGATCACGGGCTGGAAGCCGGCATGGCCGGTCATCACGGCCTTGAGCATGATCTCTTCGGACAGCTGCTTGGCCTCCGATTCGACCATCAGGACGGCTTCACCCGTCCCCGCCACCACGAGGTCGAGCGCCGAGTCCTTCATCTCGTCGATCGTCGGATTGAGCTTCAGCTCATTCTTGATGTAGCCGACGCGTGCCGCGCCTACTGGACCCATGAAGGGAATGCCCGAGATCGTGAGGGCCGCCGAGGCCGCCACCAGCGACAGGATGTCGGGGTCGTTCTCGAGATCGTGGGAGAGAACGGTCACGACCACCTGCGTGTCGAAGCGGTAGCCCTCGGGGAAGAGCGGCCGGATAGGCCGATCGATCAGGCGGGAGACGAGCGTCTCCTTTTCCGAGGGTCGCCCCTCGCGCTTGAAATACCCGCCCGGAATGCGGCCGGCCGCGAAGGCCTTTTCCTGGTAGTTCACGGTCAGGGGAAAAAAGTCCTGGCCGGGCTTTGCGGTCTTGGCCGACACGACGGTGGCCAGGACAGTGGTTTCGCCGTAGGACGCGAGCACCGCGCCGTCGGCTTGCCGGGCGATCTTGCCGGTTTCGAGCACGAGCTTGCGCCCGGCCCAGTCTATTTCTTCGCGATTGACTTCAAACATCTTCGTCTTTCATGGCGAGCCTGAGCTTCGGCCATGAGCAAGACGGCGAGAGACTGTGACTCGACTGCGGTGGAGCCCGATCTTCCCGCAGGAAGCCTCGCGCCACGCTCCGTACGGCCGGGCGGTGTAATGGATCGAACCTCGGGCGTCGTGCCACGCGCTTTCGATCGTCCGCCAGGAGTCGAGGCAGCCTCCGGCGATCCTGCCATGACCACGCTCGCCGGTCAGTGGAGGGCGGCCCCATGCCGCCATCGCACACATTCAAAATGGTCCACGCGGACCGGGAGGCAAGCGCGGACGGGTCGACAGGCCTGGTGGTCGGACCCAAACAGATGATCACTGCTTGGACCAGTCGGCTCACCAGCGTAGAGGCGGTGCACCGATTCGCTTGAACGGAAGGTGTACCTCCCGTTCAAATCGGTGCACTAGCGGCGGATACCGAGGCGTTCGATCAAGGTACGGTAGCGGGCCGCGTCCTGGTCCTTGACATAGTCGAGCAGGGACCGTCGGGTCGACACCAGCTTCAAAAGGCCCCGCCGGGAATGGTTGTCCTTGCGATGCGTCTTGAAATGTTCGGTCAGGTTGGTGATGCGTTCCGTCAGGATCGCGACCTGGACCTCGGGCGAGCCCGTATCCCCGGACTTCGTCGCATAGTCTTTCATGAGCGCACCCTTGCGCTCTGCCGTAATCGACATCGTGATACCTTTCGATCGGGAGGAGTTCGGCCATTCAGCCGAAACGCGCCGTCCTGCGTGCTGCCGGGATGTCGTCCAGCAAGCCGCATCGCCCCGCGGAGGGGTGACGGACACGGAAGCCCTTATACACGACGCCGGCCGCTGCGCCAGAGCTTTTCGCAGCCAGGGGTTTCTTGGATCAAGCCTCAAGGCTTGGGGCCTGATGGCGTCTTCTCCCGGCCGTCCCGGCTCCCGATGAGCCTAAGCAGCCTCGCGTGGCGAGCCACGATTGATTTAGCTTTTTTTAAGCAAGATCAATGCTGCCTCGAACCTCACGTCTAAGCAGACTTGTGAGAGGCTGCTTAGACGGATGCAGCCGGCCCCGGTCTTCAGGACCGCAGCGACCTGCCCGTCATCATGACGCGGCTCGGACGGCGTTCCACCACGACGGCGCGCGCCATTCCCTTGCGGTCCGTCGACGTCAGGGTGATCGGCTTGCGGCGGCTCGCGGCCTTCTTCAGTTCCGATTGGACGTCCTCGACCGGAACGCCCATCAGGGAGGCCGCAATCTCGGCCTGCTCTGCCGGGTCGTCGGACAGGCCCTGGGCGGCGGCGATCGCTTCGGCGATCACGGGAGGATCGTGTCTGACGCGGCGCGGACCGAACTTGGTGCTCCAGACTTCATTCATCGTCTCTCTCCCATCTCTCCGGCGGTCTAGCAGGTCTGCTGCGTCGCAGCAATAATTGCTGCAGTGCAACTTTGTTCCGCATGGGCGACGTGCTGCCAGCGCATGATCCGCGCCGAGGCTGGTCCGGGGCTGGAGAGCAAGATCCGCGCCGGACGAGATCGACGGGTACGACGACGAAGGACACCGTGATCGGAGATTTCGCCCATCTTTCAGGCAAAGCTTTGGCTTCCCGGCTTGAGTTCAGCTGTGTCCTGGGTCAGATTTCGCGCGCCGCGTTCAGGCCGGCGAATGTCGTGCCTGCCGAGAGTCGGCAGGCCATGCAAGGAGAGTGGATCATGCGTGGGATGATGGTTGCGGCGCTCTGCGCCGGATTGCTGGCGGCTGGGTCGCAGGGTGCCGAAGCCAAAGGCTGCATCAAAGGCATGATCGTGGGCGGCGTCGCGGGCCACTACGCCGGTCATCATGGCTTGCTCGGGGCCGCGGCCGGCTGCGTCGCGGGCCGTCAGCTCGCCAAGCGCAAGGCTGCCGCCAAGATGAACACGACCACGACGACGACCACCAACCCGTCGATCAACCCGACGACGACTCCCGCGGTGCAGCCGCCGGCCCAGTAAGGCGCTTCGAAGACCCGCTCGTCACGTTCGTGCTGCGCCGACGCTCCGCCCGGTTCCGGCCGGTCGGGGTAGAGCTGCATGCCTCGCCGCAAGGCGTTGCATCCCGACCAGCACCGCGCCGTCCGCTGCGACGCTCCTGCCTGCCGCCGTGTCGACATGCAGCAGCATCTGCTCGGCCGTGGCCAGGACCGTTCGGTCGGCCCGGAGCAGGCGATGGAAGATGTGCAGCTTCTTGGCCGTCGCCTCCAGCACTTGGGTCGTGACCGCCAGCGCATCGCCGATCCGGCCTTCGCCCAGATGCTGGAGATGCGTCTCGACCGTGTAGAAGCTGCGGTGCTGCGCGAGATAGTGACGGTCGACCCCGAGGTGGGCCAGGAGCGAATCGGTCGCCTCCCCGAAGCACTGCAGGTAGCGGTGCTCCGTCATGTGGCCGTTATAGTCGATCCACTCCGCCTCCACCCGTCCGAGCCAGGTCGCGAGCGGAAACGGGTCGTGGCTGCCGGCCTTTGCCGTCTCGGCGAGGCGGGCCACCAGGGCCTTCTCATGTGCCTTGACCACGGCCCCAGCGGCGTAGTCCTGCGACCGCAGGGCACCGAGCACCGCCACGAGGCAGTCGTCGCGCTTGCGTTCGAGGTCGCGGATCGAGATTCCGGCGGCCTGGCCGTCGGATTGCGTCGCCACCCGGTCGACAAGGGCTTCGGTCAGTTCGGGCGCTTCGAGATGCGTCCAGGGCAGCTTCAGGGCGGGGCCGAACTGCGCCAGGAAATGCCGCATGCCGGCCTCTCCGCCAGCGAGCCGATAGGTCAGGAAGGTTCCCATGAAGCTCCAGCGGAGCCCGGCGCCGTAGCGCACCGCGTCGTCAATCTCCTCGGTCGTGGCGACGCCGTCGTTCACGAGCCAGAGCGCCTCGCGCCACAAAGCTTCGAGCAGCCGGTCGGCGATGAAGCCGTCCACCACCTTGCGGACCCGCAGCACCTTCATCCCGATCCGCTCGTAGAGCGCGGCGGCACGAGCCTCGGCCTCGGGCGCGGTGCGCTCGCCGCCGCACACCTCGACGAGCGGCAGGAGATAGACCGGGTTGAACGGGTGACCCACCACGAAGCGCTCGGGCCGCGTCATGCCGGCCTGCAGGCGGGTCGGCAGGAGCCCCGAGGTCGAGGAGGCGATCACGGTCTCGGGGCGGGTCGCGCGGTCGATCTCGCCCAAGACCCTGACCTTCAGATCCTCGATCTCGGGCAGGCTCTCGACTACGAAAGCCGCGGAGCCGACCGCATCCGACACCGAGGCCGCGACGCGGAGCCGGCCTTCGGGCACGACGACGCCCGGCATCAGCTTGGCCTGCGCCCGCCGCGCATTGGCCAGGATCTCGTCGAGCTTGCGCGCGATCGCGGGGTCGGGGTCGTAGATTGCGACGTCGTGGCCGTTGAGCAGAAAGCGAGCCGCCCAGCCGGCCCCGATGACGCCGCCGCCGACCAGTCCGATGGGTTCGAGAGCGCTCATGCGAGGCTCCGGGCGCCGCGGAGCTTCAGGAGGTCGCGCGTCGCGGCCGGTCCCATGACCGAAGCCCCCATGGCGTTGAGGATCGTCGCGGCCCGCTCGACCAGCGCGCCGTTGGTCGCCAGGACCCCACGATCGAGGAACAGGTTGTCCTCGAGCCCGACCCGGACGTTGCCGCCCGCCAGCGCCGCCATGGCGACATAGGGCAATTGCCGTCGGCCGATCGAAAAGGCGCTGAAGACGACGTCCTTCGGCAGCCGATGCACCAGCGACATCAAGGTCAACGGGTCGTCGGGCGCCCCGTAGGGGATCCCCAGGCAGAGTTGGATCATGGCGGGTCCTTCGATCAGTCCCTCCTTGACGAGATCGTTGACGAAGACGAGATGGCCGGCGTCGAAGACTTCGAGTTCGGGTTTGACCCCGAGCGCCTGGACCTGCCGGGCCATCGCCCGCAAGGTCGCCGGGGTATTGGTCATGACGTAGTCGCCGAGAGCGAAGTTCATCGTGCCGCAGTCAAGCGTGCAGATCTCGGGCAGGAGCTCGACCACATGGGCGAGGCGCTCGGTCGGTCCGACCATGTCGGTCCCGGCCGGATCGAGGGGAAGGGGGCTTTCGCCGCTGCCGAACACCACGTCGCCGCCCATGCCGGCCGTGAGATTGATGATGACGTCGGTGCCCGCATCGCGGATGCGCTCGACGACCTCGCGGTAGAGACGGCGGTCGCGCGATGCCTTGCCGGTCTCGGGATCGCGCACGTGGATGTGCGCGATGGCGGCCCCGGCCCTGGCGGCTTCGATCGAGGCTTCGGCGATGGCCTTCGGGGTGACCGGCACGTGGCGGCTGCGGGCCGTCGTGTCACCCGCGCCCGTGACCGCGCAGGTGATGAAGACGTTGGGGTTCATGGCGGGGCTCCTGCTGGCCGGTCGAGATGGACCCACCCGGTTGCTGCAACATGGTCCGGACGCGTCGCCACGGCTTGACGAGCCGCGACCGCCGGATGGCCAAACGCGACTTCGGCGGTCCGTCGCCGGAAACGAGTGGGGCGGCAAGACGGGATCTTAACCCCGGTCTTCCATGATCCGCATCGGTCGCGCTTCGGATTCGTCTCGGGAATGCTCTTCGATCCCCTCACGCTGATGATCGTCCCGGCGCTGCTGCTGGTGGCCGCTGGCGGCCCCGCGGCGTGGCGGCTCCGGAGCGGCTGCCTCGCGCCGCGGTCGGAGACCTTTGCACCCGACGAGCCGTCGATGCTTTCGGGCGAGTTCGACGACGGGCTCACGGGAATCGGCAATCGTCGAGCCTTCGAACGCTCAGGGGCGGCGCTCCTCGGGGCTGCTCTGGCCGATGGCCACGAAGCGGCGCTTCTGGTGTTGGACCTCGACCGCTTCGACGCCATCAACGCCGCCCATGGCCGCGACGCCGGCGACCGTCTCCTCGTGACCTTCGCCCGGGTGATCCACGACTACCTGCCTCCGACGAGTCTGGTGTGCCGTCTCGGCGCCGACACGTTCGCGGCCATTCTGCCGGCGGCCGGGCCGGCGCGCGCCGCCGCCATCGCGGACGAGATCCGCATGCTGTTCGCCCATCTTTCCATCGAGGGTCCGGAGGGCGCGATCCGGTCAACGGTCAGCATCGGCATCGCGGGGTCTCGCGGATGCGGTAGCGACATCCAGTCATTGCTGCAACGCGCGGATTTCTGCCTCGACAGCGCGAAAGCTGGTGGCCGGAACCGGATCGAAGCAGCCGAGGGTGGACCTGCCGAAACGATGAGACAGCAGCGCCGTGGAGCGGCATGACTCTGCCAGCCCACGGGGTCGAGCCAAGCCGTCTTGCCTTATAAGTAGGCAAAAAATCATCTTCTAGGCAATGCGATAAGGTCTTGATTGGCTGGATCTGGCTTCAGCGATGACCAGCGGCGGGGTAGGATCGGCGCGCAGCCCGAGCTGCAGCCCGAGCAGATCATGCCCCCTCCGAACGTCACCGTGACGGAAAACCTCTGGATCCCGCTGGCCGATGGCACGCGCCTCGCCGCCCGGCTCTGGCTGCCTGCGTATGAAGAGACGGGCGAGCCGCCGCCGGTGCCGGCTGTTCTCGAATATATCCCGTATCGCAAGCGCGATGGCACGCGCGGTCGCGACGAACCCATGCACGGCTTCTTCGCCGAGCAGGGTTACGCGGCCGTCAGGGTCGACATGCGCGGCTCGGGCGAATCCGACGGGCTGCTCGACGACGAATACCTCGCGCAGGAGCAGGACGATGCCGTCGAGGTGATCGCCTGGATCGCAAGACAGCCCTGGTGCTCGGGTGCGGTCGGCATGATGGGCAAGAGCTGGGGCGGGTTCAACGCCTTGCAGGTCGCGGCTCGGCGCCCACCCGCCTTGAAGGCCATCATCACGGTCTGTTCCACGGACGACCGCTACGCGACCGACATCCACTATTCGGGCGGCTGCCTGCTCAACGACAATCTCTGGTGGGGCGCCATCATGCTGGCCTACCAGGGGCGCCCGCCGGATCCGGAGATCCGTGACGATTGGCGCGAGCGATGGCTGGAGCGGCTCGACCATATGCCGTTCTGGCCGGCCCTGTGGCTGGCCCATCCGACGCGCGACGCCTATTGGAAACACGGCTCGATCTGCGAGGACTGGGGTGCCGTCGCGTGCCCGGTCCTCGTGGTCGGCGGGTGGACCGACAGCTACACCGATGCCGTGCCCCGCCTGCTCGCGGGCCTCCGCGTTCCCCGTCTCGGCATCATCGGGCCCTGGGCCCATATCTATCCGCAGGACGGCAGCCCCGGCCCGGCGATCGACTTCCTGGGCGAGGCCGTGCGCTGGTGGGACCAGTGGCTGAAGGGCCGGGACACCGGCATCATGCGCGAACCGGTCCTCCGGGCCTTCGTCGAGGATCACCAGGAGCCCGCGACGACGCGCGACGAGGCGCTCGGCCGCTTCGTCGGTGAAGCGGACTGGCCGAGCCCCGACATCCACGAGCGAGCTTTCGGGCTCTCGGCCGGGCGGCTGATCGATGGAGCCGGGGAGCCAGCGAACCTCGCCGTCCGCTCGCCACCCTGGGTCGGGACGGCGGGAGGCGAGTGGATGGGCACCGGCGTCGCGGGCGAGCGGCCGGCCGATCAGCGCTTCGACGACGGACTGTCGCTCTGCTTCGACAGCGCGCCCATGAACGAGCCGATCGAGATCTTGGGAAACCCGGTGGTGGAGCTCGATCTCGCGTCGGATCGGACCTGGGGGCAGATCGGCGTCCGGCTCTGCGACGTGTCGCCCGAGGGGTCCTCTCTGCGCGTCTCTTATGCGGTGCTGAACCTCGGTGCTCGGGACAGTGCCGAGCATCCGCGGCCGCTGGTTCCGGGCCAAATCGTGCGGGTGCGCGTGACGCTGAAGATATGCGGCCATCGCGTACCGGCAGGCCACCGCCTGCGGCTCGCGATCTCGACCGGATACTGGCCGCTGGTCTGGCCGGCCCGCTCGTCGGTCACGGTGACGGTCAGCACCGCAGCAAGCCGGCTCCTCCTCCCTTTGCGAACCGTCAGGCCCAACGAAACCGCCGTGGTGTTCGGTTCGCCGCGCCGCGGCCCGATGGCTCCCACGACCCGCCTCGCCGAGAGCCGGGTGGCGCGCCGCGTCGGCTTCGACATGATCGCCGGTACCGCCACCGTCGTGACCGAGGGGCTCGGCGGGCTCTTCGGCGAAGGCGTGGTGCGGTGGGAAGAGATCGGGACCGATGTCGCCCACGACCTGACCCGGACCTCGAGGGTGGGCACCGATCCGCTCTTGGCCGAAACCCGCATCGTCCAGCGTTACGCCATGGGACGCGAGGGATGGCGGATCCGCATCGAGACCGAGACCGCCATGACGGGCGACGCCGAATATTTCACGATCTCGGGCGTGCTGCGCGCCTACGAGAACGAGCAACTGGTCCGCGAGCGTCGGTGGAGCGAGCGGGTCCCGCGCCAACAGCTGTGACGCCCGGGTCGCGATCCTCGGGTCCATCGCAGCTGATCCGAGCGTCCCTCGCGGCTTCCGGTATGATGCCGCGACACCGCTGATGCGCAAACATGACGGCGGCGCTTCGGTGCTTGCGTGCTACAAAGGATGGCGTGAGCGAGGAGAGCGCGGCGATGCGGTCGGAGCTGAAATTGCGTGGCGCACCCGCCCTGGTGCTCGCCGTCTTCGGGGCGGCGATGGCCGTTTTCGGGATGGAGACCCCGGCCTTCGCCGATTGGCAATATACGCAATGGGGCATGTCGCCGGCGGATGTGCAGGCTGCATCGAACGGGACGGCAGTGGTCAACCAGGACCGAACGCTCGACGCCGCCGGCCTCATGGCCGGTCTGACGGCGTTCTATAGAGGAGACAAGCGGCCGTTCACGGCGGTGTTCCTCTTCGATTCCGCCGGCAAGCTCTTCGCCGTGACCCTGAACCCCACGGATCGCATCTCATGCGAACCGATCCGCCAATCCCTCGACGAGCATTACGGCGCACCTGCATCGGTCGATCAGCACAAGTTCGGGCAGACGGCGCGCTGGAACGACGTCGAGGGCGACAACGTCGTGGTCTTCCTCGATCTCGGCCAGGGCAATTGTTCGATCCAGTATTCCAGTCTGCCACCCACGCACCAGGACGGCGGACTCTGATCGGATCCGCCTTGTGGCACTTGTCTTAGGGGAAGCGATCATCTCGAAATCCCGGCCCGGCGGTGCACCACCTCGGCCAAGGCCGCCCAATCCTTGTCGCCGAGCCCTTGATCCATGGCTTCCATCAAGGCATCGCGGACCAGGCGCGCAGCGGGAAGCGGGGCATGCTTGGCGTCCGCGGCCGCAAGGGCAAGGTTCACGTCCTTCAACCCCAGCCGCAGCTTGAACCCGGCGGGTTCGTAGACGTTCTTCGCGATCGTTCCGCCATAGCCCTTGTATACGGGACTGGCGAAGATCGTACCGGTCACGAGGTCGAGGAAATCGGCGCTGCGGACGCCGTAGCTTTCGGCCAATGCGGTCGCTTCGGCCATGGCTTCGACGGCGAGCGCGATCATCATGTTGCCGGCGAGCTTCGTCGCGTTGGCTCGCCGCGGCTCGTCGCCCATGCGCCATGTCTTCTGCCCCATGGCGTCAAGCAAAGGTTGCACTTTCGCGACGGCTGACGGATCCCCCGCCACCACGATGTTGAGCGCGGCCGCCGCGGCGGCATCGGGTCGGCCGAAGACCGGCGCCGCCACGTAGCCGACGCCCGCCTTGGCGTGCGCCGCCTCGAGGTCATCGACGAGGGCGACCGAAATCGTGGCCAGCATCACGTGGACGAGGCCCTTCGGGGCCTGCGATAAGGCACCCGAATCCAGGATCACGCTCCTGACCGCGACATCGTCGGCCAGCATCGTCAGAACCGCATCACCCTGGAACGCCTCCGATGGTGTCGCGACCGGGGTTGCGCCCTCGATGGCATGGGCGGCCTCGGGCGAGCGGTTCCACACCCTGACACGATGGCCGGCCTTGACGAGGTTTCGGGCCATCGCGGATCCCATGCCGCCGAGACCGATGAAGCCGATGTCCATGATGTCGTCTCCGAAGCGTTGCCGGCGCGATCCCGGCTCGTGTCAGCGCAGAACGCGTATGGGACAGGATGGATGCGGGCCGCCGTGTCGCGTGTCCCGATGAGTTGCCAGGAGCTCGGCCCCGGCACACGGGAGATTCAGCCGGTGCTGTCGTCTTTACTCAAGTGTGGGTCGGTCAGGGGATCGGGTACGGCATGCGCCTTGCAATAATGTCGCTGGACCGACGGCAGATAGCATCGAATAACAGCCGCTCGCGTGGATAGCGGAAGGGGAGTCATTCAGTGACACAGAAGAAATCGACGGGTCCGGGATCGTCTGGTTTGATCCTCGACCGGCGCGAGCTGCTGGCGGGAGCGAGTGCGCTCGGCCTTGCGTTCGGCGCCATGAACGGACCGGCCTTCGCGGCCGATACGCCCAAGAAGGGTGGCACGCTTCGCCTCGGCATGGAGGGCGGCAGTGCTTCGGACAGCATCGACCCGCGGACCTACGCGGACTCGGTTCCGATCTCCTACGGGTACCAGATCTTCAACGGCATGGTGGAGATCGACAAGGACGGTAATGCAACCGGCGAATTGCTCGAATCGTGGGAGACCAAGCCTGGCGCGACCGATTGGGTGTTCAATGTCCGCAAGGGGGTGACGTTCCATTCGGGTAAGACGCTCGATGCCGACGACATCATCTATTCGCTGAACCTGCATCGCGGCGAAACGAAGTCGGCCGCAAAAGATCTTCTGAGCGCCATTTCCGACATCAAGAAGGTCAATGCCAATCAGATCGCCATCACGCTGTCGAGCGGCAATGCCGACCTGCCCTATAACCTGTCGGACTACCACATCCTCGTCGTACCGAACGGCTTTACGGACTTCTCGAAGCCCGACGGGACAGGCGCCTACGCGCTCGAAAGCTTCCAGCCCGGCGTCCGCATCGTGACCAAGAATACCGGTCATTACTGGAAGCCCGACCGCGCCTGGTTCGACAGCGTGGAATTGCGTTACATCCCGGATGCGGCGGCCCGCACCCAGGCGCTGATCTCGGGACAGGTCGACGCCGTCAATCGCCTCGACCCGAAGACGGTGGGCTTCGTCATGAAGTCCCCCAAGGTCGATGTGCTGCAGACCAAGGGAACCGGCAACCGCTTCGCCTTCGTGGCCCTCTGCGACGACCCCGCCTACAAGACGAACGAAGCCCGTATGGCGTTGAAATACGGCATCGATCGCAAGAAGATCGTCGACACGGTCTACAAGGGCTATGCCGCGATCGGCAACGACACAACGATCGCGCCGTCGAACAAGTATTTCGCGCCCGACGTGCCGCCCCACGCCTACGATCCCGACAAGGCGGCCTTCTACTGGAAGAAGGCCGGCAATCCGCCCTTCGCCCTGCAGGTCTCGGAGGGAGCGTTCTCGGGCGCGACCGATGCAGGCGTCCTCTACCAGGAAGCCATGAAGAAGGCGGGCGTCGACCTCGACGTCAAGCGCGTCTCGGGCGACGGCTACTGGGACAACGTCTGGCTGAAGGCGCCGTTCTGCGCCGTTTACTGGGGTGGGCGGCCGACCGTCGATCTGCAGTTGTCGCAGACCTTCATCTCCACGGCGAACTGGAACGATACGCATTGGCATGATCCGGCCTTCGACAAGCTCATGGTCGCGGCCCGCGTCGAACTCGACGATGCCAAGCGCAAGGACATGTATGCGCAGGCGCAGCACATGATCTCGGATACCGGCGGCATGGTTTGCTTCGCGGTCGGCGACTATCTCGACGGCTATTCGAAGAAGGTGAAGGGGACCGCCCCCCATCCGCGCTACGACATGTGCGACCAGCGCGTCGCCGAGAAAGCCTGGTTCGCCTGAACCCATCGAAGCCCGGACAGCGCAGGTTGTCCGGGCTTTTTTTTCTGTATAAATTGTTGCCAAGACTCGTAACTCGATGGACATTATCTCTCGGGAAGAAGATCTTGAACTCGTCACACGGTTCTGTCGTCCTAAAGCGAGATGCGCGATCTAAATATGCGCCTGTCCGAACGCGTTGCTGCGAGTTCGCTTGCGATGCGGTGTCCTGAAAGGATCTGTCCTTGGTACGTTTGATCCTGTCGCGCGTCGGTCTTGGACTTCTCACACTTTTGGTCGTTTCGATCGTCATCTTCGTGCTCACGCAGATCCTGCCGGGCGATGTGGCGTCGTCCGTCTTGGGCCAGAATGCGACGCCGGAGAACCTCGCGGCCTATCGGCACGAACTCGGCCTCGATCGACCCGCCTTCCTGCGCTACTTCATCTGGCTCGGGGCCGCACTGCATGGCGACTTCGGGGTGTCGCTGACCAACAAGCAGAACATTATCGAGGTCCTCGGGCCGCGCTTCAAGAACACGCTCTTTCTGGCCAGCTATGCGGCCCTGATCGCCCTGCCGATCGCGGTCGGGTTCGGTATCTTGGCGGCCATCCGGGAGGGCAAGCCAACGGACCGGATCGCCAACATCGCGGCGCTTCTGGCGATCTCGATGCCGGAATTCTTCGTCGGCTACGTCTTGATCCTGAACCTCGCCGTGAACCACGAGTGGTTTCCCTCGCTCGCGACCGTCAGTTCCGACACGTCGTTCGGTGACCGGATCTGGGCCGTCACCCTGCCGGCCGTGACCCTCACGTTCCTGGTCACGGCCCACATGCTGCGCATGACCCGCAATTCCGTGCTGTCGATCATGTCGACCCCCTACATCGAGATGTCGTTCCTGAAGGGGCTCAGCCGTGCCCGGGTCGTGACACGTCACGCGCTGCCCAATGCGGCGGGGCCGATCATCTCGGTGATCGCGCTGAACCTCGCCTATCTCGTCGTCGGGGTCGTGGTGGTGGAGAACGTCTTCACCTACCCGGGGATCGGCCAGTACATGATCGACGCCGTGACGAAGCGCGATGTGCCGGTGATCGAGGCCTGCGGCATCGTCTTCGCCGGCGTCTTCATCACGCTCAACACCTTCGCCGACGTCATGGCGATCATCCTCAACCCCCGCCTTCGTCATCCGCGTTAGAGGCTTTTATGGTTCTGTTCGGACACAAGGCGCCGCCGACCGCGATCATCGGCCTGTTGATCATCCTTCTGAATGTCGTCGTGGCGATCGCCGGCCCCTATCTCGCGCCCTACGGTGAAACCCAGGTCGTCGGCGGTGGCTGGGACCCGTCCTCTGGCGCCGCCTGGTTCGGCACCGACCAGATCGGCCGGGATATGTTCTCCCGCCTGATCTTCGGCGCCCGCATGACGATCGGCATCGCCTTCGTCACCACCATCCTGTCCTTCGCGCTCGGCATCACGCTGGGCCTCGTGGCCGCGGTGACGGGTCGGTGGGTCGACACCGTCATTTCCCGCCTGGTCGACGTGGTGCTGTCGATCCCGTCGCTGATCTGGGCCCTGATGATCCTCAACGTCTTGGGCCAGAGCCTGTTTTCCCTCGTTCTGACCATCGGTTTCCTCGATTCGACGCGCGTGTTCCGCCTGTCGCGCGCCCTCGGCATGAATCTCGTCTCGCTCGATTTCGTGGAAGTGGCGCGCATGCGTGGCGAAGGGCTATGGTGGGTGGTAAGCCGTGAGATCCTGCCCAACGCGGCTGCCCCTCTGATGAGCGAGTTCGGGTTGCGGTTCTGCTTCAACTTCCTGTTCATCGCCGCCTTGAGCTTTCTCGGCCTCGGCGTCCCGCTGCCCTATGCGGATTGGGGCGGGATGGTGAAGGACAATGTCGGCGGCATCTCGTTCGGCTTGCCGGCGGCGCTTTACCCGGCGGCCGCCATCGCGCTTCTCACGGTGGGTATCAATCTCGTGGTCGATTGGTTCTTGTCGATCGACGCCCGGCCGTCCGGCGCGCAGGCCGAAATGTAAGGGGCTTCCTCATGGTTGACGATCAGATCCTCTGTCTCGAGAAGCTCAAGGTCGAGACCATCACGGGACGGGTGCTCGTCGATGACGTGGACGTCACGCTGAAACGCGGCGAGATCCT
>CAXTME010000031.1:0-2636 GCA_964245215.1 uncultured Lichenihabitans sp.
GATCGGCCTCCCCGACCTTGGCGAAACTCGGATAGGGATGGGCCGGGTAGAGGTGATGGCCATCGCGGCTGATCCCCTGCCGCATGGCGCGTTCGAAGGCCGGATAGGACCAGGTGCCTATGCCGGACGCGGGGTCGGGCGAGATGTTG
Source organism: uncultured Lichenihabitans sp. (assembly GCA_964245215.1). Taxonomy (GTDB): domain Bacteria; phylum Pseudomonadota; class Alphaproteobacteria; order Rhizobiales; family Beijerinckiaceae; genus Lichenihabitans. The sequence goes on from CAXTME010000031.1 coordinate 150, forward strand.
CTGGCATAGACCCTGCCGAACGGCGTCGCGATGGCTCGTCCCCCGGCCAGGCCGAGCCCGCCGTGTGGATCGCCGTGGCACACCGCGCAGTCGCCTGCCGCGGCCGCGAGCCGCCCCCGCGCGATCGTCGCGGCCGAATAGACACCCGCGTCGGGCCGCGGCACCGGCGCAAAGGCGGGACGCCAGGGCAGAGCCAACGTGCCGAAGCCGATGAGTGACGTACAACCCGCCACCACGGCCGCACCGATGCCACCGATGCGCGTCCACCAGCGGCGGGCCGGGGCCTTCGAGACATGCGCGGCGCGACCCGGGTCCAACACCGCGAGCACGCGTTCGGGCGTGAAGGGCGGTTCGCGGAACCTGAGGCCCGTGGCGTCGAAGATCGCATTGGCGATCGCCGCGGCACTCGGCACTGAGGCGGACTCCCCGGCGCCGAGCGGCGGCTCGTTTGGCCGGTGCATCGTCACGACATCGATGGCCGGCAGTTCCGGAAAGGTGATGATCGGGTAGGCGCCCCATTCCCGGCTCGCCACGGCCTGCGAATCGAAGGTGACCCGCTCCTTCATGACCCGGCTTGTCGACTGGATGACGTTGCCGTGGATCTGATGCGCGATACCGTTGGGGTTGATCATCAGCCCGGCATCCTGGCCGACGACGACCCGCGTGACCTCGACCACGCCGGTCGCCTTGTCGACCGCGACATCCGCCACCCAGGCCGACCAGGCGGCCGCCGTCCCCGGGAACTTGCCGTGGACATAGACCGCATAGGCAAAACCGCGCCCGAAAACGCGGGTGCCGTCGCCGCCATGGCTCAGAGGGGCCGCATGCGGCACCCATCCGGCCCGCTCGGCCACGGCCTCGACGAGGTCGCGTGCCCGGGGGTCGTCGAGAACGCGTAAGCGATACGCGATGGGGTCGACACCGGCCGCCACGGCCAGTTCGTCGATATAGCTCTCGTGCGCGAAGCTGTTCGGCAAGGACGAGACGCCACGCAGCCACGAGGCGCGAGCGATCGGCGCCATGTCGTGGACCGTCACCCGCGCATGATCGAAGCGATAGGGCGGGATGGCGGTCCGGTCGCCCATCTCGAAGACCTGCGGCTCGGCGGCCAGCGTGGCAGTCAACAGCAGCGCCAGGGTCGGGGCGCCGTTCGAGGGATAGCGGGTCGCGAAATCGTAGGCCGCCGGCCGCCCTTCGGCATCGAGGCCGCCGTCGACATCCATGACCTGGGCGGTGCCCTTGGGTTCCCAGAGGTGTTCCTGTTCGCGGGTGAGTTGGACCCGCACGGGCCGCCCGACGGCGCGCGACAGGAGCACAGCATCGGCCGAGACGTCGTCGGCGCAGTTTCGCCCGTAGCAACCGGCCGCCTCGAAGCGGATGATGCCGATCCTGTCTTCAGGCCACCCGAGCAGCAGCGCCAGGTCGGCCCGCAGGAGCAGCGGGCTCTGCGTGCCGGACCAGACGGTAGCGGTCTCGGCCCCGACGTCCGCGACCGCACAGGAGGGTCCGATCGCGCCGTGCATCTGGTAGGGCCAGACGTAGGATCGCGTCATCCGCTCGGCGGCGCCGGCGAGAGCCGTGTCGACGTCGCCGCGATCGAGCAACACGCGCGGATGCGACGGGTTGGCCCGGATGGCGCGCTCCGGGGCATTGAGGTCGGGAAGTTCGGGCGGGGAGGTCCAGACCATCGCGAGGCTGGCGGCGGCGCGCGCCGCGTCCTCCTCGCGTTCGCAGACCACGCCGACGAAATCGCGGATCACCACCACGGCCACGAGGCCGGGCACTGCGGCCACCGACGCCTCGTCGACCGACACGAGGCTGCTGCCGACATGCGGCCCGACGTCGATGCCCGCGTAAGGGGGCCGAACCACGCGACCATGCAGCATGCCGGGAACCCGGACGTCGTGCACATAGCTGAACGTGCCGGTGGCCTTGGCCGGGATGTCGGTGCGCGGCACCGGGCGGCCCACGACCCGGTAGGCCGACGGGTCCTTGACCGCCTGCGCCGCATCGAAGCCGAGGACCACCCGCCGGCCCGCGACGAGATCGCCGTAGGCCACAAAGCGGTTGTCGGGCGCAGGCGCCCGGATCACCCCGTCGTCGACCGCCAAGGCCTCGTCCGCAAGGCCCCAGAGTTTCGCCGCCTCGCCCACGAGATAGGCGCGGGCGCGGGCCGCGGCTTTCCGAAGCGGGACCGCCGTGACCTGTATGGTCTCGCTCGCGATGGTACCGCCCTGGTTGGGAACGAGCCCCGTGTGGCCCAGCACCATGTCGACGCTGCCGACCGAGACGTCGAGTTCCTCGGCCACGATCTGGGCCAGCGCGGTTCGGATGCCGGTGCCGAGATCGACATGGCCGTTGTAACCCGTGATCCGGCCCTGGCCGTCGACAGCGATGAAGCGCTCGCGGGCCTCGGCGGCGGGTTCGGGCGAGGCCGCTTCAGGCTCCTCGTGCAGCGGACCGGCGCCATGCGGCGCCCGCACGACC
>CAXTME010000031.1:2736-16088 GCA_964245215.1 uncultured Lichenihabitans sp.
TTATAGCGCAGCGCATGGCGGATCTCGGCGTCGGTCGGGGCGGGGTTGCGGTCCAGCAAGGCTTTGGCCGTCATGATCATGCCGTTGAGGCAATAGCCGCATTGGGCGGCCTCCTCCAGGATGAAGGCCTGCTGGACCGGATGGGGCTTCTCGGGCGTGCCGAGCCCTTCCAGCGTCACGACGCTCCTGCCCTTCAGCACGCGTAACGGCGTCACGCAGGAGCGCGCCGCGACGCCGTCGATCAGCACCGTACAGGACCCGCACTCTCCGAGGCCGCAGCCGAATTTCGGGCCGTTCAGAGCCAGATCGTTGCGCAGGACGTAGAGCAACGGCGTGTCGGGCGCCGCCGAGGGGACGTGGATGCGACCATTGATGGTGAGTTGAAGGGAACCGGAGGGTCGTGATGCTGCCATGCGGGTGCCAGGTAACGCCCGATGGTAGCGTTTGTACACTAATGATCAAGAGGCCGCGCTGCGACCTGAGGAGCCGGTCGAGACTGCGGGAGGTTTGCCGGTGACCGGAACGAGCATCCCCAAACCGGTACCGGTGGCACCGTGCAGAGCCTCGCCGAACAAACAACGGCGATCAGGCTCGCGAAGACCGGCTCCGTGCCCATGAGGAAACCAACGCGCGTCGGGCTCGTGCGACGGACCGCTGCATTCTGGATGAAGAAGGCGCCAACCGTGCAGAACAAAGATGGAAAGGCCACGTCGTCGAGTCGCGCAGGGAACACGGGGACCGACCTCGCGGTGACCAGTATGACGATGGCCGCCACGGTCGTCACAACCGCGGCCTGCACGCATGTCAGCGCGAGGAGAGCTTGTGGCTCGCCATCACGCGTTGCGTCCCCATCATGCAGGATCAGGTAGCGGTGCCGCGATGACTCTGGTCGCGGTTCACGAGCCGGGGATCTCACCAGTGATGTATCGAGAACAGGACACCGTTCTGGTCACAAACCCTATGGATGAGAAACTCGCCCGCATGCTGCCGTAGACAATCGCTGCAACGCACAATGACGGTGCAGTGCCTTGACTTTATGCGGCAAATAGTTCCAGTCTGTTGTCAACGGGCAACATGTCGGGAGACGGCTAACCGATGATGCGCTGACCACGACCTTTGAGCCCCTGCGCGCTTCGGGCGGCAGCGTGGCCGAAGCAGGTTCCGTTCGGAAGGATGCGTGAGATGAGTTTCGGAAAAGCGACGGCTGATGCCCGCGCGAAAGCAGAATCCAAGTTCCATCTGGCCGAGCGTCGAAAAAGCGAGGCCGAACAGGCCATCACCGAGGCGCGCGCTTCCAAGAGCGCCGAGGCCGTGAAGACGGCTCGGCTTCGCGCTTTGAGGCTCGCTAAGGAAGAGGCGGATCGCGCGACCGCAGCAGCCGCACCCCCACCCGTCAAGGCCGCCCCCAAGCGAAAAGTCAAAGCCGCGACGGCTTGAATCATGAGTATCGCGGGGCACGAGCTTCGTCGTCTCCGCGATCCCCTCGGGCCAGTGCTATCTCGCCACAATACTGAAAGAACCAGTACGGTCGGACCGCCTTATCGGGTGTGAAGGCATTCTGACCTGCTGACAGCAGGTTTCGGCTCACTCTCGGCCATGGACCTGGAAGGGAGGAGCGGTGGTCTCGACGGCCGTAAACGTTTCGAGAATGCGATAGGTGTGCTCGGCATCAGCCGGAACGAGCCAAGAATCACCGGGCTCCAACCTCACGGTTTGTCCTTCGATCGACAGTTCGGCTCGCCCCGACAAGACAAATCCCAGGACCTCGTAACTGTGACGACTAGGAGCCTTACCGCTCGTCGGTTCCTCGTTACGCCACATGCGCATCGCCATGCGCTTGCCCGACACGAGGTAGACCTGCCCCTCGGGCCCGACAGGTGAGGAGCCGCTACTAACCTTCTTGACCGTGGTATCCGTCATCGCGGTATCTCCAGTTCCATGACCTTATCTGGAGATAACCTGCCGACCCATTCCGGGTTCAACTGATAACGACAGCTCGGGCGAGGCGCTTGGCCGAGACGAGATGCCGAGCCGAGACCCACGCAGTATGGTCGGCCTCACTGATCCCGTTTGGCCTTTGCAGATGCTGACTTCCTGTTCCGGAACGATCCGCGTTCTCCCGCCCGCGGCTCGATGCCTAAAACGTAGCGCCGCAGGATTCGCGAACGATCGCGCAAACGCATCGCGCGAGGTGGTTGTTCCGTTGGCACGAGGGCCGGTTCGGGAAGAGCCGGCGCGCTGAGAACATCGTCGTGGCGCAGCTCTTGACCGTTGTGCCGATCGGCAATGATCTTCTGCTCGACTTCGGCCAGGTGTGTAGCGATCCCGAACGATAACGGCACGACAGGCACTTCGGCTGGCCGCTTCAAGTCGGGTTGCTTCACTTTATTCTTCGAACCCGGCGGACGGCCGCGGCGTGGCGCCGGGAACGGGTCCGCAAGCACGATCTCCTGCTCGTCGGACAGAACCGGCAGAACACGGCCTGCACTGCCCGGCTTCAACGGCGGTGCTGTATCGAGAACGAGCTCTACTCGCGTGTTACTGAATAGAAGTTTCTCAGCAGCGCTGAACTTGTCAGATTCCAAGCTATGCGATTGGAACGATTGCCGGCTGGTGCCGCGCTTGACCTCAACGACGAAGGGTCGCGGGTGATTTCTCATGTGATTTTTTGCTCGTATCGATATCGGTCGCCAGCAGACGCCGGGACGTGTGTTTGTGATGATCGTGCCTTGTTACCAAAATCGGGTTAACGGAGGCAGAGAACGTGATAGCTATAATCCTGGTAAGGAAAGTACCTATCACAAGCGATACATAGGCGCGAATCAATCCACGAACAAGCCTGCTCCTCACCGCATACCGTAAATCTCATAGTCGCGATCGATCAGTACGACGGCACGGATGTTCGACGCCGTGCCATCACGGGCAAGAAGAACCTGAATGCTCATCGGAACGGGCTGGGCCTCGATGCTGCAGTGCCACCGATCGCCGCCGGGAGGAGACACTCGTCATGGCCAAAGCTTCCGCAGATCTACGCAGCCGGCGCTGGTTCGCCCCCGATGATCTGCGCTCCTTCGGCCATCGCTCGCGCATGCTGCAGATGGGATACGCGGCAGAAGACTACATGCATAAACCCATCGTCGCGATCATCAATACCTGGAGCGACTTCGCCCAGTGCCACACGCACTTCAAGGCGCGTGTCGAAGACGTGAAGCGAGGCGTCTGGCAGGCCGGCGGATTTCCCGTGGAGTTGCCGGCTCTCTCGTTGTCGGAGAGCTTCGTCAAGCCGACCACGATGCTCTACCGCAACATGCTGGCCATGGAGGTGGAAGAACTGTTGCGCCAGCATCCGGTCGACGGCGCGGTGCTGATGGGCGGCTGCGACAAGACTACGCCCGGCACCGTGATGGGTGGAATCAGCATGGATCTTCCGATGATCTTCATGCCGGCCGGTCCCATGATGCGGGGCCATTTCGGCGGCAACATCGTCGGGTCGGGCTCCGACATCTGGAAGTATTACGCCGAGAAGGAGGCCGGTACGATCACGGCCCAGCAGTGGAACGACATGGAGGCCGGCATCGCAAGATCGGCCGGGACCTGCATGACCATGGGCACCGCGTCCACCATGACATCGATCGCCGAGGCGCTCGGGCTGACGCTGCCGGGCGCCACGTCGATCCCGGCCGGTGACGCCGCCCACCCCCGCATGGCGTCCGCCTGCGGGCGCCGCATCGTCGAGATGGTCTGGGAAGACCTGAAGCCGTCCGACATTCTCGACCGCCGTTCGGTCGAGAATGCCCTCGTGGTCCACAACGCGGTCGCCGGATCCACCAATGCCATGATCCACCTCGTCGCGATGGCCAAGCGCGCCGGCATCCCGATCAAGCTCACCGATTTCGACGAAACCGCCCAGACCGTGCCGGTGATCGCCAACCTGCGCCCCTCGGGCCAGTACCTGATGGAAGACTTCCATATCGCGGGCGGGATCCGGGCGCTGATGAACCGATTGTCGCCGCTGCTCCGCCTCGATGCGCGCTCCGTCACAGGAGGAACGATCGGCGACGCGATCGCAGGGGCCGACGTCTACGACGACGACGTGATCCGCCCGCTCGACCGACCCATCGTGGCCTCCGGCGGCACCGCGATCCTCTACGGCAACCTGGCGCCGAACGGTTGCGTGATCAAGCCGCCGGCCGCCGAACCGCGTCTCCTGCGCCATACCGGGCCGGCGCTGGTCTTCGATCACTACGACGCCATGACGGCCGCAATCGACGATCTCGACCTCGACGTGACGTCGGACCATGTCCTCATCCTGCGCAATGCCGGGCCGATCGGCGGCCCCGGCATGCCGGAATGGGGCATGCTGCCGATCCCGAAGAAGCTGCTGCGACAGGGCGTGCGCGACATGCTGCGCATTTCGGACGCGCGGATGAGCGGCACGAGTTACGGGGCCTGCATCCTGCACGTCTCGCCCGAATCGGCGGTGGGCGGCCCGCTCGGGGCGGTGCGCGACGGCGATCTGATCACGGTCGACACCGCCAGGCGCTCCATCCACCTCCACCTTACCGACGCCGAGATCGCCGAACGCCTGAAACATTGGGTTCCGCCCGAGCGCACATACCCGCGCGGCTACAACCGCCTCTTCGCCCAGCATGTCGGGCAGGCGCACGAGGGCTGCGACTTCGACTTCCTCGAAGGCGCGGGCGGCATCCCGGAGCCCGAGATTCACTGATCCGCAAGGCCCGAAGGTCCTGTCGTGGGATAAGAGAACCGCGACGATGTTCCGAGCGTCCTTCGCCCTTGCCGACATGATCTGTAGTGCCGAGACCATTTTCGAGGATGACAACTCTTCTCGAAGAGCAAGACCTGCCGATCAGGGTTTCGGCACCCCCGTCGCGGCGATCCGCCAGATCGTGCCGTTGCCATCCTCCGAAACCAGCAAGGCGCCGTCATGCGCGACCGCGATGCCAACGGGCCGGCCCCACACGGATTGGTCGTCGATCGCGAAGCCGGTCAGGAAATCGTCGTACTCGCCGGTCGGCACGCCGTTCGACAAGCGGATCCGGATGACCTTGTAGCCCGTGCGCCTGGTCCGGTTCCAGGAGCCGTGCTCGGCCGCGAAACCGTCGCCCCGGTAGCCTGGCGGAAAGGCCGTGCCGTTATAAAACGTCATGCCGAGCGACGCCGAGTGCGGCTGGAGAAGGACATCCGGCTCGGTCATGCGCCCCTTGAGGTCCGGCCTCTGCCCCCGAAGGCGCGGCTCCTCATGGTCGCCGACGAAGTACCACGGCCACCCGTAATAGGCACCGGGCCGGACACGCGTGACGTAGTCGGGGACGAGGTCGTCGCCCAAGCCATCGCGTTCGTTGGTCGAACACCAGAGGTCGCCCGTCGTCGGCTGGACCGCGAGTCCGACGCAGTTGCGCAAGCCCGTCGCCAGAACGCGGCGGTCGCGGCCCTCCGGCGTGAAACTGAGGACGTCGGCGCGGCTTTCCTCGGGGCCCCAGGCGGTTCCGAGCCCGTGGGCCGCGTCCCAGGTCCTGGCCTCGGCCGCAGTCTTCGATCCCATGGCGTCGGCCACGTTGGAGGCGGAACCGACCGATACGAACAGGCGCGACCCGTCGGGCGAGAACGCGAGGTCGCGCGTCGTGTGCCCGCCGGTCGAACGAGCGAGTTCCGGCACGACGACCTCCGGTGGACCGGATGCCGCGACATCCCCCGATCGATAGGGGAAGCGCAGGACGCGGTTGGTCTCGGCGACATAGACGTAGCGCGGCTCGGGTCCGGGGGGATAGAAGGCGATGCCGAACGGCTCGTCGAGACCATGGGCGAAGGTCCCGACCGAAGCCGCATGCGTCGCGCCATCGGCGGCGCGCATCACGCGAACGAGGCCGGTCGCGGTCTCGGCCAGAAACACGTCGCCGTTCGGTGCGACCCTCATGACACGCGGGTTGTCGAGCCCGTCGGCAAAGAGATCGACCCGAAATCCCGGCGGCGCCGTCGGAACCCGGTCGGCAGGACGATCCACGACGCGAGGAGGATTGCCGGACGAGCGGGTCGCGTAAGGCGCCGGCAGGTCGGCCTCGGTGATGCGGTGGCGGACGCCGGGCGCGTCGCGACGCCAATCCCCGAAGGCCTCGCGACCGGCCAGCACCGCCTGATGAGAAGCGTCGTCGTCCGCCGGGACTGCGGCCGGGGTAGCGATCGGTGGGGAGGTCGCTTCGGGCGCCTTCAGGGTCCCGAGGTAGGCGATGAGTTCGCTGCGGTCCTCGGCGTCCGGCACCTGGACCGGCATCGTCGTGCCCGGCACGGCCACGCGGGGGTTGGTGAGGTAGCGGTCGAGGTGATCGTGATCCCAGGTCAGGCCTGACGTTCTCAAGGCGCGGGAGTAGGCGAAGTTCGTCGAGCCGGCCTTCCGCCCCAAGACCCCCGCGAGATTGGGACCCTGCCCGCCGCCCGCCCCGTCACCGACCGCGTGACAGAGGGAGCAGCGCTCTTCGAACAGGTGCTCGCCGATTTTCGTCTCTGGCGAGACGTCCTGTGCGTGGACTGTGACGGCCGCCGATCCCATCAGCGCCAGCGCACCGGTGGCCACCGCGCCCAACCTCCGTATCAGCATCGCGACCGAGCCTCCTCTCCGTCCATCGGCATTCCCGAGAGCGCCGTTGCCGGTTCGACTCGAGAGATAGATCGGCTTTGCGAGAACGCCATCGGCTGCGACACCCGTGTCGCCAGGAGCGACGCCTCTACGGCCCGATCGAGCGCGACGAGGAGCGGTTTCATCCGCGTTGCAAGGGCCCTCACGCGCCATGGATGACCTTCCAGATCCGCTCCGGCGTCGCCGGCATCTCGACATGGTCGATGCCGAGCGGAGCCAGGGCGTCCACGATGGCGTTCATCACGGTCTGCGGGGCAGCGATGCAGCCGGCCTGCCCCGAACCCTTGACGCCCAGCGGATTGGCCTCGCTCGGAACCGGGTTGAAGTGCAGCTCGAAGCCCGGCAGGTCGGCCGCACGCGGCAGACCGTAATCCATGAAGGAGGCCGTGAGGAGCTGGCCCGAGGCGTCGTAGACCGTGCGTTCGTGGAGAGCCTGCCCGATGCCCTGCGCGAGACCGCCCTGGACCTGGCCTTCCGTGAGAAGCGGGTTCACGAGGGTCCCGAAATCATCGATCGCGATATAGCGCTCCAGGGTCACGACGCCGGTCTCGGGGTCGATCTCCACTTCGGCCACGTGGCAGCCGTTGGGGAAGGTGACGAGGTCGAGCGGGTTCTCGACCATGCAGGCGAGGCCGGGCGCCGCACCGGGCCGCCACGGCTCCGGGTCCATGGCGGCGTCCGCGACGGAGGCAAGCTCGATCCTTCGGCCGCGCCCGGAGTCCGCGAAGGCGCCGTCGGCGAAGACGAGGTCGGCGGGGTCGCATTGCAGGAGCTGGCCCGCGATCGCGCGCGCCTTCGCCAGCACGCCGTCGATGGCGGCCACGAGCGCCGCCCCGCCCTGATGGAGCGAGCGGGCCCCGCCGTGCCCCTTGCCGCTCGGCACGCGGCGCGTGTCGGCCTGGACCAGCCGAAATCGCTCGATCGGCAGGCCAAGGAGGTCGGCCGCGATCTGCGGAAAGCTCGTCTCGTGACCTTGGCCGTTCGATTGCGTCCCGAGGAGCAGGCTGACGGTTCCATCCGTCTCGAAGCGGACGCCGGCGAACTCGCCCGGCCGGCCCCGCGCGGTCTCGAGATAGCAGCCGAAGCCGAGACCCCGCAGCCGGCCGCGCAGCGCCGCTTCGGCCCGGCGCATCGCGAAGCCCTCCTGGTCGGAGAGCGCGAGGGCCGTGTCGAGATGGGCCGCGAAGGCGCCGCGCTCGACCGTCATGCCGAGCGCGCTCCGGTACGGGAACACCGACATCATGTTGAGCCGGCGCAGATCCATCGACGACATGCCGATGCGGGCCGCCGCGATCTCGACCAGCCGTTCGATCACGTAATTGGCTTCGGGCTTGCCGGCCCCACGATAGGCGTCGACCGGAACGCTGTTGGTGAAGGCGCCGCGCACGTCCATGCACAGGGCCGGTATCGCATAGACCCCGCCCATCGCCGAGGCGGCCGCCTGGGTCGGAACCAGTGGCCCCAGGGCCGAGAGGTAGGCTCCCATGTCGGCCACGGTCTCGACGTCGAGCGCCAGGAACCGCCCGTCGTGGTCTAGGGCCAGCCTGGCCCGCGTCCGGTTGTCTCGGGCCTGGGCCGAGCTCAGGAAGTCCTCGCTGCGGCTCGACGTCCATTTGACGGGCCTGCGGAGCCGCCGCGCCGCGAACAGCACCAGGACCCATTCCGGGTACAGCATGTTCTTGGCACCGAACCCGCCGCCGACGTCGGGGGCGACGAGGTGGATGCGCGCCTCCGGCCGGTGGAAGACGCTGTCGGCGAGCTGCCGACGCATCTCGTGGACGCCCTGCCCGGTGAGGGTCAACGTAAGCGTGTCCTCGGCCGGGTCGTAGGTCCCGATGGCGGCCCGGGGCTCGAGCGCCGCCGCCACGACCCGGTTGTTGCCGAGCGTGAGCTCCACGATCGTCGCTGCGGCCGCCAAGGCGGCGTCGACAGCGTCCCGGTCCCCCTTCCGGAACCGGAACGCCAGATTGCCCGGCGCTTGATCCCAGAGGCGTGGCGCCCCGGCGCACAATGCCGCTACGGCGTCGGCCACGGCCGGCAGGTCGTCGAATGTAACCGCGATGGCTTCGGCCGCATCCTGCGCGGCGGTCGGGCTCGTCGCCACCACGAAGGCGATCGGGTCGCCGACATGCCGGACGCGATCAAACGCGAGCGCGGGCCGCGGCGGAACCACCAGGGGCACGTCGGTCGCGACGTCGACGTCGCAGGGCAGATCGCCGATACCGTCCGCCGCGAGATCGGCCGCCGTGAAGATCGCAACGACCCCGGGCATGGCCGACGCGTCGGACACGTCCAGCGACGCGATCCAGCCATGCGCGAGCGGCGAGCGCAACACATGGCCGTAGAGCTGCCCGGGTTCGTCGAGGTCGTCGACGTACCGACCCCGGCCCGTGAGGAAGCGCTCGTCTTCGACACGAAGGCGGGATCGGCCGCGTTCCTGCGGCCGGAGACGGGTTTCAGCCCGGTCGTCGATCGGATGCTGCATCCCGTCCCTCACTCCGATCACGACGACAGACCCGATCCCGTGCCGGTGCCGCGTTGTCAATCGCGCGCGGAATGCCGCGGCTCGAAAGCGGGCGCCCCCTGCCCTATGTGGTTCATCCTGATCGGTCGAGCGGATCGCCCTTGGGCGACCCACCAATCGGCATCGGTGCTCAGAGCCAACAGGACCCGGCCGATGAAGCTTTCGGAGGCGTGCATGCCGTTTCGAGCGAGTCTCTGGATGGGGCTCATCGCGGCCTCGGGCCTTCTCTGCGGGCCGGCGGCGGCGCAGGGTGACGCATCGCAACCGCTTGAGGTCTGGCACAAGGTCGAGACGGAACCCTATCGCCTCAACAACAAACAGGACGCGATCGCCTTTGCCGATGCCGACCTGGGACTTTACGGCAACGGCACCGGGCGCATCTACAAGACCACGGACGGCGGCCGGCACTGGCGGCTCGCGTGGCGCAAACCGGGCACCTACGTGAGGGCCTTGGAGTTCGCCGACGCAGAGACCGCCTTCATGGGTAATGTCGGACCGGGCTATTTTCCCGACGTGTCGGATCGCCATCCGCTTTACATGACGCACGATGCCGGATCGACCTGGACGCCGGTAGCGCAGGCCACGGGAGCTCCGGTCGTCGGCCTCTGTGCACTCGACGTCCTGAGGCAGGGCGGCGAGGTCGTCGCGATCCGGGCGGGCGGGCGGGTCGGTGGACCGGCCACGCTGATGGAATCCTTCGACCGTGGCGCGACGTGGCGGTCGCGAGACATGAGCGCCGTCACCGGCATGATCCTCGACATACACTTCCTGGACGAGCGAACAGGCTTCCTGGCAGGCGCCAGCCAAACCGACGAGGGGCGGGCGCATGCCCGCATCCTCAAGACCAGTGATGGCGGTACGACATGGCGCGCCGTCTACGACAGTTCGCGGGCCGGCGACAACAATTGGAAGCTCGCCTTTCCGAGCTCGAGCGTGGGCTACGCCACGATCATGAGCTATGAGGCCCCGGCCGCAGAAGCGCGCGGCTTCGTGGTCAAGACGGAGGACGGGGGCGAGCACTGGCGACGGTTGACGGTCACCCGAGACCACGATTGGATCCCCTACGGGATCATGTTCATCAGCATCGAGCGCGGCTGGGTCGGAGGCTCGACGGGAGGCTACGAGACGACGGATGGCGGCACGAGCTGGCACGCCGTCTCGATGGGTTCGTCGACCAACAAGATGCGGATGATCACCCGGCCGGATGGTGGCCGCAGCATCTTCGCGCTGGGCCACGACCTGTACCGACTGGATCTCCCGCCAAGCCCATAAAGATCATGCACCTCACTGGGCCGCGCTCTGGCTGGGCGCTGTGCTGAACCGGATCCAGGGGCTCGCGATATAGCGGCCTTCCTTCCGCCCGACGGCAGTGACTCGCCAAGCATAGTCGCCGCGAATCTCGGGAAGAGGCGCGAAGAGACTGGCCGCATCGGTGGAGCCGGTGAAGACTTCGGTTGAGCCGGCGCCGTCGATGGCGCGAAGCTCGACGAAATATTGCATCGGCTCGGACTGCATCTGCGACGTCCAGACGAACTCGATGCCGTTCATCATCGGACTGATGCTGGTATTGGGTCGAGGCGCGAGGAGAGACGGAGCCGACAGCGCTGCATCGCGAGGAACTTGCGGCCGCTGATCCGATAAATGGCTGCGGGCGGCCGCAAGATCGGACAATGCGAAATAGGCGCGAGCCAGATCCAGGTTTTTCGGCACGCCTTGTCCGTCCTCGTAGAGAAGACCCAGATTGTAGGCTGCCCGGTGATTGCCGTGCGTCGCGGCGCGCGCGTACCAGATGGCGGCCTCGGCGAGGTCCGGTTGAACGCCCCGACCGCTATCGAGCATGACCCCGACGTTGAACTCCGCCTCGGGCATCCCCGCATCCGCCGCCCGGCGATACCAGGCGAAGGCCAACGTCGTGTCCCCGGTACCGTTCAGATCGTACTGAACGGCTCTGTTGAACCAAACGCTGGCATCCTCCGCTCGCGCCGGAAGCGAAAGCGTCGTGGCGATCAATAAGCCGATGAGGCGAAGCAGCGGGATTCGCACGGCCTTAGCGCCAAGAAATCTCGACGCTGCGGTTCCGAGCCTCAGCGATGCCCGGCTTGGTCGGGATCGGGAGTTCGGTCTCGCCCTTGGCCAGCACCTGGAACCGATCGGCCGGGATCCCCCGATCCAGCAGAGCCGCCAGGACAGCGGTTGCGCGCTTCTGCGACAGCGAGAGATTCATCCGGGGGTTTCCGACCCGGTCGGAGGTGCCCGTGACGATCATCACGATCGGCTTGCCTTCGTTATAGGCCCGGGAGGCACGATCCAAGGTCGCTTTGTCTTGCGACCGCAGCGTGCTGCTGCCTTCGTCGAACAAGACCACCAGCGACGAGGGAGCGCCCGCCGGATCCTTGGGTGCAACGCTTGCCTTGTTGGCTTCGGGCGCGGGCGCAGCTGGCGTGGCCGACTGAGCATAGGCTGAAGAACCGCTCAGCATTGCAGCGACGAAAAACGGAACGACGTAGCTGACCTTAAACATGACATACTCCTTGACTTACGTTTACTACAGTCTAACCCGCGACCGCCACTTCAATTGTACCGGGGCGAGGAAGCTCTTCATTGGCATTTCGGTGGTTGCGAACGGGTCCGTACGTCGCGAGGACTCCGGCAACACGATTAGCCTTGCTCTCATCTTCATGATAGAAATAAGTCACGCCATTGACCGCGATCCCTCGTGGCGCGTCGACGGGGTCGGCGACATCGATGCCCTGCGCTTGCAAGGTCAGCCTCAGCGCAATGGCGCGTGTCTTGGCCGCCTGGCTGCCGTGGGAATAGCGCAGGATGACATGAGCCGGAGGATCCTCGGGCAGGACGCCCGCCGGCGAGGGCACCGCGCTCTGGGCCGACGCATTCAGGGTCTTGCCGCCTGACTCGAGAGCGTCCGAAACCGCTGGTCGCGCTCCGGTAACACCATTGGTTAGGATACTGGAAGGCGGGTTGATCGGACCCGGTGCTTCGGTTGACGCGTCATGGGCGCCGTTCGCGCGGTCGACCTGAGCCGACGGGGGCTTAGGGGACAGGGCGGCGACAACCTGCTTCTGATCGACCTTGTCGGCCGGCGTCACTCTGCTCTGCTCGTGGCCGCCGGCATTTCCATTGTCCTGTGCCACAGCTTCGTGCGACCGACGCTCGCCATCCGCGATCGCCTGCTGTCGAACGGCTTGAGTCAGCTTGTCGTCATTGGCCGGTAAGTTCCGGACGACGACTGAGGATTGCGCGCGTTCCGTCTCCAACTGCTGCCGCAGTTCCTCGGTCCGCGCCGCTGCACGATGCTCAGTCGCGACGAACCTATCGGTCAGATCCGCAACTTGCGTCGCTGAACTACGCTGAGCGGCCTCCAACTTCCCGGTCAGGTCTGCCACCTGGACGGCAGAAACGCGCTTCTCCGCGACCAGCCTCGTGGTCAGGTCTGCGATCTGAGCGGCGGAGCCGTGCTCGGACGCGGCCAGTCTCGTGGTCAGATCAGCGACCTGTGCGCCGGCGTCACGTTTGTTCGACTCCAGCTTTCCGGTCAGATCCGCGATTTGTGCGGCGGACGCGCGTTTTGCTTCCTCCAACTGCGAGGTGAGCGCCGTGAGGGCGGCGGTGGAGCCGCGCTTGGCAATGCCCAATTGGGCGATCATGTCGGCGACCTGCGCGGCAGAACCATGTTCGGCGGCATTCAATTTTGCCGTAAGGTCGGCGACTTGCGCCACGGAACTCCGGTTCACTTCGGCCAGCTTGGCGGTGAGGTCGCCAACCGTGGCGGCCGAAGCCCGCCTCTCCGCCTCAAGTCTCGCGGTCATCTCCGCGGTCTTCGCACCGGAGTTACCCTTCTCCATGTCCAGCTTGGTCGTTAGATCCGCAATCTGTGCGGCGGAACCATGCTCGGCGGTGGCCAACTTCGCGCGCAGCCCCTCCAACTCGGCAGTGGCGCTACGATTCGCCTCTGCCGACTTGGCGGTCAGTTCTGCGACTTGTGCGCCTGAGCCATGCTGAGCGGCGTCGAGCTTACCCGTCAGGTCGGCGACCTGCGCGGCGCTGCTGCGTTTGGCTTCATCCAGCTTCGTGGTCAGATCCGCGACCTGCGCGGATGCGCCATGCTGAGCGGCGTCGAGCTTACCCGTCAGGTCGGCGACCTGCGCGGCGCTG
>CAXTME010000031.1:16188-42623 GCA_964245215.1 uncultured Lichenihabitans sp.
CTGCGTTTGGCTTCATCCAGCTTCGTGGTCAGATCCGCAACCTGCGCGGCTGCACCATGCTGAGCGGCATCGAGTCTACCGGTCAGATCCGCGACCTGCGCGGTGTTGTTGCGTCTGGCTTCATCAAGCTTCGCGTTCAGCTCCGTGATCTGGGCCGGAAAACCGTGCTCGGCGGTCGCCAATTTTGCTGTCAGTTCGGCCACTTGGTTGGCGGCGCCATGCTTCGCGTCGTTGAGCTGCGCCGTCAGGTCGCTGACCTGCGCGGCGGAACCATGCTCGGCAACGGCCAGTTTTGCCGATAATTCCGTGACCTGCTGCGCAGCGTTACGCTTCGCTCCCTCGAGCTTCCCGGTCAGGTCAGCCGTCTCGGCGACGGAATCATGCTGCGCGGCGGCCAATTTCTTCGTAAGATCCGTGAGTTGCGCGGCGGAACCACGCTGAGCCTCTTCAGACTTCGCGATGAGCGCCGATATCCTTTCGGCCGAGTCACGCCGAGCGACATTCAACTTGGCAGTCAGGTCGGTTTCCCGTGCAGCCGAGTCGACATGCGCCGACTCCAGCTTTGCCTTGAGATCAGCGATCTGCGAAGCGGCTACCTTTTCCGAGGTCGCTAGGTTCGCCGCGAGTGCTGCAGTCGGGGCGGCGGACGCGCGCTTGGCGTCATCCAGCTTTACGGTGAGATCGGCGACCTGTGCGGCCGCGCTACGCTTCGCCTCGTCCACCTTCGCGGTCAGATCGGTGACTTGCGCCGCGGATCCATGCTGAGCTGAAGCGAGGCTCGCAGTCAGCTCCGAAGCCTGGGCGGCCGCAACACGCTTCGTCTCCTCCAGCCTTGTGGTCAGATCGGCGACCTGTGCGGCCGCGCTATGCTTCGCCTCGTCCAACTTCGCGGTCAGATCGGTGACCTGTGCCGCGGATCCGTGCTGAGCTGAATCGAGGCTCGCGGTCAGCTCCGAAGCCTGGGCGGCCGCAACACGCTTCGTCTCCTCCAGCTTTGCGGTCAGCTCCGCCACTTCTGCGGCCGAGCCATGCTGAGCCGCGTCGAGTTTCGTAGTCAGCTCCGACACCTGCGCGGCCGAGCCACGCTTTGCGTCGTCCAATTTCACGCCCAGGTCCGCAATCTGTGCAGCCGATCCCTGCTCAACTTCGCCCAACTTATCCGTAAGTTGAGCGACACGATCCTGCTCGGCCTTCAGTTGCGCCCTCAAATCGATGACAGCCGGATCCCCGGCCGCATCGCTCTGAACCGGCAGCTGTGGATCAGATGATGTTAGATCCGACGACCCGCGCGAAGACGGAAGTTTCGGCGCGAGATCATTCCCCGAAACGCTAGTCTTACCTTCGATCATCTGCCGATTTACTTTCCCACTCAGGGGTGTCATCGGTGGAGTCTGATCATCGATCGACAGTACAAAAATAACCACGGCCACTGCTATAAGGCCGATCACACCCAGAGTCTTGTCCATGGCAAGCACCCCTCCCTAAGGGAATGATCAACAGCCGCTGTAATCTCCATCACCTTGCCAGCAGACTGCCGGATCCAGCTAAGGAATAGCGCTAACTTGACTAATGACCTAGGGTAAATGCAATAGCTATCAAGCTGTTTTCGTTAAAAATAATAAGATCTGAGGGTAAGTTCCATTTTGTACAAAGGTGGCCGATTTATCTATTCTGTTAAAAATTATCGTTGCAAGCGCCGGACTCGAGTTTGTCAGTGCACCGACTCGGACGGAGGTACACCTGCCGTTCGAGATGAATCGGTGCACCGCCTCTAAGCTAGTGGTCTGTGCCGACCCGACTATTGTGCCTCTTCGCTCACGGTTGCGTCGCATCGGCGTTGGGTCCTCGACCTCAAAGCCTCGCTCGGGGCTCCGACACCGGTGAAAAGCCGAGCGGCCCTGCTATCGACGCCGTCTTTCCGTTGGAGTCCTTACCCCGGCCGCCCTGGGCCGGTCGGGGTCGACCGCAGGCAGCGGGAGGCGCCTCGTCGCGCCGTCGTCGTAGCGGATTTCGACCGAACTCGGCGCCACGAGCCTGTCGTGGGTCTCGACCGTGACGCTGGCACCTTTGCGGGGATCGCCATCGATATAGGCGACGGCCGTCACCGCGAGGTCCAGTTGCCAGTTTTCCTTGAAACATCCCCGCCACCACCAGGAGAGGTCCTCGCCACCCTGGCTCGCCATGGCACGAAAGAACTCGCTCGGCTTCGGATGCTTGTAGGCTCAGTCGGCGACATATCTGCGGAACGCCCAGTCGAAGCGCTCCGGCCCGAGGATCTCGCGCGCAGCAACCGCAGGCCGAGCGCCGCCTTGAAGTAGGTCACCGCATGACCCCGACGGGAGAGAAGCGCGCGAAACACGCGACTTAGAGGCGATTTTGCGCCAAAAGGGGTGCGCTGTTCGCTGAGGACTCCCTTATGGTCGATGACGCCTTCGCTGCCCCCTATGAAACGATCCTGGTCGAATGGCGCGGGCGCGTCGGACTGATGACGTTGAACAGGCCGAAGGCGCTGAACGCGCTGAACCGGCAAGTGATGCATGAGGTCACCCGGGCCGCAGCGGCCTTCGATGCCGATCCGGACATTGGCTGCTTGCTCCTCACGGGCTCGGAAAAGGCTTTTGCGGCGGGCGCCGACATCAAGGAAATGGCGGCCGCCAGTGGAATGGACATGTTCCTCGGCGACGCTTTCGCGGGTTGGGACGCGCTGCGGCGCGTGCGCAAACCCATCATCGCGGCGGTTTCGGGCTTCGCACTCGGCGGGGGCTGTGAACTCGCCATGATGTGCGACATGATCATCGCGTCGGACACGGCCAAATTCGGCCAGCCCGAGGTCAAGCTCGGCATCGTTCCGGGCATTGGCGGTTCGCAACGCCTGATCCGCGCGATCGGCAAGGCCAAGGCTACCGATATGTGCCTGACGGGCCGCATGATGGATGCGGCGGAAGCCGAGCGTTCCGGCCTTGTGGCGCGGGTCGTCCCGGCGGCCGAACTCATGGCCGAAGCGCTGAAGGCGGCCGAGACGATCGCGTCCATGTCGCTGCCGGCCGTGATGACGATCAAGGAGTGCCTGGGTCGCGCCGACGAGACGGCGCTCTCCGAAGGGTTGCTGTTCGAGCGCCGCGTGTTCCATGCCCTTTTCTCGACCGAGGATCAGAAGGAGGGAATGGCGGCCTTCGTCGAGAAGCGCGCCCCCCGCTTCTCGCATCGCTGACCGATCGGAGACTCCGCGGATGAGCACTTTTGCATTGGCGATCCATGGCGGCTGCGGCGTGCTGGCCCCCCATCACCTCGAAGCCGCGGCGTGGCAGGACGCGCGTCTCGATCTCGCTCGGGCGCTGCGGGCCGGCTGGACCCTGCTGCGCGATGGCGGTCGAGCCCTCGATGCCGTCGAAGCCGCAGTGATCGTGCTGGAAGACTCGGCTCATTTCAACGCCGGCCACGGCGCGGCCCTCAATGCCGAGGGCGACCACGAACTCGATGCCGCCATCATGGACGGCGCCGACCTCGCGGCCGGTGCGATCGTTGCGGCACGGCGCATCCGCAACCCCGTCGCGGCGGCGCGCGCCGTTCTCGACAGCGGCAACGTCGTCATGCTGACGGGTCCTGCGGCGGACCGCTTCGCGGGAGAACGCGGACTCGCGATCGTCGATCCCGCCTACTTCACGACAAAGCAGCGCCAGCAGACGCTCGACAGCATGAAGGCGCACGAGCGGGCCGGCACCACGGCAGCGGCGTCGGAAGCCGAAAAGCACGGCACCGTCGGCGCCGTGGCACTCGACCGGCACGGCCATCTGGCGGCCGCGACATCGACGGGCGGGTACACCAACAAACCGGCGGGCCGTGTCGGCGACAGCCCGATCATCGGGGCCGGCACCTATGCGCGCGACGGCGTCTGCGCGGTGTCCGGGACGGGCCAGGGCGAGTATTTCATTCGCCACGTGCTCGGCCACGAGATCGCAAGCCGCATCGCCTACCGGAGCGAGACCCTCGAGGCCGCGACCGCGGGCGTAATCGCGGACCTCGCGCCATACCGGATCGGGGCCGGGCTGATCGCCCTCGATGCCGAAGGCCGGATCGCGGCGCCGTTCAACACGCCTGGCATGTTCCGAGGCTGGGTGACGACGACGGGTGAGCTTCACGTCGCGACGCACAGCGAGGTCACGCTCGTCGAGAAGCTCGATTCCGCGTGACGGAGCCCCGCCGCATCGCGATCTACGTCGACGCCGACGCCTGCCCGGTGAAGCAGGAGATCTACCGGGTGGCCGAGCGGCACGGCTGCCACGTCTACGTCGTGTCGAACAGCGCCATCATGGTGCCGCGCGACGACTTCGTCGAACGGGTCGTGGTGGCGAGCGGCCCGGATATCGCCGACGACTGGATCGCCGAGCGCGCCGGAACGTCCGACGTGGTGGTCACGGCCGACATTCCCCTGGCGAGCCGCTGCGTCAAGGCCGGGGCCAGTGTGATCGCGCCGAACGGCAAGAGTTTCTCGGAAAGCTCGATCGGCATGGCCCTGGCGACCCGCAACCTCATGGACCACTTGCGCGGCACGGGTGAGATCACCGGAGGTCCGAAGCCCTTCTCGTCCCGCGACCGCTCGGCGTTCTTGGGGTCTCTCGATCGAGCCCTCAACCGGATCAAACGGGGGAGTGGGAAATGAGCCGACCGCCGCTTCGCCAGCGTTGCGAACCGGCAACCTGATTGTTGGCCGACCTGCCCTGGTCGCAGGCATGCGACAGCTGCTTAAACAAGTCGAGTGGTCCGCATCTGCTTGTTCCCATGATGGATGGGGCGATTGCCAAAGCATCTGTACGAATGCAAGTTCCCGCTGCGAATCAATTGTCGAATCAGAGATTTTGAAATGCGAAAATTGCTGTTGGGACTAAGCCTGGCGAGTCTTCTCGGTTCGGCGAACTCCAGCTTTGCTCAGCAAGACGACGGACAGCAGAATGGTGCGGGGGCGGCGTTCGGCGCCGTATTGGGTGGCTTGGTGGGAGGGGTCGTCGGGGCTGCGGTCTCGGGGCATTCGCCCAGAGCGCGCGATCTCGTTTCGGGCGGCACCGGAGGCGATCGAGGCAAGGCCAGAAGTGGCGGTGGAGCCCACGCCGCGGAGCATACGGGCGCCGCGAAAGCCGCGCCGATCCGCAGAAAGCCCGGCAAGTAGTTCTGAGATAAATGGTCCGAGCCAGGTCGACCATCGAGAAGAGCAGACCGGCGCCTTGGGTTAGCCTTCCCTTGCGTCCCCTTCTCACGCGAGTAAAGCTGAAACATTCCGCTCGGTAAGGAGAGACATTCAATGGATGAGACGCAGACGACCGACTTGGCCGAACTCACATCAGAGATCGTCGCGTCTTACGTGGCGAAAAACTCTGTACGACCTGGAGACCTGCCGGCCCTCATCATGTCGATCTATCAGACGCTTGGCGCATTAGGCCAAACCGCGAGCCCGCCACCCGCGGTCGAATTGAAACCAGCCGTACCGATCAAGAAGTCCGTCACGGACGACTTCATCATCAGCCTGGAAGACGGCCGCAAGTTCAAGAGCCTGAAGCGCCACCTCACGGCCGAGTATGGCATGACGCCGAACCAATACCGCGAGAAATGGGGCCTTCCGGCCGATTACCCGATGGTCGCCCCAGCTTACGCGAAGCAGCGCTCCGCCCTGGCGAAATCACTGGGTCTCGGGCGAAAGGCTTCGACGGCCGAGCCGGTGACCGATGCGGTACCCTCGAAAAAGCCACGATCGAAGGCCGGCAAGGTTGCGGCGTAAACGACGATCGGCCGTCGCAGCCGGACCAGCACGGCTCTCGAACACATGTCGGTGCGGCTGAAAGCGGGAGGTGGCGTTGCAGATCGTGTTCGCGTTGCTGGCTCACGGCCATCCGCAACTCGTGGCTCAGTTGGCCCGAACGATGACGGAGACGGGACACCGCATCGTCGTCCATTACGACGCGAAGGTCGCGGACCAGGCCTTCGAGTCGCTCCGAGCGGGGCTCGGCGACCGCGCCGATCGGGTCTGCTTCGCACGGCGGGTGCGGGTCGGATGGGGCGAATGGTCGGTCGTGCAGGCGACCCTGAACTGCCTCGACGCCGTGGAAGCCGCAGGATGGGAACCTGACTACGTCTATCTCATGAGCGGAATGGATTATCCAATCAGGGCGTCCAGCGAACTCGAAGAGTTTCTCCGCCGCAACAAGGGCGACGAATTCATCGAGAGCGTGCCGTCCGATTCCGTCAAATGGGTCAAGAGCGGGCCTCAACGGGAACGCTATCAATATCGCTGGTATTTCAACTGGCGCGATTGGCCGAACCTGACCCAGAACATGTTCTCGCTGCAGCGTCGCCTGGGGCTCAAGCGCCGGTTCGTGCGCGACATGACGCCCTATCTCGGCTCGCAATGGTGGGTTCTGACGTGGACGAGCCTGAAGCAGATCATGCGGCTGGCCCGCCAACCCGACATCGTGGCGTTCTTCAAAACCACGCTGGTTCCCGACGAGCTGTTCTTCCAGACGCTGATCCGCGGGCTGGTGCCAGACTTCCGGGTGATCGGCTGCCCGCTGACCCTCTATCAGTTCACGGACTACGGCTATCCCGTCGTCTACCACGCCGATCACCTCGACTATCTCACGCGGCAACGCTTCTTCATGGCGCGAAAACTGTCGGCGCACGATATGACGCTGCGACGTTTGCTCGATTCTTACTGGAAGGGCGACAAGACGGCGCTCGCCTTCGTCGATGAGGACGTCGGCCTGAGGACCACGGACTACGACGATTGGCGCATCGCCTTTCGGGAAGGACCGCCGGCCCAGCCTCTCGTCGGAGGTGTCGGCCTCCGCTGGAAAGCGGTGCCACGGCGCACGTCCAGGCCCTATGTGGTGGTGCTCGGTACCAGCACGACGGAACTCAGTTTCGTTCACCGCCTGTTGTGCGACCATCCCAAACTCCTGGTGCATGGCCAACTCTACCACGCGACGGAGATCGAATTCGCTGGGCGTCTCGAGACGTTCGGGAGCTACGACAGCCCGGACGTGCAGATCCGGGATGTTTCGGCCTTTGATTTTCTCATGGATGTGGTGCGGGCCGAAGATCAACGAACGACCTGTTTCATGCTGCGTTGGGAACAGGGCGGCTCGCTCGTCGACACGCTGATGGGACGGCCCAACGCCCGGATCGTGATCCTGAACGGCGATCCCCTGGTCTCGTTCAGCGAAAATCTCGCGGGTTCGCACCCGCGGATCGACGAAGCTTTCGACCCCGAAGCCTTCGGTCAGGTCTCGCCCGCCGCGGCAGCCAACCGCTTCAGGATCTTCCTGAAGGAATTCCAGCACTACGTTTCGGAGATGGACAACCGATTCAACAACGCCGCGAGCGCGCGTCCGAAGGGCTGGATCGGTCGTTTCGATCCGACCCGCATCGGACCCGAGTGGTTGAGTCGGCTCGAAAATTGTATCGGCACGAAGACCGGGGCAACGCCCCAAGCCTTCGAAGCCGCATGTGCTGCGGCAGCCGAGGAGTACAAGCGACGACGACAAGGCGCCATGAAACTGCTGGTCCGGGGCGGCGTGGATCCGGTCGTCTTCGACGTCCTGCGGCAGGGCGGCGGTGACGCGTTGATGGCTCAGGCACTGTTGTGACGAGAGCCTGGAAGCCACGGCGCCGCCGCAGATCCCGGAGGGCGCGCATCATCGGGATCGGCCTCGGCCTCCTTCTCGTCGGAAGCGTGGCGGCGCAAGCGGCGGATCCATGCCCTCCTCGACCGGCGCAAGGCTACGCGGGTCAGGTCCGTCACTTCATCGCCGATCTCAAGCCTTCCTTTCCCGAACACGGCAGCTATTCGGCCGCGACGGCGCTAACAGAAGCGAATTATCGAGCGGTTCTCCAGGGGCTCCGCCGCAACGTCGGTATCGATGGCATTCGGCTGCCTATCGTTCCGTCCTATGCGGCAGCGACCGACTACCCGCCGCTCTACGGCGAGGTCACCGCAACGGCGCGCAGCCTCGGGCTCCTGATCTATGCAAGCCCGTTATCGGTCGGCATGCAGGCCTACGCGGGCTGGTCGGATGACCGCTACGCGGACTGGCTCGCCACTTACGCAAACGCGTTCAGACCCGACGTGCTCTCCCCGTTCAACGAAGCCGGTATCGGAGACGCACGGATCGCCTCGATCGTGACGTCGCTTCGGGCGAGGCTGGGGTCGGCGCTTCCGCTGGCCGGACCCGACCGGCAGCACGTCGGAAAGACGGTGGACGACCTCGGCCGTAACCCCGGTCTGGCTTCGCTCTTCGACATCATCGATTCCCACAATGCCGACCGCGACGGCAGTGCTACGGCCGCCAACTGGTCCCGCCTCGTCGGCACGGGAGGGGGTAGCCGGCCCGTGTGGTCGTCCGAGAACCCCGCCGGCTGGAGTCACGGCCAGGTTCCCGGCCTGCCGGGTCTCGACCAGGCCGTAGCGGGTGGAGTCCAGGGCCTCGTGATCTGGATGGCCAAGCCGAGCCTCGTCGACGACGCCGGCCGACCCACCGCGAAGGCCTGCGCCATTGCGGCCCACCTGATGGGCGGCTGAAACGGCTCGCTCGGGGTCGCCGTGAGCCCCCGGGCCGACGGCACCGGTCAAAACCACTGTCCGGGGTTGAGGAGCCCGCAATCGACCAGATCGCGTGTCCCCGTGTAACGTCGGCTCACGTCCTGCTTCAACGGCATATCGCGCAGCCGGGACAGGCCCGGGTAGGACGCGAGCCCGCCGTCTCTCGTCGCCACCACGTGCTCCCATTTGGCCGCGACACCGAGGGTCTCTTGATCGTTCAGGAGTGCGAACCGCAAGATGCAACCCGTAGGGCTCGAATGCCAGCGAGCATGCGGTTGATTGAGATGCATGGGTAGGATGAGGCGCGTGCCCGCGACATAGGCATAGTTCCACCTCCATTTGATCAGCGGAATGCGATTGAGTGCAGGGCTCTGCCGAGGTCGTGTCTTGAACAAGAGCCGCCGCTGCAGACCGCCCCGCACGATGACATTATGGAAACGGCCGGGATCGAGCGTCACGAAACCGAAAGGGTCGAAATGATCCAGGACGTCGATGGGTGCCTGCCCTTCGGAGACTTCCAGCGATGCGGCCGGCTCGGCGCCGTACATTTCCACCGTTACGGCATAGAGGTGGTCACGATGCTCCGAGTCCAGAAACTCGGTCAGATCGTCGATCTTGCGGTCTTCGCAACGATAGAACACGAAAGCGTCCGACGTATCGAGCGACAAACACCAGCGCCCCTCGGCGTAACGTGTTCTGAGCCCATTGAGCCACAGGGTGACGGGCTCGGGCCAACCCATATCGAGCGGGCGCCAGACTGCACAGCCCGTTCGACCATGAAGATGAGCCCCGAGGCCGCCGTCGGTCGATAGATCCAGGAACACGAATTGCTGGATCCCGAGGGCGCGGTGGTGCCTGATGAAGGCCTCCACGAGAGGGTGGTTGCCATAGTGAGACACCACCGCGACGGTTCCGGTTGCGGCGGCTCGCGTTGCGGACCCCGTCACGAGCTGCAATTGCCGAAGGCTCAGCTTGGCTTTCAGCCAAGGCCAAAGGAAATACCTCGCGAGCTGCAGCGGGGGCCTGGCCTTGGACCGCCCGCCTTTGGTCTTGAGAAGACGAAAGATCCTGATCCCACGGCGGCCCGGCATCAGGCCCCGGTTCATCTGACCTTTGCGAGGCGGGATCACGACGGGCTCCGGCCGGTCACCCGTTGGCAAGCTCTCAAGATTGCGACCCGACTCGGTCTGTCAGGCCTCCAACGCGTCGAAACGCCCTCCAAAGGTCTCAATCTGCGCCCCCTCCCTCGACCGTCGTCGTGGTCCGGGTTCCAGTCGTTGCTGTCACCGGGCCGCGAAAATCATAGTAGATCCCGGCCACACCCCGCATGATCTGCACGAGCTTGCTGAACGAGACGCTCTCGGCGTTGGTGACGAGGATGATGTCCTTGTTTCTGAGCTCGACGGACTGGCTGATGAAATAGCCCGACGCCCCACTCAGGTCCAAGCGGTAGGCGACCGGCACGGTAGTCCGCCCGAGGTCGAGGTGTCTCAACCGCGCATCGTCCGGTCGGAGAAGGCGCCTGACAACGGAGACCGGTTCGAACCGCAACAGGTAAAGCTGGCCCACGTCGGCCAGCGAGTCGTTGAGGCCGCCGGACCGCGCGACGGCCTCGGCGAGCGTCACCCGCTCGACGTCGAAATTGAATTGCGCAACTTTAAGGGCGGAACCTAAGACTTCAAAGCTTCTCGGGTTGTGGAGCGCTATGATGCTGTCGCCGGGCATGACCCGGATGTTCTGCGTGGGATCGCTGACCATCTGTTGCATGTTGATCCTGGCCAGGTGACCGCCTCGAACCATCTGCACTTCGGTGTCGAAGGTCGGGTCCTTCGAGCCCCCGGCCTGCGCGATGACATCGAGCACGCGCTCGCCCCGGACGGTCAGCGACACGAGTCCCGGCTTGTTGACGTCCCCGTTGACGGTGGCCGTGTTGATGGTCGAGCTTTCGAGGCTGACCACTACCTGCGGATTGGTGGCCTTTCCTTCGAGCGATTTCGCGATGACCCTGCCGGCCTGTGTGGGCGTCAGACCCGCGACCTTGACGGCGCCGCCGAAGGGGACCGGAATGGTCCCGTCCTGCTCGACCACCTGCGCGGGCAGCGTTGCCGTGTGGCCGCCCACCGGCAAGCCTTTGGATGTATCGCCTTGGAGGGCTGCCGATCCTCCGAAGAGCGGGATCGGCGTCACCTCGTAGACTGTGGTGGCGATCACGTCACCGGGCTTGAGGACGAGAGTGGGCCGGTACAGGTCCGCTCCCAGGGACGACAGACCTGGTCGACGATCCGTCGAGATCGTCTTTGCGACCGCGAGATCGAGGTCGATGAGCAGAAATCCGGGATCGGTGTCCGCGACGGCGGCGCCTTCGAACTGACGTGCCGTCGGAGAGCCTGCCGGGAGAACGCTGCAGCCGCAAAAGCCAGCAACGGGCAAGACCGCGATGGCCAGCCTCAAGAGCATGCGGATCGAACCCAAGGCAGCACCGTTCGACGTCGAACTGCCAGGTCCGTGACATCGGATCCGAGTCGAAGTCCTCATCGCTGGAGCTTTGGCCGGTTCCTGAAAAGCCGCGAACATTCAGCACTCGAACCCGCGGATGCCGCGCCTTCGAATGCAGGTAAAGCTTCGACGCCTCATTGGCTAGAGCAAAGCTGAAGCCGCAGGGTGAGCTTCAGCCGGCTTATCCACCGCCGGCAACGAGCGTCATCTTCGCAGCTCGTCGATCCACAAGCTTGCGACCGGAGCGAGATCACGCCTGATGCGTTCGAGATCTCTCGACGATGCGGCAGAGGCTGTCCATCCAGGACGCCTCACGTCAACTGGTCGCGCGTCGCGCCCATCATCAAGCTCCCGAACGCCAAGACGAGAAGCATCGACAGGCATACCGTGATCGTAACCTGCACCGGATATTGGAAACTCATCCGCTGCGGCAGGTTTGGCGGCACAAAATCGACGAGGTAATTCTGCTGCTTGGCGGCGTCGGCGCGTGCGACCACCACGCCTTGCTGCGCCGCCATATAGGCGTTCTTGGCGAAGTCCTGCTCCAATTGCAGCGACGAATAATCGTCGAGGATCTCGGAATAGGGCTTTTGGCCGCCGCTCTTATCGGTGGCAAGGCGTTGCTGCTGATCCTTGAGCTGTTGCTCCAAAGACGAGATTTTGATCTTCAGTTGCGAGACGATCGGAGAATTCGGGCTGAGCGATGTCGCGGTATTGGCCAGTTCGGTCCGGGCCGTCGAAAGGTCGTTCTCGATGGACCCCACGATCGAACCCAACTGCGTTGCGGCCCGGCCGGGGTCCTGGTCGCCATGCTGGTTTTGGAAGGTCGTCATCGCGAGACGAGCCTTGCGAACCCGCTCCTCCTGACGGGCCAGTTCGGCCTCGGCGAACGTCACCTCGTTCTGGCGTGCCCGCGCCGTCAGATCGTCGACCATCTTGTCGCTCGCCGTCACGACAGCCGTTGCAAGGGTTTGGGAAAACACCGGATCGAAGGTCTGGACCTTGACGTCGAGGTAGCCACCAAGCCCCTGCGAGACGATCACGTGAGACCTGAAATAATCGAGGAATGTCTCGCGTGATGCGTCGGCGGAAAGGCGCGATAACCAATCGAGCTTGGCATCGCTGAACCTCTGGCGGAGATCGAGTGATGCGTCGAGCTTCTCGGCCAGAGCCGGCGAGCGGATGAACTCGTAGACGATAGTCCCGAGATCGACGGTATTGGTCTGGCTCGTGCCGGTCACGCTCTGAATGAGCCCGGAGGCCAACGACGACGGTCCTCGGTAGGTTTGATAGGTGAACTCGAATTCCGAGGTGTAGCGCGGGCTTGCAACGAAGCCGAAATAGGCGACGGTCGCGATGGTTGGCAGAAGCACCAGAAACGCGAACCATCCGAGCATGCGGCGGCCGCGGCGGCGGCGCTTGTCGATCAGGGCGCGGGCATATTGTGCCGTGGCGGGCCAAGCCGGCTGAGAGGTCTCGAACGCGCGGACGCGGCCCTCCGTCACGGCACTCAGCCCCTGGCGCGACTGTAACGCGTTGCTGCCCAGGCCCGTGCGGGTCAAAGGTTTGCCCCCACGATCGGCTTTGACGACGACTCCCGTCGTGCTGTCCTTGGCGTCGCTCATACCCGCCTCTTGGCTTCGTAGACCTCGACGGCCTCCTCGACATCCTGGAACAGATGCAGGAGGCCGTCGTCGATAAGGACAGCCGCATCGGCATATTGCGATGCGAGCCGCGATTGCGACGTCGTGAACACAATCCCAGCCTGCCGATCCGCCAGCGAGTCCATGCAGCGGTCCACGAGGTCCGCATCGAGCTGTCCAATTTCATCCACAAGATAGCACTGAAACGGCAGCAGGAACACGATGGCGGCTTCCAAGGATCTGCGTTGGCTGCCGTCCCGCCCCTTCAAGGGCTGGTCCAACGGAAAGTCGAGCGGCTGGAGAGCGTCGACCGCTACCAGCATGACGTCGGGATTGAAGCCGTAAGCTCGGGCCAGGAACCTGATATTCTCGACCGCGCTGAGCTGCGGGTGCAAGAGTCCACCCGCATTGACGACCGGCGATAGGCTGTCGGCGCCGATGACCTCGCCCTGATCCGGGCGAAGCTTGCCCGACAGAAGCTGCAGCAAAGTCGTCTTTCCCTGATGACGGCGCACCAGGATAGCGAGCCGCCGGTCCGTCGGAAGACTGATCGTCCCCGGCACGAGCACGATCTGCGGCAACTGACCATCACGTGGATAGCTCATCGCCACATCGACGAAATGGATCAGTCTTGAGCCGGGCAACGGACGCTCCCGTAGACCAGCAGGCCTGCGGCGAGGAGCCCCACCATGACGACAGTCGGATAGCTGAGGTCGAGCAAAGCGACCGGATAACCGGGATCAAAGGCGTGCCGCTCGTATTCGACGAGATGCAGAAGCGGGTTGTACCAGAACCAGCCGGCCACGATCGGCGGCGTTGTTTGGATGGAAAAATACAGGCCCGACGTGACGAACAGTCCCCAGGTCAGGAGCTTCTCGACGGTTTTCACGAGTGGAACACGGCGCCCCAATCGGTCCAGCATCAGCCCGAGTCCGAACCCCGAGAGGCCCGCGATTGCGAAGATCAGGCTGGTTTCGGGAACGTTGGCGAGCGGGAGGTCGCGGTCGATGAGCTTCAGGGGGACGAGGGCCAGGAAGCAGAAGGTGAGGTTGAGCAAGAGGGGCCAAGCCGCTCTGGCGACCCGAAGATGCAGCTCCGTAATGCCCGGCAGCGACGTCGCGCCCCCCGGCCATCTGCCACCGGACGCAGCCCCCAACCAGCTTCCGTTGAAAGCGAACCACACGGAAAAACCGGCCAGAACATAAGTCTCGATCGGGATTTGTCCCGGCATGGGCTTGTGAAGCAGGTAGAACAGCCAGTAATGCACGAACACCACGACGGCCGGACGCACCAATTCGCTTAATACTCCCAAAGTGCTGCCACGATGGCGAAGCCTGAGGTCCCGCAGGATCAAGGCCCGGACGATGAGCACATGGTCGACAAAGCCGGGACCACGTCGGGACCGTTCGATCGCCCTCAAGACTTCCGGGGTCACGAGAGCTTCGACGTTGAGCGCCCCGGGTCTCGCTCCCGTCCATCGCGACGTCCCGCCGATCGGCCTGGGTCTCGGCTTCAAGCCGATCGGAATGGCTTTTACGGTCGGTCGACCTTCGTCCGGCAGGACCGCAACGTCGACAGCAGGCCTTGTCTCCCGGACCACACCGCCCTCGGCCGCCGGCGATGTTCCGGGCGCCGGCGGTTGAGCGACGGCGCGATCGCGTCGAACTGCGAGATCCTCACGAAGACGATCGCGCTCCGTCTCGTAGCCTCGGGCCTCACCCGATCGCTCCAGCATTGCTTCGGCCTGAGCGAGATGGCCGAGAACCAGATGACACCGCGCGACCGCCAAGGTGACTCGGGGATCGGCGGGGGCAAGGACGAGAGCCTCATTGGCCACCGCCATGGCGGCTTTGTGCTGGATCCGGCGGAGCATCAGACCCACGAGGATCAGACGTAGATGGACCGAGGCCGGGCGTAGCGCCACGGCCTCCTTCAAGGCAGCGATGCGGAGCCTGCCGTCTTCGGTCCGGGCGGCAAGGCGGGCCAGAAGCCATTGGCCTCGAAACTGAGCAGCGTTCAAGGCCAGAGACCGAACACAGGAAGACTGCGCCTCGCCGAATCGGCCCGCCATGGCTTGGCATCGCGCCAAGTTCAACCAAGCGCCTGCATTCGCAGGGTCCAGTGCGGCCCAACGCTCGAACGCCACCAGCGCGTCCTCGAACCGCCTCGTCCGACAGGCCGAGAAACCGGACCTGTGAAGCGCTTCAAAATCGGCACGCTCATGCATCGCGGCCGAAGCCGAAGTCTCCGACATCATTCCCCTTTAGGTCCCACCGTCCACGGTGGAGGCTCATGCACGTTTCGATCCGCTGGGCAGAGATATCCGCAGCAGATTGCGGCACCATGGTGATTCGAAACAATGAACCACGTCTTAACCAGCGGTGGCGGCTAAAATAAGCCGGCAATACCGTTATAGATTGAATTTGGCGTTAATGAAGTCTCCCACCTCCGACAAGAACCCCTGCCAACCCTGAGGATAGTCGGTCACGTTGCGGAGGATCATGTCGGCACCCTGCCGTCGCGCCGTCGCTTGCAGGAGAGAACCTTGCTCGGGATGGTGAATGTAGACCTGAGGTTGGCTGTCGGGCGGCAACGGAGTCGGCGCAGCCGCGTAATAGGCCAGGAGCGGAGGCTCTCCGGCATGCATGTTGCCGGTCGGCGAGGCGTCGTGCTCGGCCTGCGCGAAACGCGCGTCGCCGAGACTCGCGACCGAAGCGGCGCCGAAGAGCTCCGCCAGGAATTTCGGCATCTGCCGCGTGTGCAACTCCGCTTCGATCTCCGCCGGATCGTAGGTCGCCTGCGCGTTGCCCGTGACCACGGCCGAGACGCTGGTCGATTGGCGCAGGACGGGATCGGGTGACCCGGGATCCGCCAGATCGGGGCGGAATGCGATCCATAGCGCGATGCCGGCGCCAGCCGACATGCCCATCACGGCGACGTGCTTCGCATCGAGATGGTATTCGCCAGCATGAGCGCGCAGCCACTGCACGGCCCGTGCCCCGTCGAGCATCGGGATGGGGTAGTGGACCCGGGGAGCCAGCCTATAGTTCGAGCAGGCGAAAGCGATGCCGCGGGCCGTCAGCAGCGCCGCAAGCCGAGGCGCACAGGGGTGCTTGTCGCCTCCGACGAAAGCCCCGCCGTGAAAGAAGACCAGGACCGGAGCGGGACGATCGGTGCGGGCCGGCAGGTGAAGGTCGAGGACCTGCTGGCGATCCGAACCGTAGGCGAGGTCCGACAGGTCTAGCCCGGCGGCCGAGGCCGTGGCCGTGGACAAAGCAACGGCGACGGCGATGACGACGGCCGACGCGCCGCTCCAGGATCGGCGCGCACGACCGAAGACGCTTCCCGCCGTCGCCGCTCGCTTTGAGCCGCGGACACGACCCCATGGCAGAGGCGTTCGGTTCATGCGGGCTTGACCGCGACGGCAAAGAGATGCGGTACCATGAAGGCAGACCGTATCTCGCGCACGTCGAAGCCATCGAGAACGGACTTACGCAGCCCTTTAGGGCTGAACCGCAGGTAGTCGCTTCGAACGGCGGCGACCGCGCTGGTCGCGGTCAGAAAAGGCACGGGATTGCCGTTGGCGCCCACAACCTTGATGCCGAACTTGTTGGTCTTGACGAAGCCCCGCGTACACAGCATCAGCGCCCCACCCGGCGTCAGGACGCGTTTGATTTCCGCCACCGTCCGCCAGAACAGGGCGTCGGCTTCGAGTGCACGATCCCAGATCACCGTCGTGAAGCAGCCGTCGTCGAACAGTTGCGACATGTCGTTCGGGTTGCCCTTATGGTAGTGCGCCCCCGCCTCCTCGCCGCTCTCGCCCGGAACAAGGACGTGGCGCTCGAAACCCGCAAAAGCCGGCGAAGCGAGGATAGCCGTACGGCGCGTGCCGTTGGTGATCTCGAGGATCGGCCCTTGCAGTCCGTGTAGCTGCGCCAGAATCTTGTATTCCTCGACGAGCTTGGCCCTCATCCCGGCCTTCTGGGTTCCGGCCGGCTCTGTCGCTGTCATTCGCGTACCCTCCGCAATGAGTGCTGGTCACCGACGCTCGTCATGACGTGCTCTCGGCCCTCGACCCGGAATCCTCCGCCCGACCGTCGGAGGCAGCGAGCCAATCGCGGTCGAGGAAAGCCAGGATTTCGTCCATCATCGTCTCACCATAGCGCTGGTTTCCATGGTGATGATCACCGGGCTGTGCATAGAGATCCAGCATGAATCCGTGTTCGATGCACCGGACCGGCACGGCCACGATCGGAACCGCCATACGCATCAGCTCGCGCCGGACAAGGTTGCGGTAAAGCCCGTCGACGAAGCGGACAAGGTCGCGGGACGTGTTGCGCAGGACCGGATGATGATGGAACGGATAGGGGGCCTCGACGACGAAAACCCGCTTCCCGAGGCGTTTCAGCAAGGCCAGGAGATCCAGCACATTGCGTTGATCCTCAAGCACCAGTCGCTCGATCATGCCGCTCGAGACAGGTGTTCCCGATACTCCCCCCGCCATCGCGGCCGGAGCGAAGCGCTGCCAAGCCGGGTGACGCCAGAGACGCACCGAATGCAGAGGGGCCGACATGCCGTAGATCGTTGCCGGTGGGTCATCGTTCATCGGCAGGCGTTGCATCTGTCTCCTGTAGGCCGCGGCCGTGATCTCCGCATGATCGCCGCGGTCGATGAAGAAGGGTTCGCAGGTCAGCTGACCGGGGCCTAGCGGGCGGATCGAGAGGCGAACCTGTTCGGGCCAACGGCCTTCGGCCTCGATGGCGCTCTGTCCCTTGCGCAGAGCTGCCGTATGCGAGTCCCCCGTCAACAGGATGTCGGGCATCAGTAGCGTCCGAAAACGGCTGCCAGTTCCTCGTCGCAGAGGACGCGGTCGGGATCCGATGGACCGGTGGGAGGAGGCAACGGGACAGGTGCCCTTCCGCCGACCTGCACGCGGCTCTGCGGGGCGCCCGCATGTTGGCCGACGAAGTGGCTCATGACGTGCCGGACTCCGGCTGACGAGATCGTGCGCGTGTCTGTGTTGTAGAAGATCGCGCGCATGGGCGGCGAACTCGTGATCTCGTAGCTGGGAAAGTAGTCAACGAAGGGATAGCGATCCGTGAGGAAGCCGGCGGCGGCGCGCAGGATGGATTTGGAGTAGCTGTTGGCGACGACGACCTGCTCTTGGCTGGCGGTGGCCAGGAGCGCGACCGGGCTGACCGTGAAGATGAACTGCATGTCCGGTTTGATGGTGCGCAGGCGAGCGATGACGGCCTCGAGATCGTCGACGACCTCGCCGTAGGACAGATTGAGAAAGCGGTACAGCGTCTCGTCCCACACACCGGCCCGGGCGCCCGGAGCAATGGGAAACACCGTGCCGTCCTCGATCCGCATCCAGGTTTCCGTCAAGCCGAGCGTGAACACGAAGACGTCGGTCTGTTCGAAGAGTTGCCTGACGCAGGCGAGATGATCGCGCCGCAGGACTTCGACGTCGTCCGCGCTGCCGACCGCTCCGGGCTCGATGTTGGGACGGAAAGGATCGACGAAACCACCATCGCAGGGCCAAGCTCTGTCCAGCGGATCACGATCCCCGAAGGCCCGCTCGATCAGTTGTAGCCACTGGCGCGACGTATAGATGTTGCCGTAACGGGCCGAGTAGATCCCGTACCCGAAGTCGAGGTGCAGATCGGCCGGGAGAAAGCCCGGCGCTGGCTCGACATCGACGTAGGCATACCCCTGGTGCTTGATCTCGCGCCCGAGATGCTGAGCGAAGCAGCTTCCCGCCGTGGCGATTCGGCGACCGGCGAGCGAGAACTTCTTCCTGTACCAATCCCCGATCTCGAGCGGATTGGCCTGCTCCACGGTGCGCCGCCAAAAGGCGCGGTCGGGTTGGTCGCTATAGGGGTGTCGCTGCGTCGTCATGGTTTCCCGCCGTTCGCGGTTCGCACTCTCCGTCACGCCAGTCCGGGAGGACTGAAGTGACACGTTCGAAGTCTCTGCCCTGATCGCGGGACAGCGTGTTCACGATGGTTTCACGGCGACCCCGAAGATTCGCGGCGGCATCATCATGACGCGAAGCTCCCGGACATCGAAGTCTTCGAGAACGGCTTCTCTAAGCCCTTGCGGGCTGAGGCGCCAGTAATCCGGGGCGTCGTGCACCTTGTAGGTTATCGTGGCATCCGCGATGGGGCTGCCTTTCTGGCCCGTGATGCTGATGCCGGTTTGGCCGGCGCTCTTGCTGAATCCCGGCACGACGACGATCAAGGTGCCGCCGGGCTTCAGCACGCGCTTGATCTCGTCGAGCGTGCGCCAGAAATGCTTATCGTGCGCGAGGGCGTTGATCCACAGAACCGTGCCGAAGCGCGCATCGGCGTAGAGGTCGCGCATGTCGTTCGGATTGCCGGCTCGTGCCGACACGCCGGCCGACGAAGCGCCCTCCCGCCGGCCCAGGAAGTCGCGGTCCTGTCCGGCGAAGTGTGCATGATGCAGCACGGCGTGGCGTGGTCCCTCCTGGCCAATCTCGAGGAAAGGCCCCTTGGCGCCGTAGGTCTGAACGTAGGTTGCGCATTCCCGCGCCAATCGCTCCCGCGGCCCCGCCGGACCTTCCTGATGGGGCGGCAGGACGACGCCGCGGCTGAGGACGCTCTCCGCTATATCGCATCCCGCCGACTGCAATCCTTCGAGCACCGCACCGAGGTTGGGCAGCAGCGACACGACGGAACGTGTATTCTGCCCGCCATCGAAGATCTTGTCCTTGATCAAACCCCGATGCCGCTCGAGCTCCTCCGGCGTGAAGCCTAGAAATTCGAAAAGCCTCTGGAGGTTGGCGAGGCGCGTCTCTCGCTCACCTATGTAGAGGTCCTCGTAGTAGACAGGCAGCAGCGGGACTTTGAGTTCGAGCAGCGTGTCGGAGATGAACTTCGTGGCGTCCTGGCTATGACGGTAATGGCCGACCACCCGATCGACCGGCAAGGGCGTCAGCTGACGCTCGCCCTCCGAAACCTCGGAAAAGACCTTGCGCGAGAAATCCTTGAACCAGGTCCCCTGCGCTTCGGCGATGAACTTCGACACCAGGCGGGACGGTTCGTCGCGCCTCAGCAGCAGGATGTGCCGATAATCGGTGGCAACGGAAACCTGCATGAGATGCAGGTTGAACGACATGCTGAGCAGCTCGTAACAATGCTTGATCAAATAGCGTTGCTCGAACAATCCTTCGAACGAGGTTCGCAAGACGTCGCTGTTTTTCGTATTGTTCCAAGCATCGGTGATAGGCCAAAACTGGCGAGGCTGTTTCTTGGCCCAATTGAACGGCTCGTGCTCAGCACCGCGATGCTCGGACATTTCCATCAAGAGGTCGGTCAGCGAGGTCCCGCCGGTCCGCTGCATCGTCCAGATCAAGAATGGGAATGACACGTTGCCGAGACCTTCGATCGCGCTGCCGAGCGCACCAGTGAACGGCGTTGCCGACCTGACATCGATCGGCCTTGGCTGCGCAACTTAAGTCAGTCCTCCGGCTTGATCAATTCATCGCGGAATCGGCTGGTGCTCACTCGCTTCGATCGGCTTGCGTCCCACGACGGACCCGAGAGGGTCGCCTTTCCGGTCGCGGATGAGATGTTGTCGGACCTCGATCCGTTCGAAACCGGCGCGGCCGAGGTAGAGCGATACGAGGTCGCCATGGTCGATCCCGCGCGTCTGCCAGATCGCCACGGCTTTGGTTGGAAAGCATCGGTCGGAGAACGTGACGACGAATGGTGCACCGGGCCTGAGCACGCGCAAGACCTCGCGCGCCACCTCGACCGGTCGTTCGAGATATTGCACGGACACGCAAACGGCGACGCCGTCGAAAGCACCGTCGTCGAGCGGCAACACCGGGTCGCGATTGAGATCCTGTACGATCCTTTGCGTCAGCCGCCCATTGGCGTCGAGTTCCGCACGGTTCATGCCGAGTCCCGTCACGGGGCCGTAGACGACGTCCTCGGGCAGATGACTGACCCAGCTCGACATCAGATCGAGCAGAATCGACCCAGGCTCGAAGGTGCTGCGGTATAACTGCGTCACGCAGCCGATGGCGCGGTCGTCGATATGCGTGACGAACCGCGGTCGCGCGTAGAACAAAGGATCCGGCGACGGGTCCTGTTTTGCAAAAGCCTGCTTCGGAAGTTCGGGCAACGGATTCATTGCGATTGAACGGTCGGCATCCACGTCTTGTTCGGTGCGTCATGCCCTCGCACCCGCACCGGAAGGGCGGCCGCATCGGAGTTTCGCCTAGCTCGGCCGTACCCTGTTTGCCCCCGGACGTGACGAGCCGAGCAGCATGATCATCGCTCATCCCTGATCGAGGCCGCCTCGGTGACGGTCCTCAGCTCTCGCGCCAAGGCTCCGAGGCTGGTCACGCCCTTGCTCAAGACTTCGCTCGCGCCCTGTAGCCGCTTTCTGTCCTCGCGCGTCAGATCCTTCGCGGTGAGCACCACGACCGGGATCCCGGCGCAGCCCGGCGTGGCGCGGAACGCCTGCAGGAAGCCGAACCCGTCCAGCACCGGCATTTCGAGATCGAGCAGGACCACGCGCGGGAGCGCCTCGGCGACACGGTCGAGCGCCGCCTGTCCATCCCCGGCCTCGGTCACGGCCCATCCGTCGCGCTCGAGAACCGAACGGACGTGATGGCGTGTGTCCGGATCGTCGTCCACGACCAGCACGGCCCCTTCGGCCTGGCGGAAACGCCCCATCACCTGCCGGAAACTCTCCCACCTCACGGGCTTCATGACGTAGTCGGCGGCTCCGAGCGAGGCTGCCAGCCCCCGTTCGTCGACGAACGTGACCATGATGACGGGAATCTCGGACACCGTGGGATCGGCCTTCAAGGCGCTCAGCACCGACCATCCGTCGAGGCCCGGCATGGTGACATCCAGGAGGATGGCTTTGGGCCGAAGCGATCGGGCCAGCTGCAATCCCGCATAGCCGTCCGACGCCGTACGGGCCGCGAAGCCCTCGCGGTGGAGAAAGCGGGTCATGAGGTCGCGCTGAGCTGGATCGTCGTCAATCACCAAGACGCAATCCTTGGCGGTGCCGGATGGGGCGTCCCGATCCTGTCCTGGCCTGTCCGGGGAGTCGGTATCGGAGTCGTCCCCTTGGCTCTCCGCCAGCAGGACGGCCGGAACGAAGACCGTGAACGTGCTGCCCTGATCGGGCGCGCTGTCCACCGACAGATCCCCGCCCAGCATGACGCCGAAGGCCTTGCTGATCGAGAGGCCGAGACCCGTGCCGCCGAACTTACGTGTCGTCGAAGCGTCGGCTTGGCTGAACCGTTGGAAGAGGCGCGAGAGCTGCTCCTCGGACATGCCGATCCCGGTGTCCGCGACCCTGAACACAAGCCAGTCGCCGCCGCTGTCGTGAGTCCCGTTTCCCGGCAGCCGCATCGCCGACAGCGTGATCGTACCGTTCTCGGTGAACTTGGAGGCGTTGCTCAAGAGATTGAGCAGGACTTGCCGAAGCTTGGTGACGTCGGAATGCATCGCGCCGAGGCCCGGCTCCATGCGCAGTGCGAGTTCGTTGCCCTTCTTGGCCACGAGTCCCTGCACGGTCGCGGCCACGTCGCGCGCCATCGTCTCGACATCGAAAGTCTCGGCGAAGACCTCCATCTTGCCGCTCTCGATCTTGGACAGGTCGAGCACGTCGTTGATCAGGCCGAGCAGGTGGCGCGCATTGCCCTCGATCTTGCGCATGTCCTCGGCCAGGGCCGCGGGATCTCCGCCGTCGCTGATCTCTTCGGTCAGCATTTCGCTATAGCCGATGATGGCCGCGAGCGGCGTGCGCAGTTCGTGACTCATGTTGGCGATGAACGTGCTCTTGGCGAGGTTCGCCTCCTCGGCGGCGTCGCGGGCCGCTCCGATCCTCTCTTCCGCCTCCCGCAGCGCGGTGATGTCGGTGTTGGTGCCGAACCAGCCCAGGATACGGCCCTGCGGGTGCGTATCGTCCGGGGTATCGTGGATCGGCAGTGCACGCGACAGGAACCAACGGTAGAGGCCATCCGCACCGCGCAACGCAAATGTATCGTCCCAGGCCGCCCCGTCGGCAAAGGCCTGGACGATGCGGTCGACGACGCCTTCCCTGGCGTCGGGATGAACCAGGCCCTTCCAGCCCCAGCCCTGCATCTGGTCCAGGGTCGTCCCCGTGTAGTCGTACCAGCGCCGATTGTACCAATGGATCGACCCGTCCGGTCCGGTCATCCAGGCGAGCTGGGACATCGAGTCCGCGAGGCTGCGGAACTTCGCCTCGCTCGCCCGCAGCGCCTCTTCGGCGCGACGGCGCTCGGCCCCGCCCCACATTCTCTCGAGCGATTCGGCACGATCGCCGGCGGATCCGATACGATCGGCCGCGCTTCGTGAAAAGGTGATGATGCTGCCGGTCGCCGGGCCGGCGTCCTCGAGGACGGGGAACGAGGAATACTCGGCGATGAAAGACGTCCCGTCCTTCCGCCACAGGAGCTCATTGTCGAGCCGTACGGGCCGCCCGCTCGTCATCGTATGGAGAAGAGGGCAGGCCGCAGGCGGGTAAACGGTGCCGTCCGGGCGGGTATGATGGATCATCTGGTGCATGTTGCGGCCCAGAAGCTCGTCGGCCGATGCGTAACCGAGCATGCCCAGCGCGGCCCTGTTGACGAAGGTGCAGGCCCCGGCCGGGTCGATCCCGTAGATTCCGTCGCTGAGCGCGTCGACGAAGTCCCAACTCACCGATCCGTGCCGCCCGGAAAGGCTGATCGACGGCCAGGCGGACAGGGACGCCGGCCCGTTGGACAGCGCGGCCGCTCCGGTCTCCTGCGATGTCATGTTGGTCGACGTCGTCATAAGATCATTGCCGTCCTGGACGCGTTGAAGGGGCGGCCGCCGTCGTTACCTGAGGTCCGGAGATGGTATAGAGGTTGTCCAGGCGCAATCCAACGCCGGCCGGCCAGACCGCGGAGTCGGACGATCCCGCGCTCCGAGACGCGTCACTTGTCCCAGGCGTCGCCCCAGACCTGAACCACATGTCCGGGCGAGACCTCGCGGTAGGCACGCTCCGGCGGCACGAAATCGAGGGCGCGGATCGGGCTCTTGATGTCGTCCTCGGCCAGCGCATGGCGGGCGCCACGGCGGGCGGGGTCGGCGACCGGGACGGCTGCGAGGAGGCGCCGCGTGTAGGGGTGTTGCGGGTTCTCGAAGATCGCGGACCTCGGACCCTTTTCGACGATCTCGCCGAGATACATCACGGCCACGTGGTGGCTCACGCGCTCGACCACAGCCATGTCGTGCGAGATGAACAGGAACGCCACGCCGAGCCAAGCCTGCAGGTCGAGCATGAGGTTCACGACTTGCGCCTTCACCGAGACGTCGAGCGCCGACACCGACTCGTCGGCCACGATAAGGCGGGGCCGCACGGCGAGCGCCCGCGCGATGCAGATCCGCTGGCGCTGCCCGCCCGAGAACTCATGCGGGAAGCGCCCCGCCATGTCGGGCTCGAGCCCGACCCGCCGCAGCAGGTCGGCGGTTCGCTCGCGCGCCTCGGCACGCCCCGCGAGCCTGTTCAGCAGGATCGGCTCCGCGATCGCGGCCCCGACCGTCATGCGCGGGTCGAGACTCGCGAAAGGGTCCTGGAAGATCATCTGCATCGCCCTGCGGCGGTGGCGCAGCCGGGCCTTGTCGAGCTTCAGGACATCCTCGCCATCGAGCAGGACCGCCCCGCCCTCCGGCTCGACGAGGCGCAGGATCGAGCGACCGGTCGTCGATTTGCCGCAGCCGGACTCGCCGACAAGCGACAGGGTCTCGCCGGCCGCCAGAGAGAATGAGACATTCTCGACCGCGTGGACGCGACCGCGTAGCCGGCCCAGGAGGCCGCCCCGGACGTCGAACCGGGTCGTGAGGGCGCGTACATCGAGAACGGGCGTTTCGGCCGCAACTGCGGCCCCGGTTGGGACGTCGGGGATCCGCGGCATCGGCTCGAACTCACCCGTGGTCTTGCTCACGATGGGGAAGCGGACCGGGCGCGGCTGGCCCACCATGGCGCCGAGCTTCGGCACCGCCGAGAGGAGCGCGCGCGTATAGGGGTGCTGCGCGCCGGCGAAGATCGACCTCGTTTCGCCGGTCTCGACGGCACGGCCGGCGAGCATGACCACCATCCTGTCGGCGATCTCGGCCACGACACCCATGTCGTGGGTGATGAAGAGGACCGACATGCCCTCCTCGTCCTGCAAAACCTTGATCAGGTCGAGAATCTGGGCCTGGATCGTGACATCGAGTGCCGTCGTGGGCTCGTCCGCGATCAGGAGCTTCGGCCGGCAGGCGAGCGCCATCGCGATCACGACCCGCTGGCGCATGCCGCCCGAGAAGCGGTGCGGGTAATCGTCGACGCGGGACCGCGCGGCCGGGATCCGGACCCGGTCGAGCAGCCGCAGGGTTTCGGCCTCGGCCTCTGCCCGAGAGAGCCGGCGGTGCAGCATCAGTCCCTCGGAGATCTGGAAACCGATCGTCAGGACCGGGTTCAGGCTCGTCATCGGTTCCTGGAACACCATGGCGACGTCGTCGCCCCGCACCTTGCGCATCTCGGCCTCGGGGAGCTGAAGCACATCACGACCGTTCAGCAGCACGCGACCGCCGATCCGGCTCGCGTCACGCGGTAGGAGACGCATGATCGACAGGGCGCTGACGCTCTTGCCGGAGCCGGATTCGCCGACGAGCGCCACGGTCTCGCCCGGCGCCACCGAGAACGAGACGCCGTGCACCACCTCGCGCCATGCGCCATCGCGGCGGAACGCGGTCGTGAGGTTCTGGACGTCGAGGACGGGACTGGTCATGCGGGTCCGCTCTCGGCTCGTTGCACCCGGTCGCCCCCTCCACCGTGCTTCGCACGGTCCCCCTCCCCCGCTTCGCGAGGGACGATCGACCCTGGAGGAGGCCCGAGCGTCCTCACACGACCCGACGTGCGTCGAGCGCATCGCGCAAACCGTCGCCGATGAAGTTGATCGACAGTACGGTCAGGAAGATCGCGGCGCCGGGGAACAGGGCCCAGTGCGTGGCGACGTCGAGATGGTCCTTGGCATCGAACAGGATGCGGCCCCAGGTCGGGATGTCGGGCGGGAAGCCGAGCCCCAGGAACGACAGCGTCGATTCGGCGATGATGGCGGCCGAGACCTCGATGGTCGCCGTGACGATCACCGGGCCGATGGCGTTGGGCAGGATATGGTGGATGACGAGCTGCGGGGTCGTGGCCCCCTGCGATCGTGCGGCTTCCACGAACTCCTTCTCGCGCAGGGACAGGAACTGCGCCCGCACGAGCCGAGCCACCGGCATCCAGCCGAGACCGCCGATCACCAGCACGATCATGACGAAGACGCCGCCCTCGGTGCCGAACAGCCGCTTCAGCGTATCCCGGAACAGATAGATGAGAAGCAGGAGCAACGGCAGTTGCGGGAGCGCCAGGAAGAGGTC
The DNA here is from genome assembly GCA_964245215.1 of uncultured Lichenihabitans sp. Taxonomy (GTDB): domain Bacteria; phylum Pseudomonadota; class Alphaproteobacteria; order Rhizobiales; family Beijerinckiaceae; genus Lichenihabitans. The sequence goes on from CAXTME010000031.1 coordinate 42,357, forward strand.
CGTCACCCACATCAGGATCGGGCCCAGGGCGCCCCGCGACATGCCGGCGAGGCTGCCGACGAGAAGCCCCACGAGCGTCGACACCAGCATGGCCGTGAAGCCGACCGCGAGCGAGATCCGGCCGCCGGTGATCATGCGGGCCAGCAGGTCCTGGCCGAGGTCGTCCGTCCCGAAGGGATGGGCGGGCGACGGACCCTGCAGCATGGCCGAGAAATCGATGTCGTCGATCGCCAGGGGCCAGAGCAGCGGGCCGAGCACCACGCCGAG
>CAXTME010000032.1:0-42427 GCA_964245215.1 uncultured Lichenihabitans sp.
GCTACGGCGGCTATGGCTACTACGGCGGCTACGGCGGCTATGGCTACTACGGCGGTTACGGCAGCTACGGCGGTTATGGCTACTATGGCGGCTATGGCTACTACGGTGGCTACGGTTACTACGGCGGCTATGGAAGCTATGGTAGTTATGGTTACGGTGGCTACGGCTACGGCTACACTGGCGGATCTTACGGCTACAGCAGCTATGGTATCGCAAGCTAACCTTTACACCTGACAAGTCGCGAGAACTCGAGTGCCGGCCTTTGGGCCGGCACTTCCCTGATCAATACTTGGTCGAGGAAGACGGTCAGGGACTTATCGTTTGCTGGATGCGATCTGGACCAGCCAATTTCTGAACAGCGTGACCGACGACAGTCTCCAGAGTTGAACCTGAGCGGATCGGATCGACCAGCCCTTAGGAAGTGCAGAACCCAGCAGGTCGTTGCTGATGACCGGTAGCCGTTCGGCGAACGCTGCGATACGGCGTTCCGATTCCAAATCGAAGTAGTGCTGCGGCAGCATCGGCCTCTCGCGACGTTCACCCTTCAAGAAGCGCTGCGCGTCCCTGCGATATTCCCGGAACAACGTATCCTTTTCGTATTCCGGATGACCCTGCAGGAAGACAAATAAACTGCCCCATTGCTTGCTGAAGGCATCGATGCCGGCTTCAACCGAGTGCGACACGACATCATAACCGTGAGATCGAAGATCGCCTTCGGCGATGTCGTTCCAACGCGAGTGTGGCACACGAAGCATCGCGGGGGCGCCGTTGAACAATCCCTCGGGCGCAACCTTCGAACAATCGAACAAGCCGAAGCGCTTTTGCGGAAGGCGCCGTCGTTGGATGCCATCCAGGTGAAGCACGGCGGCATGCGCGGCCAAGCACGACCATAGGGTGGAAACGGTATTGTGTTCGGCCCAGTCGATCACCCGGGTCAGAGCCGCCCAATAGGGCTCGTCCGCGAGGGCATCAGCCACGGGTTCCGCCCCCGTCACGATCAGCGCGTCGAGCCGGCTTGACTGCAAGCGTGCCAGGTCGCCGTAGCCTCGGTTGATCCGGCCGAAGGAGACGGGATCGCGCGGGATCTCTGCGAGAGAGAAGAGGTGCAAGCGAACGTCGGCGCTACCGGAGGCCTCGGCCAGGAGCCGCGCGAACTGACGCTCGGTGGCCTTGAAGGCTCCGTTCGGCATGTTGTTGACGAGACCGATGTCGAGACGGCCGCGGAAGAGGTTGATTGTCTCGTGAGCCGATCCCGATGCCTGCGCAGGCCCCGGTGAGAGGACCGTCTGCTCGTCAAGGCCATCGAACGAGAGAGGCATGATGGGTCTCCGGGGCTGTCGTGCGCCTATTCGGCCGCGATGGCGGGCCGGCTCAGCCGGGCCGCGGCGTCCAGGGCCTGATCGAGATCGTCGCGAATGTCGTCGATATGCTCGATGCCGACGCTGAGACGGATCATTTCCGGTGTCACACCTGCCTTCCCCTGATCGGCATGGGACATCTGGCGGTGCGTTGTGGAAGCAGGATGGCAGGCAAGCGACTTGGCATCGCCGATGTTGACGAGGCGCTTGACGAGGCGCAGCGCGTCGTAGAAGGCCTTGCCGCCCTCGAGGCCGCCTCGCGTGCCGAAGGTCAGCAGCGATGGCGGTTTGCCGCCGAGATATTTGAGGGCGAGATCGTGATAGGGCGAGTCGGAAAAACCGGCGTAGTTGACCCACGCGACCCGCGGATCCGAGCGGAGGTATTCGGCGACCTGCCGCGCGTTTTCCACATGCCGCTCGACCCGGAGCGCGACAGTTTCGATCCCCTGCAGAAGCAGGAAAGCGCTCATCGCGGGAAGCACGGCGCCTGTCGTGCGCTGGTAGACGCTGCGTGCACGCGCCGCATAGGCCGAGCGGCCGAAACGCTCCGTGTAGACCAGCCCGTGGTAGGACGGGTCCGGCGTCGTGAACATGGGAAAGCGCTCGGCATGGTCGGCCCAGGGAAAGGTGCCGCCGTCGATGATGGCCCCACCGAGGGTCGTGCCGTGCCCGCCCATGAATTTCGTCAGCGACGCGACGACGATGTCTGCCCCGTAGGCGATCGGGCGCAGCAGGATGGGCGTGGCGACGGTGTTGTCGACGACGAGTGGTACGCCGTGCCGATGAGCAACCTCGGCCAGGGCCTCGATGTCGCAGATGTTGCCGGCCGGATTGCCGACGCTCTCGCAGAATACGGCTCGCGTCTCACCGTCGATCAGCCGCTGGACGGCGTCCGCCGTATCGGCTTCGGCGAAGCGGGTCGTGATCCCCTGCCGCGGCAGCACATGGGCGAACAGCGTGTGGGTGGTGCCGTAGAGCTGAGGCACGGACACGATGTTGCCGCCGCAATCCGCGAGATTGGCGATCGCGTAGTAGAGTGCCGTCTGCCCGGTGCTGACCGCCAAAGCCGCGACGCCGCCTTCGAGCGCCGCGACGCGCTCTTCGAGCACCGCCGTTGTCGGATTGCTGATCCGGCTATACCGGAAGCCTTCCTCCTCGAGGTTGAACAACGCCGCTCCATGATCCGCGCTGTCGAACGCATAAGCGACGGATTGATAGATCGGGACCGCCACGGCTTTCGTGGTCGGGTCCTCGCTGAATCCAGCGTGAAGCGCGATGGTTTCATTCCGCATGCATCGACCTTCGTATCGCTTTGGCTCGATCCCGCGCCGAACTCTGACCGGGCCGACCCATTTCCGTACAGTCTGCACCAGAGATAGAGTGTTTCGATGAAGAGCTGGTCACGTGGACCCGTCAACAGCATCTCTCGTGCCAAACATGATGACGATAGTCTTGCGATCCGAGTGTTAGTTGTCCGATAAGCTCGTTGGCATAAGATCATAGAAGGTTTACCAGCCTGAAAGGCTTGGCACCGGCAGAGTGGCGCGCGGAAGCGCGTGGCCGGTACCGCGGACTGAGTTCGGTCCTTCGTGGCCGGGAAGGGCTCTCCCTGTGCAAGATCGACCCCTCCGGCCCTCAACCAGCCGCCCTGCCCCGCTGTCCTCGAACAAGCGCTGGCTGAAGGCGCTGGAACTGACGGTGACCTCTGCCGAAAGCGAAGGTCGCATCCTGCCCGACGTGATCGACGACCTCTCGACCCGATACGGGACAGCCCCGGCCCTGTTGTCGGATCTCGAATGCTTCGACTTCGCCACGCTCGCGGCCCGCTCGAACCGCTACAGCCGCTGGGCCTTGGCCCAGGGACTCGGAGCGAGCGACGTCGTGGGCCTGCTGATGGAGAACCGGCCGGATTACCTCGCGGCCTGGATCGGCATCATACGCGTGGGTGCGACCGTGGCATTGCTGAACACGCGCCTGACGGGCCGCTCGCTGGCCTATTGCATCGATCTCGTGGCGCCGGGACACGTCATCCTGGGCCAGTCTTGCCGCTCGGGCTTCGCCAGCGCGGTGCCTTACCTCGCGACGAGGGCACGGCTGTGGCATCACGGTCAAGCCGAAGACCTTCACGTCGCGCTCGAGGCGCTCCCGGGTGCGCCCCTCGGTCCAGAGGAGCGCCGTCCCGTAGCGCCATCGAGCCGCGCGCTGTGCATCTTCACCTCCGGCACGACAGGGTTGCCGAAGGCCGCGAATGTCAGCCATGGCCGGATCATGATGTGGAGCCATTGGTTCGCCGGCCTCGCTGACACGGGGCCCTCCGATCGCATGTATGACTGCCTGCCGCTCTACCACAGCGTCGGAGGCGTCGTGGCACCGGGCTGCGTGCTGGTCAGCGGCGGGTCCGTGGTGATCCGGGACGGCTTTTCGGCAAGCGATTTCTGGAATGACGTGCGAAAATGGGACTGCACGCTGTTCCAGTACATCGGCGAACTCTGCCGTTATCTTCTGAACGCTGCGACCGGCCAGGAGCCGCCGACGCACCGCCTGCGGCTGGCCCTCGGCAACGGCCTCCGCCCCGACATCTGGACAGCCTTCAAGGACCGGTTCGCGATCCCGGAGATCATGGAGTTCTACGCCGCCACCGAGGGCAGCTTTTCGCTCGTCAACGTCGAGGGCAGGACGGGCGCCATCGGCCGCATTCCGCCGTTCCTGGCGCATCGCTTTCCCGCCGCCCTGGTGAGGTTCGACGTCGCGACCGGGGAACCGGCCCGCGATGACAAGGGCTTTTGTCGCCGGGCTGGGGTCGACGAGGTCGGCGAGGCCATCGGCTTGCTGTTCGACGGCAAGGCGACCTCATCGGGTGATTTCGAAGGCTACACCGATACCGCCGACAGCGAGCGCAAGATCCTGCGCGACGTCTTCGAACCGGGAGACCGATGGTTTCGAACCGGGGATCTCATGCGGATCGACAGGGCCGGCTACTGGTACTTTGTCGACCGGATCGGCGACACGTTCCGCTGGAAGGGCGAAAACGTGGCGACCTCCGAGGTCGCGGACGTCTTGACCGGGATGGCCGGGGTGGTCGAAGCCAGCGTCTACGGCGTTTCGGTCCCCGGCCATGACGGCAGGGCCGGAATGGCGGCCCTGGTGACCAGCAAGGATTTCGACCTCGCGGCTCTCCGCCATCACCTCGTTTCGCATCTGCCGGGCTATGCGCGGCCGATGTTTCTCAGGTTGCGCGAGGAGATCGAGGCCACCGACACCTTCAAGCAGAAGAAGGCCCCGTTGGCCGCGCAAGGCTTCGACCCCGGGGTGATCGCAGACCCACTCTATGTCGAGGACCGTGCAGCGGACGCCTATGTCGAGCTCGACGGTGCCCTCCACGAGCAGATTTCATCAGGTCGCTTCCGCTTGTGACCTCAGCCTCGCCCCGAGATCGGCCGCGATCCCGGCCAGGATGCTGCGCGCCCGCGGGATGAACCCCGTCAATCCGTAGAAATGGTGGATCATGCCGGCATGGCAGTGATCCTCGGCCGACACGCCCGCTCGCCGAAGCTTCTCGGCATAGGCAGCGCCTTCGTCCCGCAGCGGATCGAACTCCGCCGTGTGGATCACGGCCGCAGGAAGACCCGCGAGATCTTCCGCGCGAAGTGGCGACAGGCGCGGGTCATCGCGGTCAAACAAAGCGGGGGCATAATCCGCGAGGTCACGGGCCATCAACCCCGCATCGAGCAGGTAGCCGTCGCCGAAGTCGCGCCGGGATGCGGTCCTGGGTTCCACGTCGAGCACCGGGCAGAGCAGGAACTGGCACACGGGCCGCAACCCTGTCCGGGTGGCACAGTGGCGCGCCGAGACGGCCGCGAGCGTGGCACCGGCCGAGTCGCCGCCGACCGCGATGCGCTGCGGATCGAGGCCGAACGCCGAAGCTCGGTCGAGCACGTCTTCGAGCGACGCCACCGCATCATCGACCGCGGCCGGAAAGCGATGCTCCGGCGCCAGCCGGTAATCGATCGACACCACTTTGCAGAGGGCGTCGCGCGCGAGGGTGCGACAGAGCGGATCATGGGTGTCGAGATTGCCCGCCACGAGTCCGCCGCCGTGAAAATAGACGAGCCCCGGCCAAGCGTTCGATGAGGGAGCGTCCGGTGTATAGACCCTGGCCGCGAGCCAGCCCTCGTGACCCCGTACCCTGACATCGTCCACCGCCCCGATCTCGGGCCGCGGCCCCGCGAGCCGCATCAGGTCCGCAAAGCCCTGCCGTCGATCGCCTATGGTCAGGAGCGCCGGGTCGGTCCGACGGCCCGCGCCCAACATGGCCAGGAGACGTTGTGCGCGAGGATCGAGGCCCGTCGACATACCGGCCGCCGATCCAGGCCGTCAGGCATTCACGGCGCGCGTGTGGCGCGAAGTTCGGGACCGCATCGTGACGATCTCTTCGGCGATGGTCGGGTGTACCGCCATCGTGGCGTCGAAATCGGCCTTGGTGGCCCCCATGTGAACCGCGATAGCGCACATCTGGATCATTTCCCCAGCGTCATGGCCGAGGATATGGACCCCGACGACGCGATCCGTGATGCCGTCTACCACGAGCTTCAGGATCATCTTCTCGGACCGGCCCGAAAGGGTCGCCTTTAAAGGCCTGAAGGCTGCGCGATAGATATCGACGATGTCGAGGCGCTCGCATGCCTGATGCTCGGTCAGCCCGACGGAACCGATCTCGGGCGTACAGAAGACCGCCGAGGCGACATGATCGTGATCGACGCTGACGGGCCGCGGACCGAAAAGCGTATCGGCGACGGCTTGCCCTTCGCGGATCGCCACCGGGGTGAGATTGATGCGGTTGGTCACGTCTCCGACCGCGAGGACCGAAGGCGCCGTGGAGCGCGAGAACGCATCGACCTTGATGGCACCGACGGCATCGATCGCGACCCCGGCATCCTCTAGGCCGAGACCGCGCGTGTTGGGGATCCGGCCCGTCGCGACCAGCACCTGATCCACCGTGATCGTCGTGCCATCCGGCATGGCGACCTCGACCTGGCCGTTGGACCAGGACAGAGCGGTCGGAAGCGTTCGTTTCAGCAGCGTGATCCCGGCTTCCGACAGCGCATGGGCGAGCCCGTCGCGCATGTCCTGGTCGAAACCCGTGAGGATTTGATCACCCCGGAACGCCACCGTGACCTCGCTGCCGAGCCGGGCGAAGATCGAAGCGAACTCGAGCGCGATATACCCTGCGCCGATGACCATCAGACGCCGTGGAAATTCCTTCAGATCGAAAATCTCGTTCGACGTGATGGCGAACTCCAGGCCGGCGATCTCCGGGTGAAGGGCGGGACGGCCGCCGGTTGCGACCAGGATGTGGCCTGCGTCGAAGCAGCGTCCGTCTGCCAGGGTCACGCGGTTCGGACTGTCGAGTCGCGCCCGGCCTTCGATCAGGGATGCACCCGCCTTCTCGAGGTTGGTCCGGTAGAGGCCCGAGAGGCGGGTGATCTCCTTTTCCTTGGCGGCCACGAGGTCCGGCCAGTCGAACCGGGAGGCGCCGACCGTCCAGCCAAAGCCCGCAGCATCGGCGAAATCGTCGGCAAAGCGGCTCGCGTAGACATAGAGCTTCTTCGGCACGCAACCGCGCACCACGCAGGTGCCGCCGACCCGATGGTCCTCGGCCACCACGACCTTGGCGCCGTAACCGGCCGCGATCCGCGCCGAACGGACGCCGCCCGATCCGGCTCCGATGACGAAGAAGTCCACCTTTTCGGGCGTGCTCATGATGACTCTCCCCGGCGACAGGCCCGCGCCGGCAGCGGCGCTTCAGGCCGAGGCGTTCAGAACTTGTCGCCCTTCTTTTCCATTTCGGCCTGCACGCGTTTCATCATGTAGCTCGATGTCTCCTGCGTCCAAGCCTGCATGGCGACCACCAGCTGGTCGAGCATGATCGGCTGCGCATCGACATATTTCTTGCCGGCCGGACTGTTGAAGAAAGCCGCCGTGGTCTTCAGCTCGTCCTCGCTCATGCCGCGGGCATAGATCTTCGCCGCGATGTCGATCATCTCGTCGGTCTTCTTGGCAAATTCGGGCTGGAGCCCGGCCAGCACGCCGGTCAGATCCTTGCCGTATTCCGGGCGCGTGCGCGTCACGACGAGCGGGATCTGCTCTTCCAGCTGAGGAACCATCGGCTCGAACGAGCGCGCCATGCCGGACGAGATGACGACATCACGGGCGGCCGCGAGTTGCGCCGGAGGAACGTCGGGCTGAGGCGGCACAAGCGTCGGCAGCGGAGCGGCCGGCGTCACGGCCGTCGTGTCGGCAGGAGCCGCGGGCGCTTGCTGGGCACGAACCGGGCCGCCAGCGATCAAAGCCAGGAGGACAGCCGCTGTCGCGACTCGGGAAATTGACGTCATGATAAGTCCTTATCTGGGAGTGCCGGAGCCTGATCGGTCGATCAGCAGGGTGGCGTTTCCGTCGTCCGTAATGACGGCGGAAGCCAGCCCGAGAAAAAGTCCGTGTTCGACGACCCCGGGAATCCCGAACAGGTGGGTTCCCAGCGCTTCCGGGTCGGGGATAACGCCGAAATGACAGTCCAGGATCAGATGCCCGCCGTCCGTGACGAAAGGGTCGCCCGATGGGGTTCGCCTGAGGTGGATCGCGCCGACGGCGCCCGTCGCTTCGCCGGCCTGCTCCACCTTCTTCCGGGTCGAAGCCAGACCGAAGACGTTCACCTCGACCGGCAAGGGGAAGCGACCGAGTTGCGGCACGCGCTTGCTGGCATCGGCGATCACCAGCATGCGGGCGGACGCCGCCGCCACGATCTTTTCGCGCAGCAGGGCACCGCCGCCACCTTTGATGAGGCGCAGGAGAGGGTCGAATTCGTCGGCACCATCAACCGTCAGGTCGAGCTCCGGCGTGTCGTCGAGGGTCGACAGGCGGATGCCGAGGCCTTCGGCCTGCCGACGGGTCCGTTCGGACGTCGGGACGCAGACGACATCGAGGCCATCCTTCACGCGCGCACCCAGCAGTTCGACGAATTCAGCCGCCGTGCTGCCAGTGCCGAGTCCCAAGCGCATCCCGGCCTCGACAGAGTCAAGTGCTCGCGCGGCGACACGGCGTTTCGGGGAAACCTCGGGAGATACGACCATTGCGATGAGGATTGGTGTTGCAGCCGCGGCTACGGCTCTGACTGCCGAATGCAAGCGCGAGGACTAGCGGCTCACCCCGAAAAAGGCAAATGCGCGCCCCCGTAGAGCGTAGCGTTTTGCCGCGTCAGAGGTCATCGCGCGGACCGTGTGCCGCACGGTCGACCGACCCCCTAGGCTTCACCCCGCGTTCAGCTACAGTCGGCTACACCGTCGTCCATCGGAACATGACGTCGGAGCCTTCGCCACGGCGACGACCTACCAACCAACAAGGAGCTTTCCATGTCCGCAGTCAAGAAGACCGTCGCGGCAGGGCTCGCGGCCCTGACCCTTGGCACCGCCACGATCGCGTCCTCCTCACCGGCCGAAGCCTGGTGGCGCTATGGCTGGGGTGCGCCGGTCGCGGCCGGTGTCCTAGGCGGTCTGGCGGCTGGTGCGATCATCGGTAGTGCGGCCCGGCCCTATGGGTATGGCTACGGCCCGGGACCCTACCCCTGCGTTCGCCGCCGGCCTGTCTACGATGCCTACGGCAATTTTGCCGGGTACCGCCCCGTCCGGGTCTGCTGACTTCTCAAAACGGGTCGAGCCTTTCGACAACGCTCTCGCTTCCGAGGCGCTTGAAGACGGTCCCGATTTCGAGCGTGTCTGGCCATCAGCCGACACGCTGACTGGCTTGGCTTGCCGGAACTTCGGTTCTGGCGCAGCCAGCGAGACCCTCCGGTTCGCGCCCCACCGGAGGGTCTTCGCTATTCGAGAGCCGTCCCGGCCGTTGGCCGAGGCGGCTCTTCTTCATTTGGCGGGCGGCGTGCACACGACCGTTTCGTTAAGGACGTAACAGATCGACATCGTCCCGGTCCGCACGTCGACCCGGAACACGCCGCCTTCGCGGTCGTGCCGCGACGCGATCAGCGCATATTCGCTTTGAGACTGGGGTCCTCCGCCATCGCCCGGCGGATAGCACAAGGTCACACCGATGGTCCCTTCCGAGAGACCGTATTGGCAGGCCCCCATCTCGCCCGTTGCCTTGTCGAGCCTGTAGACGCGATTGAGGTCCGTCTCCGGCGCGGCTAGGAATTCGTAGGACGCCGCCACGGCTGGCGACATGGCGGCGAGGATCACAACCGCTCCCGACCCGAGGAGCGTCGCAGCTTTCCGCATCATCATCTTCTCCGGCGCGCCCCGAATCAGGGTAGAGACTATTCCCCAGTCGATGTCGCGTTTCCAGTCCGGGCGATACGATGCCGCTCCGCACCGGACCGACGTGGGATGTTCGGATGACCGATCGGACCGTGGTCTTCGATCTCGACGGAACCCTTGCCGAAACGGCTGGGGACCTCATGGGCGCACTCAACCACGTACTGTCGCTCGACGGCATCGCCCCCTTGCCTGTCGCTCAGGCGCGCAGCCTGCTCGGAGCCGGCGGACGCGCCCTGCTCCAGCGTGGTTATGCGACGGCCGGCCGCAGCCTCGCCGGCGCTCGCCTGGAGGAGCTGTTCCGCCTGTTCCTCGCCTATTACGAAGAGCACATCGCGGATGATTCGTTCCTGTTCCCCGGGGTCGTCGAGGCGCTCGACCGCCTCGAGGCACGCGGCTACGCGTTCGCGATCTGCACCAACAAGATCGAGAAGACGGCGCGCCTTCTTCTGCAGACACTGGGCGTGGCGGATCGGTTCAAGGCGATCTGTGGTCAGGACACGTTCGCGGTCTCTAAGCCACAGGCCGGTGCCCTTCTCTCGACCATCGCACGGGCCGGAGGCACGCCCGAGCGAAGCGTGATGGTGGGCGATTCCGTCACCGACATCATGACCGCGAAGGCAGCCCGCATCCCGGTCGTGGCCGTGGATTTCGGCTATACCGATAAGCCGGTCTCGGAACTCGGGCCCGATCGGATCGTGAGCCACTTCGACGAGATCGACGCGGCGATCGAGGCTCTCTTCGCCTCGATGGAACCGTGAGAGATCGACGGCTCCCAACCCAAAGCTCGCGAAGCCACGTGCGGGCCCCTTCGCCGTGAGGTTTAAACGCAAAGGTTGCATCCACCGAAACCATACGAATTGTCGGCTCGAGGGATCCGCTTTAAGAAAGAAGCGACATCGGCCGTGAATCGGCTGCTGTGATGTCTTAGAGAGTGCATCCGGTCGTGCTAACGAGCGTTGCCTTCACGCAGCGAAGGCGGTTGCTTCAGGTGAGATGGCGGTCATGACGAACGATACGATGATGGCGCAGATTTCCACGAAGGGCGGCTTCATCGCGGCGCTCGATCAGAGCGGAGGGTCGACCCCGAGCGCCCTCAGCCATTACGGTGTTCCGGAGAGTGCCTACAGCGGCGATGCCGAAATGTTCGCTCTCGTGCACGAAATGCGCGTGCGGATCATTACGGCGCCCTCGTTCAACGGCAACAAGGTGATCGCCGCCATCCTGTTCGAGGGAACCATGGACGGTCAGGCCGCGGGGCAATCCGTTCCGACCTTTCTTTGGAAGGAGCGGGGCGTCGTTCCTTTCCTGAAAGTCGACAAGGGGCTCGAGGGCGAGAAGGAGGGTGTCAGTGTCATGAAGCCGATGCCGGAGCTCGACACGCTGCTGGCCCGGGCCGTCAAACTCGGTATCTTCGGCACTAAGATGCGCTCTTTCATCAACCTTCCCTCGAAGGAGGGTATCGCTGCCGTGGTGGCGCAGCAATTCGACGTGGCCCGCCAGATCTCGGATCATGGCCTGATGCCGATCATCGAGCCCGAAGTCTCGATCAAGAGCCCGGACAAGGCAGCTGCCGAGACCCTGTTGCTCGCCGCGTTGACAAAGAAGCTCGATGCCCTTCCCGAGGGTCGCCGCGTGATGCTGAAGCTCACGATACCCGACGTCCCCAACCTCTACTCGGACCTCGTCCGGCACGAGCGCGTCGCTAGGGTGGTGGCTTTGTCCGGTGGATACACGAGACCCGACGCTTGCCGACGCCTTGCCGCCAACGACGGGATGATTGCCAGCTTCTCGCGCGCTCTGATCGGCGATCTCAGGCACGAGATGAGCGAAGCGCAGTTCGACGCGACCCTGGCGAGCGCGATCGACGAGATCTACGCGGCGTCGACCGTGAAGGTGTGAGACGACGGGCAAGGCAGCCGAAGCGGTCGCGTCTATCTCGACATGCAGCATCTCGGGCGGATTTCAGGGGTTCGACGTCGGGGTCGAGCCATGGTGGCCGGGTATGGTCTCACCTGACCGGCACGATCTCTGCAGGAAACGAGACGTCCCCTCGCGGGGTCGTTCTCCCTGTTCCAAACTGGGCCGCTCCTCGTGAGCGGCCTTTTGTTTGTGCCGTCGGACGGTCGGCACTCCGCATGGTTCCAGGCGTTATCATAACTCCTGTGTCGAGCAGGACGTTGGAGAGGCAATCAGGATCAACACCATGCGCAATCCCATCACGCGCCGCACACTGGTTGGCGGCTTGGCTACGGCATTTCTCATGACCTTCGACGACGCACAGGCTGGTGGCGGTGGCGGAGGTGGAGGGTCTGGCGGCGGTGGCGGTGGAACTGGAGGAGGCGCCGGCGGTGGGGGTACCGGAGGAGGCGGAGGCACCGCCGGTGGAGGTGGTACAAGTGGAAGTGGTACCAGCTCAAGCAACGCAGCCGGTGGTAACGCCGGGCGCAGTGGTAATTCGGGCGGCGCTCCAGGGTCCGGACCTGGACCCGGCAATACTTCGTCGAGCCCCGAGCCTGGCGTTGATGTACAGGACACGGGCCCGAGAGCACCAGGTGGTGAGGCTGAAGTTGCACGTCGCAACGCAAAACCAATCTCGACCGGGCCTAACGTATTGTTTTCTGTTCAGCACAACATCGAGAGATAGCTGTTAGCAGAGGATTGCGCCGGCCTTCGGTTCGGCCATTTAACATCGGCCAACCGCGGCCCTGTCTCGGAAATTTGGGGGTCGCTAAGCAGGAGTCGTGGCACGCGAGAGCCATCAACGCTATATTTGTACGCATCTCGAACCTGCATCGTCGGAGATACTTGGCATGAGCGACCTACATTAGGCTTGCAATATGGTTCTAGTTTACGCGCGGCATCACAATTAGCAGCTTCCAGCAGCGCACCATTTCGCCACGACAGAGCCGCAGGTCGACGTCAGCAGAGCCCGTTTCTGACCTAAGCATCGCGCCATCGCGCCGTTCTTTGCCATTTGATTGGGACAGTAGCGGGTGAAATCCGCCATGCAAGCCCACCTTCCAGTTCTGTTGGCGAGAATGTCTGGATTTTTAACAGCTGCGTTGAAGAATGCTTTCCCGCCAGGACGAGCCTGAGCCTCGCAAATTGAAAAGGTGATCAATATTGCTGCAAGTATCATTACTCTAATCAAAACCTGCATTTTTGGACCTCTAATCTGTGACCGACAGCTTTGATACTCTTGCGCAGGTAAACTTGCCGCCAAATCTCGTGAAGTTATCATCACTCACGTGAGCCACGGGAACGGGTACCGAAAGCGAGATCTCGCAACGATTCTACGATCAACGGTAGGTGCAACGGGCTTGGACGTTCGGGACCCGCTTTTGCGCTATAGCACTGCTTGAGCTTCCAAGGGGTACGTCAAATGGCGTAGTCGACGACATTGTTTAGCGAACGTCACCGGTACGGCTAATCGGCACGCGATCCTCCTCTTTCGCACCTTCACCATCGCCGGCTCGCTCTCGGCGGATCGGCGTGCCCAGCTATTATTACCCCGCACCGGCTGCACGATGGTTGGATCGTCATCGCCGCCGGTCCGGTTCACGCGCTGCGACACCGTCCATTCGCGCAAGGCACTCGCGGCTGCAGGCTTGGCCCAGGACGGCGAAACGCGAGCCGACCGCTAATTCTCGGCTTTGGTCGCCTTCCAACTGCGCTAGCGCCTCGATGCCAGATCCGAACGAAGCTTGATGTTCCAGGTCCTGGCCAGTTCCCGTCATGCGAAAACCACCGGGATGCCCACATGGCGAAAAAGATCCAATCAAATCCCGCTGCGTGGTCCTGCACGCTCCGGGATGAGTTGCAGACGAAATCAAGACGTCGATGACCGAAATTCCGGCTTTCCCGGCAGGAACTGCCGTGTTCGGCCTGGGCCCTTTTTCGGGGGCGGCTTTTTCCTCTAGCCCAACGCATTCACGTTGCGTTAAGTTTTGCGCGTGGACCAGGGGGCTAAATGATGGCTTACGATATGTACGAACGCGTCGGAAATGACCTGAAGCGCTTGGTGATCCCAGCGGGAACCCCGCTGCCGGAGGGCGCCAAGCGGATCGATTGGCGAAAGCTGTGCACGATGGATCACGTCACGCCGACACGCGAGTCCAAGATCAAGAAACACGGCTACGACGAGTACGAGACCACCAGCATGATCAGCGAACCTGAATGAGGCTTGGAAAGTGAAGCTAGGAATCGGGGAAGGACGGCGAAACGCTTCGTGGGCTTAGCGCTCGCTGATGCTAGACGGGTTCGACCACCGGCATGTCCTGCGGCGGGAGCCGATCGAGATCCTCGAATCGGACCCCGCGACTCCGATCGTACCGCCGCGGGTTGGTGCGCCAGTACGAGCGATCGCAGATCAAGTCGGCCAGTACCCGGTCGAGCGCCGTGTCGGGCGGTGCGACGTGCGAGCCGAGACCGTCCGCGCCGCGCGCACAGCTTTCGTTCGTTTTTTTGTTCCAGTACAGGACGTGATGGCGGGCGTGTCGCGTTGATTGTGAACTCGGGGAGAGTGCTGATGTTGCTGCGAATGACCGCAGTCCAACGTGTCGCGCCGAAGTGGTCCGGTGTAGCCCCGGGTCGGAAGATATGGTGGGCGCGACAGGGATTGAACCTGTGACCCCTCCCGTGTGAAGGGAGTGCTCTCCCGCTGAGCTACGCGCCCCGACCGCGAGGTCGGATTACAGCGGTGGCCCGCGCCAAGTCAAGCGCGTCGTCTCGCGGACCGGACGGCCGGGACTGTGACTCGGACGCCACGGTCGGCAGCAATGCGGGCGGCGGGGCGGCGCACGCGTTGCGATGTGGCCGAACCTTGGCACAATGGCAACGCATTGGTGGCGACATCACGCTCGCCTGTCCCCCAGGCACTCTTGAACATGATCACACGAGGCATGACGATGCGGTCACACGCCCTTGTCTTGGCCGGCGCCATCGGAATCGCGATCACCGCGGTTCAGGGTCCGGCTCAGGCCAGCGAAGGCAATTTCTTCGTTGAACAGCACAAAGCCTTTTTCGAATCTTCCAACGCACCCGCCGGAGTCCCGGCCGCTCCTCCCGCCGCGACGGTCGCCGCGGTCCAGCCTGCTGCCGACCCGAACCAGGATCAGCAGCCCGCCTTCAGCAGTGGACATATGGCTTACGGCGGTGCGCCCGCCTCCGAGGGACGGCCGCTCGCTTCGGCCATCCCTCGCGAGCTCGTGGCCTACAGCGGCCCTTATGCGCCCGGCATGATCGTGATCTCGACGGACGAGAAGCGCCTCTACTACGTTCTTCCCGACGGGCAGGCGATCCGTTACGGCGTCGGCGTCGGGCGACCGGGCTTCGAATGGTCCGGCGTCAAGACCATCACGGCCAAGCGCGAATGGCCGGATTGGACGCCGCCCCCCGAGATGATCAAGCGTCGTCCCGACATTCCGCACCACATGGAGGGCGGCCTCGACAATCCCCTGGGTGCCCGCGCCATGTATCTCGGCGGCACCGTTTACCGGATCCACGGTTCCAACGAGCCCGATACCATCGGCCAGGCGGTCTCGTCGGGCTGTATCCGCATGACCAACGAGGATGTGGCCGACCTCTACGAGCGAGCCAAAGTCGGCACCAAGGTCGTCGTGGCCCGCTGATCTTCGGGCGCGGACGACCACGGAGCCGGGCGAAAGCCCGGCTTCTGCACATCGACACGAGAGAGGATCCGCTCAGAGTGTCGGGATGTCGCGCGACAGACCCTTGGCCGCGAGCTCGCTCTGGTACTTCGCCCAGTTCGCCGCCTCCTCGGCCCCGAGCCGATGGAGATAGTCCCAGGTGAACAGCCCGCTATCGTGACCATCGTCGAAGACCAGCTTGACGGCGTAGTTGCCCACGGGCTCGACGGCCTTGATGACGACGTGACGCTTCCCCCCGATGGTGCGCCGTTCGGCTGCCGAGTGGCCCTGAACTTCGGCGCTGGGGCTCGTCACCCGCAGATATTCGGCCGAGAGCGAGAATATCGCATCGTCGTAAGTCACCGAAAGAAAGCGCCCTCCCTCCTTCAGCCTCAGCTCTCGTGGCCAATATTCGCTCGCCATGCTGTAGGTCCCCAAGCCGTTGATTCAGTCCATTGCCACGCCAGCGCTTGCTCTAGTAGTGTCCCCAACAAACGGGAGGAACGGTATGGTCGAACGTTTCGACAGCGCGCCGCGCCGCAAGCGGGCGTCGCCGTGGCTTTGGCTGCTCGTCATCCCCTATCCGGCAGTGCTCTGGGTCCCGTTCTACAATCGCGTCGAACCCACCGTCTTCGGCTTTCCCTTCTTCTATGCCTACCAGATGGCGTTCGTGGTCGTCACGGCCGTGCTGACGGCCTTCGTCTACCTCGTCACCGATTGACGGCCGTCGGGCTGCGCCCACGCCTTCCGATCCATCCCCAAGAACATTCGAGAGCGCTATGCCGGTCAATTGGGTCGCCTTGACGGTCTTCGTGCTGTGTTTCGGCGGCGTGACCGTCCTGGGGTTCGCGGCCGCCTACTGGCGCCGAGCCGATCTCAACCTTCTGCATGAGTGGGGCCTCGGCGGCGGTACCTTCGGTACGCTGATCACGTGGTTCCTGATCGGCGGTGACATCTACACGGCCTATACGTTCATCGCCGTGCCGGCTCTGGCGTTCGGGGCGGGAGCGATCGCGTTTTTCGCGGTACCCTACACGACCCTCATCTATCCCATGACGTTCGTGATCTTCCCGCGTTTATGGTCGGTTTGCCGACGCCACGGCTACATCACGGCCGCCGATTTCGTGCGGGGGCGCTTCGGCAATCGCTGGCTGGCCCTGGCCATCGCGCTCACGGGTCTCGCCGCCACCATGCCTTATATCGCGCTGCAGCTCGTCGGCCTCGAAGTCGTGATCGCCGGTCTTGGCGTACAGACCGCAGGGCTCGCGGGCGACCTGCCGCTGATCATCGCCTTCGTGATCCTCGCGGCCTTCACCTATACGTCGGGTCTTCGCGCACCGGCCGCCATCGCGGTCGTCAAGGATCTGATGATCTATGCGACGATCTTCGCCGCGGTCGGGGTCGTGATCAGCCGGTTCGGCGGCTTCGCGCCCATCTTCGCGGCCGTTCCACCGGACACCCTCATCCTGAAGCCACCGCCAGCCGGATCGACAGGATTCTACAGTTTCTACGCCACCTTGGCGCTCGGTTCGGCCGCGGCACTCTTCATGTACCCGCATGCCATCACGGCGATCCTGAGTTCCTCGACCCGCAACGTCATCCGCCGCAACTCGGCCCTGCTGCCGGCCTACTCGCTGGTGCTGGCGTTCCTGACGCTTCTCGGCTTCATGGCGCTCGCGATCGGGGTCAAGGGCATGCCGCAATATGCGGAGATGTTCGCCCGCTACAAGAACAGCTTCGCCGTCCCGGCCCTCTTCCTCGAAATATTCCCCGCGTGGTTCGCCGGCTTCGCTTTCGCGGCCATCGGCATCGGGGCGCTGGTGCCGGCCGCCATCATGTCGATCGCGGCCGCCAATCTGTGGACCCGCAACATTCATCTCGAATTCATCAACCCGCGAGCGACCCCGCTTCAGGAGGCCAGGATGGCCAAGCTGGTATCGCTCGTCGTCAAACTGGGCGCGCTCTACTTCGTCATCGGGATTCCGTCGGAATTCGCCATCACGCTGCAGCTACTAGGTGGCATCTGGATGATCCAGACGCTGCCCGCCGTGCTGGTCGGACTTTATACCCGCTGGTTGAATTCCTGGGCTCTGCTTCTGGGCTGGGCTGTCGGAATGGTGTTCGGCACGACGGCGGTCGCCAACGCGGGTTTCAAGCTGGTCCCCTACGTTGTCTCGGTTTACGGAATCACGATCCCGGCCTACGTGGCGATCGACGCTCTGCTGGCCAATATCATCGTCGCGGTCCTGGGAACCTTGTTGATCAACATGGTGTCGCGCCCGGAGCGACGCGACGCGACCATTGCGGCCGACTACGTCTGACTACCGCATCGGTCGGGGAGGCCCTATATGAATCAAATGCTCCTGTCGCCCCCTGCTCGCTTCGAGGCTTCCGAGACCGCTCCCTTGATCGACCCGTTCGGTCGGGCGATCACTTACCTGCGCGTCTCGGTGACGGATCGCTGCGACTTCCGCTGTGTCTATTGCATGTCCGAGCAGATGCAGTTCCTGCCCAAGCGGGACCTTTTGACTCTCGAGGAGTTGGACCGGCTCTGCACGGCCTTCATCGATCGTGGTACCCGCAAGCTGAGGATCACGGGCGGCGAGCCGCTGGTTCGGCGCGATATCATGAACCTGTTCCGAAGCCTTGCACGGCATCGCGTGTCCGGCGCCCTGCGTGAACTCACGTTGACGACGAACGGGTCGCAACTCGCGCGCTTCGCCGGCGGACTGGTGGATTGCGGTGTCGAACGGGTCAATGTCTCGCTCGATACGCTGGACGCGGCGAAGTTCGGCGTAATCACACGCTGGGGTCAGTTCGACAAGGTGGTCGAGGGGCTCGATGCTGCCAAAAAGGTCGGCCTCGCGGTCAAGATCAACGTTGTTGCCCTGAAAGGGGTCAACGAAGACGAAATGGCCGATATGGTGGCTTGGTCGCATGACCGGGGCATGGACATCACGTTCATCGAGGTTATGCCGCTTGGTGAAGAGGGTGGTGGCCGTTCCGATCAGTTCATGCCGTTGACCGAAGTTCGGGACCGCCTTGCCGAGCGCTTCACGCTCGAGTCCCTGGCGATGTCGACCGGCGGTCCTGCCCGCTATGCGAGAGTGGCAGAAACAGGAGGTCGTGTTGGATTCATCACGCCCCTGACCCATAACTTTTGTGAAAGCTGCAACCGTGTTCGCGTCACCTGCACGGGCACACTCTACATGTGCCTCGGGCAGAACGATGCCGCGGATCTGAGGGCTGCTCTTCGATCCCCCGACAGCGATCAAGCGCTCGACACCGCCATCGCCGAGGCGATCACGCGGAAGCCCAAGGGCCATGACTTCCTGGCCGATCGGTTATCCGCCAAGCCGCGCGTCCGGCGAATGATGAGCGTGACCGGCGGCTGATGGCCGAAGCCGATCGCTGCTGAGAAGCCTGCCGGAACTTGGCGAGGCGTTTGCGGGGCAAATCGGATTGCGTCAAAGCCGCGGTGCACGCTTGGTCATCGCCAAGCGTGTGACGGCAAGCAACACAGCGCGTCATCCCGGATGAACTGGATCGCTCGTTACGCTCGCAATCGTGCCCTTATCCTTGTTGCTTCCGAAGCTGGCTGACACGCTCGGGCGTCACTTTGCGAAAGCCGGGTTGGCTCCAATCGTTCCTGCTGTCTTGGGGACGATCTTCCAAAGATTGAAGGTGCGTTCCGTCCAGCCGTGCGGGTTATAGCGAGGCGAGTTCTGGATCGCCGAGTTGGTGACAAAGAGTGTGGCGCCCGGCCCTTCCGCGAACGTATCGGGCCAGACAAGGCGCGGATCCTTCACGAGCATCTTGCGCGTTTTTGCACCCGGATCCTGGGTTTCTATCGCGCCATCCTGGACAGCCGTGAGGTAGAGCTTGCCCGAAGCGTCCTGCCAGAGCCCGTCATTGGGTTCGCTGGAGCTCACCGTCTCGACCTTGGCCGAAACCTGATCGGGCGACAGGCTCGCGTCGATCAAGGCCGCCGTGGCGATTCGATACAACGTCTTGCCGGTCAAGGGCTGCCAGGTCAGAAACTCCCCCTTGGGATCGATCGAGATGCTGTCGGCCGCGAACTGCACACCCCGACCATCGTCGGTGTGGATCTCCTTGCCGCCGATCACCACCTTGACGCTCTTGTCAACCTGGGTCGACCCGTCGCCGTCGAGGACGCGACGTGCTTTTCCCGTGGTGGTGTCGAGCACCACGAGCGAGCCTTGCGCGCCGCTGTCGGTCATGTAGGCGTATTTGCCATCGGGTGAGAGGCGGACGTCGTTGAGATAGCTGCCTTGTGGCGCTGCCTGACCATCGAAGGGATAGGTCCGCATCACCGTATTCGTCTTGAGATCGATCTCGACGAGCTTCGGACCACCCGGCACGATGAAGCCCGTGGCCGGTGCGGCCGGATCGATGACCCAGAGATGGCCGTGACCGTCGGCCGTCTCGGCTTGCACGCAGACGAAGTGGTTGTCGGGCGAGAGCGGAGCCGCGTTCCGATACCGGTTCCACTCGGCATCCGGGTAGGGATGCAACTTTCCGTCTTTGGTGAGTTCCGCCACCGAGAAAGGCACGTCTTCGAACCAGCGTGGGAAATTGACGAAGATGCGCCCGTCCTCGCTGACCGCAACACCCGTCACCTGATGATCGAAGCTCGCAACCTTCTGTAGGGTCGCGGCGGCGATCGAGGGAGTTTCGATGGGCGCGGTGGCTTTGGACGATTGCGCGAGAGCGGGCGTACCCGCTGTGCCCATTGCGGCTGCGAGCAGCCAGGGCGTCACGCAGTTCCTGGTCATGCGTTTCATAAGGACCTCTGTCTGACAAGACGTGGTCCTCAACGTCGCCCGTCCAAGAGCCGTTCCTCCGGAGGGCGTTTCCCGTGCGGACACGCCGTGACGGTCACGCGGTGACGGGAATGTCCGCGACGAGCATCGAGGCGCGGCGTTGCGCAACGGCCTCGTCGTAGAGCGCCTGCTCGGATTGCTTGTGCGCCATTGAAAATCGAATGATGGCAGCGCCGCAAGCGCACACGATGGCTGCGCATCCGAGGACGAAAAAGCATTGCTGGACGTTACCGGTCCCCCGCAACAGCAAGCCCGCGGCGACGCCGCCGATATTGCCGCCCGCTCCGACGAGACCCGCGACCCCGCCGAGCGCCTTGCGGTCGATGAAGGGGACCAGCGCGTAGAGCGATCCACAGGCCATGTGCGTGAAGAGGCCGAACACCAGCAGGAACGTGATCGCGATCGCGACCTCATTCGATTGCGAGAAGGAGATCAGGAAAATTCCTTCGCCGAGCATCAGTCCGAACAGCAGCCAAGTGCGCCCACCGAGCCCCTTGGACCCTGCGATGCGATCGGACAGGAGACCGCCAAGGGCGCGCGCGAAGAGCGCCAGCAGACCGAAAGCTCCGACCGCGTAACCGGCGTTCTCCACCGTCAGCTGGAACCTGTTGAAAAAATACGTGACCGCGATGCTGTGGACGAAGAGCTCGACGCCGAAGGACGCGCCGTAGCACGCCGCCAGGAGCCAGACGCGGTAGTTGCGGGAGGCCGTCTTCATAACGGCCCATCCGCCCTTTTTGCCTGAATCGACCGTGATGCCCTGGCGCCGAAGCTCGAGGATGTTGCCCTGCGGCGTATCCTGCGTGAGCGTCCAATAAAGGACGGCGACGATCAGCATGAGGAGACCCGGCAGGATCATGGCATAGCGCCATCCCGTGGCTTGGCTGGCGCCATAACCCACGATTCCGGCGACCACGAGCGGCATGAGGCTTTGCGTGACACCGCCGCCCGCGTTGCCCCAGCCGCCGACCGTGGCATTGGCGGTTCCGACGACATTCGGCGCGAACATCACCGATGTGTGGAACTGGGTGATCACGAAGCTTGCCCCGATGATCCCGATGAGCAGTCGAAACACGAGAAACGACGAGTAATCCCAGGCGAAGGCGATGCCGAAGACCGGGATCGAGCCTAGCGCCAGGAGAAGCGTGTAGGTGATGCGCGGTCCGTATCTGTCGCACATCGGACCGATCACCATGCGGGCCAGGATCGTCGCGAAAACGCCCGCGATGGTGATGTTGTAAACCTGATCGTTCGTGAGTTTGAGGTCGCCCTTGATGATGGGCATCAGCGGCGCCGTGGCGAACCAAGCGAAGAAGCAGACAAAGAATGCCATCCACGTCAGATGGAACGCACGCATCTGCGGCGTTGCGAAGCTGAAGAGATCGATGCGTGTGGCTTTACCGGAAGTCGTTCCGATCGACATTTTGCGCTCCAGACAAAATCCCTTCGACGAGAAGGGTGGAGGCACAGGTTGCCCACGGCGATGTGGACACGACTCGGCGTGCGAGCGGAAGTCAGCCGCAGCGGTGCGGCACTACAATTCAGGCACAATTCGTGCCAGCAGAACGCATTCCTTCGCCTCCGCCCCAGCGACACTTGAATTGAATGCCTGCGATGACATCGGCCTGCGTGTTCACCTCCGGCGGTCGCGGCGCGCCTTCGCTGCAAGCCGACCTCGAAGCTGTCGGCATCGACGTGAATGGCACCGTGGATCTCAAGACCATGGTGCAGGACGTGATCCGGGGGGCCCCGGATGTGCTCGTCTGCTATGAAAGTCACCCGGGCGATGCCCTCTTTGCGATCACGACCGCTCTGCAGAACGCCTCTCCTCGTCCGGTGGTGGTGTTCACCGGAGATCCGGATGCGGAGAAGATCGAACGCGCCACCTCATCGGGTATCCACGCCTATGTGATCAACGGCTACGGGCCGGACCGGCTGCGCTCCATCATTCACGTCGCGCAGGCCCGGTTCCGCCACGAGCAGACGCTGCGAGACGAACTGTCGGACGTCCGTAACCGGTTCAGCGAGCGGAAACTCGTCGATCGCGCAAAGGGCATCGTGATGCGGGTGCGCAACATCCCGGAGGAGGAAGCCTTTCGCGTGCTGCGAACCGCTGCGATGCAAACGAAGCAACGCATCGGTCAGGTCGCCCAGCAGGTCATAGACGCGACGCGCTACGCCGATGCGATCAACCGCGCCGGCCAACTCCGAATGCTGTCACAGCGGATCGTGAAACTCTACGCATTGATGTGCGCCGACGTGACACCGGAGCGGACGGCGGACCTCTGCAGGGGCTCGATCGCCCAGGCCGAGAACAATCTCGGCGTGCTGACCAAGACGCTGTCGAAGCCGACCTTCGGCGACCTCATCGACGGCGTATCGGCACCCTGGGCGGTCCTGAAACGCGCCCTCGCCGAAACACCTTCGCTGAAAAGCCTCGGCGACGTCGACCGCTTGGCCGAACGTCTGCTCACCCAGGCCGAAGCCCTGACCAAGAACCTCGAGACGGCAGGGTTCACGGCGGCCTTGCGGGTGATCAACGTCTCGGGCCGACAGCGCATGCTGTCTCAACGGATGGCCAAACAGGCCATCATGTCGACGCTGCTGCAACCCTCTAGGACGGATCTGGGGACAGACGCAAAAGCCGAACAGGCGTTTGTCGACGGATTGACCTACCTCGACGCCGTCCCCTTGAGCACCGGGGAGATCCGCTCGGTGCTGGCCGACGCCAAAACCGCCTGGGAGAGTCTTCGCGGCGCCCTCGCGGCTCCCGACCGGAAAGCGTCCCTCGTCGAGATCGCGGAGATCAGCGAGACGCTGTTGTCGCGCTTCGGTGAGCTGACGGACCTCTACGAGCAGAGTATCCAGTTCCTGCTCGGTTGAGGGTGCCGGTTGCGTTCATCCGGTTACGCCTTCGTCCAGCTCTTCGCGCACCGGAGCATGATTGAGAAGCGCCACGAGGGAGGTCCCCCCAAGCACATTGCCGATAAAGGTCGGGACGAAGAAACGCGTGAAATACTCCCCTGCGCTCAGTTGATGCGTAACGACCAGATAAGCGGCCTCCACCGAGCCGGCGATCAGATGCGAAAAATGGGCAATGGCCACCAGATAGGTGATGATCAGAACGAGGAGCAGTCGCGACTGGGCGGCGGTCGGAAGCAGCCAGACCATCAGGGCGATGAGCCAGCCGGCCAGAACGGCCTTGATCAACATGGGCCAGAACGGATCATGCAAGGCGTCCTGCGCCACCTGCGAGAGCGCCTCGGTCACTTCCGCCTGGAACAGGTCCGGCACGCTCAACAACCAGGCGAACAGAACCGTCCCGACCATGTTGGCTACGAGAACGACGGCCCAGAGGCGAAGCATTCTTAACACCGCGCCGGCACTATGCTTGGTCAGCACCGGCAGCACGGCCGTCAGAGTGCTTTCGGTAAAGAGCTGCTGACGGCCGAGCACGACGATCATAAAGCCGGTCGTGTACCCGAACCCCGAGACCATGATCTGCCAACGCTGATCTGGCAGGACGGATCGGATCACGGACATCATCAAAAACGAGAACCCCATGGACAGACCGGCCGCCAGACCCGACCAGGCCAGTGCCGAGATGCTCCGTTCGAGTTCACGTTCGCCATCTTGGCGGATGATCTCGTGGATCATCACGGGTTCGGGCGTTGCCGAAATAGCCGTCTGCAGGGTGTCCTGCAACTCGTCCGGCGACATCGCCAGTGCGGTATCGTCTTTGTTGGTTTGCTCTTCCGTCATTGTGGCGACGTGGTCCTCAAGGTCGGAACTGCCGACCCATCTCGGGTCGCGGACGACATGATCCGGAGGCTCGACCGTGAGACCCGGTGCTCGAGCCTAACATAAAGAAGCCCGCCTCATGGGCGGGCTTCCCTAGACACAAAAAGACAGCTGGATCAATTTTCGACGTAGGTGATCTTGCCGTCGGGCTGCTTCTTCCAGGTGTACATCACATAGTCGGCTTTGGTCAGGTCGCCCTTCTTGTCGTACGAGATGTCGCCCAGCACGGTGTGAAACATCATGCCCGAGTGCATCTTGTCGGCCATCTTGTGAGGGTCGACCGACTTGGCGGATTCGGCGGCTTGCGCCATCACCTGTACGGCGGCGTAGCTGTAGAGCGTATAGGCCTGGGGATCGAAGTTCTTGGCCTGGAACTCCTTTACGACGGCGGCAGCGGTCGGCTTCTTGCGCGGATCCGGGCCGAAGGTCATCAGCGTGCCTTCCGCGCCGGGGCCGGCGATGGAAGCGAACTCGTTGTCCGTGATGCCGTCACCCGACATCATGGTCGAAGTCACGCCTTGATCGGTCATCTGCCGGCGGATCAGGCCGCCTTCGGGATGCAGACCGCCCCAGTAGACGAGCTTCGCACCGGAGGCCTTGATCTTGGAAACGACGGCCGAGTAGTCCTTTTCGCCGGCGTTGACGCCCTCGTAGAGGACCGGCTTGACGCCAGCCTTGGCGAGGTTGGCCATGGTAGCGTCGGCAAGACCTTTGCCATACGTGGTCTTATCATGGAGGATCGCGATCTTCTCGCCCTTCATGGTGGTCTCGATGTACTTGGCCGCCACCATGCCCTGCTGGTCGTCACGGCCGCAGGTGCGGAAGACGTCCCATTTGCCCTTTTCGGTCAGGGTCGGGTTGGTGGCGGACGGCGTGATCATCAGCATGTTGTTTTCGACATAAACGTCGGAGGCCGGGATCGTCACGCCGGAGTTGAAGTGGCCCACCACATATTTGACGCCGTCGCCCACGAACTTGTTGGCGACAGAAACGCCCTGCTTGGGATCGGAGACGTCGTCGCCGACTTCAACGGTAATCTTGTTGCCGAGGATGCCCCCCTTGGCGTTCAAGTCGTCGACGGCCATTTGCGTGCCCATCTGCAATTGCGCGCCGAAAGCGGCATTCGGGCCGGTGATCGGGCCTGCGACGCCGAGCTTGAAGTCGTCGGCCTGCGCGGCGCCCGAGAACGCCAGACCTGCCGCGAGTACGAAACCCGTCAATCCGATATATTTCACGATGGTAGTCTCCAGTCCAAAGATGTGGCCGTTCAGGCCAGCGAGGCCGTGGCGGATTTGATGCGAAGGCGTAGCCTGAGTCTAGTCGATATCTGCATCCGTCAGATCGGATTTAATGTTCTTGTCGGAGCATCTGCATCGGTGCGCGTCCGATCGTCGGTGATCGGAGTGCGACCACGTCGCCCCCATCGAGGAAAATGACGCGGGCGTCAAGACCGCAACCCTTGGGACGTTCCGCAGCAAATTCCGTGCCTTTCTGGGAACATCCTTCTCACCGCCGATCCGGCGGCGGGCAACTGGGCCGGCTTCATTAACCAGTCGTTAAACGTTTTCCTTTACCACGTTGTCTGTCCGGCTCGGTTGGTCCTTATTTTGGAAGTCCCATTTGGCCTGCTGTGTTTGACGCCTCCCTGCAAAAACTCCAAAGCTGCCTGACGGCAGCTTTTTTTTGTTCGACGGTCGACGTTAACCCTAACGAGGAGTGAACGGCACCGATCGATAGCTTGGTGTTAGACTTGCTGCAGCGAAGGTTCGACCGACAAGACGTCCCACTGCCGTACGGCAAAGGACGGCGCCGTCGGAAGCGACGCCCTGATGGATCACCGAGGAAATATGATGGCCAACGTGCATTCCAGCGCCGACGGCGACAATACGGTGAGCTTTGCCCATAGACTGGCAGGATCGCCGCGCTTCAAGACGTTGTTCCGCGACGGTATGGACCTCGTCGAGCAGGTTGCGGCCTACCTCGACGGGCCCGGCCGGGACGAAGCCAAGGCGCTGCCGCGCACGGTCGCCGTGGCCTACGCGGCCGAGAGCATGCGACTGACGACGCGGCTGATGCAGGTGGCCTCCTGGCTTCTGGTGCAGCGCGGCGTCAACGAAGGTGATCTGAGCCCGGACCAGGCGGAGGCGGAGAAGCATAAGGTAAGGCTGTGCGCCCAGGATGTGGCGTCCGGGCCGAGCCTGTTCGTTCAGCTGCCCGCCTCCCTCCAGGACCTCACGGCCCGATCCATCCGGCTCCAGAACCGCATCATCTATCTCGACCGGACGATCCGCGTACCCGAGGACGAGGCACGCTCGCCGCCCGTCCGCATTCTCAGTGAACTCGACCGTCAGCGAGACAGAATCAGGCGCGCTTTCCCGGCCGGCTGATCCGAGGCCGCACGGCGGCGCCCGATTGAGCGATGTTCTTCTCCGCCGGGGCATGTTTGAATGCGCCAAGGCCCGCCTTTCGCAACCGGCGGCCAACTGGTGCGCGGTCCCGTGTGGCCCGCCTGCTCCAGTCTCGGACAGGCGGGAGGACAGCATGCGCGGCCTGATGATGGACATCCCCCTGCTGGTGTCGTCGATCCTGCGACATGCGACGGCCTGCCACGGCGATGCCGAAATCGTGTCGCGTAGTTCCGACGCCGGCCTTCACCGATCGACCTACGCCGACCTCTCGCGCCGGAGCCAGAAGCTCGCTCATGCGCTCGACCGCATGGGGCTCGCCGACGACGAACGCGTCGGGACCCTCGCCTGGAACGGGTTTCGGCATCTCGAGCTCTATTTCGGCGTCTCGGGCTCCGGGCGCATTTGCCACACCATCAACCCGAGGCTCTTCCCGGAGCAGATCGCCACGATCATCGCAGGGGCGGCGGATGCCGTTCTGTTCGTCGATCCGGGCCTCGTCGGTCTCGTCGACATGCTGGCCCACCGGCTCGCTTCAGTCCGGGCCATCGTGGTCCTCTGCGCGCCGGATGCCATGCCGGTGGCGGAGCACCTGCCGGGCCTGATCTGCTACGAGACGCTGATCGCCGACGAATCCGACCATTACGAATGGCCGTCATTCGACGAACACCGGGCGTCCGGCCTTTGCTACACGTCGGCCACGACCGGCTCCCCCAAAGGCGTTCTCTACTCGCACCGCTCGAGCGTTCTGCACGCCATGGCGATCTCGATGCCGGACGTCTTTAGTTTCTCGGCCCGCGACACCGTCATGCCGGTCGTGCCGATGTTCCACGTCAACGCCTGGGGACTTCCCTACGCGTCCGCCATGGCGGGATCGAAGCTCGTCCTGCCGGGGTCGAAACTCGACGGGGCGAGCCTGCATGGACTGATCCGGCAGGAGGGCGTCACCGCGACGGCCGGCGTCCCCACGGTCTGGAGTTCGCTCCTCGATTGGGTCGAGGCCCGCGGGGAAACGCTGGCGCCGTTGCAACGGGTCGGCATCGGCGGCTCGGCGTGCCCGCCGGTCATGATCGAGCGCTTCGCGGCCCTCGGGGTCGACGTCGTGCATGCCTGGGGCATGACGGAGACAAGTCCCGTGGCGGTCGCCAATCATCCGAAGAACCGGCAGGCGACGCTCTCTTCGACCGATCGACGAGTGTTGAGCCGAAAACAAGGGCGCCCGCTCTTCGGCTACGAAGTCCGGGCTACGAGCACCTCGGGTGAGGACATCGCCGCCGATGGATCGGCGTTCGGTACGATGCTGGTCCGCGGCCCCTGCGTGGCGGCGCGCTATTTCGGCACGGAGCACGACGAAGCCTTCGCGCAAGAAGGCTGGTTCGCGACCGGCGACGTCGTGACGGTCGACCCCGACGGCTTCATCGAGATCGTCGACCGGACCAAGGACGTCATCAAGTCCGGCGGCGAGTGGATCAGTTCGATCACGCTCGAAAACATCGCACTCGCCCATCCGGCCGTGCGTGAGGCCGCGGTCGTCGGGCGCCCGGACCCGCGCTGGGGCGAGCGCCCCGTCCTCTTCGTCGTAATGGAGACCGGAATGAGCCTCGACCTCGACGAGATGACATCCCACTTCGACGGCAGGGTTGCCCGGTGGAGCGTCCCGGGCGACCTCAGGATCGTCGACGACCTGCCCCATACCGCGACGGGCAAGCTCAACAAGGTCGCGATCCGCGCCATGCTGTGACGACCGGGGCGAGCCGTAGGAGCGTCAACTCGGCGTCGACATGAGCGATGTCCAGCGTGTCGGGGGATTCCGGTCGAGATCGTTCAAGGTCTGGCGCAATTTCCAATCCAGGCTCGCAGCCAACTGCAGGCGCACGAAATCGCGCGGGCGATGCTGGCCGGCAACGTCGCCGCGAAAGACATGAATGCCGTCGGCCAGCATGACGGCGTCGCCGTCCCGCAAGGTTCGGTCTTCGTAGAGCGACACGATCGCTGGCTTCGTCGGGACCGGAAGACTCAAAAGACGCGGCGGAGCAGCATGCGCCAACATCGTCGAGCCATGCTGCCGGCGCCGCGTGACGTGCCTGCCTCGAGGCCCCATGAGCGCAATGCGGAGCGGGCGAACGGCTTTAGCCAAGCGAAGCGGAAGGGAGGGTACGGCGGCGCGGTCGTCGGGCGCATCGGCGCGGACCTGCTCGCTCCAGAAAAGGCGAAGCCCCAGGTCGTCACGGGCCGTCGCAGCCTTGAAGAGCAAGAGGACACAAAGGGTAGCCAGCGCGGCGACCGCGATCCGGGTCGCAGCCGTATGAGGGATGATCGAGCGCATCGAGACCGGCCATGTGATGGATGCCGGCCAACGAAGGGGCGGCACGGTTCCGAACTATCATTGCACCGTCCGACCCCCGATCCTTAGGCTTCATTAGGGTTAATGCAATCCGTGGGAAGGCCTGCTTGACGCTATCGGCCGGCTCAGGACTCGACCTCGACGAAGCTTTCGAGGCCGACGCTGCCGTGCTGGCTCGTAAAGACGAGGCTCTGGATCTGACTTTGCGCCTGCGATGCCCCGGAGAGTAGATGAGGGCCGGTGTCGTACACCTTGATGCGTCCGTCGCGGTCCACGACAAGGCGATGCCGATCGGGGAAACAGGCGTAACGCATGCCGTTCTGGCTGCCCGAGGACGAGGGCACCCCGTAGCGGCCGGGCCACCATCCCTCGCGATCATACGCTCGATTGTGCTCGAAACCGGCCGCCGAAAGGCCCGTACGCGGCACGCTGGTGCGACGCCGCCCTGCGCCGAAAGTTGGCTCGGCAGCTACCCTGCCCTGCCGCTGTGCCTGACTTCGGTCTGAAAACACCGCCTCGTCCCTGCCCTCCCTGGTCTGAGCGGCCAGATCGGCGCAGGCCGCGGCGACCTTGGCCTTCAGACCGATGTTGAACATATCGCCGATCTGCAGCATCCCTCCCGACCACTGGCCCATGCCGCCGAGGTCGGGATGGCTGAACTGGGCTTGGCCACGACCGCGGATCAAGGCGTCCCACAGCACGTCGATCGCACCCTCGCTCAATCCGTGTCGCCGTGCCGCCGCCCGGACGGCTTCGTCCCGTTCCGCCATGATGTCCCCGCTCAGAGTTCCGCACGAACCGCCTGGGTCGTCGGTTCGGATGTCGTCTCTTGGGCCGCCTTGATCCAGACCTCGGGTTTGTCATACTCGATCGCGCCGAAAGGCGTCGCGAAGGCGACCTCGGCCGCGTCGCGGCCGATGCCGATTCTGACCAGGCCATCCGGCGCGGACTTTCGGGTCGGATCGAAGAGATACCAGCCGGTGCCTGCGGGACCTTGCAGGAAGGCTTCGATGACGGCGTGGAAATCGGGTGGCTGAAGGCGATGCGCGTAGGCACTGACGTAGCGCGTCGGAATGCCCAGTGCACGGCAAAGCGCGATGCCGAGATGCGCGAAATCGCGGCAAACGCCGGCCCTCTGCGTGGCCGTATCGAAGGCAGAGGTCATCTCGTCCGAAATGCCGCCCACGTAATCGACGTTGTCGTGGATCCAGTTGCAGACCGCGTTGACGCGTCGATAGCCTTGCGGCTCGTGACCGAACGTGCGCTGGGCCAGACGCTGCAGCTTGTCGGCTTGGCAGTAGCGACTGGGCCAGAGATGCACCAGGACCGACAGCGGCAAGTCGCCCGCCGCTACCTCGGTTACGGCCTCGGGCGCCTCGAGCACGGGGTCGAGCGTCACCTCGGCCTGGTAATCGAGCTTGAAGGGACCAGGCTCGACCATGACCCTGAGATAGCGGTTGCCGCTTTCCGGCATCGTCCAGCGCTCGGCCGCGAGGTCCGGCGATAGGGTGAGGGTCTCACTCCGGACCGTCTGACCTGCATGGCTGACGGCCTCGATGTTGAACACGAAAGGCGTCCGGGTCTTCACCCGATAGGAAAGACTGCAGCCGATCGAAAAATCCATTCCCGTCGTCCTCCTCCTTGATCGCGGCGCATCCGCCTCGTTTCGCCATCGTGCAGAAAGCGGACCATCTCGGGCCGCGAAAGCCGAACACGGCCGGCTCGCGATCTGCTAGGAAAGGGCCAAAATGAGGGGAACGACCATGAAGGCTTTACGCCTCGAAGCGGTGGGACAGCTTGCGTTGAGAACCGTGGACCGGCCCGCGCCGGGTCCTGACGATCTGCTGGTACGGGTCGAGGCTTGCGGCATCTGCGGAACGGATCGGCACCTCCTGCACGGCGACTTCCCTTCGGCACCGCCGGTCACCCTCGGCCATGAATTCAGCGGCATCGTCGAAGCCGTCGGCAGCGACGTCGTCTCGTTCCAGCCCGGCATGCGGGTCACCGGCGACCCCAACGTGGCTTGCGGGCGCTGCGATGCCTGCCATGCCGGCCGCGTCAACCAGTGCAGGAACCTGCGGGCGATCGGCATCCACCGCGACGGAGGCTTCGCGGATTATGTCGTGGTTCCGCAGCGGCAGGCGTTCGCGCTTCCGCTGTCGCTCGACCCCTTGCACGGCGCCTTTTGCGAGCCCCTGGCGTGCTGCCTGCACGGCATCGACGTCGCCGAGATCAAGGCCGGCTCGTCGGTCCTCGTGCTCGGCGGTGGTGTGATCGGCCTCCTCGTGGTGCAGCTGGCGCGTCTCGCGGGTGCGACCCGGGTGATCCTCTCGACCCGGCAGGCCTCGCGCCGCGAGGTCGCCCTCAAGGTCGGCGCGACCGCGACGGTGGACCCCTCGGCCGGCGACATGGTGGCGGCCGTCGCAGGACCCGCGGGATTGCTGCCGGGTGGCGCCGACGTGGTGATCGAATGCGCGGGCGTCGCCGAGACGGTGGAACAATCGACGCGCTTGGCAAGGTCCGGCGGCACGGTGGTGATCCTCGGGGTGATGCCGCAGGGCGAAAAGGTAACGATCGAACCTTTCGACCTCTTGTTCCGCGAACTGCGCGTCTTCGGTTCCTTCATCAACCCGTTCACGCAGCAGCGCGCTGCCGACCTCGTGGCGTCCGGCGTGCTCGACCTCGACCGGCTGATCACGCGGACGATCCCGCTCGACGAAGCCGCTGAAGTCATCGCCCACCCGCCCGCTCCGGGGGAGATCAAGGTGATCGCGGTGCCGGGGGACTAGCCTTTTCTTGTTGTTCCATCCTACATCGGGCGAGTACAAAAACCGAGTGAATGAGACTAGTAGACGTCATCATGGACCGTCGTGACGCGATAGCCCAGCTTGAAGCTCACGTCGACCACGTACGAACCCTAAGCAGCCATGCGTAGCGAAAGCCACGATTGATTTGGCTTTTTCAAAGCAAAATCAATGCTACTTGCAACCTTAAGTGTAAGCGAACTTATGACAGTCTGCTTAGGCGAGACGTCGCTTTTCCTGTTCGGCTCGACCCTGCGCGGAGATGCAACCGCTACGAGTGACCTCGATCTGTTCATCGATTATGATCCGAGTAGCCGCTTCAATGCGCTTGATCTCGTCGGGATCAACTGTTCTGGAGGGAGCCCCTCGAATTGGAGGTCGATGTCACGACTCTACGACGCATTCTGACCAAGAGCGCACGATGGGGTGAAGACGCCGTTGGACGAGATCCAACTTGATCGAAACACGCTCGATAGCGCCATCATCCCGTGCGTTTGAGGTCCTTGGCTACTCCGCGGCTTCCATCGGCTGCGCGCGGTCGTTGGCGACCCTCTTGAAGGACTTGCCGGTCGTTTTCTCGATCGTGTCGATCTCGTCCATCTTGGCCTGGACATGCCGAGAGAAGACGAAATCCGCGGGACGCTGGTTCTCGAGCGAGATCTCCGGCGCCATCGGGCCTTCGGTCTTGATCCCCTTGAGGGCCAAGGTCAGCATCTTCCAGGGCGCCTTGACGGCATCCTTCACGGCCGTGGCCTCGAAGCCGCAATGGACCATGCAGTCGGCGCACTTCTCGTAATTGCCGGTGCCGTACTTCTCCCACTCGGTCTCGTTCATCAATTCGGCGAAGCTCTTGGCGTAGCCCTCGCCGAGCAGGTAGCAGGGCTTTTGCCAGCCGAACACCGTATAGGTCGGGTTGCCCCAGGGCGTGCAATTGTAGGTCTGGTTCCCGGCCAGGAAGTCGAGGAACAGCGGCGACTGGAACCAGGGCCAGGCCTTGCCGCCCTTGCCGCGGGCGAAGATACCGCGGAACAGCTCCTTGGTCTTGGCACGGTTGAGGAAGTGCTGCTGGTCGGGGGCTCGCTCGTAGGCATAGCCCGGCGACACCGTGATGCCGTCGATCCCCATCGCCGTGACGGTGTCGAAGAACCGCGCCGCCTTCTCGGGATCGGTGCCGTTGAACAGCGTCGTATTGATGTTGACCCGGAAGCCCTTGGCCTTGGCGGCCTTGATGGCTGCGACCGCCTTGTCGTAGACGCCCGTCTGGCACACCGACTTGTCGTGCATCGACTCGTCACCG
Source organism: uncultured Lichenihabitans sp. (assembly GCA_964245215.1). Classification (GTDB taxonomy): domain Bacteria; phylum Pseudomonadota; class Alphaproteobacteria; order Rhizobiales; family Beijerinckiaceae; genus Lichenihabitans. The sequence goes on from CAXTME010000032.1 coordinate 32,823, forward strand.
TCGAGATGGACCGACCAATTGAAATACGGGCTCGGCTTATACTGGTCGAGCTTCTTCTCCATCAACAAAGCATTGGTGCAGAGCGTGACGAACTTCTTCTTGGCGATGGCGCCCAGGACGATCTGGGGCATCTCCTTGTGCAGCAGCGGCTCGCCGCCCGCGATCGAGATCACCGGCGCCCCGCACTCGTCGATGGCCCGCATGGCATCGGCGTAGGAGACGCGCTGGTTCAGGATCTTGTCGGGGTAGTCGATCTTGCCGCAGCCCGCGCAGGCGAGATTGCACCGAAACAGCGGCTCCAGCATCAGCACCAGAGGATAGCGCTTGCGGCCCGTCAGATGCTGCTTCAACACGTAGGCGCCGATGCGCGCCGTCTGGTGGAAAGGTATACCCAAGGTCAACTCCTTCAGGCCGCGCCAGCCATGCGGGCCGGCCATGGGAACAGTCAGTTGTCGGCGAGTTCAGCCGGCAGGCGGAACGAGATGGTTTCTTCTAGTCCGGGCAGCGTCGTCACTTCGATCGGAGCCAAGCGGCGCAACGTCGCGAGTACGTCGTCCACAAGCACTTCCGGTGCGGAAGCCCCGGCCGTTACACCCACGACGTCGGCGTCCTTGACCCAAGCGGCATCGAGCATGGTGCCGTCGGCGATCAGATAGCTCGGGATGTTGTGTTCCGTGCCGATCTCCCGCAGCCGGTTCGAGTTCGAGCTGTTGCTCGCTCCCACCACGAGAATGACGTCGGCGATCCGCCCGAGTTCGCGAACGGAGGCCTGCCGGTTTTGTGTCGCGTAGCAGATGTCACGCGTTTCCGGCCCAATGATGTCTGAAAAACGCGCCTTTAGGGCACTGATCATGCCCCTGGTGTCGTCGACGCTCAGCGTCGTCTGCGTGATGTAGGCGAGAGGCGTGTCGGTCGGCAGCTCGAGCGCTTCCACGTCGGCGACGCTGCCCACGAGGTGAACCGGGGCCGGAACCTGGCCCAGTGTTCCCTCGACTTCCGGATGGCCCGCATGACCGATCAGGATCACGGTCCGGCCTTGGGCCACATAGCGCGATCCTTGTGAATGCACCTTCGCCACGAGAGGGCATGTCGCATCGAGCACGCTCAAGCCGCGATCCGCGGCCTCCCGCTCGACCGAACGCGCGACCCCGTGGGCGCTGAACACGATCACGGCGCCCTGGGGGACCTCCGAAACGTCCTTGACGAAGATCGCGCCCTTTTGCTTCAGACCTTCGACGACATGACGGTTATGCACGATCTCGTGACGGACATAGACGGGAGCACCGTGCTTCAGGAGGGCACGTTCGACGATCTCGATCGCCCGAACGACGCCAGCACAGAAGCCACGCGGTTGCGCCAATACGACCTTCATCAACCGCGCTTCCCGATCACCGGTCATCATCGTCCCGTTGGGCCAGCGTCGGAAAACGCGTGCTGCGTGCCACAAAGCGGGCACATCATCCCATCTGGTTAGGCAAAATCGCTCAGGCCCGCAACACGCGACAGCCATGCCGAGCCAGTTCTCGCCCACCTGTGGCAGTGCAGCGACAGGACTCCGGTCGTTCCATGGACCACGGCGTGGCCTGTAGAAGAATGCCGCCTGCGATTGCGCTTAACCGTTAGGGTTAAGGGTCCCTTAAGCTGTCGCTGCCATGGTGCAGGGATCGGCCTGACGCCCGGGACCTCCCCTGGCGCGACATCACAGGGGACACGCGACATGGGCAAGCTGAAAGCCCTTCTTCTCGTAGGAGCGGTGGCGTTCGGCGCCGTAGGGTCCGTGCACGCGGCAGACCTGCCGCCGCCGCCGCCCTTCGAGCCGGTCGCGCCCGAGCCCGTCGAATTCGGTGGTTGGTACCTCCGCGGCGACGTCGGCGTAGGCTCCTCGCTCCGCCCCGATATCCGGTCCACCTTCGACTCCGACGTAACGGTGCCGAACCCGATCTTCGACGAACGGCGCCTGGGCGACTCGGCCTTCGTGGGCGGCGGCGTCGGCTACCAGCTCAACCACTGGCTCCGCTTCGATGCCACCGGCGAGTATCGCACCGAGCAGTCCTTCAACGCCATCGAGAGCTACAACGCCGGGTTCTTCAACTCTCCCCCGGACGGCACACGGGCCTACGACACCTATACGGGGTCCGTGCAGAGCACGGTCGCATTGGTGAACGCCTATGTCGACCTAGGGACGTTCTACGGCGTAACACCCTTCGTGGGCGCTGGCGTCGGCGGTGCTTTCAACCGATTCTACGGCCTGACGGACATCGGGGTCGGAGGGATCAATACCGGGTTCGGCTATGCGTCCGAACGCACCAAGGTGGATCTCGCATACGCGGGCATGGTGGGCCTGTCCTACGCGGTCACGCCCAACCTGAAGCTCGAAATCGCCTATCGCTACCTCGACATGGGCGACGTGCGCAGCAGCCCCATCAATTGCCAGAACACGTCGGTCTGCCCGCACGAGGTGCAGAAGATCAGTCTCGCGTCCCAGGACATCAAGATCGGCATGCGCTGGATGTTCAGCGACGTCGGCAATTACGCGCCGCAGCCCGTCTACGCTCCGCCGCCCCCCTCTTACGCGCCACCGCTGGTGCGCAAATACTGAGCGCCGACAAACGAGGAGCAGTAAGGCGGGCCCTACGGCCCGCCTTTTTGTTGGGGTCAAGTGCCTGTCCTTCTTATGCTTAATCTCTGCTTAAACGATCTGCATTATGCTTTCTCAAAGGTTGACGTAGGCGTCTCGTCGACGTGCGAAAAGAGGATCGGCTCCCATGCGGGTGACAGAGGCATTCGGCGCCCTAGCCCTGGTGGCTCTCTGCGGGCTCGGTCAGGGGCGACCCGCGATAGCGGCCGACATGCCGGCCTATGGCGCCCCGCCGATGGCGTCCGACACCCCGGATACACCGCTCGAATTCGGCACGGGATGGTACCTGCGCGGCGATGCGTCCTTCGGGCCCGAGGACAAGCCGAAGCTCATCCTCGATGGCAACACCCCGAGCTTCGATCGCAAGGGCAGCGACTGGGGCTACGGCTTCGGCGCGGGTGCAGGCTATAAGTTCAATGACTTTTTTCGCGCCGATCTGACGGCCGACTACCTCGACCCGTTCCGCTACAAGATCAATACGGATTGCGGCTTAGGGTGCGAGTTCAACCAAAGCACGAACGTCTGGCGCTGGGACGGGCTCATTAACGGCTATCTCGACCTCGGAACCTGGGCTGGACTGACCCCCTATGTCGGCGCGGGCGCGGGCGTCAGCGGTACCCATCAGGACGGATCCGTCGGCGCGAACGGGGTCCCTCTGATCTACGGAATCCAGGATCCGAAAACGGGTGCCAGGTTCACCTCATCGATCCCGAGCCACACGGATTATCGTTTCGCCTGGGCCGGTATGGCGGGCGTGTCCTACGCAATCGCGTCTCATATGCTCCTCGACGTGGGCTACCGATACCTCGATTTCGGAACCACCAAGATATCGCTCTTCCCCTCGACCACCGTTTCGAAAAACCTCAGCAGCCAGGAGGTCCGCGTCGGGATCCGCTATATGATCGATTGAGACGCCATGACCCGGTCAGGGCTGTCCTCTTTGCAGGCATTCTGCGCTAATGGTCATCTTCGGCATGTCGACCCGCGGCATTGACCGCTAAAAGGCGACTGAAGCGGATCCGGCATCACGATTCGACCGGCCGTTCAGAGGTTAGCCCGTATGATCCGCTCCCTGATGACGTCGCGGCGCTTCGCGCCGCTCTTCTGGTGCCAGTTCTTCTCGGCCTTCAACGACAACGTCCTCAAGAACGCGCTCGTCTTTCTCATCCTGTTCAAGGTCGGCGGCGGCTCGGGCGATATCCTGGTCACGGTCGCGGGCGCTCTGTTCGTGGCCCCTCCCCTGCTCCTGTCCGGGCTCGGCGGTCAGTGGGCCGACCGCTACGACAAGGCCTTCGTCGCTCAACGCTTGAAGCTCTTCGAGATCGCCGCGGCCCTCTTCTCCGTCGTCGGCTTCCTGCTCGGCTCGCTACCGTTGCTCTTCATCGCCCTCGTCCTGTTCAGCATCATCGCGGCATTGTTCAGCCCGGTGAAATACGGTCTCCTGCCGGATCACCTGCGGCTCGAAGAACTGCCGACCGGCAACGCGCTCGTCGAGGGTGGCACCTTCCTGGCTATCCTGTTCGGCACCATTGCCGGAGGCTGGGCCGCGGCCGACGACCATGCGGTCGCCTATGGCGTGGCCGTGACGGGTTTCGCGGCCCTGTGCTGGGGCGCGAGCCTGCTAATCCCCCGAGGAGCCGAGGCCGACCGGACGCTGAGAATCGATCCCAACATCCTTCGCTCGACGGCCGGCCTGTTGCGCCACCTCAGGGCCGATGCCCGGCTCTGGCACTGCGGGCTTTTCGTCAGCTGGTTCTGGCTCGTCGGCGCCGTGGTGCTGACGCTCCTGCCGACCCTCGTCAAGAACACGCTGCAGGGTAGCGAGGGCGCCATGACGACGGCGCTGGCGGTGTTCTCGATCGGGATCGCGGTCGGATCGGGCCTCGCGTCCTGGCTCGCGGCCGGGCGGGTCATCCTGCTGCCGACCGCACTCGCGGGCGTGCTGCTCGGGCTCTTCTCGCTCGATCTCGCGGCCGACGCGGCACGTTTCACGCCGCTCGCGACGCTCGATGCCGCAGACCTCTTCCTGCACGGGGGCGGACTCCATGCCGCCATCGATCTGTTCGGCATCGCGGTCTCGGGCGGTCTCTTCATCGTGCCGGTCTTCACGGCGGTCCAGGTCTGGAGCCAACCTTCCGAGCGGGCCCGCAACATCGGAGCCGTCAACGTCCTTTCAGCGGCCTTCATGGTGGGCGGGGCCGTCATTGTCGCGATCCTGCAGGCCCTCGGCCTGTCGACGCCTATGCTGTTCGGCCTGATCGGCCTCGCCAACCTGTCGGCGGCCTGGTGGATCTTCCGGAATTTGCCAACCAGCGCGTTCCGCGACCTGCTGTCGATCATCCTGCGAAGCTTCTACAGGATCGAGATCACCGGTTTCGACAATGTCGCCAAGGCCGGCCCGAACCCGATCGTGGCGCTCAACCACGTGAGCTTCCTCGACGCGGGCATCGCCCTGTCGCTGCTCGACAAGGATCCGGTCTTCGCCATCGACTCCACCATCGCGACCCGCTGGTGGGTGAAGCCGTTCCTGAAGATGACCCGCGCCATGCCGATCGACCCCGCCAAGCCCATGGCGACGCGCTCGCTGATCAATGCGGTGCGGGACGGCGAGACCCTGGTGATCTTCCCCGAGGGCCGGCTGACCGTGACCGGCAACCTGATGAAAGTCTATGACGGCGCCGGACTCATCGCCGACAAATCGGGAGTCCCAGTGGTTCCGGTGCGGATCGCCGGCCCCGAGCGAACACCCTTTTCCTACCTGACCGAGATGCAGACCCGGCCCAAGGTCCTGCCCAGGATAGACGTCAAGATCCTCGAGCCCGTGTCCCTTCACGTCGATCCGGAGCTTTTCGGCAAGCGGAGAAGACAGGCCGCGGGTGCCGCCCTCTACGACGTCATGTCGGATGCGGCGTTCAGGACGTCTCCCATCGACCGCACCGTCTTCGAAGCCGTGCTGGAGGCGGGCCAGGAGCACGGCTGGAAGCGCGTCGCGGTCGAAGACCCGGTGGCCGGAAAACTGACCTATGGCCGCCTCGTCCTGGCGGCCACGGTGCTCGGCGCGAAGCTGATGCCGCTCGCCCCCGAAGGCAAGGCCATCGGCGTGATGCTGCCCAACGCCAATGGTGCGGCCGTGACCCTTCTGGCACTGATGTCGGCCGGGCGGGTTCCTGCCATGATCAACTTCACCAGCGGTGCCGCCAATATCCTGGCGGCCTGCCGGGCCGCGCAGGTGGACACGATCCTGACGTCCCAGGCCTTCGTGACGAAAGGCAAGCTCGATGCCCTCGTGGCGGCCGTCGGCACCGAGGTGACGATCCTCTACCTCGAGGACATCCGCGCCACGATCAGCCGTGGCGACAAGATCCGGGCACTGGTGCGCCCACGCCAACCCCTGGTTCATCGAGCGCCGAACGATGCGGCCGCGATCCTCTTCACCTCGGGAAGCGAGGGCGCTCCGAAGGGGGTCGTCCTGTCGCATCGCAACATGCTGGCCAACGTGGCCCAGGTTGCGGCGAGGATCGATTTCGGCCGCACCGACAAGATCTTCAACGTCCTGCCGATCTTTCACGCTTTCGGGCTGACGGCCGCGCTGGTCCTCCCGCTCGTTTCGGGTGTGCCGGTCTTCCTCTATCCGTCGCCCTTGCATTATCGGATCGTGCCGGAACTGGTCTACGGCACCAATGCGACGGCAATCTTCGGCACCGACACCTTCCTGGCCGGCTATGCCCGATCCAGCAATGCCTATGACTTCCGATCCCTGCGCTACGTGGTGGCGGGAGCCGAACCGGTGAAAGAATCCACCCGCCGGATCTATATGGAAAAATTCGGCCTGCGCATCCTCGAGGGCTACGGCATCACCGAGACCGGTCCCGTCCTGGCTCTCAATACACCGATGTTCAACCGCTTCGGCACGGTGGGGCGTCTGCTCCCCGGCATGGAGTCGCGGCTCGAACCCGTGCCGGGCGTCGAGGGTGCAGGTCGGCTCGTGGTTCGTGGCCCCAACGTCATGCTGGGCTATGTGCGGGCCGACAAGCCGGGCGTCATCGATCCGCCGCCCGAAGGTTGGCACGACACGGGCGACATCGTGTCGATCGACGCCGAGGGCTACATCACGATCAAGGGCCGGGCCAAGCGCTTCGCCAAGATCGCGGGCGAGATGGTGTCCTTGGCCGCGATCGAAGCGGTGGCGGCCGAGCTTTGGCCGGAGTCGGCTTCGGCCGTCACGTCCCTGCCGGACGCGCGGCGGGGCGAGAAGCTGGTGCTCGTGACCGAACGGGCGGATGCAACGCGTGCAGCGTTCCAGAGCTTCGCGAAGTCCAAGGGAATGGCCGACCTCGCGGTGCCGGGCGAGGTGGTCGTGGTCGATCGCGTGCCCTTGCTGGGATCGGGCAAGCTCGACCACCCGGCCGTCGCGAAGCTGGTGCGAGAGCGCGCCGACGGGGCAACCGCGGCCCGTCTCGAACCGGCAATCGCCAAATGACCGGGATCGATCCGAAGCGGCAGACGGCAGGCAGCCGAAGACCTCGCGGATCAGGTCGCTTGAGGCGCGCGTTCGCCGGCCGTTACGGCGACAGGCAAGCGGTTCGCGGGCGGTGACAGCGGGCACACGTAGGCGGTCGAATAGCTGCAGGACGGATTATAGGCGAAGTTGAAGTCGAGGATCACCCGCCCGTTGGGATCGCTGCCGAGGTCGGCACTCTTGATCGTATCGAGCAGGTAGCGTCCGCCCCCGTAGGTCTCGGCTCCGGACGTCGCATCGGCAAAGGGTAGGAAAACGCCTCCGCAATAGCCGGCCAGCCAATAGAGCGTCAGTTCGCGGCCGAGAGGCGTGACGAGCCCAGCCGTCCGTGCGAAGGGCCGCATCGAGACAGCGCCGTCATGCCCGGCATCGAGCGACAGGGCCGGTGCATCCACCGGCACGATGTCGACATAGAAACGCAGCGCCGGATCGTAGGCGAAGAACGAAAGGGCGCGGAAGCGTTCCCGCTCGCCGGCGTCCAGCGGCGACTGCGAGTGGCCGCGGAACATCCCATCCCTGACCTCGCGCCAATGCGTCCAGGCCGTTGCCGGGTCGGGTTCGGCTCGAATATCCGCGTAGAGAGACCCGATGCGGCGACGCCAATCCCAGAGCGCCGGGTAACCGCCGGTCGGGTCGGGGGCGAGTTCTTGCCGATCCGCCGGTGTTGTCGGGGTTGAAACCGAAACCATATCGCATTCCCTGCTCGGCAACGCCGCGAGGGTAAGGTGGGGCGTGATCCGGCATTTCAAAGGGCGGCCGTGAAGCCTCAGATATCGTAGGGAAAGCTGTGCGTGGGCTCGGAGGCGCGGCAGCGCATCTCCTCGATCGAGGTGCCGTCGAGCAGCTTGGCCGACAGGTCGCGGACCTGCGTCATCAGAAGCCTGACCGAACAGCTCTCGATGTTGGTGCAGTCGGCGCAGGGCCGGTAGTCCGTGCGGCTCGCGCAGGCGATGGGTGCCAGCGGACCGTCGAGGGCCCGGATCGCTCCGCCCGCCATGATGTCGGCAGCGGGACGCGCCAGCATATAGCCGCCGTTCTTCCCCTTGCGGGTCACGATCATCCCGGCCACGCGCAATTCGCCCAGGATGGCGTCGAGGAACTTCTTGGGAATATTGTTGGCCTTGGCGATCTCGAAGGACTGCGCGGTCTGCCCCTCGCTCAAGGACGCGAGGTGGACCAAGGCCTTCAGACCGTATTTGCCCTTATTGGTCAGCATCCCGACTGCGGCATCCGCTTATCGGCGCTCTGACCGACGACGGAACGTCGTCGGCGCGAGTGAAGCCGCTTTCAGCGACTGCCTATATAGGAAGCGTCACTCGGGTGGGAAGCTTCACCTGTCCACGAAATCCGGACTGCGAGGCGGGCGTTCGCTCAAGACTGTGTCACGGGCCTCGGGAGCGGCCATCCGATCTGGCGCAGCACGGTGGCCCAGAAGGTCTCACCCTGCGGTTCAGTCAACGGATCGGCGGCGTGCTCCGTCGACGGCAATTCACTCTCTCCGTCTAATGCAATGTCCTCGCGGACATGCAGTAATGTTCCTTCGGGCCAGAAAAACGTGGCAGCCAACATATCGACCGTCATGGCAGGTCCCTCGAACGATGCCCAGAGCAGCGGAGCACGATACGTGCCAACGCCGACATGCAGCGAGCGAAAGCGGCACAAAATCCGTGCGGTCCCCTCGCGTATCCCGGTCGGACGGTCAGCCGCTCCGGATCAGATGAAGCGCCGCTTTTCCGCCCTGTACAGCCGCGACCAGTGAGCGCCGGTCCAGTGTCGCCAGCTTGACATGTCGAAGGCTCGCCAACGCCAGCAGACAGGTATCCGTGACATGTGCGGAGGTCAGGTTCGAGGTAAGTTCGCCCATAGTGCTGGGGGAGCAGTGGCGACCGGCACAAGCCTACGAGAGAGGCTTCACGATCGCGATGCTGGATGTCAGCTTCTTCGGCCCAAACGCCAAGCTGAAGGGCTCTGCTTGCGAGCCGTCAAGCGCCGACGCCAGCCCGCCTCAATGCGCGTCGGCTCCGGCGCCCGGCTTGCCGGGGCGGCTCATCAGCGGGGTCACGGCGACCAGCGCGATGAAGAGACAGGTGAGCGCCAGAAACACGTCGCCGAGCGACATGACGAGAGCCTGTCCCCGGACCAGCAACGCGAGCTTCTTGGTCGCCGCCATCGCGGCGTCAGACCCATAGGCCGCATAAGCGTCGGTCAGCGCCGACAAGGTGTTCTCCGCCTTCTCGTGGCCCCAGGCGACGCTCTCGTGCAGACGCGCGAGGTGCAGGTCCCATCGGTCGTTGATGAGGGTGTTGATACAGGCGAGGCCGACCGCGCCCCCGAGGTTGCGGGTTAAATTGTAGAGACCTGATGCATTCTTCAGCCGAGCGGGTGCGAGGGTCCCGAGCGCCACGTTGTTGATCGGCACCATGGCGGTCATCAGCGAGAAGCCGCGCA
>CAXTME010000033.1:0-41986 GCA_964245215.1 uncultured Lichenihabitans sp.
GTGATCATCCGCACCTGGCAGACGGCCGACAAGATGAAGCGCCAGCGCGGCGCTTTGCCCGAGGAGCGCGGCGACAACGACAACGCCCGGGTGAAGCGCTACGTCGCGAAATACACCATCAACCCGGCGCTGGCGCATGGCGTGTCGCAGCACATCGGCTCGATCGAGCCCGGCAAGCTCGCCGACCTCGTGCTCTGGACCCCGGCCTTCTTCGGCGTGAAGCCGGACCTGATCCTCAAGGGCGGCATGATCGCGGCCGCCCCGATGGGCGACCCCAATGCCTCGATCCCCACCCCGCAACCCGTCCATTACCGGCCGATGTTCGGCGCCTATGGCGGGGCGATCGCAGCCACCAGCATGACCTTCGTGTCCGGCACGTCACTCGCCAAGGGGCTCGCGTCGAGCCTGCGTGTCGCGAAGCCGCTGGTCGCGGTCGAGGGGACGCGCGGGACGTTGCGGAAGTCGAGCATGATTCACAACGGCGCCACGCCGAAGCTCGACATCGATCCCGAGACCTACGCGGTGGTGGCCGACGGCGTGTTGCTGACCTGCGCGCCGGCCGACGTGCTGCCGATGGCGCAGCGGTATTTCATGTTTTGAGCGGGCCGACGCCGCTCGCCGAGACCTCCAGGGGTAGGCGGCTGGGGGCTGGCGTGCCGCGGGCACTGGCCTTGGTGATCGCGGCGAGCGCGATCTTCGGTCTCGCGGTGCAGTTTGCCGCGACCTTCGCGCAGACGGGATCGATCGGCGCCTCGCTCTGGATCCTGCTCCGTTATTTCACCATCATCGCCAACCTTCTCGTGGCGCTGGTGTTTGCTGGCGTGGCCTTACGGCGGACGTTCTTCGACTCGCCGCGTGTGCTCGGCGGCACCACGCTGATCATCCTGCTGGTCGCGACGGTCTACCAGATCCTGCTACGAGGGACGCTACAGCAGAACGGCACCGAGAAGCTGGCCGACCTCTTTCTCCACAGCGTGACGCCGCTCCTGGTCCTGGTGGCGTGGGCGCTCTACGCGCCGAAGGGCGGGCTGCGCACTCGCGATCCGCTGCTCTGGGCCGCGATCCCGATTTCTTATCTCGGCTATGCCCTCGCCCGCGGCGCCCGCGACGGTCTCTACCCCTATCCGTTCATCGACGTCGGCCAAATCGGCTGGGCGCAGACGGTGATCAACGCCGTCGCGATCGCGGTCGGCTTCCTGGTGGTTGGAGTCGTCATGGTCTGGTTCGACCGGCGTCTGGCCGGGCGCTAGGGGGTGTCCTTCTCCCGTTTACGGGAGAAGGTGGCGGCGCGAAGCGGCGACGGATGAGGGGACCCGCGGCGCGGAGGCCTCAGGCCTCCAACCGTTCGAGCTCGGTCTCGAAGGCGAGGCGCCATTGCGCCGCCTCCTCGTCGGGCAGCCACAGCACCATCTGCGGCACGATGGTCCTGTAGAGCCTGAGATCGTTGCGGTCCCACGGCAGCACGTCCGCAGCGCGCGCCTCCGCCACGATCGCCTCGAGCCGCCCCCGCACACGATCCGGGTCGCCGCGGAAGACGGCGGGCGGCGGAGGTTCGGCGCCGAACAGGTCGGGCTGTGCGTCGCCGAAGAGGTTGGGCTGGCTATGGTGTTCGGGCATCTCGCGATCCTGGCCGGTGAAACCTTCAGCATGGTTCATGGCACGCGGCGAGGCGATCGTGGCAACGGCCCTATTCATCGTGATCTCGCGTCCTTCGCAAGCTCCTTCGCACGCTCTGCGGGCCGAAGCCAGGCTTCGCTCAGTAAGACGATGGAGGTCGGAGAATAAGCCTGTCGCCGCCGGTAAGGCCGCCGCACGACCGCTTCGCCCATGGCACTCCGCCCGGGCTCTCCCCATCATAAGGTTCAGCCACGCGGGGCGCGTGCGCCGCAGCATCGAGAGCCACACCATGAGCGATCACGAGGCGAGCGAGCGAACGGAGGGTGGTGTCTGGCCGCGACGCCGGACCGCGGTGTTGGACTGGCTCGTCACCGGCACGCAGGATCAGCGTTTTCTCGACAACATCTTCGTCGAGCTCTGCAGCAGGCTGCAGGAACACGGCGTGCCGCTCGCCCGGGCCGCCATGTTCCTCGAGACCCATCATCCACAGTGGCTCGGGGTCAGGATCATGTGGCGCCCGGGCATGACGGAGGCCCAGCTTCTCACCATCGAATATGGGGCTCGCGATTCGGACGGCTATCGCTTGAGCCCTGCCCGGATCATCCGCGACGGCGGGGCCGAGGTCCGCGGTCGCCTCCACAGCACGACGGCCGCCGACGACCCTTACCCGCTCTTCGGCGAGCTCCGACAGGACGGCCTCACCGACTACGTGGCTTGGCCGTTCCGCTTCACTCAGAACAAGAGCCACTTCATCAGCTTTGCGACCGACCGCCCGGACGGTTTCCACGACGATGACATCGAGCTCTTGAACGAGCTCCTCCCGGTCCTGGCGAGCGTCACCGAAGTCCGCCTGAAGAACCGCTTCGCCCGTCTCCTGCTCGATACCTATGTGGGACCGCATGCGGGTGAGGCGATCCTCGCCGGCGCGACGACCAGAGGCAGCGGCTTCACGGTGGAGGCCGCCATCGTGGTGGTGGACCTCCGCGGTTTCACGTCCATCTCCGACATGTGGCCGCGCGACGACGTCATCGCGCTGCTCAACGATTATTTCGACGCCTTGTCGGAGCCGATCGAGCGGCACGGCGGAGAGATCCTGAAGTTCATGGGAGACGGCCTTCTGGCCATCTTCCCGGACGATGCTTCCGCGGCCATTCATGCGGTGGCCGATATCTGTAGCGCCATGGCGGCGCTGAACGTCGCGCGGGAGGCGCGGGGGCTCGACGCTCTGGGCTACGGGGTCGGGGTCAACTTCGGCGACGTGATGTACGGCAATATCGGCTCCAAGACTCGGCTCGATTTCACGGTCATCGGCCCGGCCGTCAATGTGGCGTCCCGGCTCGAAACCTTGACCAAGGAAATGAAGCCGAACGTCCTGTTCTCGGCCGCTTTCGTGGCGAAGGCGAGTTGCGGCGGGCTCCTGCGCCCGGTCGGGACCTTCCCGCTCCGCGGCGTCGGGCAGCCGCTCGATGTCTTCGCGTTCAAGGAGGAGCCGACTTGAGGGCCTACCGCTCGGCCCGCAGGCTCTTGATGAAGCGCCGAGCGACATCGCGCACCGCTTCGTCGTCGCGCGTTTCGTCGTCGGCCTTGTCCCAAAGATGATCCAAGCTGCCATCGAGCTCGTCAAGGAGTTCGGGATGGCGATGCGCCACGAAACGGATGGTGCCGAACAGCAAGTGCTCGATCGCCATCTCCCGATGGCGAGTCTTGGCAATCTGGGCGGCTTCGGTCTCTAGGTCATGACTGGTCATGGCGGGGTAACGATCGCCGCGACGCCTGGTTCGGCCCGTCGCGGTGTCGTCGCGGTCGCAGGGTCGAGCTTCATGCCGACGGCGGATGAGTCTCTCCCGTGCTCTTGCTGAGCGGCTGCAGCCAGCTTCGAAGGCGCGGAGAATCCTCATCGCTACGCACCGCGAGCGGAGCGTGGCGGGACCCAGCTTCATCCTGGGTCACGCCCTGGCTTGCTTCGTCGCTCCACGCCTCGCAATGACGAACGGTAAAGCTCAAGCCTCAGCGACGGCTTGACAGACCTTAGGCTAGAACAAGCCCTGGATGGCGCCGGTGGCATCGACGCCGATCCGCTCGGCCGCCGGGTGCCGCGGCAGGCCCGGCAAGGTCACGATATCGCCGCACAGCGCCACGACGAAACCCGCACCCGCCGAGAGCCTGACGTCGCGCACCGGCAGCGTGAAGCCCTCGGGTGCGCCCATCAGGGTCGGATCGGCGGAGAAGCTGTATTGCGTCTTGGCCATGCAGATCGGCAGATGGCCGAACCCGTCCGCCTCGTAGCGCGCGAGCTTCTTCGCCGCGACGGGCGTCAGGGCAACATCCCGCGCCCGATAGATCGACTGGGCAATGCGTTCGATCTTGCCCTCGAGCGAGAGGCTGTCCGGATAGAGCGGCGCGAAACGGGCCTCGCCCGCGTCCACCAGGGCCGCCACGGCTTCCGCGAGATCCACCGCCCCGGCCCCACCCTCGGCCCAATGGCGGCAGAGATGCGACGCGACGCCGATCACCGCACAGCTTTCCGCGACAGCCGCGACCTCAGCCTCGGTATCGGCCGTGAAGTGGTTGATCGCCACGACGACCGGGACGCCGAAACTGCGGACGTTCTCGACGTGGCGCAGGAGGTTGGCCGCCCCCCGGCGCACGGCCGCGACATCGGGGGTACCGAGATCGGCCTTGGCGACCCCGCCGTGCATCTTCAGCGCCCGCACGGTCGCGACCACGACCGCGGCCGCGGGGGCGAGACCGGCCGACCGGCACTTGATGTCGAAGAACTTTTCGGCTCCGAGATCGGCCCCGAACCCGGCCTCGGTGACGACGTACTCCGCCAGGCGCAGCGCCGCGTCGGTGGCCACCACCGTGTTGCAGCCATGCGCGATGTTGGCGAAAGGCCCGCCATGGACCAGCGTCGGCGAGCCTTCGAGGGTCTGGACGAGGTTCGGTTGCAGAGCATCGCGCAATAGCGCCGTCATGGCGGAGGTGGCCCTCAGCGCCGCGGCTTCGACATTGGCGCGGGCGAAGCTCTGCCCCACCACCATGCGGCCGAGCCGGGCTTCGAGGTCGGGAAGCGACGTGGCGAGGCAGAAGGCCGCCATGGTTTCGGACGCGACCGTGAGATCGAAGCCGTCCTCCCGCACGGCGCCATTGCCGCCGAGCCCCACGACGGTCTGCCGAAGGGCGCGGTCGTTGATGTCGAGCGCCCGCCGCCAGGTCACACGCGCCGGATCGATGCCGAGCGCATTGCCCCAGTAGACGTGGTTGTCGATCATGGCGGCGAGAAGGTTGTTGGCCGCCGTCAGGGCGTGGAAATCACCGGTGAGATGGAGGTTGATCTCGTCCATCGGCACGACCTGGGCCTGGCCGCCGCCGGTGGCGCCACCCTTCTGGCCGAAACAGGGTCCGAGCGAGGGTTCGCGCAGACAGATCACGGTCCGGCGCCCGATCCGGTTCAAGGCGTCCCCGAGGCCGATCGTGGTCGTCGTCTTGCCCTCGCCGGCCGGGGTCGGCGAAATGGCGGTCACCAGGATCAGCTTGCCGCGCCTCGCCGGCAGTGCCGCCAGGGCCTCGGCACTCACCTTCGCCTTGTAGGGGCCGTAGCGATAGAGCGCCTCCGGCGCGAGCCCGGCACCGGCGCCGATCGCCTCGATGGGTTGCAGGGTCGCGCGGCGCGCGATGTCGGCGTCGTGCGACATGATGGGAGCCTCGGTTGATCCGGGCCTCACTACCCGATCCGAACCACCGCCGTCGACCGTCGATTTCGACCCTTCACGTCACGACGCGCAGGCCGCCCGGCACGCGCTGCCCCGCCAGGGGTGCGGAAGGGATCGGCTCGCGGATCAGCACCCAATAGCCGGCCGCCGCCACGAGCGCGATCACCGCGCCGGTGATGAAGGCGAGGGAGAAGTGGCCGGTCGATTGCACGATATAGCCCGTCACGGTCGGGGCCAAGGCACCGCCGATATAGCCGCCGAAGTTCTGCATCGCGCCGATCGAGGCCGTGCAATTGACGGGTGCTGCCACCGACGCCATGGCCCAGGCCGAGGACGAGCAGGTGTAGACGAGGAACAGCGACAACGAGATACAGGCGATGGCCAGCACGTCGCTCGAGGTCTCGGCCGCCACCACCGTGAAGAGTGCGGTGGCGACGAGCGATGTCGCCATCGGGATCTTGCGGCTGAGGACGGGATCGATGCCGCGGCGCGCCAAGATGTCGACCAGGCGCCCGCCGAAGACGCCGCCAGCGACGCCGAACGCGAAGGGGATCGAGGCGACCCAGCCGGTCTTGCCGATGGTGAAGTGGCGTTCGATCTCGAGATAGCTCGGCAGCCAGGCCGTGTAGAGCCACGTCATGTAGATGCAGCCGAAGTAGCCCATGATCATGCCCCAGGTGGTGCGGTAGGCGAAGAGCCGTCGCCAATCGGCCCAGGTGACGCGCGAGCGGGCCCCCGGTGCGTCGCCCTCGGTCAAATAGGCCTTTTCCTCGTCTGTCAGGCCGGCGTCGGGCGGGTTGCGGAACACCGTGTAGATGACGGCCGCGAGCACGAGCCCCATGCCGCCCATGGCGACGAACATCGCCCGCCAGCCGAAGCTGAGCATCAGGAAGGTGAGCAGCGGCAGGGCGATGAAGCTGCCGAGCGAGGAGGCGCAGTTCCAGATGCCGGTGGCGGTTCCGCGCTGCCGGATGTTGAACCAGTCCCGCGAAACGCGGGCGCAGGTCGGAAAATGCGGTGCTTCTCCGGCCCCGAGAACGATGCGGGCACCGATGAACTGCCAGAAGGACGTGACGGCGCCGCCGAGCATCTGGCCCAGCGACCAGCAGGTCAACCCCAGCGTCAGCGTCAGGCGCGGCCCGAGCCGGTCCGCCAGGGCGCCGGCCGGTAGCTGCGCGAACGCATAGGCCCACAGGAACGCCGAGAGCAGCAGGCCCATGTCGGCGATGGAGAGCCCGAGGTCCTGCCGGATCAGCGGGTTGGCGACCGCGAGGGTGGCGCGGTCGACGTAGTTGACGACCCCCGCGGTCACGAGAAGCACGAGCGATATCGTCTGGATGCGCTTCAGGCGCGGCGTCGCGGCCGTCTCAGCCATGGTGGTCCTCCCTCGGATCCGGGCGCTCTTGTCGGGCGCTCCGGACGATGAACGGACCGCGCTTCGCGGCAACCGCCCGGTCCGTATTCTGCACCCTTTCGCGGTCTCGCAAAGACCCTTGTCGACCGGCAGGAGACGCGTGTGGAAAGGTCGTGCGGTTGCGCCCGCGGGACCGGGCGTGCATCCGTACGAGCCTCATCCACGAAAGGCAGCACCATGGTGATGGGCTTCGCGATCCTGCTGGTCTGCCAACTCGCAGGCGAGGTCGTTTCGCGCGGGTTCGGCCTGCCCGTGCCCGGTCCGGTGCTGGGATTGGTCCTTCTGGTCCTAGGGCTGGTCGTCTGGGGGCGCGGGCGCGACGATGCCGCGATCGCGTCAAGTGCGGTGGCGCGGGTTTCGGACGGCCTCCTGGCCCATCTCGCGCTGCTCTTCGTGCCGGCCGGGGTCGGGGTGGTCGAATATGGCGGCCTGCTCAGGGCCGAGGCCCTGCCGCTCGCCGCCGCTCTCCTGGGGTCGACCGCGATCACCCTTGTCGTGACGGTGCTGGTCTTCGTCGGCGTGGCCCGCCTGCTTGGGCGCGGCCCAGGCTCGGTCGCCTCCGGTGAGGGCGACGCGTCGTGAGCGTCTTCGGCCTCTGGGTCTATCTCTCGACGACGCCGCTCTTCTGGCTCACGATCACGCTCCTCGTCTGGCTCGTGGCCGATGGCCTGGCCCGGCTCTCCGGCCGAAACCCGCTGGTCAACCCGGTGTTGATCTCCGTCGCGATCGTAGGGACGCTGCTGGTGGCATCCGGCACGCGCTACCCGGCCTATTTCGCGGGCGCCCAGTTCATTCATTTCCTGCTCGGTCCTGCCACCGTGGCGCTCGGCGTGCCGCTCTACCGCAATCGCGCGCTCGTGGCCCGCAACCTGCTGCCGATGGCGGCGGCGCTCGTCGCCGGGGCCGTCGTGGCGATGGCCTCGGCGCTCGGCATTGCCGCGATCCTCGGAGCGCCGCACGACGTACTGGCCTCGCTGGCGCCGAAATCCGTCACGGCCGCGGTCGCCATGGCGGTGGCGGAGCGGCTCGGCGGCCAGCCGTCGCTGACGGCCGCGCTGGTGATCATGACCGGAATCATCGGAGCCGTGATGGTGACGCCGCTGATGAACGCGCTCGGCATCCGCAATTATGCGGCGCGGGGTTTCGCGGCCGGCCTCGCGGCGCACGGTATCGGCACGGCACGGGCTTTCACGGTCGACAACGTGGCCGGCACCTTCGCGGGCATCGCCATGGGGCTCAATGCCGTGGTGACGGCCGTTCTGGCGCCGATGGTGCTGGGGTGGTTCTGAGGCGTCATGAGGGACGCAGCTGCTCATTAGACGCGCCTTGCGTCCCACGTTTCCGAACCTACCAAAGGCGCGTGACACCGAAGCTGTCGAAGATTTCCTCGTTCGAAACGAGTGGAACGACTTCGACCAAGGACTGAGCGATCAGAAAGCGATCGAACGGGTCTTCGTGGGCGATCTGAAGCCGACCGGCGAGCGCGGCGTGCCGAAGCGAGATAGGAAGCGGGACAAAACCCTCGGCGCCGACGATCGCCTCGAAGTCCTGTGCCAGCAAAGCCGCCCCGGACAGTTTGCCGAGACGGTGCTTGGTAACGACCTCCATAGCCGAAGCCGCGCTGACCAGAGCCTCGTTACCCGGTTCCTCGATCGCGTCCCGGGCGACCTTGGATAGCGCTGGATCATCGCTCAACCACCAAATCAGGGCGTGGGTGTCGAGGAGGAGTCTCATGGGCTTTCCGGATGACGGGCGTGGTGCGGACTCAACGGTCGCACCCCCGCCACTCAACCGGAAGCCGTATCACTCATCCTCGCCCCAAGCTGCAGTCTCGTCCGGCGGCAGTGGCTCAAAGAATGCCGGCGTCAAAGCAATCTTGCCCTTCAGGGTACCTGGCCGGCGAGGCTTCGTGCCTTCGTAGGGGACGATACGCGCGACGGGCTCGCTGCCCCTGGCAATCACGACCTCCTCGCCCCTCCCGACCTGCGCGAGCAACTTGGACAGCTGGGTTTTGGCCTGATGAACAGTGAAGACGGGCATAGCGACTCCTTAGCTAAGTGGTATAGCTAAGCCTGCCGCTCTGCAATGGCTCATCTTTCCAGACCTGTCGACGTCACCGCTTACCCTGAAGCATCGACGTCCGCGCCACCCTTCCCGGGATCCAGATCGCCGCGGCCGCGGCGACCGCGACGAGGAGGATGGCCGACAGGATCGCGGCGGCGTGCATCCCGCCGACGACGTCGTTCCCGACGAGGGCGCCGAAGACCGCGACGCCGATCGCACCTCCGGCCTGACGCGCCGCATTGGTCACCGCAGCGGCGACACCCGAGACCGAACGGTCGACGCTGCCCAGCATGGCGCCGATCATCGCGGGAACGCCGGTGCCCATGCCGGCCGGCATCAGGATGAAGGCCGGCAGGGCCAGCCAATAGGCGCTTGCCGGGCCGAGCAGCAGGAGAAGCGAGAAGCCGAGCGCATCGACCAGGAAGCCCGCCACCATGGGGATCCGCACGCCGAAGCGCCCCACGACCCAGCCGTTCACGAGGTTGACCGCCACGAACGTCGCCATCAACGGTAGATAGGCGAAACCGGTCTCGGTGGCGCCGTAGTGGCGGGCGCGCTGGAAGTAGAGGCTGAGCACGAACACCATGCCGTAGAAGGTGAAATTGGCCATCATCCCGTAGACGACCGCGATCGAGAACGTGCCGGAGCGGAACAGCCGCATGGGGAGCAGCGGCGCCCGCGATCTTAGCTCCACCCAGACGAACAGCGGAGCCGTCACCAGCGACAGCGCGAAACCGCCGAGCACGAGCGGATGCGCGAAGCCAAGCGGGTGAGCCTCGATCACAGCCCCGGTGAGGCCCGTCAGGGCCAGAATGGCCAGGATCTGGCCCGCAGGGTCGAAGCCTTGCCCCTCTTCCTCGCGCGGGGTTTCCGGCGCCCTCAGGGTCAGCATCACGGCGATGAGGCAGATCGGCAGGTTGATGAGGAAGACGCCCCGCCAGCTGCCGAGCCCGAGAAGAAGTCCCCCCAGCACCGGTCCCGCCGCCAGCGCGATGCTGCCCGATGCCGCCCAGAGGCCGACCGCCCGCGCCCTCAAGGCCGGATCGTGCTGCGTCGCGTGATTGAGCAGCGAGAGCGAGCACGGCAGCATCACGGCGGCGCCGATCCCCTGAAGGGCGCGAGCCGCGATTAACGTGCCGATGTCGGGCGCAAAGCCGCACAAGGTCGACGCCGCTGCGAAGATCCCGATTCCCACCATGTAGACGCGGCGAGCCCCGTAGCGGTCACCCAAAAAACCGCCGATCAGCAGCAGCACCGAAAAGACGAGCGCATAGCCATCGACGATCCACTGCAGGGCCGAGATGCCACCGCCGAGTTCCTGGCCCAGGCGCGGCAGGGCCACGTTCACGATCGTCACGTCGAGTTGGATCAGCGCGAAGCCGATGCTGGTCGCAGCCTGGCTCCAGTTTGCCCGGTCGCCGCGGTGCGCCACATCCTGGGCCAAAGCCATGTCGTCCCGCTCCCCTGCCCGCAAGCTTCTTAATCGACAAACATGACGGGCGACAGAGACGGTGCGGCATGGCGGCCATGCCGGTTTTCTTGGTCGATCCGGCGACCCATGATCGTGCGACGCGGCGACATCGCCCTTTCGATCGGTCGCCTGAACGGTTGACGCAACGGTCTTTGCGGGGAAGATCTGCTGCGAGCAATGACGGGACCGGCAGGCCGAGGGTCGCCGCGTTCCAAGGAGGACGTCCAGTGGCACAACTTTCCGACCTCGGCGTGATGGGCCTCGCCGTGATGGGCGCCAACCTCGCCCGCAACGCGGCCCGCAAAGGCTTCGGCGTGGCGCTGTACAATCGCCACAGCGAGAGGACCGACAAGCTCGTGGAGGAGTTCGGCCACGAGGGCCGGTTCACCCCGACGAAGGACATCGCCGGTTTCGTGGCGGCGTTGAGCAAGCCGCGCGTCATGATCATCATGGTCAAAGCCGGCAAGCCGGTCGACGACGTCATCGACGAACTGGTGCCGCATCTCGAAGAGGGCGACATCATCATCGACGGCGGCAACTCGCTGTTCACCGACACGGACCGCCGTTTCGCGGCCTTGAAGGAGAAGAAGCTGCGGTTCATCGGGATGGGAGTTTCGGGCGGCGAGGAAGGGGCGCTCGAAGGCCCCAGCATGATGCCCGGCGGCGAGCGCGACGCCTATGCGCGCATCGAACCCATGGTCACCAAGATGGCGGCCCAGGTCGAGGGGACGCCCTGCGCCACCTATATCGGGCTCGGCGGTGCCGGCCACTACGTCAAGATGGTGCATAACGGCATCGAATATGCCGACATGCAGCTTATCACGGAGGCCTACGACCTCTTCAAGACGGTCTACGGCCTCGACGCCCCCGCCATCGCCGAGATCTTCGAAGGCTGGAAGACGAGCGAACTCGACAGCTACCTCGTCGACATCACGACCGAGGTCCTGAAAAAGCGAGACGCCAAGACCGGCGGGGCGCTGGTCGACAGCATCGTCGACGAAGCTGAGCAGAAGGGCACCGGGCGCTGGACAGCCGCCAATGCGCTGGAGCTCGGCGTGCCCCTGACCGCCATCACCGAAGCGGTCTTCGCCCGCGCCCTTTCGGGGCGGCGGAAACTGCGCGGCGAAGCCCAGACGATCCTGCCCCATACCCAGCCTCCGGGTCTCAAGGCCGGACAGGCCGAGATCGACGCCGTTCGCGACGCGCTCTATGCCTCGAAGATCGTTGCCTATGCCCAGGGCTTCGAACAGATGACGGCGGCTTCGAAAGACTACGGTTGGGACCTGAAGCTCGGCGAGGTCGCCACGATCTGGCGCGGCGGCTGCATCATCCGGGCGCGCTTCCTCGACCGCATCGTCGACGCCTACAAGACGGAGGACGTGATCCCCAACCTCATCCTGCAGGACTACTTCCGCGACGCGGTGCTCAAGGCCGAACCGGCTTGGCGCAAGGTCGTGGCGCTGGCCGTGGAACACGGGGTCGCGATCCCGGCCTTCTCGTCGTCGCTGAGTTACTATGACGGATTGCGGCGCGCTCGCGGCCCGGCGAACCTGCTGCAGGGCCTTCGCGATTATTTCGGCGCCCACACCTATCGGCGTCTCGACGAAGAAGGCTCGTTCCATACCCGCTGGGGCCAGGATGGTTCGGAGATGAAGGTGTGAGAGGCCAAATCCAGTTCATCTGCATGCTGAGCCGGCCCGAAGGGCCGTGTCGAAGCACGCAGGGGCTCAGGGCGGTGGACCGTGCATCCTTCGACACGGGTCCTGCGGGACCCGGCTCAGGAAGAGGTTGGGTTAGGAGTTTGGGCTGGCGCGTCTACGGAGTCAGCGCTGGCATCGTCACAGCATCGCCAGCGACACTTTCTTGGTAGGCGGCGGAAAGGCCCGGTCGAGGTCCGCCAGGTCCTGGTCCGATAGCGTCAACTCCGCCGCGGCCCGGTTTTCCACCACATGCGCGACCGTCCCGGCCTTGGGGATCACCATCACGTCGGGACGGCGCAGGAGCCAAGCCAGTGCCACCTGCAGGCCCGTTACCTCGTGGCGCTTGGCGACCTCGTCCAACGCCGAATGCGCGGCGAGACGGCCCTGCTCGACCGGGCTATAGGCCGTGATCGGCACCGTCAGCTTCTCCATCAGCGGCATCAGGTCGTATTCCGGGCCACGCCGCGACAGGTTGTAGAGGACCTGGTTGGTCGAACAGGCGTCGCCGCCGGCTTCCAGCAGGTCTTCCATGTCGTCGGCGTCGAAGTTGCTGACGCCCCAGCGCGCGATCAGCCCATCGTCCCGCAAGGCTTCCATGGCCTCGACCGTCTCGCCGAGAGGCACGCCGCCGCGCCAGTGCAGCAGGTAGAGGTCGATCGTCCCGCTCTTCAGCCGCTTCAGGCTTGCCTCGCAGGACTTGCGCAACCGCGCTCGCGAAGCGTTCTGCGGATAGGCCTTGCTGACCAGGAAGACGCGGTCGCGGAGGCCCTCCAGGGCCTCGCCGAGAAAGCGCTCGGTCTCGCCCTCACCATACATTTCGGCCGTGTCGATCACCGTCAGGCCGAGCTCGATCCCGGCCCGGAGCGCCGCGGTTTCCTCGGCACGACGCGACGCGTCCTCGCCCATGCGCCAGGTGCCCTGCCCCAAAGCCGGGATCCGCAGGCCGTCCGGCAGTTCTATGGTCTGGATGTCGCCCATGTCTCGGGGTCCGCTGCCGCTGTGCTGAGGACCCGACAACCCGCGTGCCGGATCAGAGTTCGATTTCGAGACCGAGTTCCACAGCCTGGGCGGTCGGCACGTCGAAATAGACCGCGGTGCGCTCCGAGTTCCGCGCCAGGAAGGCGAACAGCACCTTTCTCCAATGCGTCAGGCCGACGGTGCGCTGCGTCGGGATCACGGTCTCGCGCCCGATGATATAGGTGACGGCAGCGGGGTCGATGTCGTTGATCAGCTTCCGCTCCACCGCCAGAGCGACACCCTGCGGAACCGAGGGAGCCTCGTCGAACCCGTAGGTCAGGATCAGGCGGTCGATGCCGGCACCGACCGGCACGACCTTGGCCCGCTTCTCGTCCGACACGCGGGGCCGCTCGCTCGTCATCGCCGACACGATCAGCACGCGCTGTTGGAGCGCTTTGTTGGTGCGCACGAAATGCGACAGCGGCAACGGCAGCCCGGAGACACCGGCGCTGAGATAGGCGGCAGTCGTGGGAAGCCGCAGAAGCTTGGCCGCGCAGGCGGCCAGGAGCTGCGCCTCCGGCTCGCGCATCTCGGTGCGTTTGGATTCGAGGATCATGGTGCCGCGGCGCCACGTCAGCATCAGGAACGCGACGATCAGGGCCAGCGTCAGCGGGAACCAGCCGCCTTCGAGCAGCTTCACGGAATTGGCGGCGAAGAACACGAGGTCGACCACGAAGAACACGCCGTTCAGCGCCACGACGGCCACCAGGGGAAAGCCCCACTGCACGGCGACGAGGGCCGCCAGCACGGTCGTGATCGCCATCAGGGCCGAGACCGCGATGCCGTAGGCGCCGGCGAGCGCATCCGAAGAACCGAACCCCACCACGGCCCCGAGGGTCGCGGCAGCCAGCAGCCAGTTGACCAGCGGCAGGTAGATCTGCCCGATCTCGTTCGGGGCCGTATGGGTCACGTGCATCTTGGGCAGGAAGCCGAGTTGGATCGCCTGCTGGGTCAACGAGAAGGCGCCCGAGATGATGGCTTGGCTGGCGATCACGGTGGCGGCCGTTGCGAAGACGACCAGCGGGTAGTGCAGCCAGTCGGGGGACAGTTGGTAGAACGGGTTCTCGATGGCGGTCGGATCGGCGAGCAGCAATCCGCCTTGGCCGAAGTAGTTGAGCATCAGGCAGGGCAGCACGATCGCGAACCAGGATTGCCGGATCGAGGAGCGGCCGAAATGACCCATGTCGGCATACATGGCCTCGCCGCCGGTCACGGCCAGGAAGGCCGCTCCGAGGATCGCGAAACTGATCCCGGGGCCGGCGTGGATCATGAAGCCCAGTGCCGCCCAGGGATTGACGGCCTGCAGGATGGCGGGAGCCCGGATGATCCCGAGAAGTCCCAGAATGCCCAGGGCCAGGAACCAGCACACCATGATGGGGCCGAAGACGCGGCCGATGAAGGCGGTGCCGCGATGCTGCACGAGGAACAGCGCCACCAGGACCACGATGGTGATGGGGAGCACCAGCCGGGTCAAGGAAGGCGCATCGACCTTGAGACCCTCGACGGCCGAGAGGACCGAAATGGCGGGCGTGATGGCGCCGTCGCCGTAGAGCAGTGCCGCCCCGATGAGTCCGAAGATGAGCAGCACGCCGCGCGCCGTTCCGGGCTGGGCCTCGCGGGCGCGAAGCAGCGCCAGCATGGCCACGATCCCGCCCTCGCCCCGGTTGTCGGCCCGGAGGATCAGGACGGCATACTTGAGCGATACGACCACGATCAGCGACCACAGGATCACCGAGACGGCCCCGATGACGGCGGCGGAGTCGGGCGAAGCGCCTTCGGCGGCCGCTTTGACCGCCTCCTTCAAGGCGTAGAGCGGGCTCGTCCCGATGTCGCCGTACACGATGCCGAGCGCCCCGATGGAGGCCGCGGCCGAGAAGCGGGGCGGCGCTTGGTGGATGTCGGCGTCGCTCACGAGCCCTCCTGTGTCGCTCCGGCCTCGGGGACCAGCATGGATCCCTTATGCGACAGTTCGCCGATCATGCCATGACTTTCTGACGCGCCGGCGGAATGGCCGGCGGCGCTGCCGCACGGCCGGGCTTTATCGGGCAAGAGGACGCGGTATGGTGGTGACGATCCCTGCCGCCGTTGTCGAGGACCCGCCATGTTCGAAGCCCGCTTCCAATCTTTCGAGGAAACCGCGGACCCCTCGCAAGGCGCCGGTCGCCTCGCGGCCTTGAGAGCGGAACTCAAGCGTCGGGGGCTCGACGGCTTCGTGGTGCCGCGCGCCGACGAGCACCAGAACGAATATGTACCGGCGGCCGCCGAGCGCCTGGCCTGGCTGACGGGCTTCACGGGCTCGGCCGGCAGCGCCGTCGTCCTCATCGGCGAGGCCGCGGTCTTCGTCGATGGGCGCTACACCGTTCAGGTCCGCCAGCAGATCGATACGACGGTCTTCACGCCCGAGTCCCTGATCGACCACCCGCCCGAACGATGGCTTGGCACGCGTCTCGCGCAGGGACAGCGGATCGGCTACGATCCGTGGCTGCATACGCCGGCCCAGGTCGAGAAGCTGACGCGAGCCGCCGACGCCTGCGGGGCCAGCCTCGTGCCGCTCGACCGCAACCCCATCGATGCGATCTGGGCCGACCGCCCGGCCGTCCCCAAGGGCGCCGTGACGCTCTACCCCGAAGAACTCGCCGGACGCGACCGGGCCGCGAAGCTCGACCTCGTCCGCGACAAGCTCGATGCCGCCGAAGCCCTGCTGGTCAGCGATCCCCACGCGGTCGCGTGGCTGTTCAACATCCGGGGGGCCGACGTCCACCATACGCCGCTGCCGATGAGCTATGCCCTGGTGCCGAAGACGGGACGCCCGATGCTCTATGTCGACGGAGCGAAACTGTCGAACAGCGTTCGCGACACGCTGGAACAATGGGCCGAGGTCAAAGATCCCGCGGGGCTGCCGGCCGACCTCGCACGGCTCGGGCGTGAGGAACGGGCGCTGCGCTTCGACGCCGCGACCGTCCCGCAGAAGCTCGTCGACACCTTGACGGCCGCCGGCGGCACGGCGAACGTCGGCACCGACCCCATCGCCCTTTTGAAGGCCGCGAAGACCGAGGCGGAGCGCCAGGGCTCGCGCGAGGCGCATCGGCGCGACGCCGCCGCCTTCGCACGGTTCCTGTACTGGTTCGACACCGAGGCGCCGAAGGGCGGCCTCACCGAGATCCAGGCCGCGGCGGCGCTCGAGAGCTTCCGGCGCGAAACGGGACTTCTCCGGGACCTGTCGTTCCCGACGATCGCGGGCTTCGGGCCGCACGCCGCCATCCCGCATTACCGGGTCACCACGGCATCCGACCTCGCGATCGGCCCCGGCATCTTCCTCGTCGACAGCGGTGCGCAATACGAGGACGGCACGACCGACATCACGCGGACCCTGGTGGTGGGGGAACCGACCGCGGCCATGCGGGACGCCTTCACGCGCGTGCTGAAGGGCCACATCGCGGTCGCCCGCATGGTCTTCCCGCCCGGCACGACGGGAGCCCAGATCGATCCTTTCGCGCGTCAGTTCCTGTGGCGCGCCGGCCTCGATTTCGACCATGGTACGGGCCACGGCGTCGGCAGCTATCTCTCGGTCCACGAAGGGCCGCAGCGGATCGCCAAGACCGGCACGACGCCTCTCGTGGAAGGCATGATGCTATCGAACGAGCCCGGCTACTACCGGGCCGGGCATTGGGGTATCCGGATCGAGAACCTTCTGCTCGTCGAGCGCCGCGAGATCCCGGGGGGCGAGCGACCGATGCTCGGCTTCGAGACGCTGACCTTTGCGCCGATCCAGCGGGATCTCGTCATGCTGGATCTTCTCGATCCCGAGGAGCGTGGCTGGCTCGACGCCTACCATGCCAAGGTTTTCGATATCGTCGGGCCGCTGGTCGAACCGGCCGTCAAGGCTTGGCTCGAAACCGCGACCCGGCCGCTCTGAGCGGGCGGCACCCAAACCCGCTCCGGCGGGTCTACGATGCCCAGTTCTTCTGGAAATCGGCGTAAAGCGTGACGCCGCCGCAGGCGTAGACGGTCTGTCCCGTGATGTAGCAGGCATCGTCCGAAGCCAGGAAGGCGAAGAGCGGCGCGATCTCGTCCGAGTCGGCGGCTCGCCCCATCGGGATATGGGCCTCGACGACGGCCCTCGCCGCGGCATCGTCGATCCAGGCGGCATTCATATCGGTCGTCACGGCGCCGGGACCCACGGCGTTCACCCGGATGCCCCGGTCGGCGAATTCCAACGCCAGCGTCCGCGTGAGATTGCCGAGGCCGCCTTTCGCCACCGAATAGGCCGCATAGCCGGGCTTCGGCACGACCTCATGGACGCTCGTCGTATTGACGATGCTGCCGCCGCCCGGGCGGGCCAGGAACTGCTTCAGCGCGGCGCGCGAACAGAGCGCCGGGCCGATGAGATCGACGCCGAGCACGCGCAGGAAGGCCGCCTCGTCGAAGCCGTCGCCGGGCGTCTCGACCTGCATCCCCGCATTGTTGATGAGGATGTGGAGGTCGCCGCAGCGCGCCAGAAGGTCCGAAAACATGGCCGTGACGGCAGTCGTGTCGGCCACATCGGCATCGATGCTGCCATGCTGCTTCGCGCCGTGCCCCTCCTCGGCGCTGGCAGCGTGCAGGCGTTCGACCGTTGCGTTTGCCGCGTCAGCATCCCGGTAATGATTGATCACCACGGTGGCGCCCTCGCGGGCAAACAGGACAGCGATGGCCCGGCCGATGCCGCGCGACCCTCCCGTCACCAGCGCGATACGGTTCTCAAGACGATGGGGGTTCCTCATCACGCTCCTCAGGGTTGCGGCGGGTGAGCGACCGCATCGGCTTCGCGGGCGCAGCTCTCGGGGTTCGATATTTCAGGGTCGGAGGCCGATGCCGTCTTGCGCGCCACGACGAGTTCCTGGCGCGCCTGGTCGAGGTCGGCGCGAAAGGCCGGATCGCTCTCGAGGGCCTTGAAGAGCGCCGCCCCGGCCAGCCGCGACGCCGCGATGTCGCTCGCCCAATGGGCGCCGCACACCACCCGGCTATCCCCGTAGACACGCCCGCGATCCATGATGGCCGTGGCGCGGTCCGGCACGAGGTCGGCCAGGATCAGAGCCGTGGCCCACCCCTGGGTCGCGTGACCGGACGGGAAGGAATAGCTCGTCTCGAGGTGCTTCGAACGTGGCTCGCAGACCGGCGCCTCGTTGCCCGCGAGGGGCCGAGCCCGATGATAGAGCGCCTTGACGCGCTTGATGGATTTCTCGACGTCGCGGTAGGAGCGATCCAACAGCGTCATCAGGACAGGAGCCTGGGACGGGTCGACGGTCTCGCCCAGCGCACAGGAGAAATCACGCAGCACCGAAACGGGTCGCCGATCCGCGTCGGAGGTGGCGAGGATCCAGCGCGGCGTTCCCTCGAGCCGCCGCGTCGTCGCGAACGTGTCGCGATCGACCTTGTCGGCGGCGGATCCCGGCACCGGGGGCGCGGGCAGGATCGCCGTGTCGTCGACCCTGTCGTCACGGTCGAGGTAGGGCTTGGCCTTGCCCCCGATCTCGTCCGCGGACGGATCATCCGGACCGGCGGCCCGGGTCGGGCATGACATCGGGAGCATGGAAAGCGCTACGACGAAAACCAGGAAGAACCTGCGCGGCCTCGTCACCACGACGGGTTCCATCAGACGACGTGTTCCGGCGCGAGCCTGCAGGTCGTGGCCTCGTCGGTCTCGACCTGCAGCGTGGTGTGGCCGATCCTGAAGCGCTTCCGCAACGTGTCGCACATCGCCATCAGCTCAACGTCCCCCGGATGGCCGCCCGGCATGACGAGATGTGCCGTCAACGCGGTGTCGGTCGTGCTGATCGGCCAGATGTGCAGGTCGTGGAGGCCCGCGACGCCGGGGCGCTCGACCAGGAAGCGTCGCACGGCGTCGGCCTCGATCCCGGGCGGCACGGCGCTCATCGCCAGGCTGGTGCTGTCGCGCAGCAGGCTCCAGGTTCCGTAGACGATCACCGCATTGACCACGAGGCTCGTCAATGGATCGACCCAGAGCCAGCCGGTCAGCAGGATCACGAGACCTGCCACGACCACGCCCGCCGACACCACCGCATCGGCCAGCATATGCGCGAAGGCACCGCGCAGGTTGATGTCGCCTTTCTGCCCGGCGGCGAAGAGCCAGGCGCAGATGCCGTTCACCACGATCCCGGCCGCCGCGACCGTCATGACGGTGCCGGCCGCGACGGGTTCGGGATGGGCGAAGCGCGTGAGAGCTTCCCAGCTCAGACCGCCGATCACGATCAACAGGAAAGCCGCGTTGAAGAGCGCCGCCAGGATCGACGACGAGCCGAACCCGTAGGTGAACCGGCCGGTCGGCGCCCGGCGCGACAGCAGATGGGCGCCGCCCGCCACCACGAGCCCGAGCACGTCGCTGAGGTTATGGCCGGCATCGGCCAGGAGCGCCACGGAATGTCCCGCCAGGCCGAACACCACCTCGGCCACGACGAAGGCGGCGTTGAGCGCGATGCCGATCAGGAAGGCGCGGCCGAAATCCGTCGGCGCGTGGCTGTGGCCATGCCCATGCGCATGGCCATCATGGGCATGGCCATGATCGTGGCTGCCATGGCCTTCATGGGCAGCGTGGTCGTGGCCGGCATGGTCATGATCCGCTTGGGGCTGCACGAACGTGATCTCCTGCCTCGTCGTGCGACCTCTATAACAGAGGCGGCGAGGATTCGGAGCGCGATGCACGGACCGGGTCGGCATGATCTGATTTTGCGAGGATAGGGCGAGGGCAGGTTTGTCGTCCTCACGTCCGGCTCGGCCGGGTTCTTCGGTTGATGAAGGCAGCCACTCTGGGATTGGTGGTCGGCGCAGCTTTTTCGATACGGGCCCATACAGCTGCAGCCGAGGGTATCACTTTGTTCCTTTCGGCCAATTCCAGGAACGCTCGCGTTGTCAAGACGTCGATATCGGCGTCCATGTTGCGATTGGCGATCCAGTTCGGCACCTTTCCGTTTTCATAGATGACGATCGTCGGCAGCTCGGTCGCGTCGACCGTCTCAACCAACCATTGTACGATCGCGGTCTCGCCCCCATCCTTCATGCGATAGTCGGCATCGACCTTGAGCGCCGTCTCGAACACACGTCCCGTCTCCGTTCGGCCGTAACGGACCGGACGGTTCGAACCCGGCTTCATTCCGTCCGCCATCCATGCTTTCAGCGTGGCAGCATCTGGTTTGGAGAGGTCCCGCGTCGCCTCGTGCATCACCATGTCCACGATGACCACCGCACCGCCGATGTCGTGGAGGAGGTGTAGCGCGCCAGCCTGAGACAAGTGGATGAGGGGCGAAGTGTCCGCCACCACGATGTCGGGCTTGTGGATCAGAGGCTGTATGTCGAGTGGCATCCAAAGCCTTTTCAGACGCATCACGCCGGTACATTCTTTTGATGTATATAATTCAAAGGGCCGAAGATGAGCATCGCCGAAATTTCTGGTCCGGCCGCTCTCAGGCGGTGCGGCTGCCCAAGGAGTTCCGTTTCGACACTGCGGAAGTGCAGATCCGGCGGCAGGGCCATGCCGTCATTCTCGAGCCTGTCACCAAGGATTGGGGGTGGCTGGACGAGCTCGCCGGCACGGTCGATGCCGATTTCGAGAGCGCCGTCGCGGAGCAGCCGCCTCAGCAGCATCGCGCTTCGCTGAGTTACTTCGAATAAGTTACTTGCTCGACAGTAATGCCGTCATTGCGATCTTCAAACAACATCATGGCTTTATTGATCAACTTAAAAGTACTCACCACGCGAGTTTCGTATTCCATCCATCGTTTTGCACGAGCTGTATTCTGGAGCATACAAGAGTCAACGCAAGCAAGAGAACTTAAGGCGGATCGAGCGCTTGAGATTTGGCGTTTTGGATTTCGATCGGGAGGATGCGCGGCATGCAGGCGAGGTGCGGGCCGCATTAGGGGCAGCCGGCACGATCATCGGACCTTGTGACGTTTTGATTGCGGGCCAGGCGATATCGCGCAAGCTGACGCTGGTCACGCGAAATCTTCGCGCGCTCCAACGCGTTCCCAACCTCAGCGTCGAAGACCGGGAGGTTTGACTAGGTTTCCCGGACAGCCGTGCTCACCGACTGCCCGACACTCCCATGGACAAGCCGGCCGTCATCCGCCACTAAGCCCGCAAGCGGGGATACAGCATGGATCGGTTGCAGGTGATCGCGAGCGAGCCGGAGGACGTGCCCGCCGTCATGCGGAGCCTCGGGCTGGCGGCCCGGCACGCCCAGCGGGCGCTGGCCAATGCGGCCTCCGTCACCAAGAACAAGGCCTTGACCGCTGCCGCCATGGCGATCCGCCATGCGGAATCCATGATCCTCGAAGCCAATGCCCGCGACCTCGCCGAGGCCCGCCAGCACGACCTGACGCCGGCCGCCCTCGACCGGCTCACCCTCGACCACGAGCGGGTCAAGGCCGCGGCCCGGAGCCTCGAGGAGATCGCCGAACTCCCGGATCCGGTAGGCCGGGTACTGGCCCGTTTCGAGCGGCCGAACGGGCTTCTGATCGAGCGCGTGTCGACGCCGCTCGGCGTCGTCGGGGTGATCTACGAGAGCCGCCCGAACGTCACGGCCGATGCGGGAGCGCTCTGCCTCAAATCCGGCAATGCGGCGATCCTGCGCGGCGGTTCGGAAAGCTTCCATTCCTCGACCGCGCTGCACGCCTGCCTGGTCGAGGGGCTGGTCGCGGCAGGGCTGCCCGACGCCGCGATCTCGCTCGTTCCGACGCGCGCACGCGACGCCGTGGGAGAAATGCTGGCCGGGCTCGACGGCAACCTCGACGTGCTGGTGCCGCGTGGCGGCAAGGCGCTCGTGGCACGGGTGCAGGCCGAGGCAAGGGTGCCGGTCTTTGCCCATCTCGAAGGCTTGGTCCATCTCTACGTCGATGCTGGCGCCGACCCCGGGAAGGCCGAGGCGCTGCTCATCAATTCGAAGCTGCGGCGCACCGGTATCTGCGGCGCGGCCGAAACCCTGCTGGTGCATGCCGGCCTTGCCGACACGCTGCTGCCGCGGCTCGTCAAGGCGCTGCTCGACGCCGGCTGCGCAGTCCGTGGCGACCACGCGACACAATCCGCCGATCCCAGAGTCTCGGCAGCCTCCGAAGAGGACTGGCGGACCGAGTATCTGGCGCCCATCATCGCCTGCCGGGTCGTGCCCGACCTCGAGGCCGCGGTCGACCACATCGAGACCTACGGGTCCCATCACACCGATTGCATCGTGACGGAGGATTTACGGGCCGCCTCGACCTTCATGGCCGAGGTCGATTCCGCCATTGTGATGCACAACGCCTCGACCCAGTTCGCCGATGGCGGCGAGTTCGGCTTCGGGGGCGAGATCGGCATCGCGACGGGCCGCATGCACGCCCGCGGGCCGGTTGGGCTGGAGCAGCTCTGCTCGTTCAAATACCGGGTACGGGGCGAGGGACAGACACGCCCGTGACAGGTGGCCCGCGGGATTCGCCGGGCGGGCGGACTTTGCCGGCCTGGTCGCCCGGTCAGCGGATCGGGCTTTTCGGCGGCAGCTTCAACCCACCGCATGAAGGTCACCGGCTGGCGAGCCTTACAGCCTTACGGCGGATCGGCCTCGACCATGTCTGGTGGATCGTCACGCCCGGCAATCCGCTGAAACGCCACGACGGGCTGCCCGACCTCGACACGAGGATCGCGGCGGCCCGGCGAATGGCCCACCATCCGCGCATCGCCATCACGGGTCTCGAAGCCGACATCGGCACGCGCTACACCGTCGACACGGTCCGCTTTCTGAAGAGACGCTGTCCCGGCGTTCATTTCGTCTGGATCATGGGAGCCGACAATCTCCTGCAACTGCCGCGCTGGCGGCGCTGGCGCGACCTCGTCGACCTCGTTCCCGTGGTCGCGGTGGATCGCCCCGGCAGCACCATGCGGGCGCTGCACGGACGTGCCGCGTCGGTGCTGGCGCCCGGCCGCCTGCGCGAAGCCGATGCGGTTCTCCTGCCGAGCCGCAGGCCGCCGGCCTTCGTCTATCTGCACGGCCCGCGCTCCTTCGCCTCCTCGACCGCGCTGCGCGATGCCGGCCAGGGGCTCGCGCCCGCCGGCAGCATGGCACGCCACGGCTCTGACCCTTCAGCGTAAACGGGAGGCGTCGACCGCCTTCGAACCAAGCAGCCGGTTGCTCCTCCGGTAGGCTTCGGCCATGATGGATGCGCTGCGGACCCGGCCGGCGCCAGCGCCGTTTAACCCTTGTTACCTGGAGCTTTGGCTTGAGCCGTCCTACCGTCCTGATGCCGAACCGCATGCAGCCGCTCGTCGTCGAGGCCCTCGACCAATCCGTCGACCTCGTGAAGCTCTGGGAGGCGGACGATCGCGAGGCTGCCCTGGCCCGGGTTGCGCCCATCGTCGGAGCCATGGCGGTCGGCGGCCACATCGCGGTCGACTCAACCTTCCTGCAACGCTTCCCCGCTCTGGCGATCGTTTCGAATTTCGGCGTCGGCTATGATTCGATCGATGCGGCGTGGGCGGGGCAGAACGGGCTCGTCGTCACCAACACGCCCGGCGTGCTCGACGAGGAGGTGGCCGACACCGCCATCGGGCTGATGCTGGCGACCGTTCGCCAATTGCCGGCCGCCGAACGGCATCTCAGAGCCGGCAAGTGGCTCGAAGGGGCCTTCCCGCTGAGCCACACGCTGCGCGGGCGCACCGTCGGGATCCTCGGCCTCGGACGGATCGGCAAGGCCATCGCCAAGCGGGCCGAAGCGTTCGGCCTCGCGGTCGTCTATCACGGGCGCAGGCCCCAGGCCGACGTGCCCTATCTCTATTACCCCACCCTCGTCGGTATGGCGCAAGCCTGCGACATCCTCGTCATCATCACGCCGGGCGGGTCGGAAACTCATCATCTCGTCGGAGCCGAGGTCCTGATGGCCTTGGGACCGGCCGGTGTCCTGATCAACGTGGCCCGGGGATCCGTCGTCGACGAGAGCGCTCTGATTTCAGCCTTGCAGGACAGGACGATCCTCGGCGCCGGGCTCGACGTCTTCGCCGAAGAACCACATGTACCCCAAGCTTTGCTCGACCTCGACCATGTCGTGCTGCTGCCGCATGTCGGATCGGCCTCGCATCATACCCGGGACGCGATGGGCCAACTCGTGGTCGACAACATCCTGGCTTGGGCAGCCGGCCGGCCTCCCTTGACACCGGTGACCGAGACACCCTGGACGGGCCACTACAGGGCCGGAAGCAGCCCGGCGTGACTGTATCGCGATGGTGATCGGAATGTTGTCGACCGTGCCCCTTGCCCGCCGCCGATCGGTCGAACTCTTGGCCTTCGCGGTCGGATTGGTGCTGTCGGTATCAACGGGGCGGGCAGCGGGCGGGCCGCCCAGCGTCTGGGATATCATCCTCGAAGGCGGCCAGCGGCAGTGCCGGCTGACCTTGCGGGGCGACAATGAAGGAAAGGGTGCGCCCGTGGCGATGCCACCCGGATGTCATCGCGCCATTCCAGCACTGAGCGGCGTGGTATTCTGGTCCGACAACGGCGACGGGAAGCTTCAGCTGAACGATGTCAAGGGCGAGCCGATCCTCATCTTCACGGCCGAGGGCAAGGATTATACGACCACGAGCCCGCAAGGGGAGCTCTACCGCCTGATGCCGGTCAATGCCGCGAGCATCGCCAACCTGGCAAAAGCTGCGGCGTCGGCTGCGGCGATCGTCGAGGTTGCACCAGCGGTCAAGAAGCCCACGCCGCTGAAGAAGACCGCAGCAGCGAGCGAGAAGCCGGAAGAGGTCGCGGGCCGCTACGCGGTGCTGCGCGACAAGACCCGAGACACCGGCTGCATGGTGACGCTGGACGACAAGTCGCATGGACCGGACAACACGCTCAAAGCCCGCTTGGCTCCGGCCTGCCGCGATCAGGGCATCGTGATCTTCGATCCGGTCGGCTGGCAGATCGTCAGTGGTCAATTGGTCTTGACCGCACGGAAAGGCCACAAGACGGAACTCGACACCCAAGAAGACGGATCTTGGATGAATAGTCCCAAAACTGGCAAGACGCTGTCGTTAAAACGGATCTGACAACGGCTCCATTCACTTTGCCTACTGCCAGCAACACGCATTCTGAACAAGCCGGCGATGAATGAAGTCGGCACCTATGCAGCGCTTGCGGGTGCCTCGACGACTATAAGGGACTGGTCTGCGGACGGGATCTGCGGCTCGATAGCGTCACATTCAGACACACCTTCGTCATCAGCCCCACGAGAGCTCCGGTCCTGGCCACTCGACTGGCTCGGATCTTGCGAGTTTCGGTGAGCGCCAAGAGACGGCTCGCAGGCGGAGAACATCGAAAGAACGAGACAACGCGAGCGAAAGGATGGCGCGGCGAACCGGAGCTTGTAGGCCATGAAACCTGTCGTTGCGACGCTTGCTAGTGTGTCACTGACCTTTCTGCCCTTGGCATCCGCTCACGCGCATGACCAATGGAGCAATGGGGATCCAGTACCGGCCTGGGTCAAAGAACAATGTTGCGGCCCTGCGGATGCCCATCACTTGAGCGCCGAGCAGGTCCATGTGACGCCGGATGGTTATCGGCTCGACGGTTATACGCGCGTGATCCGGGAGGATCGACTCCTGCCCTCTCCGGATGGAAGCTGGTGGGTGTTCTACCGTAACTATGACGATGGATCCCAGAGCACGGTCTATTGTTTCTTCGGACCGGAACGGGGTTCCTGACGCCACGAACTTCGGGTCGAACGACGCCGAGAGGCGCCGTTTGCCTGGAAGCTCACCATTGCGGTGACCCCCGTCGAGGATGCCCGGTCGCAGTTCTGGAGCCGATGCCCATGGAACCGGACCAGCGGTCCGACCATGGAATTCCCGGCGAGACCCTGCGCGACGATGAAAGCGCTTCTCGAACCCTTCACCCCCGGGAGGGATCGAAACCGAGTGTCGCCAAGCCAAGCGTCATGTGCGGCGGTACGGGTGCCGTGACCGTGATGGCATCACGGTTGGGGTAAAGCGGCACGACGACCTGCCTGGCCAGCAGGTTCAAGACCAGTCCGGAGGCAGCCTCGCGCGATCCGTAGATCGCGTCGCCGACGAGCGGCCACCCCGCGGCGGCGCAATGCACCCGGATCTGGTGGGTCCGGCCCGTCAGCGGCTTCAGTTCAAGCCAGGCCATCCCGTCATGGCGGCCCATGACGCGCCATTCGGTGGTGGCGGATTGGCCACCGGGATCGACCATCATCCACCAGCCACGGGCTGCGTCGCGCCGGCCGAGCGCCAGATCGATCGTCCCGGTTTCAGCCTCGGGAGATCCGTGAACGACCGCCCAATAAGTCTTGCCGATGCGTCCGCCCTTGAACAGCGTACCGAGTTTCTGCAGGGCCTTGCGGTGACGCCCGAGCACGAGGCAGCCCGACGTATCGCGGTCGAGCCTGTGCGCCAGGGCCGGCACGCGCGGGAGCCCGAACCGCAGGCTGTCGAAATGCGCCTCGAGGCTGTCACCGCCTTTGGGCCCGGGATGGACCGCGAGGCCGACAGGCTTGTCGAGCACCAGCATCAAGGCGTCGCGGTAGAGAAGGCGGGGCGTAAGGTCTATAGGGGGCACCGCACAGGTTTATCGGAGACGCCAGGTCATGATCAACCCGGGCGACCGTGACGGAAGGCGTTAGTGATGGCCGGCGAAGACGACGAGCGTGGCGGCGGCCGGATACCGGGATTTTTCAAGCGGCTGTTCGGAGCGCCCGTCGAGGCTCCGCCTCCCACGGAGGCGCCGCCCGAGACGGTCCAGGCCGAGGCACCGGCCGCGGAGCCCCAAGACCTCCAATCCACCGCAACCTTCGATGAGATCGGGGCGGAGCCCGACGCCGTGCCGGTCCTACTGCAGTCTGAGGCCGAAGAGTTAGGCGCCGACGAGGCGCCGCGCGGTTGGTGGTCTCGGCTCACCAAGGGCCTGTCGCGCTCCTCCTCGTCCATCAAGCAGGGCATCGTCGACGTTTTCGTCAAGCGCAAGCTCGACGCCACCACGCTCGAAGACCTCGAGGATGTACTGATCAAAGCCGATCTCGGGGTCGCCATGGCGACCCGCATGACTCGCGCGATCGGCAGCGGCCGGTACGACAAAGGCATCGATCCCGAGGAGGTCCAGGCTCTCCTGGCCCAGGAGGTCGAGGCCGTTCTGGCGAAGGTCGCGAAACCTCTCGTCATCGACGCGAGCCGAAAACCGTTCGTGATCCTGGTGATCGGCGTCAACGGCTCGGGCAAGACCACCACGATCGGC
Organism: uncultured Lichenihabitans sp.; assembly: GCA_964245215.1. Lineage (GTDB taxonomy): Bacteria > Pseudomonadota > Alphaproteobacteria > Rhizobiales > Beijerinckiaceae > Lichenihabitans. The sequence continues at coordinate 27,251 of CAXTME010000033.1, forward strand.
AAGCTCGCGGCCAAACTCACGGCCGAGGGCAAACGCCTGACGCTCGGGGCAGGCGATACCTTCCGGGCCGCGGCCATCGAACAGCTGCGGATTTGGGGCGAGCGAACGCTGTCGCCGGTGGTGTCCCGACCGCAGGGCGCCGATGCGGCCGGGCTTGCTTTCGACGCCATCGCCGAAGCGCGTCAGAACGGTTCCGACGTCGTCATCATCGACACTGCGGGGCGACTGCAGAACCGCGCCGAACTCATGGACGAACTCGCCAAAGTGATCCGTGTCGTCAAGAAGGCCGAGCCCGGTGCGCCGCACGCTGTTCTGCTCGTTCTCGACGCCACGGTCGGGCAGAACGCCATGAGTCAGGTCGAGATCTTCTCCAAGGTGGCCGGTGTGACCGGCCTCGTCATGACCAAGCTCGACGGAACCGCGCGGGGTGGTATCCTGGTGGCGGTCGCCGAGACCTTCGGGCTGCCGGTCCACTTCATCGGCGTGGGAGAAGGCATCGACGATCTCGAACCGTTCGAGGCCGCGGATTTCGCCCGCGCCATCGCCGGAATCGAGGGCTGAATCCTCACTGTGTCATGAAAAGACCGGTTTCGACCCTTTATCGCACCATTGATCGGCGGTAAGGGCACGTTCAGCGAACGGCCCGTATGAAAAGCAAGACGCCAAGGCGGCAGGCACGCATGACCACTTTCGACGACAGCACCCTCACGAAGACGTCCGAGCCCGCGGGCCGCAAGAGAACCATCGATCCGACACTGAAGCTCGTTCTCGAACTGGGGCCGCTCGCCTGTTTCTTCATCGCGTCCTACCGCTTCGGCCTGCAGGTCGCCACGGGCGTCTTGATGGTGGGCGTTGTGGCGGCGCTCGCCGTCTCGTTCGGCCTGACGCGCCGCCTTCCCATCATGCCGGTCGTCACCGCGGTCGCGGTCGTGATCTTCGGCGCCTTGACGTTCTATTTCAAAGACCCGGTCTTTATCAAAATGAAGCCGACGGTGATCAACTGCATCTTCGGAGGGGCGTTGCTCGGTGGTCTCGCCTTCGACAAGCCGCTCCTGCCCGTCGTGCTCGATTCCGCCCTGCATCTCGACCAGGATGGATGGCGCAAGCTGACGTTCCGCTGGGGACTCTTCTTCTTCGTTTTGGCGGCGCTCAATGAGGTCGTCTGGCGCACGCAAACCGACGTGTTCTGGGCTGGATTCAAAGTTTTCGGGACGATGCCGCTGACGTTGCTGTTCGCATTGTCTCAGGTGCCGCTCATCATGAAGCACGAGGCCAAGCCCGCAGCGCCGCAGGACGAGCACTTCTGATCCGGCGACGGCAATCTACGGCGCATGTGTGGAACCAGGATCTGTCCCGGACCCGGACTGATCGGTTCCCGATAGACCGCTTCCGGGGCTCGTACCCTGACCGGCGATCCCCTGCCCGGGAGGTCCCTTGACGCTCATGCCGGAACCCGGCGTTCCGCTGCCCGACGTTCCCGAGCCGCTGCCGGCTCCACTGCCGACGGAAGGTGATGGAGCAGAGCCACCGAGGCCGGTACCCGCCACTCCACCATTGCCCGGAACCGTAAGGTTCTTCGTCGACATTCCCCCCTGTGGCGTACTCGCCGGGGCGGCGGGCGCCGTCTGCGCTGATGCCAAAGTGGCCGACAACAGCCACGCGCCGAGATAGAGGCCGTGCCGGCTCATTTCGGAGCCTGCCCCGAAGCAATGCCGTCGAGGTTGGGCGAAGCCGGCTGACCTCCCGTCGCGGGCGTCGTTCCATTCGCGGGAGACGTGTCGGATGACGGCGCGCTACCCGCCAAGACACCGCCGTTGCCGGTCGCGCCCGAACCGACGATCGGGCTTTTTCCGGTATTGCCCGCATTGGAACCCGCGGCGGGAGGCGTCGTGGCGACCTTCCCGGTCCCCTGGGTCTTGACCCCGAGTTGCCCGGTTCCGCCCGCATCTCCCGCACCCCCGTTGGAACTGGCACTCCCCGTGCCGCCGCTGGTGCCGCCAGTCTGCCCGCCAGGCGTCTGTGCCCCCGCGAGCGTGCTCGTCGACAGGAGAGCCACTGCGGCTCCCATCGCCATCCAAGATCCTGAACGCACCATTCCATTCCCCCATTGATGGCTCGGTAACGCGGGCCAAAGGAGAACTGTTGCCGCGGGCGACGCATGGCGTTTCGGTTTTTAAGACGTGGTGGTGTTGTCCGGTTGCCTTGGTCAGCTGTCGCCAGACATGCCCCCGCTCTCAGAAACCGGCGCGAACGCGAACGGCGGGACGCTCCGATCCGGCCAGGACCTCCGCGCCCCGTCGATCGTCGATCGGACCCCGAAACGCAGCGGTGGAGACCTCTCGCGGCACGGATAGCCCATCGAGATGCTCGGCCAGGAACCCGGCCGCGATCACGATCGGCAGAAAAGCGATGCCCGCCATCAGGGCGACGCTGAGCGCGTTCTGAAAGCGGCTTTCGTTCGGCGCTGCCAATCTCGGCTGAGCAGTCGCGGAGTTGCCCGATACAGGTGCCGGCCGGACTTGGCGCATCGAAGACCTTTCCGCGACGGGAGCCGTCCGGATCGATGATCGGGCACGGACGACCGCTCGAGCAGTAGGGGTCGGGTCTTAATGCCCCCTGTCGCCGATCTCGCAGAAACGCGTCGTTCGGGCTCTCGACCGTTGAACCTATCCAGCATGCTGAACACCTTCCTAACGGAGATGTCAGCAGCACAAGGTCCGACCAGGTCGGGCCTTTTCGATCAATTGTCGAGGAAGCTGCGCAACTTCCGCGAACGCGAAGGGTGCTTCAGCTTGCGCAGCGCCTTGGCTTCGATCTGCCGGATCCGCTCTCGGGTCACCGAGAACTGCTGCCCCACTTCTTCGAGCGTGTGGTCGGTGTTCATTCCGATCCCGAAGCGCATCCGAAGCACGCGCTCCTCACGTGGGGTCAAGGATGCCAACACCCGCGTCGTCGTCTCGCGCAGGTTCGATTGGATCGCGGCGTCGATCGGGAGGATGGCGTTCTTATCTTCGATGAAGTCGCCGAGATGCGAATCTTCCTCGTCGCCGATCGGCGTTTCGAGGCTGATCGGCTCCTTGGCGATCTTCAGCACCTTGCGCACTTTTTCGAGCGGCATGGCGAGCTTCTCGGCCAGTTCCTCCGGCGTCGGCTCACGTCCGATCTCGTGCAGCATCTGACGCGACGTCCGCACGATCTTGTTGATCGTCTCGATCATATGGACCGGAATACGAATCGTTCGTGCCTGATCGGCGATCGAGCGGGTGATAGCCTGCCTGATCCACCACGTCGCATAGGTGGAGAACTTGTAGCCGCGGCGATACTCGAACTTGTCGACGGCCTTCATCAAACCGATATTGCCTTCCTGGATCAGGTCCAGGAACTGAAGCCCTCGGTTGGTGTATTTCTTGGCGATCGAAATCACGAGCCGGAGATTGGCTTCCACCATCTCCTTCTTGGCCTGACGGGCCTCGCGCTCGCCCTTCTGGACAATGTGCACGATCTTGCGGAATTCCAGGATCTCGAGCCCGGTCTCCGACGACAGGTTGTGGATGTCGCCTCGCAGCGCGTGAATGCCGTCCTTCTCGCGTGCGACGAAATCCTTCCAACCGCGGCTGCCGAGCTTCGAAACCCGCAAGACCCATTTCGAGTCCAGCTCGGAATTCTGGTAGTTGCGCAGAAAGTCCTCGCGTGACACGCCGCAGCTTTCCGCCAACCGCAGCAGCTTCAACTCGTAGCCGATCAGCTTCTTGTTGATGTCGTAGAGTTGCTCGACCAGCGCGTCGATGCGGTTCTGGTTGAGCGCCAGCGACTTCACGTCGGCCACGACGGCCTTCTTGAGGTCCTTGTATTTGCGCTCCTGCGCAGGCGACAACGTTTCACCGCCGAGGCGATTTTCGACGTTCTGGTCCTGCAGCCGACGAAGCTTCTTGTAGGCGTCGGCGATGCGGTCGAAGGTCTCGAGAACCTTCGGCTTCAGCTCCGTCTCCATCGCCGAAAGCGACACGGAATTCTCCATGTCGTCGTCGTCGTCGAACGCATCGTCGGGCAGCGGCATGTCGCCGTCGAGCCCGGCAGGGGGATTGCGGGGTGCGGTCGCGGGCGCGGCCGCCGTACGAGCAGCCAGCATCTCGGCGGCATCGGGGGCCGTCATATCGATCTTGGGCGTGTTCTTCCCGTCGGGGCCCGCGTAGGTCGCTTCGAGATCGATGATCTCTCGCAACAGCACCTTCGCTTCGTTGAGCTCGTCGCGCCAGATGATGATGGCCTGGAACGTCAGCGGGCTTTCACACAGGCCCGCAATCATCGCTTCGCGGCCAGCTTCGATCCGCTTGGCGATGGCGATCTCGCCCTCGCGTGACAGGAGTTCGACCGAACCCATCTCGCGCAAGTACATGCGCACAGGATCGTCCGTCCGATCCGCGGGCTCGCTGGTGCGCGTCGCAACTGCGGTCTGGCGCGGGGCCTCGACGAGTTCGCCTCCCTCGGACTCCTCTTCCTCGTCGGCCTTCTCCTCGGTCGCGGCGGCGCCTTCCTCGGCCTCTTCGCTTTCGACGACGCTGATCCCCATCTCGCTCAGCATGGCGTAGATGTCTTCGATCTGGTCGGAGGTCACCTCTTCCGAGGGCAGGACGGCATTGAGCTCGTCATGGGTCACGAAACCGCGGCGCTTCGCGGCTTTGATCATACGCTTGACGGCAGCATCGGACAGATCGAGCAAAGGTCCATCGGCAGCCGGTTCCGTCACGACGCCTTCGCCCTCGACCTTTTCACTGTCCTTTTTTGCCATTGTTCGCTCCGACCGACCGCGCACCCCCGTGGGGCTCGCGCTCGCTTGATATCCTGTGCTCATGCCCGACCCCGGCGGTTCCGCTCACGTTCCGCCAAGTACCATCGGCCAAGGCTGTGAATTCGATGTTAACCATGACGCAAGCGTTGCGTCGCAAATATCAGTCGTCGGCCGATTCATGCCCCGACAAAGAGCCGTATCCCTCGACCGTCGCTTCGGTTCCCTCTAGCGTCGTCACCATCGCCTTCAGGTCGCGAACCTGTGCGAAATGATTATCGGAACCGTCGCGCGCCAACGCATTTGTGGCGTCAACCAGTTCCTTATGTAGCTCCCTCGCCTTGCGGTGCAAGGTCAAGGCCTGTCCCAACATCAGCTCGGCGTCCGATTCGGCAGCCTCGGGGCGGAGACACCAATGCGGCAATCGTGCGGCGAAGTCTTCGATGCGATGCCGAAGATCGCTCCCTCCCCGAGCATCCAGCGCCGCCTTGAACAAGGCGTGGTCGTCGTAGTGAGCCGCCAGGAGGTCCACCATGAGGTCGCGGAACCGCGCCAGCTCGGGGTTGCCGATGTCGAGATGCGCGAGGTCTTCCGCATGGCGGTCGAGCAGACCAGGATGGTTCATCACCAGGATCAGGATCTCGACGTCGCTGCGCGAAAACGCACCGGTCCTGGCGTGGGCGGGCGCAGCGAAGCTGCCGCTCAAGGGGGCCGGTGCCGTGCCGCGATAGCCCCGCAACGGCTGCTGGGCGAACCGCGACCGCACTCCGAACGGCGTCGCCGGGCGTGCTTGCCGCGGGCCGGCGGCGGGCCGTCGCTGAGCCTGCCCGGTGAGAGCCTGAAGACGGGACCGCAACTCCGACCCATAGTGCCGCCGTACGGACTCGTCGGCGATTGCCTTGGTCAAGTCGAAAAGCCTGTGCTCGAGCCCGGCCCGGCGCTCCGGCGTGTCGAGCACCGCGGCTTCGGTTTCGCGCGTCCACAGGACATCGACGAGGGGGCGCGCCTGTGCCAGCACGGCCGCGATCGCAGCGTTTCCGCCCGACCGAGCGAGATCGTCGGGATCCTGGCCGTCCGGCAGGAAGGCGAACCTCAACGTCCTTTCGGGGCCGAGCGCCGGCAACACGGTGTCGACCGCCTTGTGGGCGGCGCGGCGCCCCGCCCCGTCGCCGTCGAAGCAGAGGATCGGCTCGTGCGACATGCGCCACAGGAGGTCGCATTGGTCGATGGTCAGCGCCGTGCCGAGCGGCGCCACGACGTTGGGGAAACCCGCGGCCGTCATGGCGATGACGTCCACGTATCCTTCGACCGCGATGACGATGCCATGCTCCTGCACGGCCTTCCGAGCCCGATGATGGTTGTAGAGGACCGCGCCCTTGTGGAAGAGCGGCGTTTCGGGGCTGTTCAAGTATTTGGCCGGCACGGTGGCGTCGAGGGCGCGGCCACCGAACGCGATGACGTGACCGGACCTGTCCGCGATAGGGAACATCACGCGATCGCGAAAGCGATCGTAGGGTACCGCGATGTCGTCTCCATGGATCAGCAGGCCCGCCTCGATCATCACCTCGACGGAAGCGCCTTTGCCCGCCAGATGGTCGCGCAGCGCGTACCGCTCGGCCGGCGCGAAGCCGAGACGAAACTCGGCCTGCTGGGCGGGCGCGATCCCGCGCGTCGCGAGGTAGTCACGGCCCTTGGCGCCTGCACGATCCTTGAGAGTTCGCTCGAAGAACTGCGCCGCAAGCTCGAGCACCTCGACGAGGCCGGCACGCTTCTGTTCGCGGGCAACGCTTTCGGGCGTGCTTTTCGGCAGGTCGAGCCCCGCTTCCGCGGCCAGGGTCTCCACGGCCTCCGGGAAGCTCAGGCCATCCGTCGCCATGACGAAATCGAAGACGTTGCCGTTGCGTCCCGAGGAAAAATCGAACCACTGCATCTTGGCGTCGTTGACATAGAACGACGGCGTCTTTTCTGCATTGAACGGCGACAATCCACGCCACTCGCGACCTTGCTTCTTCAGCCTGACGCGACGCCCGACGACATCCGATACGGTAACCCGCGCCTTGATCTCGTCGAGAAACTCGGGGGTGAAGCGCATGGGGATGTTATAGCGCCCCCGGCGACCGGCAACAACGGGTCCGCGACAGCTCCGCGGGGGGTCGCGAGCGCTCGGGTGGCGTCATGTCGCTTCCGGTTGACTGGCTCGGTCGCTTGGTTTCCCACCGAGCCGGTCATCCGGAAAGCGTGTCAGTCCTGGTCGGCAGCCGACAGGTCGTCGCCCGTTTGCGCGACTGCGTCCGGGCCGGGCTCCTGCGGCGGAGCCTGGGGCCTTGTCAGGGGATCGACGGGCACGTCGGCGGCGCTGTTCGGGGTATCGCGATCCTGGCCGCGGCGCTTCTCGTAGAAGGCGTTACCGCCGGCCACGACGACGTAATGCATGTTCCGGTACGGAAAAGTATAGCCCGCCGTGTGGAAGAACATGGCGTCGCCGACCTGCGGGTGACGCTCCCCGGCGAGCACTCGGTCGGCTACCTCGGCGGCTAGCGCTGCTGCGCGTGGCGTCATGGGCTTGTCGAGGACCCCGTCGGCAAACTGGCGGGGCTGGCCCACCACGCCGCAGACCGTCTTCGGATAGCCGGGCGCCTCGAGCCGGTTCATGACGGTGGTGCCGACCGCCAGCATGCCCTCGGGGCTCGATCGATTGGATTCGAAATACATGACCCGCGTCATGCAATCGCGATCGGAAAGCATGCTGGCCGCGCAACCAGCCAGCCAGGGAAGGATGGCCGCGATCAACAGTTGCGGCGGGAACACGAAGAAACGCGACATCGTAGAAACGCACTCGGCTGCGGGCAGCACTGCCACTAGCCGTACCGACTCTTAACGCTCCCCTACGGCGCCGTGCTGTCAGCCGCGAGACCCGACCTCAGAAGCCTTCCGGCCGGCCCACGACGGTGACGAGCAGCGGCCCGGCTCCCAGCATGCGACCGGCGACGCGACGCGCATCCTCGAGCGTCACGGCGTCGATCATCGCGTTGCGCTCGTCGAGGTAGGTGACGTCGAAATTCTCGGTCTGAAGGTTCACGAGCTGGCTCGCAATCTTGAGCGACGTGTCGAAGCGCAACGCGTAGGAGCCGGTCAGGAACTTCTTGGCTTTGTCGAGTTCCTCCTCGGTCGGACCATCGGCGGCGAGCTGGCCGATCTGATCCTGGATCACCTCCATGGATTCCTTCGCCCGCTCGTTTTTCGTGGACGTGCCGCCGCCGAAGATCGCGGCATGATCGAAGGTCGAAAGATGCGAATAGACCGAATAGGCGAGGCCCCGTTTTTCCCGCACTTCCCGAAACAGACGGGCCGAAAAGACGCCACCCCCCAGGATATGGTTGATCACGACCGCCGCCATATGGTCGGGGTCGCGGCGCGGGACGCCGTTGAGGCCGAACCGGATCGTCGACTGAGGGATGTCGAGGTCGATGATCTGCGGCTTTCCGCCGGACGCGACCGCGACGTTGGGGATCGGCACGAGTGCGCCTTCGGCCCCCAAGCCCCCGAAGGCACGGTCCAGGACTTGGCCGAGCTTCACGGCATCGATGGCGCCGACGGCCGCGATCTTGAGGTCGCGGCGAACCACGCAGGCACGGTAGAGATCGCCGAGGTCCGTCCGCCCGATTTCGCCGAGGCTTTCAAGGGTCCCCCGCACCGGAAGTCCGTAGGGGTGGTTTGGAAAAGCGGATTCACGCCAGCCGCGCCCGGCGAGCGCGTCGGGATCCTTCGCCTCGCGGCGCAGGCCCGCGGTCAACTGCGCGCGGACGCGCTCGACGGCATCGGGGTCGAAGCGCGGCTCGTTCAGCGCCAGACGCAACAGGTCGACCGCGGCATCGATCGAACGGCTGAGGGTCTTCATCCTGCCCGAAACGGCGTCGCGCTCGGCGCCGAACGAGATCTCGATCGCCTTGTCGTCCAGCGCGCGATGAAACCCTTCGGAGTCGAGTTGCCCGGCGCCCTCGTCGAGGAGGCTCGCCATCATGGCGGAGGTCCCGCACTTCCCGACAGGATCCTGGGACGAGCCACCCCGGAACGAGAAGTCGATCGCCACCAGAGGAACGGCATAGTCCTCCACGAGCCAGGCTTCGATGCCGCCCGGGGAGCGCACCTTCTGGACGGTGGCGGCGCGGGAGACGGGCTGTATCGCGGCGAAGGCAGTCATCGGAAATCCAGAACGCATGCGGATGATTTCAAGCGCGGCTACGGCAGAAGGGAGCCGAACGTCGCGCCGCGAGGCGGCTTCAATCGGCGGTCGACCTCGTCTCGACGACCTCCGGCATCAGGAAGCCCGTGACGCACCGGCGCTTCGTGAGCCAGGTCGCGGTGCAATCGCGGACGTTCTCGGCCGACACCGCGTCGATCCCGTCGGGCCAGGCCGCCACATCCTCGGTGGTCAATCCCGTGGTCAGGGCAGCGCCGTACCAGCGGGCCAAGGTCGCTTGGCTGTCCTGAGCATAGACCGCATCCGCGACGAGGCGCGTCTTGGCCCTGGCGAGATCGCCCGGCTCCGCTAGCGTCGTCGAGACCGTGGCGATCACGCCCTCGATGGCCGCGTCGAGCGCTTCGAGCGTCACCCCCTCGTTCGGGATGGCCCAGACGTAGAACCGCGTGTCGTCGAACGACGTGCCCATGTAATAGGCTCCGGCCGCGACCGCGACCTTCTGTTCGAGCACGAGGCTCCGATAGAGCATGCTGGTCTGGCCACCGCCGAGATGGTGCGCCATGACTTCGAGTGCCATCGCGTCCCGACCACCCGTCCGATAGGACGGGACGAGATAGACCCGCTGGGCACTCGGTTGCTCGACCTTGGCGTCCGCCAGCGTCACCAGCCGATGCGCGTGCGCGTCGGGCTCCAGAGGCCGTTTGCGCACGGGTGCATCGCCCCGTGCCGGGATTTGGCCATAGGTGGTTTCCGCAAGGCTCTTCACCTCGTCGAAGCCGACATCGCCCGCCACGATCAGAATGGCATTTTCGGGCGTGTAGAAGCGATGGTAATAGGCGAAAGCGTCTCCGCGATCGAGCGACTCGATCTCGTGCTTCCAGCCGATGATGGGCTTGCCGTAGGGGTGATGGGTGAACAGCGTCGCCTGAACGGTCTCGCTCAATTGCGACGATGGATCCGTGTCGGTTCGCATCCGCCGCTCTTCCAGCACCACGTCCCGCTCGGGATCGACGATCTCGTCCGTGAGCACGAGGCCGGTCATCCGGTCGGCCTCGAAGCTCATCAAGGTTCCGAGATGCTCTTTCGAGATCCGTTGAAAATAGGCCGTGTAATCGTTCGACGTGAAGGCGTTTTCCTGCCCGCCGAGTTCGGCAACCGTTTCGGAAAACTGGCCTTGCGGATGGGTCGACGTGCCCTTGAACATCAGGTGTTCTAGGAAATGTGCGATACCCGACTTGCCGACCGGGTCGTCGGCCGAGCCGTTACGATACCAGATCATGTGGGTGACGACGGGCGCGCGGTGATCCGGGATCACGACGATCTCGAGGCCGTTGTCGAGACGGCCATGAGTGATATCGGGCCCGCTGCGCTTTCCGCCCTCCGGCGGAGTGAGGGTCAGGCCCAGAGTTTCGAGCGACGGAGAGACAGGCGCGGCAAAGGACATGGGCGGTTGATCTACACGCTGAAGTCGAAGGCGGGGATTTCGCCGAACAAGCACTTCAGCGGAAGCAAGGCCCGCGTTCGCGGGTCCCCCGGCCCAATGTGACAACTCTTGTCAGAAAGTCCAGGGCTCGGAGCGAGTCTTGCTCTGCGGCTCCCGAGCACTTGCGGTCTCGAGCGAGAGGCTCGCGCTCTTCCGGAGGCGTGGACTCGCCCAATTTTCGGTATGTCGAGCCTGCAACGGCGGATGCTCGACAGTGGCAAAAGGCCCCGCATCGGATGTTGCGGAGCCTTTTGTTCGGATGACACCACCGAGTCGCACCGAAGGCTGCCTCGAGCCTCAGTCGTCGGCGTGCTTACGGGCTTCCTGCTGCTGCATGTAACGGGGGCTCGAGTCGTCGAGTTTCTCGACCGGCGCCTCTGTCGTGGCTTTGACGGCCTTCGTGACCTTCATGTAGCCCTTGGGGGGCTGCGTCAGGAACACGCGATCGGGCTCTTTGCCGGCCACAACCGTATCCGCCTTGTCGGGGTTGGACGCCTGGAACTTCTCGCCCTCGGCCCTGAGCACGTCGGGGTTCACCACGAGACAATTTCGGGCATTGCCGTCGTTGCCGCAATCGTTCGGCCGCACCGGTTCGCCCTGCCCGCGTCCTTTCAAGGCTTCCTCCTTCGACATCATCTCACCCTTGTTGCTCAGCAAGGGATCCATGGTGTTGGGCGCACGCGCTTCTTCGGCCGCCTTGCGGCGCCGCAGCACGTCGGGGTCCTGCGGCCAGGCAGCGGTCCGCTTGGTGCCGCCGCTGGCGGGTTTCGGCAAGGCGCCGGTGCTCGGGGGGATGACCAGCGGAGGCCGCTCACGATATTCGATTTCGTCCGGAGCATCGGGCTTTACGATGCCGACGGCACCGAGCACCGAGGAGAAGACATTGGCATAGCCGTCATCGGCCGCCCGCGCCGGCGACACGATGCAAATCGAGAGGCCGAACAGGCCGCCGGCAATGAGCGCGCCACGCAAGTCAAGCAGCGTTCCGGACATGAACGACTCCGTCACTGGTCAAAATACTAAAACCAAGGCTTCAACTATGCTGTGATGATCGCGGCATTTTGGGGGCGTCCCGCACCTCGCGAGGCATGACCCACTCGTAGAGCAGCAACCCCACACCGACCACGATGGCGCAATCGGCACCGTTGAAGATGTACCAGCGAAAGCTGCCGGAATGGATGAACACGAAATCCACGACCGCGCCGTAGAGGACCCGATCGATGAGATTGCCGAACGCCCCGCCGATCAGGAGGCCGAGCGCCAGGCCCGTCGTGAGAGTCGTGGACCGCCAGAGCCACCATACGATGAGCAACGTCGCGAGAAGCGTGGCGCCGATCAGAAGATAGCGGCCGAGGTCGCTGTCGGCCGTGAGCAGCGAATAGGAGATCCCGCGATTCCAGGCCAGCAGGAGGTCGACGCCCGGCGCCACCCTGTAGGGGGAGCGCGCCGCGAGATCGAAGTCGCGCAGTAGCCAGAGCTTCGAGGCCTGGTCGGCCGCGAGCGTCAAAACCGCCGCGACAACACCGACCGCCACCACCCCGCGGCGTTCACGCCCGTTCACGACCGGCGTCCCACCGGCATGCCGTCGCGCTGCAGTTCCCGCAACGCTTCGGCGTCGCGCGGCGTCACGTCGGGAAACTCCGGGTCGCTGCCGACGAGAGGCGAGATCTTCCAGGAGCGGGCGCATTTGCGTCCTTCGGCGCGTCGCGGCACGACCGCGACGCCCTCGACATCCGGCAGACGATAGGCGTCGGGCGCGCCGTTCCCGGTCTCCACCACGATCCCCGAGGTGATGCAGACCTCCGCGAAATCGACCCCGTCGAGCAGGGTCTTCAAGGCAGGGTCGGACACGATGACGACCGGCGCGGCCTCGAGGGAAGAGCCGATGCGCTTGGCCGAGCGTTCGACTTCGAGCGCACCCGTCACGACCCGCCTGACCGAGCGGATGTCGCGCCACCGGGCCGCCAAGGCCTCGTCGAACCAGGCATCGGGTGTTGCGGGGAAGAGCTGCAGGTGCACAGAACCGTGCGCGGACGGATTGCGCGACAGCCAGGCCTCCTCGGCCGTGAAGGACAGGATGGGGGCGAGCCAGACCACGACGCGGGTGAAGACCTCGTCGATCGCCGTCAGCGCGGCGCGGCGCGCCACGCTCGACCGCGGATCGCAGTAGAGCGTGTCCTTGCGGATATCGAAGTAGAACGCCGACAGGTCGCTCGTCATGAAGGAACCCAGCGCCGCCAGGATCCGGGTGTAGTCGAAAGCCGCATAGGCGGCCCGCACCGTCCGGTCGAGTTCGACGAGACGGTGCAGCACGAAGCGCTCGAGATCCGGCATGTCGGCATGGGCCACGGCATCGTCCGGCCGCGCATGCGACAGGGTGCCCAGCATCCAGCGCAGGGTGTTGCGCCACTTCTTGTAGGTCTCGACGGTCGTGGCCAGCACGGTCTTGCCGAGACGCTGGTCGTCGGCGTAGTTGGCGCCCGCCACCCAGAGCCGCAGGATATCGGCGCCCGACGCCTTGATGACGTCCTGGGGTGCCACGACGTTGCCGAGCGACTTCGACATCTTGCGCCCGTTCTCGTCGAGCGTGAAGCCGTGCGTCAGGACGGCGTCGTAGGGAGCGCGGCCCCGGGTGCCGCAGCTTTCGAGCAGGGACGAGTGGAACCAGCCGCGGTGCTGGTCCGAGCCTTCGAGATACATGACCTCGTCCTCGCCGCCGTCGACCCGGCGGCGGAGGCCTGCGAACTGCGGGAAATGCTGCGGATCCTCCAGGGTGAACGCATGCGTGGAGCCTGAGTCGAACCACACGTCGAGGATGTCGTCGACCTTCGACCAGGGCTCTTCGGCGCGCTCCGCGAGGAACCGCTCACGGGCACCCTCGACATACCAGGCGTCGGCACCCTCGGTCTCGAACGCCGCCGCGATGCGCGCGTTCACGGCGTCGTCGAGCAGGATCTCGGCCGAACCGTCGACCCGGTCTCGCACGAAGATGGCGATCGGCACGCCCCAGGCGCGCTGGCGCGACACCACCCAATCGGGCCGGTTGGAGATCATGCCGGTGATGCGGTTCTGGCCCGCGGGCGGCACCCATTGGGTCTCGGCGATGGCGTCGAGTGCCACGCCTCGCAGCGTATCCGGAGCATTGGAGCCGTGCGGCGGCACGCCCGGCCGCGGCGCCGCGTCCGCCGTGACCGAAAAGGCCTGGTCCATGGCGATGAACCACTGCGGCGTGTTGCGGAAGATGACGGGCTTCTTCGAGCGCCAGCTGTGCGGGTAGGAGTGTTTCAGCTTGCCACGGGCCACGAGGTTCCCGGCCGCCACCAGCGCCGCCATGACGGCTTCGTTGGCATCGCCCTTGGCTCCCTTGTCGGTGAGCACCCGCTTTCCCTCGAAGCCCGGCGCGTCGGCGGTCAGCATCCCGTCGGCGTCGACCGTGTAGGGGATGCGCGGATCGATGGTCCGGGCCAACAGGCTCCGGGTCGAGGCGAGCCAGAGATCGAAATCCTCGCGGCCGTGACCCGGCGCCGTATGGACGAAGCCCGTTCCGGCCTCGTCCGTGACATGGTCGCCGGCGAGCAGCGGGACCGTGAAGCCATAGCCCGGCATCGTGGCCGCGAAGGGATGCGCGCAGGCCCCGACCGAAAGCGCCTCGGCCGAAACGTCGCCGAGCCGCTCGAAACCTTCCACCCGCGCGGCCTTGAAGACGCTTGCGGCGAGGCTGTCGGCCAGCACGTAGCGCATGCCGATCTTGGCCCAGTTGTCGGCGGCCGCTTCGGTCACGCGGTAGAGGCCGTAGGCGACCCGCGACGAGAACGCGATGGCCCGGTTGCCCGGCATGGTCCACGGCGTCGTGGTCCAGATGACGACGGAGGCCGGCAGCATGGCGTCGCCGGCCTGGTGTCTGAAGGCCAGCGCGTTCCAGGCCGCGGCGCGATCGTCGAGCACCGCGTCGTCGCGCACGACGACCTGACAGGGGAAGGCCGCGAAGATCGTATCGCTCGTGTAGTCCTCGTACTCGACCTCGGCCTCGGCCAGCGCGGTCTTCTCGACCACGCTCCACATGACGGGCTTCGAGCCGCGATAGAGCAGCCCGTTCGACGCGAACTTCATGATTTCGCGGGCAATCGTGGCTTCGGCGTGGAACGCCATCGTGGCATAGGGGTGATCCCAGTCGCCCACGATGCCCAGGCGCTTGAACTCCTCGCGCTGCACGTCGAGCCAGCCTTGCGCGAAGGCGCGGCACTGGCGTCGGAACTCGACGACCGG